>CAWEMG010000016.1:0-50936 GCA_963810165.1 uncultured Gemmatimonadales bacterium
CCTGCGCCTGCTACCCGCCACGCGACTCGGGGCGGGACCGAAACGCTGCTTCTCGTCGAGGACGAGCCGCAGGTGCGGGAGTCGGTGCGTCGGCTGCTGGAATCACAGGGCTATACCGTCCTTGAGGCCCAGAGTGGCGAGGACGCACTCCAGCTCTACGATCGCAATGCCGCCGGCATAGATCTGGTCGTTACTGACGTCACCATGCCGGGGATGAGCGGGTACGAGCTGGTGCAGCGGCTGCGCTCCCGCTCCCCCGGGCTGAAGGTACTGTTCATGTCCGGCTATGCTGACCGCGCAACGGCGAGCAACGGTGGCATCGGAACCGGAACTGGGTTCGTACAGAAGCCATTCGACGTGAAGACGCTGATGCAGCGGGTGCGCGAAGTGCTGGAGGGATAAGAAGTGAGAAGTGAGAAGTAAAAGGTGAAGTGCGACGTGAGAAAACGAGTGCGCCGTGAGACTGGCCTTACCTTTCACCTTCCCTCTACCTGTCACCAGCTCAACCAGCTCCTCCGGTTTCTCCAGCCAGTAGTCGGGGCTCGATTCCTGGAGGTGAGCTCTCTGAAACGGTCCCCACAGCGCCGCGGCGGTCAATACCCCCGCCGCCCGGCCCGCGTGCATGTCGTGCACGCTGTCTCCCACGTATAGAGTGCTGGCGGGATCCGCGTTGAGCAGGGTCACCGCCTTCTGCACCGGCTCGGGGTGGGGCTTCGGGTTGGCAACTTCATCGGCGCACACCAGTACGTCCATCAACAGCTGCAGTCCCACCAGCGTCAGTCCCCTGAGGGCGCCATGACGGTTCTTGCTGGTCACCAGTCCGGTCTGGCGGCCGGACGCCCTGATGGTCCGGACCGCATCGAGCACACCGGGATATACGGTGACCATGCGATCGTGGTGCTTCAGGTTGTACTCGCGGTAGGTGGCGATCATGGCTTCGATGGTGCCGCTCTGGTCGCGCCATTCCGCCAGCTGCACCGTAAGCGGGGTTCCCACTCCCTTGAGCCAGTCAGCGTCGGTTCGCGCGGGAAGGCCGTGTTGCGCCAGCGTGTGATGGTAGCTGTCCAGGATCAATCGGAGGGAGTCGATTAGAGTCCCATCCAGGTCGAATAACACGGTGCGGATCGTCGGCATCAGCTGAAATTAGCGAGTACGGCGCCGCTTGCGCAGTCGCTGGATGCGCCATAATCTCAGGGTTCCCAAGCGGGATTCCTGTCCAGGCAGTCCGTCGAACCGATCCTCGGAGTCATGCGCCAGTGCCCCATCCCAAGCCATCGGTGCGAGAAGCGAGGCTGCGACCCGAGTTCTCCCACAAATACGCCGGTCTCCAGCCAGGGGTATGGGTCAGTGCAGCCGGACTGGCAGAGCAGCTCATCACTCATCTCCTGCGTGAGGGGATATCGGATGAGGAGCTTCCGCAGCGGGTCCTCGATCCGGCTCATTTCGAGTTTCGGGGAGGCGAGGGTGTAGGCAGCAAGTCGGCAACGGCGAGGTAGATCTCCGCTATGGGCCGAAAATAATGAGGCCGGTCAAACGGGCTTCGATTCCGCTCCACTCGGGCTGAGGCAGAGTCCCTCTCAGGCCGGTTACGAGTTGCTGGTCCGCGGTGTTGACCAGCCGGTCCAGTAACAGCTCCTCGCCCGCCGTGTGTCCTCCGGCCACAAATCGCAGCCCCAGTTCCAGCTCTGACAGACGATTCTCCTGCCGCAGGCGGGCGGCATGGCGGATCAGCGCGCTCAGCCGTGCCGCAATGGCCCGTCCCGCCGGACTCGGATCGGCGGCCAGCCACCTGCCGCCGCGGGTCAGAGCCAGACGCTGTCTGACGAGCGGGGTGAGAAGATCCAGGTAGCGGCGGAGCTCAAGTAGTTCCGGGCTTCGCCCTTTGCCCCGCGCGGCGCCGCGCAAACGGTCGGTGATCACCCCGGGCTCCTCGGTCCAGGCACCGGTAGGATCCAGCCAGCCGACCACCGCTGAAAGACAGGTCGGCGGATTTCCGGAACGATACAGGCCGATACCCGCCAACAGGCCGCGGTGGGAAGAACAGATCTGGGCCACTCCAGCCACGGCGTCCTGCCGGCCCAGCTCCTCCGCCAGGTCGCTGCGCCAGCGCCAGATGCCGCGCCCACTGGGACCCAGACCCGCGGTTTCGGGAAGCTTCGCTTTTCGGGCGAGGATAGCCTCGATGCCCAGCAACCGCTCGAACGATGCTGGTGGAGTAAACCGGAACACCTCGACTTCCGCGTGACGCGATCCCAGCCGGGCAGATCTCCCTTCCCGCTGTTCCAGTCGCATTGGTGTCCACGGTAGGTCGTAATGCACCACCCGTGTGGCATACTGGAGATCGAGCCCCTCGGCGGCCACGTCGGTTACGATGAGGTGACTCGGGCGGGAAAGCAGTGAGCCATTTTCTCGAAACCATCCGAGGACAGTGTTCCGGGGCAGCCGGCAATGGCCGATCCCAGCCTTGCTGCCGGTGCACCAGGCCAGCCTCAGGTCTGTCAGCCTGCGCCGGATATACCGCACCGTGTCGCGGCTTCCGGAAAAAACCAGGGTCGGCTGGGCCTGCTTCAGGATGTCGCTCAGGCGGCCCAGTTTCTCGTCCTGCCTGTTCCATCGCGGCGGTGGCCACCGGGAGGATTTCGTCCAGTACCGTCAGATCGCCCAGTTCCAGCTCGCTTGTGCCCGCGCTGCCCGACAGAAGCTCCCACCAGACCAGCTGATCGCCTAGCTGGCTGGTGAACCGTCGTAGCTCCCGCCGATCGGGGAGGCAGCCGGCGCGAAGCGCATCCTGCGCGTGCAGCAGCAGCCTGCGATAGCGCTGAAGCGAACCCGCCAGCGCTGCCGGGCTGGAAGCCGCGGCCCACAACAGCACTCCCCGCACCAGCACCGATATCGATCCGGTGTGAGAGAGGGAAAGTCTGCCGATCAGCTCCGCGGATGCATCGAGGGCGGCGCACTCCTCGGGCGTAGGAGCGCTGAGGTTGGCTGTCTTCCGGGGCCGGGCCGACGCGGCGCCATCGTGTTCCAGCACCAGCTGGCCGAGCGCCGGGTGCGCCCGGTTACCGGCAAGCATCGACCGCAGAGATGGCACTCCGTCAATCGCGAGAACATTGTCCCGAACCGCCAGGAGGAGCTGGGCTCCGAGCTCCGCGAGGCGATTGACCACCGGTGTTGCGGTGATCAGTAGGGCCGGCCGGCTCACCATCCACTGCGCTAGGTTGACGTATCTCTTGGTCGACCGGTTCCGGAAATGGTGGGATTCGTCCACGATCACCAACCCGTGGGTGCCCGCGGGGCAGGCGCCCGCGGCTGGCCTGCTCGTGAGAGCAGAGGACTACCGGAACCTCCAGAGCCGCCGCGGTCGCTCGCCACTGGGTCAAGAGCGTTGCCGGAACCAGGCAGGCGGTGGGATTCCCGCGATTGAGCGCCGCCGCCACCGCCAGCGCGACGTAAGTCTTGCCGCTCCCAACCGGGTCCGCCAGCAAGGCGCCCCTGTACTCGGCGCACGGCGGCCAGCGCCCGGCGGAAGCTCACTCGCTGGGTCTCCAATAGCCACGGCGGCGCGGGAGCCATGTCCTCAGCTGGTTTCAGGCTGCAGGCGATTGACGAGACGACCGATGCGGGCAGCGCATCCGGGCCCGCCCGCAGTGCTGTCGAGAGAGGCTCTGGGACTGGTGTGAGTGCCTCAGCGACGATAGCTGGCGGCGCCACCCACCACGGAACGAAGTGCATGTTGGGCAGCACGGGAGAGGTCAAGATGGCGCGCCAGCCGCTCGTCCAGCTCGGCTTGGACGTCGGAGCCGAGCCGGGCGGTACGGGCCAGCTCGGGCAGCACCGGATCGGTCGCGGCAGAGGTGGGGAAGGGAAGGCCGGCTACGATCTGCGCGTTGAAGCGGGAGAACCCTCCCGCCGCCGGAACCGCCGACAGCTGGGCGGCTGCTCTCAACCAGGTCGAGTTGAGACTTGCGGCCAGCGACTCGGCGGCGGACGCGGTTTCGCTGGGTGCGACATAACAGCTGTTGAGTGGTATCAACTGTAGATCGTCGCGGGTGGTCAGCGCTGCGGCCACCAGGCGTCGCGCCAGATCAGCCCATATTACCCGATGTCTGGCAGTAGCGGCACGAACTCGATAGAGCGTCCACGCCGGCCCGGATACATAGTCCCTGCGGCGGCGCAGCTCCGCTTCATGTTGTGCGAGGTACGCTGCGGAGGCAGGCGGCAGCCGCGCGCGTGGGTACCCTGAGTCATCGTGGGTCCAGAGCAGTCGGACGGCTGGGAAGCACTGGAAGGGGTGGACGTCTCGCCCCCTCACCGCCCACCGAAGCAGATGCGGTTCCAGTCCGTCTGGGTGGATCGAGGAAGACGTGATTGGCGCCGGTCTTGAGGCCGAGCTGGCACCGGAATCTCTCGCTTACGGTCGGATGAGAGGCCTGCAAAGTGGAAAGCACGTTACGCAGCCGATTCCTCACCAGAATCCACGGCCCGCCGCCGGCGAGCGTCGCCTGCGCGATACGCCGCCCCTTCGTGGCTTGAAGAGCAGTGCGGACTCGGTGATTTGCCGGAGGGTGTGCCTTGCTCGCGACGATTGCCATGGGATACACGGTCGCGTCGAAATCACCTCCAGCTTCAGCCGTCAGGTCCTCGACCGCATGAATGGTTGTGATGCTGGCAAGCGCATGCCGAGCTGGCACCGCATACCCTGCCGCGGCGAGCTTGGCAGGCACCAGCATGGCCAACACGCCGCCAGGTGCGGCCAGCTCCAGCCCTCGCTCGAGGAACGCCACCGCCAGATCAGGCTTGTTCCCATAGCTGTGGGATACCCCACGCCACCAGCGATATCGGCTACTCAGCCGGTGCCGAACCGTCGGAGGTATCTGCTCCGAGCGGAGCCAGGGTGGGTTTCCTATCACCACATCGAACCCGCCCTTGGCGAAGACATCAGCGAAGTGGCTCTGATAGTGGAACCAGGGCACCTCGCCATCTCGAGCGAGCCGCTTGCGGGCCTCCCGCAGCGTCCGTCCTCGGCGGCGAAGCTGGTCCAGCCGTTCTCGCAGCTCTCGGTCGAGACCCCGCGGCTGCCCGAAGAGATCGCCCGATCGGGCAGAGTGAACGCATTCCGCCGCTGCCGCCTGGTTCCTCGCTTCGGCGGTCCGGAGCGACTGAGCCAGAGCGGTCGCCTCCGCCCGCCGGAGGTGCCGAACCAGCCTGCGTTTCTCCGTGCCAGTGGCGGTGATCAGCTCCCGACGGATGGCTGAGAGATCCGCGGCGATTTCGGAGGAGTACGGTGAGGTTTCTTCGCTCTGGTCTATAGGATCGAACAGACTGTCTCCCTGCCGTACCAGGCAGTCGAGATTCGGTAGCGGTGAGACAGCCTGTGCCTCCCGAGCCGGGTCATCGGCGATGACCGCTAACCAGAGCCGTAGCTCGGTGAGGCGTACCGCAGCGGCGGACTGGTCCACTCCGAAGAGGTTCCGCTGCAGGACGCCCCGCTTTCGGGCCGATGGTGTATCCCTTGGCGCCTGCGGCAGCGAGGCGATCGAGGGCGCCTAGGAGGAATGCCCCTGATCCGACCGCCGGATCGAGCAGGGTGATTCCGGCCAGGACTCGCGCGGTGGCTGCGTCCGGGTCCGCCAGCCTCCGCTCCGCTTGCCCATCTCCACACCGCAAGCGATTCGCCAACCAGGCGGTCAAAGCCGCGTCGAGCACGCGAGCCACCAGGCGTGCGGGCGTATAGAAGGAGCCGGAGGCATGCCGGATCTCGGGAGCCATGACTCCTTCGAACACCCGACCCAGCATGTCCGGAGCTACGCTCCCGTGAGTGTCTCCCTCGGCTATGGTGAAGTGAAACCGCTCGAACAGCCGATCGAACGCCTCGCGCCAGAGATCGTTGGGAATGTCGCAGGGGAACCGCCGCTCCAGTGCATGAGGCTCGAACAACCCACCGTTGAGAAAGGGGATGGAACCAAATGCCGACGCGGTGCGGCTGCGTTCGTCAGGCGGGCGGTTCAGCGTGCCGAAGAAGAGCGGTCGCAACAGATCTCGATGTATCCGGCGCCGGCGCCGAAGGCAGCGATCCACCTCTTCCGCCATGAAGCGGTCCCGCCCGCCGAGCCAGCCTTTCGTCTGTACGAAGTAGAGGAAGAGGACTCGGGTGAGCTGAAGAAGCGCCAGATTGTGCCGATCCAGATCCGGTATGTGGCGAGGCAGGCCGCCACCCAGACGCTCGAGGGTGGAACGGAACTCACGAAAGAAGCGGCGGCCGACAGTCTGGGCGCTGAGCGCATCGGCCGCTCTCGACGCGAAGGATAGGGCGCCTCCTTCGGATGAGGCCGTCAGTCTCCGCAACGTGGCCAGCGCTCCGGCCCCGGGTGCGGCAAGGTTGAGTAACAGGCTGGGGCAGCCATTCATGGCCACAGCCACAGCCAGGCACCGTGCATGGTGGTCCAGCGCGAACACCAGGCACAATCGTCCCTTCCTCTCCAGGGCCCGCGCCAGCTTTTCAGCCGCGGGTTCCGGCCGTTGAGCCTCTATGGCAAACCATGGCAGCTCGGCGGTTCTGCCTACCACTGCCATGCTTGGGCGGCCACGCCGAGGTCCCGCGGGAATCTGTTCCCAGAGCGGCTGGTGGCCGAGTGCGGCCACCAGCAGCGGGAGGCGGTCGAGTGACCGTATTTCGGGGAGGAGTGTCTCGAGGCTCATCCGCGGGGCGCTCCGGGTGTTGCGGAGCCCCACGGTATGCTGGCGGAGGCCGGATCATCGCATCAGAATGCGGCAGCGTGTGGCGAAAATCGCATGTCCGGTTCCGGGGTGGCGACCCAGGTTAGTATTCCGTGTCACCGGTCCAAACGCTTGCCCCTGAACCCTGAGCCATGTCCTTTCGATCTCTGTACACTGCGGTCATTGCCCTCTCGGCCCCTGCTGCGGCTGCCGGGCAAGGCGTATCCGACAGCGGCACATTCGTGACCCGTCGGGGATCCGACACGGTTGCAACGGAGCAGTTTGCCAGGACTGCAACCAGGCTCGAGGGTACCCTCGCCTTACGCAATGCGAAGCGAACCTCTGAGCGGTGGACCGCTGTGGTCGCGCCGGATGCGACCCTTCCGCTGATCGAGGTGACGGTACGGGAGGGGACCGACAGCGCGGGCAGGTCGGCCAGGGTAACGCAGCGGGCACGCGTAATCTTCAAGGAAGACAGCGCTGCGGTGGACGACGTCGGAGGCAACGGGATCCAAACCCGGCTGTTCGGCACCGAAGCCGGGGCTGTGCCGTACCTGAATCTCTCGTTTGCTCTCCTGGAACAGGCGGTACGCCGGGCCCGGGTCGCCGCCGTAAACCAGGTTCCATTCTTCAATCTTGGAGGCGGCCAAACCGTACGGGCGCAGCTTTCCCCGCTGGGGAATGACTCGCTCCTGCTTGAGATCGGTAACGTGCGCTACGAGCTTCGAGTGGATGCCGCGGGCCGGCTGCTGGGCGGACGAATACCGGTACAGGGTGTAGTGGTCGAGCGGCGTTAATTGCGATAAATCCTCCCCCGCCACTCGACCTTTCCACCGCCCCGCCAGGTTGAACGGCCCACGATGAACAATGCCATCAGCGCGCCCAGTGGGTACGCTGCTCCATAAGGCGCCGGGATTTGCATCAGCCGGGCCATCAGCATCCAGAACAAAGCTGACATCAGCGTGGCGACAAGGGCCGGCAGAGTGAACGCTCCCACTGCAGGGTGGATTGCTCCCGCAAGCAATACCGCCGGCGGTACCAGCCAGAATCCCAGAGCGACCACGAGCATGAGCGGAACCAGGGCTCGCAGTAGCGGCTGGTGGGGGAACGACCGGCGGCCGCCCAGATAGATATTCTTCGACCAGCCTTCGATCAGCTGGCTGAGGTTCTGGTACATCCGGGTTTCCATCAGCCGCTCCGCATACGCGAAGTAGAGCCTGCGTCCCTGGCGCACGAACGCCTGCGCCAGCGCCAAATCCTCGGCCACTTCGTGCCTGACACCGAAATGGGTGCCGGCAGCCTCGTACGCCTCGCGAGTGGTGAGGATGAACTGTCCATTGGCGATGACGTCCCGCTCGGCGCGGGCACGGTTCACCGACGCGGGATCATACCTCAGCGCGAGGAGAAACCAGATCTGGGGCATGACCGCCCGCTCCCAGAAGCTCACACAGCGCTGAAGTGGTGAGACGGTCACCAGCCCGGCGTCTTCCCGGATGAGGGCTCCGACCGCGTGGCCCAGCAGCGCCGGCGCGTGTCGGGTGTCGGCATCGGTGAACAGGAGGAGCTCCCCGGCAGCGGCCTGGTATCCTTGGTAACAGGCCCAGGGCTTTCCGTACCAACCCTCCGGCAGCTCCTCTCCCGCTATCAGGCGGAGCCGGGGATCGGCCACTCTCGACACGATGGCCGCGGTGTCATCGGTAGATCGGTCGTCAACTACCAGCAGCTCCAGCGGCTGGTACTCTGTCGCTAGAATCGAGCGCACCACTGTTGCTATGGTGGAGGCTTCGTTGCGCGCGGGGACGATTACGGTTACGAACCGGCCCCCGACGGCTGGGGCGTCGGTCAGATCCGGTTTGCGGCTGGTGAGGCGGGGAAGGGTAACAAACGGCAGGAGCCAGGGAATGACCGGAATGAGATCGCTAACATGGAACATGCCGGCCAGCGTGCGATGGCCTACCGGGCGGAGCCGGCGACGGCCTGAAGCTCCCGTTCGAGCGCGGTAAGCTGGCGTCCGAGCTCGCCGAAATCGTTGGAGATGCTCAGCGCCGGCACGCCATTCTGGGAGAACAGCGTGGCAATGAGTGCATCGGTATAGCCCACGACTGCGACCGCGATGCCCTTGTCGATTGCGCGATTGAGCCTCAGCATGATGGCCATTCCCTGGCGGGCTCTCATGGCCACCAGGATCGGGGCCAGATTCTGGGTGAGCAGCTCCCGCAGGTACGACAGCTCTTCCACGACTTCTCCCGCTGCCAGGCCGCGCGCCGATGCGATCCGCCCGTAATGTTCGCACACGTGAAACCATACCGGATTGGCTTCCCGCCTGAGGGGGCCAACCATCTCGGTCAGAACGTCGAAGACAAGCCGGAACTCCCGCTCGATCGTTGGCCGCGGTATCGTGGAGGCGGCGGTCACCCGATTCCCCAGCCAGTCGGCCCATTGAGTGACCATCGACTCGCGCATCTCTGCGATGACACGTCCGGCATCGATCAAAACGGGTTCGGAAGCACGCACGTCGCGGTCTCCCCGGTAAGGGTTCGTCAATCTACAGTCGAGAGTTTATGCGGTCAAAACCGGTCGTACGCCCTCCAAAACTGGTCGCGGGCAGCCGCGTCGCGTTGGTAGCGCCGGCGGGCCCGCTGCTGGAACAGGATGATCTAACACGGGCCGCGGGCACTCTGCCGTGCTCTGGGTTACGAAGCCGTACTAGGCAAAAGCGCCCATGCGCGCCACGGCTATCTTGCCGGGACCGACGACGAGCGGCTGACGGACCTGAATTCCGCCCTGGCTGATCCATCGATCGATGCCATTTGGTGCATCCGAGGCGGCTATGGCTCGATTCGGCTGCTCGATCGAATCGACTATGAGGCGATGATCCGGCGGCCCAAGATCGTGATCGGATTCTCCGACATTACCGCGCTGCTGAACGCCATGACCCGGCTGACCGGCGTCGTGACCTTTCATGGCCCGGTGGCGCGAGCCGGCATGCCCGCGTTCAGCCGCCGCCACTTCGAGCTGGTCCTGACGGGTGCGGGTGCTGCCGGCCGCCTGGAGCGCTTGCCGGAGCCCCCTGGTGTGCTCCTATCGCAGGAAAACAGGATCGTGACGCTTCACCCCGGTGTCGCCGAAGGGCTGCTGGTCGGCGGCAACCTGACGTTGCTGCAATGTCTGATCGGCACGCCGTACTTTCCCGACATGTCCGGAGCCATTCTCTTTCTCGAGGACGCCGGTGAGGACTTGTACCGGGTGGACCGGATGCTTTCCCATCTGCGACTGAGTGGAGCACTCCAGCGGTTGGCCGGCGTCGTGGTCGGCCGCTTCACTGACCTGGAGCGCGCCAACCGCGACGGCGCCCTCGGCTTCGATCAGGTACTGGCACACTACCTCGGGCCCCTCGGTATTCCCGCCGCCTACGGCTTTCCCATCGGACATATCGAGGACCAGTGGACTCTGCCACTCGGCATCAAGGCTCGGCTGGATGCCGGCGCCGGAGAAGTGGAGCTCCTCGAGCCGGCCGTTGCTTAGGGCCGCCGACCTGTCCGCTATGGCTACCCCGACGCTGACCAAACACTCATTGACCGGGGCCCTGGGGCCCATCCTGGTCGACGTTCGCGCTGGAGGCAGATCCACCTCCCGTCCGGCGGTGATGGTGTTGCACGGCTATCAAAGGCTTCAAGGACTGGGGAATGTTTCCCCCTCTGTCCGACCGCCTCGCCCGAGCAGGCTTTACGGCGGTGAGTTTCAATTTCAGCGGCAGTGGGGTGGATGACGCCGGAGACTTTGCTTTCCCCGAACGGTTCGGCCACAACACCTTCTCCGCCGAGCTGAGCGATGCCACCGCTGTCCTGGACAGTCTTTTCCAGGGAGAGCTCGGGGTCCCCCCTCCGACCAGCGTGGGATTGGTCGGACATTCGCGCGGCGGAGGGATCGCTGTCCTCCAGACTGCCCGGGACCCTAGAATTCAGCGTCCTGGTGACTTGGGCCGCGATCTCCAGCGTCCAACGTTGGCCGGCCGAAGATCGTGCGCCGTGGCGCCAGGCCGGAAAGATCGCGGTGACCAATACCCGAACCGGCCAGGTGCTTCCTCTCTACCCCGACGTCCTGGACGACATCGACCAGCATGGGGCTGCCCTCGACATCCTGGCCGCGGCACGGCGGATTCGCGTCCCCTGGCTCTTGATCCATGGGGCCGAGGACGAATCCGTTCGCTTTGCGCGAGGCGGAGTTGCTCCGATCCGCTGGCCCCACTGAGCGAACCCGTTTGCTGCCCGTGGATGGCGCCGGACACACGTTCGGTGCGGCGCATCCCTGGCGGTCCAGCACGCCGGAACTGGACAACGTCTTCGACGCCACCCTGGATTGGCTGACGGACCAGCTCAAGTAGCGCAGGTATCCGCACCTTCGATGCCAGCGACAAACCATTGCCTGATCAGGCACGTTGCGGTGGATGGGGCGACCCAAACGTCGCGCTCGTTCCACGATGATGCGGCAGTGCGACGACCGCCGGTCCCTTGACCCCACGAGATCCATCGGCGAAGCTGAAGCCATGCCCATATACGATTACCGTTGCGGCGGATGCGGCCAGGAGTTCGAGCGACTGGTTCGCGGGAGGTGAGACTGTCATCTGCCCCGGTGTGCGCGGGGTGAATTTGGAGCGACTGCTTTCCGTGACGGCCCGCCCCGCCATCGGTTCCACCAGGCCCGCCAGCGACGGCCCCACCTTGCCGCGCGGCGGTGGGCGGGTGTTGCGGCGGTGGCTGCGGATCACATTCGCACTGAGCCAAGGCTTACTCGCCTTCGGGAGCGCCTGTCTGTCAGGCCCCGCTCCGGCTGACGAGGACTCCTCGCTTCATTTGGGCGGCAGTTGCCGCCATTCTCACACCCGACCCCGAAGCCATTCTTCTGATCCGCCGCGCCGAACGGGCGGGCGATCCCTGGTCCGGCCACATGGCGTTGCCTGGGGGCCGCCGCGAGCCCGGCGATCCGGATCTCCTGGCCACAGTGGTTCGGGAGACGGCCGAGGAAATGGGCGTGAATCTTTCGGGAATACGCACCTGCCGGGATCCTGGACGACGTGGTCCCTCGGACCCCGGTGCTGCCCCCTGTGGCGGTCCGGCCCTTCGTATTCGTCTTGCCCAACTCGTCCGTCAGCTCACCCCCAATCACGAAATCGCCTCAGCCCAGTGGGTGTCACTCGATGATTTGCTGGGCCCTGGAGCCTACCACCCGGTCCGCCTGACCGTCGCTCAGCAGAGTCGGGAATTTCCGGCCTATCAGATGAGAATGCCCTGATCTGGGGAATGACCGAGCGAATCCTGACGAACCTGCTGGATCACGTCCGATGACGGGTGCCTCCCTGAGAGTTTCGTAGCTCAGAAACTTGACATTAGGAGGGTCTTATACCATAATTAGCCTAACCTAAATCCATGGGTTTCTATGAGTGCCGCAGTCGCAGGCGAGCCCCTGACCCGCTCAGTCGAAGATTACCTCAAGGCCATTTACCAGTTGTCCCCGGAAGGGCGCCCCGCCTCCACCAGCGAGATCGCCAACCTGTTGGCGCTTTCCGCTCCATCGGTCACGGGGATGGTCAAGCGCCTTTCTGAGCATGGTCTTCTGGAGCACATCCCCTACAAAGGGGTGCAGCTCACTGAGGAGGGTCGGCGTGCCGCGCTCCGAATGGTGCGTCGCCACCGGCTCATCGAGGCCTACCTGGTGGAGTTCCTGGGCTACTCCTGGGATACAGTCCACGAAGAGGCGGAGCGGCTGGAGCACGCCGTCTCGGACACGATGATCGAGCGGATGGCCGGGGCCTTGGGCAACCCCACGGTTGACCCCCATGGCGATCCCATCCCAACCGCCGACGGGGAAGTCCAGGAGCTCGCGTGTATCGCGCTGTCCGACGTTCCGATCGGGGAGACGGTCGAGATCAGCCGGGTGCAGGAGAGCCAGCCCGAGCGTCTGCGCTACATCGCTTCCCTGGGGCTGAGGCCCGGCGTCCACGTCACCGTGGTGAATCGGCAGCCGATCGATGATCTGGTCACGATCAAGGTCGGGTCGCACAAGCAGGTGATCGGGCGCGAACTGGGTCACGCGCTCCTATGCTCTCACGAGTGATCCAGAACAAGGAAGAGGGGAGATGTCGCGAAAGAAGGATCTGGTGGACCAGGCAATGACGCGGAGGGACCTGCTGAAGGCAGGTGCCTTGGGCACGGTCGGCATGGCCGCTGCGGGAAGCGTGCTCACGATTCCGGGACTGGGGCAGTCGCCGGCACAGGGAGCCCAGAGCAACGCATCGCACCACGACATGATGACCGTCGGGAATCTGGCTCCCGGTTCCTTCGATCCTACCCAATTTCTCACGCACTTCGACACCGGCAAAGTCTCACGGCTTCCGTCCGGCCAGACCGTGCGCGAGTACGAGCTGATCGCTGAAGATCGCGAGATCGAGGTTGCTCCCGGGGTGTTCTACCCTGCATGGACCTATAACGGTCAAGTGCCCGGGCCCACGATCCGCTGCACGGAAGGGGACCGGATCAGGGTGAGGTTTACCAACCGCGGCAGTCATGCTCACAGCATCCACTTCCATGGTATGCACCCATCGAACATGGATGGGGCATTCGAACCGGTAAGCCCCGGTCGGAGCTACGTCTACGAATTCAATGCGGAGCCCTTTGGGCTGCACCTGTACCACTGTCATACCGTGCCCATCAAGCGCCACATCCATAAGGGCCTGTACGGTGCCTTCATCGTAGATCCGAAGGCTGGCCGCCCCCCAGCCCGCGAGCTGGTGATGGTGATGAATGGGTTCGATACGAACTTCGATCAGGAGAATGAGATCTACGCCGTCAATACGGTCGCCTTTCACTACCAGAAGTATCCGATTCGGATCCGCCAGGGAGAGCTGGTACGGGCGTACGTGGTGAATGTGACCGAGTTCGATCTGCTGAACTCATTCCACATTCACGGCAATCTCTTTCGACTGTACCGCACCGGCACCGACCTGACCCGCTACGAATGGACCGATGTCGTCGCTCTATGCCAGGGAGAGCGGGCCGTGCTTGAATTCACGTACAATCACCCCGGGCCTTTCATGTTCCACGCCCATCAAAGCGAGTTCGCCGAGTTGGGATGGAGCGGTGTGTTCCTGGTGGAGGCGCCGCATGTCTAAGCTCGAGTTGCCGGTCGAGCCGGAGCCGACTTCGGCCAGGGCAGGGAGGCGGGAGTCGGCGAAAATCCGCCAAGGGGGGTCACCGCTCTGGTTCAAGGGGCTGGCGCCACTGGTGCTGCTCGCGGCTCTGGTGGCGGTGTTTCTGCGAGTCGGGCCGGTCGGGGTCTTCCAACAGAACTTCCCGCCGGTAGAGGAGCTGACCATTGAGCGGATTCTCTTGCCGGCTCAGGGCGTCATGCAAGTCCAACTGGTCAACGGAGGGCCCGAGCCGGTTACAGTCGCACAGGTCATGGTAGACGATGCAAACTGGGTCCATCGCGTGGACGGAAGCCGCACCATTGATCGGCTGGAGCGGCGCACGATCACCATTCCATACCCATGGGTGGAAGGCGAGCCGCATCAAGTCGCCCTGGTGACGAGCACCGGACTGACGTTCACTGGCGAAGTGGCGGTGGCTACTCTGTCGCCGACGGTGGATTCCCGCTACCTCACGACATTCGCGCTCCTTGGCATCTACGCCGGCGTCATTCCCGTGTTCATCGGCCTGCTCTGGCTGCCATTCGTTCGAGCGATTGACCGGCGCTGGATCGATTTCTTCCTGAGTCTGACGATGGGGTTGCTGGTGTTCCTGGGCGCAGACGCGCTGGCGGAATCCGTGGAGACCTCCGGGCTGGTCGCGGGAGCATTTCAGGGTCCGGCGCTGGTCCTGCTGGGAGTCGTGGCCACCCCTCTCATTCTGGCTGCCTTGGGACGCTGGCGCGGTGGAACTCGGGCCGAGCGCACTCCTCTTCAGGTAGCAGCGCTGATCGCTTTGGGTATCGGGCTCCACAATCTGGGGGAAGGTCTGGCCATCGGAGCCTCATACGCGACTGGCGAGATAGCGCTGGGAACCTTCCTGGTGATTGGCTTCCTGCTCCATAACACCACGGAAGGGCTGGGAATAGTGACGCCGCTGGCAGATCAGCGGCCGCGACTGGCGTCTCTCATCCTGCTCGGCGCGCTCGCAGGAATTCCAACCGTACTTGGCGCCTGGATCGGCGGTTTTACCTACTCTCCAGCGTTGACGACGCTCTTCTTTGCGATTGGCGTGGGGGCCATCATCGCCGTGGTGTACGAGCTCTACAGGCTTTTCAGCCGCCGCGCTGGCGCGGGACTCACCGCCCCGCTCAACACGGCCGGGTTCCTGGTAGGCATGATGATCATGTATGGAACAGGGCTGTTGGTCCCGGCATGAAAGATAAGAACGTGAGCGGTGAGCGGTCAGGGGTAAGCGGGGCGGTAACAGGCTCGAACCGAAGGGTAATCGCAGCTTTCGCGCCGACGCTTTTCTGCCTCCTGACACTCCCGCTTACTGCTTACCGCTCACCGCTTACCGCCCTCCAAATCCAGGATAACAGCTTTCTCATCGAGGAGGCGTACAATCAGGAGCGAGGCGTCGTTCAGCACATAAGCAACTTTATCCGGCCCTCCGGCGGAGACTCCTGGGCCTACAACTTCACTCAGGAATGGCCGCTCGGGGGCATTCGGCATCAACTCAGCTACAGCGTGCCGGTTCAACACGATGCTGATGGAACCGGATTGGGCGACGTCGGAGTGAACTATCGCTACCAGCTGATCGGCAATCCCGCGGCGTCGGTTGTCTTTGCTCCGAGGCTCTCCTTTTTCCTGCCTACTGGAGATCACGAGGCAGGTCGGGGTTTCGGCGGCGTCAGCTTTCAGACCAATCTGCCACTGACGCTGGTTCTGGCGCCTCAAGCTGGTGACGTCACTGGAACGCCGGCCTCACGCTCACCCCTTCGGCTAAGAGCCTCGCCGGCAGCGAGGCCACCACGGCGAGCTTCAATCTGGGCACCAGCGCCATCTGGCTGCTGCATCCGTCGTTCAATCTGATGGTCGAAGCGCTGTGGCTCAGCGTCGAATCGGCGGGAACGCCAGGGACGGAACGCGACGAGGTGGTGTTGCTCAATCCGGGGTTTCGTGCGGCGATCAATCTGGCGAACGATCTGCAGATGGTCCCAGGGATAGGGTACACTTTCGATCTGGGATCGTCCTCGGACGAAGAGGCGCTGTTCGTCTACCTCAGTCTGGAGCATCCCTTCACCCGCTAGTAGCCTACGATGCGCCGGAGCTCTGCTAGCCGCTCCTCCCGGGCCCCCCGCAGCACGTCCCCCTCGCCATCGTAGGCTCGCTCGATCAGCCGAATCAGCTGTTGATGCTCCGCGGAAGGGAGCTGGAAGCCGGTGTCGCCTTCCCAGCGAGACTCCAGGGCCCGGAGCGCCGAGCTGAGCTGCGCGGTCTGTCGCTCTCCGGATTCGAGGTAGACGGTCTGAAACGGTCCCGCCCCCGCCCATCGGGCCGCGAGCCCCGATGCCATGATCGCGTCCACATCGCGCACTTCCATAACCCCATCCAACACCAGCCGTATGCACTCCCGCCAGAGCGCTGCGGTGAGGCGGCCGCTGGCATTGCCGGGGATCTCTTTCCGGAGCACCACTGGTATTCTGCCGAGCTGGCGCAGCCAGTGGCGCACCAGGTCGAGACTGGCCCGATCGGTGAGAGGACCGGGCACGACCTCGACCGCGGGGATGTGCTCTACCGGATCGAACCCCCGCGCCACCAGGAGCCGGCTGGGCCGCCTCAGGCGGGCGCACAGCTCGGTCGGCGACAGTCCGGGCGCACTACACGTCACCACCGCCGCCATCCGCGCTACTCCCTCGATCTGTTCCAGCAGGCGCTGACGGTGAAGCAGATCGCCGACGGTTGCGTCAATGATCCAATCGGCATCGGTCACGGCGTTCAGGAGGCTCCGGCCCAGCCGGGGGTCTCCGGGCAGGATCTCGCCCTCATCCGTGATCGCGGGAATTCCCGTGCCCAGTGAGTGCCGCTTTCGGTTCGCTATCTCTTCGTCGCTGCTCTGAAGGACGGCCGCATCCGGGTCGTAAATAGTCAGCGGCCAGCCGGCGGCGGATACCAGGGTAGCCCAGCCCCGGCCTGATTCGCTCATCCCCACGACTGCAACCTTCGGGTGACTTTGACCTTCCATGACTGGTCCTCCGGTTGGGTTCCACCGGCTCCGTCCCCTGCACGGCTACCTTAACACTGTACCTGGACTTCGTACGAGCAACCGAAGGAAAACAATGAGAGCACAAAGCCTCAGATGCTGGCTTCAGCCCGCGATTCTATTGATTATCGGCGCATCGCCCGCCGGAGCACAGATGGCCGAGGTGGCGGTCGAGCGCCGGCTGGCCGAGGAGCTTGGCCTTTCCGTCGGCGACACGGTCCGGTTGGGGCCGGCCCCGGACTCGCTGGCGAGCTTGGGAACCGTGGCCGCCATCTATGAGCCCCGCCCGGATCCCGCGGAGATCGCCAAGCGGGAGCGCCATATCCGGCTGCACCTGCCGGAGCTGGCCGCCCTGTTGGGGGAGCCGGACCGGGTGGATCGGTTTGGCATTGGACTGAGGCCGGGTGTCGATCCGGACAGTGCCGCCGCCGCACTCAATCGTAGCGCTTTTGGCTACCGAGTCCACCGCTCCAGCGCCATTGCCAGCGAGTCCTCGCAGACCTTCCTGGTGGTGAGTCGGTTTCACCGTGCCATCGCCGTGATCAGCATCGTGGCCAGTGCCGTATTTCTCCTGTGCATCATGATGCTGAAGGTGGAGGAACGACGGCTGGACGCGGCGCTGATGCGGTTCATCGGCGTGCGACGCCGGACTATTTTCGCGGCCCTTCTTCTCGAGGCGGCTCTGGTCGCGGTACTTGGCTCGATAGCCGGGGCCGGCCTGGCGTATCTCGCCGGCGCCGCTACGAACGCGTACTACCGTCGATTCTTCGATACAGCTCTGACCTTTTCGCTCATCACGCCGGAGATCGTTCTGTTCAGCCT
This sequence comes from uncultured Gemmatimonadales bacterium, assembly GCA_963810165.1. Taxonomy (GTDB): domain Bacteria; phylum Gemmatimonadota; class Gemmatimonadetes; order Gemmatimonadales; family GWC2-71-9; genus CAVVWJ01. The sequence goes on from CAWEMG010000016.1 coordinate 17,769, forward strand.
GACGCTTTCGTTGGCCCTGGGAATGCTGGCGGGCATGGCGGCGGCCTGGCGACTGGTGCGCACGCCGCCGCTGGTGCTCTGGGGCCGCCGGTGAGAGACCTGAAATGGGGGCTCCGCAGCCTGCTCCGCCGCCCGCTCAGGACAGCGCTGACGATCCTCGGCATTGCCGTGTCCGCGGCCCTGCTGCTCGACATGGTGATGCTGAGCGGCGGCATCGAGAAGTCGTTCGCCGATCTGCTCACAGCCAGAGGATACCAGATCCGCCTCTCCCCCAAGGGCACGTTGCCGTTTGATACCGAGGCCACACTGGGTGATGTCCAGACAACGATCCGGAGGCTCCGCGCCGATCCGTCGGTCGCCGCGGCGGGGGCCGTCCTGGGCACCTCGGTGTATGGCCAGCGTGGGGACTCCCTGATCACACTGTTCGGCTATGGCATCCAGCCGGAGTCCCAGGGATTCTACCGGCTGGAGAATGGGAGCGACATCGCCTCCGACGATACGATGGGTGTGCTTCTGAGCGCGCCCGCGGCCGAGCTGCTCGATGCCCGGGCCGGAGACACCCTGACTCTAGTCGCCAGGCTTGACCCGCAGGTAGTCACCGGTGCCGTCAACCCGGACTGTAGTAGTGCGCGGTTTCGTCAGCTGGGTCTACGACTACCGGGGCCAGCCCTCTGTCGGAACGACGCTGCCGGTCATGCAGAGCCTTGCGGGAAGGAAGGAGGACCGAGCCTCCCTGATTCTGGTCAAGGCCCGGAGCGATGCGGACGCGCCGGCGCTGGCGCTGCGGTTGCGGGAGGAGTTCCCGGGACTCGAGGTGTATAGCGTGGCGGACCTCGTGAAATTTTTCAAACAGCGGTTGGTCTACTTCCGTCAGCTCTCCTACATACTTGGCACCTTGAGTCTGATCGTCAGCGTGCTGCTGATCAGCACGCTGTTGGCGATCACGGTAAACGAGCGATTGGGGGAGATCGCCACGCTCCGTGCCATCGGGATCGCGCGCGCCACCATCATCCGTCAGGTTCTTCTCGAAGGGGCGCTCCTCACTGGAGTCGGGGCGGGGCTCGGGATGCTGCTGGGCCTGATCACCGCCCGCTATCTCGACAGCATCCTCACCAGCTTCCCCGGCCTCCCAGCGGCCTTCTCGTTCTTCGTGCCCAGACGGGAGAGCATTGTCACCGCTGGGCTGGTGGTCCTGCTGACCGGAGGCCTTGCCGGGCTGTACCCAGCGTGGCTGGCGGCGCGTGCCCCCATCGCCGCCACGCTCCGGTCGGAGGCTACTTGAGTACTTCCCCCGCAGTCCTGATCGCCCGCGATCTGTACAAGGACTATCCGATGAATGGCGCCGCGGTACACGCGCTCCGTGGCGTGTCGCTGGAGGTGCACTCGGGCGAGTACGTGGCAATAGCCGGTCCTTCAGGCAGCGGAAAGTCTACGTTGCTCCAGCTGATCGGCGGCATCGACGTCCCGTCCCGCGGCACCGTAGAGCTGTTGGGAACCCGTCTGGACCGACTGACGGATCGAGACCTCACCCGACTCCGTCTCACCCGGCTTGGCTTTGTCTTCCAGCGCTTTCACCTCCTGCCGGTTCTCACGGCCCAGGAGAACATCGAGTTGCCCCTGGCCGAGGCGGGTGTTCCCGCCCGGGAGCGGCGGACCCGGGCGCGGGAGCTGCTGGCTTACGTCGGCCTGGAGCATCGGGCCAGTCACCGGGCAACCCAACTCTCCGGTGGAGAGATGCAGAGGGTAGCCATCGCTCGCGCGATCGCCAACCGGCCGGCGCTGCTCCTGGCCGATGAACCTACCGGCGAGCTCGACGCCGCCACCGGCGAGGAAATCCTGTCGTTGTTTCGCCGCCTGAATCAGGACGAGACCACGCTGGTGGTAATAACCCATGATGAGCAGCTCGCGGCCGAGGCACACCGGGTGATTCACATGCTCGACGGCCGCATTCGGGGTGAGCCGTGATCGCCACCCTCGCTTTCCGTCATCTCCTCGTGCGACGGCTTCGTTCGGTCTTTCTGCTCCTCGGTTTTTCGCTCGGTGTGGGGGTTATGATCGTCTTGCTCTCCGTCGGTCAGGCCATGCTGGACCAGTCCCGCGACATTTCGCTCGTCGGCGGTGGAGAGCTGACGGTGCTGCCCCAGGGAATCGACATCGAAGCGATGCGAACCGGCGGGCTGAGCGGCATGTTCTTCGGCATCGACCGGGCCCGGTTCCTCACCCGGCAGCTCTTTGGCGGGGGTCGGGAGGAGAGCCGGGTACGCACGGTATCTCCGGTGATCGAGGGAAAGCTGCTCTACCTGGGCCACGGTGGCCGAACCGTGGCGGTGAGAACCGGAGGCGAGATTCCGAGCCGTGCAAACGCCGTTGGCTCCGGTCTATCTCTGCTGTCGGGTCGCTGGACGGATTCCAGGACCGACTCGGCGTACATGGATCCAACCGCACAGCAACTCTACGACGAGCTCGACCGCTTTCATCTTCCCCCGCCGGCCAGACCCCACCTGGGGTGAATGGCACTACTTCAATGTGGTCACCGGCCCCGAGGAATGGTGGTACATCACGTATCTCGTCGGCGGTGAGCTCCCCGCCGGCGAGTGGGGTGGCCAGCTGCTGGTCACTCGCAGGACCCCCAGTGGGCACTATGAGCGCTTCACCGCACTGGCCTCCTCCTCTCTGGTTGCCTTCGACACGACCCGAGCGGATGTAACCATTGCGCGAAGCTCCGTCCGCCAACATGAGGGCACCTACCGGCTCCACGCCGAGGCAGGGGGAGAGGGTGGGAGAGTTCGGATCGACCTCACGCTGGTGCCCGCCCGTCATCGTTACTTCCCCGCAGTCGAGCTTCGCAACGATGAAATTGTCTCGGGGTATGTCGTTCCCGCCCTGAGCGCTCGCGCGTCCGGGAGGATCTGTGTGCGTCGGCGGCTGCCGAAGTGTCAGCGCGGTGCCGGCATACCACGACCATAACTGGGGCGTCTGGCGTGACGTGCGATGGGAATGGGGAACTGGTCAGGGAGATCGCTTCAATCTGCTGTATGGCGGCGTGTACGGCAGGGAGGAAGAGCGGAGGGCAGTCAGCGCGTCATTTTTCATGACCCTGGTGGACTCACTTGGGGTGAGGCAGGTCCTCCGATTCAGCAGCATACGTTATGAGGGTAGCAGGCCAGTGCCCGGGGCATCCCGCGTAGCAGCCCCCACCAGCTTCAGTCTGGACGGGAGTTCACGGTGCCGACACGGTACATCTCAGCGTCCGTGTGACCGACGCGCTCGCCACCCGCATGAAGGCCAGCGACTTTCGGCGCGTCTTTCTTCAGATGCGGGGGGCCTTCACTCTACAGGGTCGACTTGGAGGTGAAACTGTGGCCGATTCGGGGTTGGGGTTTTTCGAGACGTATACTCGCTGAATCGGCTCACAGTCCGAGCCGCACGTTCAGGCCCGCGGAGCGATATCGGAAGGCGCCCGTGGTCGAGCTGACCGCGCTGTTGGTAACGAGGCCGAACAGCTCTACCCGGTTGCCGGATCCCCAAGCCCGGCCTAGCCGGCCCTCCACGTGCCACTCGACCTGCGCTTCGCCGTCCTCGCCCACCTGCTGGGCGCCGAGCCCTCCACCGATGCTCCCACCCCAGGGCCGGGTATCCGCGCTGTAGGTTGCGGTCGCTTCGAGCATTGAAAAACGATCGGGGGAGAAATACCCCTCTCCCGGCCGCTCGTAGCTCAAGGTCCGGCCGAACACTCCTAGCGTAACCCGGCGGTGAACCTTTTGGTTTATCCCGGCTGCCAGTCCGCTGCGGCTGTTCCCATCGCTCAGCCAGAGTCTCGCTCCCCGACGCATAGAGACTGAACCCGCGAAAGGGTCTGGCGTCGAAGCCTCCTTCGAGCAGCTCCATATCCAGGGCTTGCTCGATCAGTGCGGCTGTCTCATCGAATGGCATCCGGGAGTATCCCAGATGGAGGCCAAGTGGCGACACGGGTCGGTAGCTGACACGGCCCCGGTAGGTTGCCGAGGTTCGATCAGGGGCAATCTCCGGCATCAAGCGGCGCGCCCCTCCGGCAGCGGTGGCGCTCACTTGGCCCAGGGAGAGAGCCATCCCGGCCTCGCCGCCCACCCGTGTCGCCTCTAGCACTGGATCGCTGGTCTCCAGAGCATTCACCGACCCAAAGGCACTGACCGCGCTCGCTATCAGAACTGTGGTGCCGAGATTCTGCCAGAAGCTGGTGTTGTGGTCGGAGTCGTTGCTCCACGCCGCCGTACCTTCCAGTTTCGGACGGACCGCCTCGTCGAGCGTGCGGCGCAGCTCGCGTGCGGCGCGGTGAGTGGAATCGACCGCGAGAGCGGCACCGGCTTGACGTCGCGCTTCCCTTATCTTTCCTTGCCAGTAATAGACCTGAGCGCTCCCCGCGAGGGCGTCCACGTCCCGCGGGTTCTGCGCCAGCAGCTGACTGTACTCCTTCAAAGCCGCCCCGAGCTTTCCCTGCCAGGCGCTCACCAGGGCATGACCCAGTCTGGCGTCGCGGTCGCTGGCGTTCCTACTGATCAGCCTTTCATACGCCGAGTCTGCTGCACCCAGCCGTCCCGCCCAGGCGAGGGTCTGCGCCTTTCCCAGCTCGGCATCGCGCAGTCCGGGGCTTCGGGCCAGTACGCTGTCGTAAAGGGCGAGCGCGGCGCCGTACTGTTGATCCCACGACCGAATACGTGCGTGGATGACGCCCATCTCCGCGTCATTCGGATCGCCTGAACGGGCGCGGGAGATCAGGACCAGGGACGAGTCGAGCTTCCCCTCCCAGGAGAGAAGAATCCCCAGCCGCAGGTTTGCCCGAGGGCGACTGGGGGTCCTGCCTGAGTGCGCGCTCATAGGCCTTGCGTGCGGCTTCGTAGCGGCCCTCTCGCCAGGCTGTATCGGCTGCACCCTGCTGCGCCGCGAGTACGGCCGGTGTCAGCAGCATCACGCCCGGAAGGAGAAGCTTACGGAGATTGGTCCACTCTGCGCGTTTTGCACTGAATCCCGGTAGCGCACTGCGGCGCGCCCGGTAGACAGCGAGCAATAGGTTGCGTCGACTCGGCATCGCGTTCCATTTCAAGGCACTCACCGCACCGCGCTAGTAGTCGGATTGGAGCCGCTTAAGAATGCTGTGTTCGCCCTCCTGGGTGCCACAGCGTGACGTGCTGAGCGGATTGCGTGACCGAGCCGCGGACTACGTGGTGAAGCCGTTCAGTTTGAAGGAGCTCGCGGCGAGAGTGGAATGGCCCTGTCGAAGGAGGCTCCGCCCACAACGCCTTGAGGCTGTCGTACACCGGTTTGAGTCGGCTATGATAGCGCGGCTCGGTCCACCCGCTCCAGCGCCACGGCGTAAATGCCCCCGTCCGCCAGGTTTCTCCGTCCAGCTTCGGCAGGGCTCCCACCACGCCGGCCCGACCCGTCTTGGCATAGAGCACCACTCCTGCGTGAAAGTCGCCGGCCATTACAGTACCGAAGGCTCCCTTGGTTGCGGTGTCCATCAGCAAGGTACGGCTCGACGGATCGGTTACGTTGAGCAGGTCCCATGGAATCCGCAGCTGCAGTAGTCCAGCGCGCTCATCCAGGTACCAGTCACTTCGAGACGATTCGGCTTCTGTACCATAGTGCAGCCTGCCACGATCGTATCCCTGAGCTGGATAGAACGTCCCATCCCGTGCGAACCGGCCCCGGTTGGTGATGACGAAGAGAGAATCGAAGCGGCCGTCAGTCCGATTCCGGGTTACGACCGGCCGGCGGGAGAAGCGTCCCCGATCATCTCCGGTTGCCGGGTCCACTCGTGAGTCGTGGCGATTGTAGTCCGGGATTACGGCGATACCGGCGCTGTCGGGCCGCGTCAGATGGACCAGAAACTCGAAGCCTAGTTCACTCTGGATCTCACTCCGCGGCAGCCGGTGTTGTCCCACTTGAGGGAGGTGGGTGTCCAACGCCAGCTGAATACCGACCGAATCCCAGGGGAATCGACCCGATGGTATTTCAACCGCCAGGTAGTAGAAGGCCTCGTCCCATCCCATCCGGATGGACCGGGGGCGGCGCCCGGTAGAATCACCGGAGATTTGGACTGGCGTCAGCCGCTGCCATGGCCTGATATCGCCCCCCAGGCGTGGAGTTGACTGCTTCTCTCCCGGGTACACCCCCATAATGCCGTAGTGCTGCTCGGCGTCCATGACATTGTGCCAGCGCCGTGTGTGGTCGAGCGGAATCTCGTATTCCATGACGATCCAGTTCTTCTTGAACCACTCGTCCAGCCAGGCAAATACGACCGCGCCGGCGGCGCCGGCCTCCCGGATCTCGCGTGTGAGCCGGGCATCAATGGCCGCCATCTGGCGTTCGTCGTGTCCACCATGGCTCCAGCCCTGAGGATGGCGATGCGCCGTGCCCCTGCTGGAGGGCACGCCGTACTCGGCAATGACGGTTGGAATTTCCTGATGGTGTTGTACCAGTGCGCGGAGGTAGCCAAAGTAGCTGGAGGGGCCCTGGCTTGACCGCGCGGAGCGATAGCCCGAGTCAAGCATGACGAAGTCGGGATAGTACGGATAGGCATGGTAGCTGGCAAACCAGCCGGCCGGGTTGGCGGACGTGGGGCGGATCAGGTTGGCGTCCAGCCCAATGGCGTCGTTTTCATACTCCAGCTTCTTTGCCTCTGGCTTGCGACCCGAGCGGCGCCGCCAAGCGGCCTCTTCGGCAGTGCTCGCCTCAGTCGGGTGGACCAGCGGGTCCAGTGTGGGCCAATTGGTGTACCCAATCGGCCGGAGGGCATTGTACCGGTCCGCCTCGTACGACAGCATGAAATCGCACTGGCGGGCCAGCCATCGGTCCATGGCCGGGCCGGTCTCCATTTCCAGGAAGCGGCCCCGGTAGCTTCCCCCGGCCCTTCGAGCATCGAAATCCTTGACCGCAAACGGTTCCCACTCCCTTCCAATGATGTAGCCCAGCGTCCAGCGCGAGACATCAGCGTCGTAGCGACCGGATGCGTGACCGGAGACTGGTGGAATGGTGGCGGCGCCGTGCACCACGTCGACGACCCGCCGCATCTCTGACTGAAATCCCCGCTGCCACTTGACGTTGTCGAAGTCGTGCAGAGGCGGCAGCTCGGTCCAGACACCGTGCAGCAGCCATATGGTCCGGCGGGGATGAGTGGAGTTCCATCCCCGGAGTGCCCGGTAGAAGGCAGGCGGCAAAACGGTATAGAGCCGGATGGTGTTGGCATGCATCGCGGCCAGGGTGTCGAGCCAGCCAGCATAGCGCGTCGAGTCGGTGGGAAACTCGGACGGGTACCTGCCGGGAAGCGCTACCCCGAAGTTTACGCCCTGGATGTAGAACTGCTTCCAGCCATTGCCCTCCTGAATCTCGAACTGGGTCCCCCGGGTCCGTGCTACCAGCTGGAGGGCAGCGGGCCTTGCCGGCGGAGTCCTTGCGGGGCGATCCCACTCCGGTGCCACCCGGTCGAGTAGCCCTCGTAGCTCGGCGTTCGCAGGCGCGAGGGAAAGTGCCCGGCGGCCGGCCTCGATTGCGGCTGCCGAATCGCCTAGTCGTAACGCAGAGCGCGCTCGCCCTTCCCAGGCGTCCGAGTTGCGGGGGTCCTGCTGTATCACCTCGAGGAACAATGATTCCGCCTGCCGGGCTTTGTTCGATCGCAGCAGGGCAAAGCCGAGCCCTACGCTGGCATCGAGGTTTGCGGGGCACAGTCGGTGCGCCAGCTCGAACTCCTTCAAGGCGAGAGGCAGCGAGTCCGCCCGGTAAGCCCGCCAGGCCCGGTCCAGGGCGACGACTCCTGACGCTTGGCAGGGGGTCTGTGAATGTCCCGAGCCAGGCCACAACAGCCCAGCCGCGAGTGTCGCGCAGGCCACGACCAAGGCATGTAAGTTGAATTTCATGGAGAAAGAGGAAGGTTCCGCCGGCCCGTCGCTGGAGCAAGCCACTGCTACCCGGCTGCTTGGCCGATCCCTCATCGACACCTTCGGCCAAGGCTGGGAGCGGAGCAACCTGGACCTGCTCATGTCGGTGTACACCCCCGATGCGATATTTGTCGAGACTCCTTTTTCGGAACCTCTGAAGGGCACCGACCGGGTTCGCGGCTACTGGGCCGACGTGCCATATAATCAGTCCGAGGTGACCTTCAGCTCGGGCGAGATCTACGCTGCCGGTCCCTGGTTCTCCACCGAGTTCAAGTGCCGCTTCCGCCGCCGTCGGACCGGGGAGTGGGTTGAAGCGAGGGGCGCCATCTTCTGTGAAACGGCCGGGGACCGGATCAGCGAGATGCGAATGTACTGGCACCGCTGGAACGGCGGACGAGAGACCAGCAAGCCATAGCCGCCTGCGAAAAGTTGAAGGCGAATGCCGGGTAACGAGTTAACAATGTCCTCAAGACCGAGTCAAACCTGGTGAAAAGAGGACAGATGTGCGCAGCCTCATTTTCTAAGTGGCTACATTACAAAGATATAGGATTTGGCACGCGGTTCGCAGAGTCGTATGTAAGCTGTCCCGTCGTACTTTCCACGTCGTAACCGAGGTTGTTTGGGAGGTAGCTATGATCTCCGCGCTGCTCCTTCCGCTGCTCGTCTCCGCGGCTCCCGCCCAACCCGCGGCAGCCAATCAGGACGACCCGCCGATCCGTCTCTGGATCAGCAATGATCGCCGTTTTCTCCCTGGCGATTTCGCCAGGGTCCAGGTACAAGGCCAATACGACGGCTATTTGATCGTCCTGCACGCAGATCCGGAAGGACGGCTTCGGGTCCTTTTCCCGGCTGATCCGGACAAAGACAACTTCGTTCGCGGCGAAAAGAAATACGAAGTGCGGGACCGCGGTGGTCGTGAGGCATTCGAGGTTGACGGCACCGGCCGGGGATTCATTTATGCCGCGGTCTCCCGCGATCCGTTCCGGTTTGATGGCTTCACCACCGGTGATCATTGGGATTACCGCGCCATGGCCCCAGCTCGCCTTCAGGAGGATCCGGAGCCGGAGCTGAACGATCTAGTCCATCGCATGGCCCAGGGAAACTATGACTACGACGTGCTGAGCTATGACGTCATCAGCCGCTCGGCGTACGTGTCCTCTTCATCCGGGTACGGCTCGTTCTATCATGACGACTGGTGCAGCTTTTCTTGTGGCCGGCCGTACTACGGGTATTCGCCTTTCCATCTGTCCATCGGGTTCTTCTACGGCGGCCCCTACCGGCGGTACTACTACGACCCGTACTACTACGCCTACGCGCCGTTCTATAACCCGTTCTTCTACGACCCATACTACTACGCCCCGGCCTATTATCCCCGGTATGTCTATCCCGGACGGTACTACGGCTACGGCTATCCGTATTACCACGGCGGGTATGGCTACAATCACCGGGTATGGCTACAATCGCCCGTACACTCCATATCGGTTCCGCGGCGCCACCGGTTCGAGCGGAGCGAACGGCTTTACCGCGGGCTACCGGGACCGTCGCAACGATGTGCGCCGGTCGGTGAACACCGTCTACACCCCAGCCGGCTCGCGAGTGCTCAACCCTGTAGCCACGAGGCCGGTATTGCGTCGGGTCGTGGAGGACGGAAATGATCTGCCCAGCGGTCGTGCCCCGAGGCGTTCCGTAGGGCATGACGTTCGGGTTGCCAAGCCCATCGAGGGACGGCGCGCTCGGGAGCCCGAGGCTCCCCGGGGTTCAGCGTCGGATCGCCGGGCCGCGCAGCCGCAGCGCGATCGTTTTCAGGGCCGAGCGGCTCGCGAGAGGAGCCGCGGCGGGGGGAGCGGGCCCGAGAAGAGCCTCGGCAGGTGGAACGGGCGCCTGCGCGTGAGTCGAGGCCGCAACGGCCAGAGGCCGACCGGCCTAGCTCTCCGCCGTCGCAGGCACGCAGCTCCGGCGGAGGGGAGAGCAGGGGTATGAGCGGTGGCGGCCGGCCGGAAGGCGGCAGCCGGCCCTCAAACAGCGGTGGGCGGCGCCACTAAGGCGTCACCAGATCTGGGCGCGCTGGGTCTCCGGACGGACCATCGGATCGCCCTGTTTGCAGCCGAACGCCTGCGCAAACGCAGGGATATTGGAGAGAGGGCCGTTGGTCCTGAACTTGGGAGGCGCGTGCGGATCCGTGTTGACCATCAGTCGCACGAACTCCGGACGCGCCTTCGCTCGCCAGATCTGGGCCCATGCCAGAAAGAACCGCTGATCGCCGGTCATTCCGTCGATCACCCGCGCCTTCTTTCCCTTAAGCGAGCGCCGATAGGCTCCGTGAGAGATCAAAAGCCCCCCGAGATCGGCGATGTTCTCCCCCAAAGTCAGCTTCCCGTTCACGTGCATCGAGTCGATCGCGACGTATCCATCGAACTGCTTTCTGACGACCTCGGCACGCCGGTTGAACTCCTCCGTATCCGTGCTGGTCCACCAGCCACTCAGATTTCCCTGCGAGTCGAACTGCCGCCCCTCGTCATCAAAGCCATGGGTGATCTCATGGCCGATCGCTCCGCCCATGCCGCCGTAGTTCACGGCATCGTCAGCCTTGGGGTTGAAGAAAGGCGGTTGCATGATGCCCGCGGGGAAGGTGATCTCATTGGTGGGCGGGTTGTAGTAGGCGTTCACTGTCGGTGCCGTCATGCCCCACTCGCTCTTGTCGGTCGGTCGCCCGATCTTGTTGAGCACCCGGCTCGTCTCGAACTCGTTGGCTCGGATCAAGTTTGAGACAAAGGGGCCAGGTCGGGATTCCAGTTTGGAATAATCCCGCCACCTGTCCGGGTAGCCGATCTTGTTGATAAAGGCTTCGAGCTTGGCATAGGCCTTCTGCTTGGTGTCATTGCTCATCCACTGCAGCTGCCCCAGCCGGCTCTTCATCTCGGCGCGAATGTTCCGTACCATTTCAAGCGCCCGCGCCTTGGCCTCGGGTGTGAAGTTTTTCCGCACGTACGCCTGGCCGAGCACCTCCCCCATCGCCTGGTCGGTGAAGGTCAGGCACCGCTTCCAGCGGGGACGCATCTCTGATACGCCCCGCAACACGGTGGAGTTGAACCGAAAGCTTTCCTTGACGAACGGCGAGCTCAGGGCGGGCGCGGTATTGGCGACCAGGGTCCAGCGCAGATAGGCCTTCCAATCTTCTATCGGCGCGGCCCCAAGCAGGGAATCGACCGTGCTCATGAACTGCGGCTGGGCTACATTGACCTCCTCGACGGACCTCACTCCCTGGCTGCTGCAGATATGACCGCCACTCAAACCGCGGTGTGATCCTGGGCAGGTCGGTCGCCCGGGTGAGATGATAGAGACTCTCGGGGTCCCGCTGGGCCTCACGGGTCATCGACGATTGCGCCAGTGCGGTTTCGAGTCGCATGATACGCTGCGCTGCCGCCCGAGGCCGCGGCGCTGTCCTGCCCTGAAAGCCGTAGCATGTTTGCCACGTGCTGCACGTACTCCTGGTGAATCTTCCTGGAAGCAGAATCGGACTTGGTGTAGTAGTCCCGATCGGGCAGACCGAGCCCAGACTGATACAGCTCTGCTATGGTGCGGGAGCTCCTCTTGGCATCCGGGGTCGCTCGGAAGGAGAATGCTGCTGGAATACCCTTACGGTGCAGCCGGGCGATGCCCGATTCCACTCCCCGGCGATCCTTGATGGCATCGATCTGTCGGAGCTCCTCCGCGAGCGGGGTGATTCCGGCGGCTTCGACGGCAGTGGAGTCCATGCAGGTGCCGTAGAAGGTGCCGAGCTTCCGGACGTTGGCGTCGTTCGTCGTGCCGGCATTCCTGGCGGCATCGGTCAGCACGTCCTGCAGCGCGGCGTAGTTCTGTTCCTGCAGCTCGTTGAAGCTTCCCCATCGGGGTAGATCACCCGGGATCTTACTGCGTTTGAGCCAGCCCCCGTTGGCATACTGAAAAAAGTCCTGGCAAGGGTGGCAGGTGCTGTCGATGTTGGCGGGGTCGATCGGCTTGGTCTGGGCCTGGCCAGTCAGATCGGCAGCTATGAGGGTGACCAACAGGGTGGCCGCGAGTACCTGTCGAGGGCGCATCCAAACTCCATTTGAAGACACAGAGCCTCCGAGAGCTTTCGTGGGCGGGTCCTTCAAAGACTACGGCTGAGGATGCTGCTGGTTTCGGCGGGCATAATCCAGCCCCCACTCCAGGTACTCGGCGCTGCGAAGTCCTACCCGCATCGCCTGATCCACCGCATCCTGCTCCTCCATTGCCTGATCCAGGATAAAGTAGGGAATCAGCGCGCCGCCCACCCGGCTTCCGCTGCCACAATGGAAGAAGACAGTACGGTCGCCGGCCTGGCGCAGCACCGCTAGAATGCGCTCGAGCGTTGCATCGTCGAGCGAGCCGGCTCGGACCGGCACATTGACATATTCCATTCCCAGTTCGCGGACCAGGTTTGCTTCGTCCACCGGCCGCGGTTCCATGGGGTCGCGCAGATCGAGGACGATGTCACCGCCAGCCGCCTTTAAGGCCCGAAGCTGCTCCGCGGTCGGCTGGCCCCCGCTGATGACGTTGGGCAGGATCTGACACGCGTTTGCGACGTGGCTGAGGGCTTTGAAGGCTGCGCTCATAACGAAGAAGTGAGAGGTGAGAAGTAGCAGGTCGCGTGAGATGAGAGATGAGAAGGTAACAAGCAGCATCGATGTGGAAAGGGGAAGCACCCCCTCACTTCTTACTTCTCACCTCTTACCTTTCAGACGTGCTCCGCCTTGCTATCGCCCAGATACGTCCCCACAAGGGTGCGTACCAGGAAAACCTCTGCCGGCTCGGTGCCCTCTTCCGCGAGGTGGGAGGATGGCCCGAACCGCCGGAGCTCGTCGTGGCTCCCGAAACCGCGCTCACCGGGTACTTCCTGGAAGGCGGGGTGCGGGATCTCGCCATCACCTCCGACCAGCTATTCGACGACCTCAGCAAGCAGCACCAGGAGGCCGGTGCTCCCTCGCTCGATGTCGCGCTGGGATTCTACGAGGTGCACGGCAACCGGTTTTACAACTCGGCACTATACGCGACTCTTGGCGGGCCCGATTCGGGTGTGCGCCATGTCCATCGCAAGATCTTTCTCCCCACGTACGGCGTGTTCGACGAGGAGCGCTTCGTCGAGGCCGGCCGGTCGGTCCAGGCTTTCGATACCCGATGGGGCAGGGCAGCGATACTCATCTGTGAGGATGCCTGGCATTCGTTCACGCCGATGCTGGCCGCGCTCGATGGCGCCCAGCTGATCATCGTGCCCAGCGCCAGCCCAGCGCGCGGGGTGATTACCGGGGACGACACGGCGGGGAGGCCCGCCAGCCTGGCGCGCTGGAGCCGGCTGGCACAGGATATCGCGGGGGAGCACGGCGTCTACGTCGCCCTGGCGCAGCTCGTGGGTTTCGAGGGCGGCAAGGCGTTTCCGGGCGGATCGATCCTGGCGAGCCCGCGGGGAGACCTGCTGGTTCAGGGTCCGGTGTTTCGGGAGGCGATCATCCCTGCGATGCTGGATTTCGAAGAGATCACCCGTGCGCGCGCCGATCTCCCGTTGCTGGCTGACCTGGAAATGCGGCTGCCCCATCTGCTGGGCTCGCTGCATGCCGCGAGGCGGGGAGGTGGCAGCGGGGCAGCGGGGCAGCGGGGCAGGAAGAGCACAGAGCAAGGGATCGAGAACCCAAAGGGAAGAACGGCCCCGCTGCCCCGCCGGCCCGCTGCTTCAGGCTCGCCCCGTCCGCTCCGCCTCCCCGCCACTTCCGCGGCACGACCCGCTCGGGATCGACGCGGAGCTCACCCGCCACTGGCTGGTCGAGTTCATCCGCGACGAAGTCCAGCGCCGCCGCAAGTTCGACAAGGTGGTGGTGGGACTTTCCGGTGGCGTGGACAGCGCGCTGGTCGCCTTCCTTGCCGCCGAAGCATTGGGTCCCGCGAACGTGCTCGGTGTCAGGATGCCGTACCGGACCTCCAGTCCGGAGAGCTTGGACCACGCGCAGCTGGTCATCGATCAGCTGGGCATTCCAAGCACTACGGTGGACATCAGCCCGGCCGTAGATGCATTGGCCGGAACGATCGAGGGCACTTCCTCGGGCCGAGCCAAACCGATGGAGCCGGCTCGCCTGGGCAACATCATGGCCCGCACCCGCATGATCACCCTGTTCGACCTCTCCGCGGCCCACCGGGCTTTGCCGCTCGGCACCGGCAACAAGACCGAGCGGCTGCTCGGCTATTTCACCTGGCATGCGGACGACTCGCCGCCGGTGAATCCTATTGGAGACCTCTTCAAGACCCAGGTCTGGAGTTTGGCGCGGCATGTCGGTGTGCCCGAGGTGATCGTCTCCAAGCCGGCCAGCGCCGATCTCATCAAGGGACAGACCGACGAGGGGGATTTCGGGATCTCCTATCCTCGGGCCGACGCCATCCTCCACTGGATCCTGCTGGGCTACCGGGGCCCGGAGATCGAGGCGCTGGGTTTCTCAACCTCCGAGATCGGCTCTGGTTCGAAAGCGGCTGGACTCGACCCACTGGAAACGCCGGCTTCCCACCGTGGCGATGCTGAGTGGAACGGCGATCGGAGAGTACTATCTCAGACCAGTCGATTATTAAAAGCCGTGAACGGTGAGCTCGGGCAACTGCGGCGGGCTAAGGGTGACATCACCGGCTCACTGCTCACGCCTTCCTTCCCCGCTTACGCCCTTGGGTATCGATGACCCTTCCTGAATCTCGCCCCATGTCGTATTCCGTCGGTCAGATCACGACCTTCGTGATGCCGCACATGCAGAACGTGCGGGGCGACCTGTTCGGAGGTGAGCTGATGGCACTGGTCGACCAGGCCGCGGCCGTGGCGGCGATCAGGCACGCGGGTGGGCCTGCCGTCACCGCCACGATCGAACGGGTGGACTTTCGCGAGCGGATCCCGGTCGGCGCGCTGGTGACCTGCCAGGCGAGCGTGGATTTCGTGGGCAACTCCTCGATGCACATCTCGGTGGAGGTCTACTCGGAGCAAGTGAGCACCGGCGAGCGGCGGCACACCCACACCGCGCACGTGGTGTTCGTAGCGGTCGACGAGCAGGGCAAGCCCAGGCGGGTCCCGCGGCTGGTTCCGGAGACGGATGAGGAGCGGGAGCGGTACGCGCGGGCAGAGGCTCATCGCCAGAAGCGGCGGCAATGACCGCGCGCCCAGTCGCCATGGTGCTCAGTGGCGGGGGCGCCAAGGCGGCGGCGCACCTCGGCGCCTACCGCGCAGTGCGGGAAGCCGGCCTCGAGCCGGCCTGGTTCGTGGCTACGTCGATGGGTGCGGTTGTGGCCGCTGGGCTGGCCAGCGGAGTCGGCCACGACGAGCTGCTGGAGAAGATCGCCCGCGGCGGCGCCCGGAGCATCGTGCGGGAACCGCTCGCGCCGCTGGCGGGCCTGCATCTCAGGTCGCTCCTCAAGGCGGCTCCGCTCCGGCGCTTGATCGAAGAGCTGGTGCCCGCCCGCCGGTTCAGCGACCTCAGCGTGCCGCTCACCGTCACCGCTGTCGACCTGGACACCGGCGAGCTGGTGCTCTTTGGAGCCGGGGCCCAGGTTGCGCCCCTGGTGGATGTGCTGTGCGCCAGCTGTGCCTTGCCCATGTATTACCCGCCGGTTCTGCTGGGAGGACGTCGCTATGGCGACGGCGGTCTTCGCGGCGTGGTTCCGCTGGAGCCCGCAGCGGAGCTGGAGGTGGAGTTGGTTATCGCCGTGGACGTGGGGCCCGGCTTTGATGTTCCTCCACCGCCGGTCCTGCCTCGCATTCCTGCGATGATCCGGGCGCACGACGAAGCGGTAGGGATTCTCATGGCCGCCAACTCCGAAAGCCAGCTTGCACTGTGGCAGGCCGATCCGAAGCGGCCTCCCCTGGTGTATGTCCGGCCGCGGATCGAGCGGGATGCCACCTTCAGCGTCCATCGCGTCAGCGAGTACGTCGTCGAAGGGCGGCGTGCGACCCGCGAAGCGCTGGATCGCTGGGGCCGAGACTCTTGACCCGTTCCCCATTCCGGGCAAATTGAGCCAATGAAAGCCTCCGAAGTCATGGTGCCGGATCCGCACGTCGCCGTCGCCGGCGCGATGGCCAGCGAGGTGGCCATCATGCTGAAGACCCGCAACATTTCCGTGGTTCCGGTGGTGGACGACCACCGCACCCGCCGGTTCCTGGGTACGCTGAGCGACCGGGATCTGGTGACGCGCTGTCTGGCCGAGGGGAAGCATCCCTGGCACACCCGGGTGGACACGCTGATGCGGCCTAATTCCCCCGTAGTGCGGCCCGATCGAGAGCTGAAAGGCTTCGAAGTTCGTATGGATAACGACCCTAACGAGTCCCACCTTCGGCCGACCATAACGGTCGTCGACGAGCAGGGGAGGGTGGTGGGATTCATCAGCCACCCGGAGCAGATCCCCGACATAAGGATCGTGTGGGGGTGATAACCGTCACTCGCGGGTGGCGCGGCATGGACGATGCGAGCGCTCGACTCCTCGAGCCACCCGGAAGGTCCCAGATGCCCGATTTCAAACTGTTCACTCTAGCCGAAGCCGAACGCACCCTGCCCCTGGTGCGGCGCGTCGTGGCTGACCTTACGGTCGAGTATCCCGCCTGGCGCGCCGCCGTGGCCCGGTTCGAGTTGCTCACCGGTGGGGCGCGGGCCGACTGGGGGGAGACCCAGGAGCTGGTTGCCTCGCGTGAGGAAGTGACCCGCCACGCCGACCGGATCAACCAGTATCTGCAGGAGCTGGAAGCGATCGGCTGCGTCTTCAAGGGCTTCGAGGCGGGGTTGGTCGACTTCTATTCGCTGCGGGAAGACCAGCCGATCTTCCTGTGCTGGCGCCTGGGTGAGGACCGGATCGAGTACTGGCACGAGATCGACACCGGGTTCTCGGGACGGCAGCCGATAGACAGTGCCATCCTGTCCGCCATGCCCGCGTGACCCGGGCCTGGCTGTTTCTGCACCTGCTGGGCTTCACCCTCTGGCTCGGCGGCGGCATTGCCGGCATGATCATGGGCATCGCCGCCCGGCGCGAGGACCGGCTCGGACTGGGAGCCGTGGTCCGGAGCCAGGGTTCCCTCATGAAGGTCGCGATTGCACCCGGCGCGCTGCTGGCAGTGCTGTCTGGACTCATCCTGACATTTCAGCTCGGCGGGACCGAGGTGGTGGGATTCAACATCTGGCTGGTGATCATGCAGGGCGCCGGCCTGGTGGCCGCGCTGCTGACACTGCTCATAGCGCTCCCGACGGCCTCCAAGCTGAGCCGCATGGACCCCAGCGGCGATACCGCCCGCTACTTCGACGAGCTGCGCCAGCGGCAGCGGATCGTGGGATCGATTTCGGGAATGCTGGGACTGCTGGCGCTGTTCTCGGGAGCGATGCTGGGGTGAAACAGGTGAGCGGGAAGGGAAACAGCGAACGGCCCGAAGGTCTCCCGCTCTACAAGCCTGGGACCGACAGGGGCGTCGAACTGTCCTCGTGTCCACTTCCAAGCTGACCCGAAGTTCCCTGTCCCCAGCAGGCCACGGTCTCCGACGTGGTTATTCCGCAGTAGCTACTCTGTCCTGCCGCAAGAGCCGTGAAGCGAAGTCCTCCGGACACCGCGGTCGGGAGGTTATAGCGGACCGTGGAACCGATCGGCTCGGTGCCAACCTCTCCGTTGCTGTTGGGTCCCCAACAATAGGCGTCACCATCTTCCTCGAGACCGCAGCTCGTGCTGCCGCCGGAATACACCGCCTTGAACCGTTGTCCGCCGCCCACTCTAACCGGCACGTCACTCTCCAGCGGAGTCGGTCCGGCACCGATCGCATCGATACCCCAGCAGTAGCTGGCTGAGCCGGTCGTCCCGCAGGTATGCCAGCCGCCGGCGCTGATCTGCTGAAAGGCGAGACCGCCAGGCATCGCCACCACTTGCGGGCTGAACTGCGGGTGGAGGTGAAGCTTCTCCGGGGTGCCCATCTGGAAGCCCCAGCAGAATGCAGCGCCGCCAGCATCCAACGCGCAGGTGTGATAGATAGCGCCCGTCAGAGCTATGAACTTACGCTCGGTTTGAACCCGAAGCGGTACCCGGGAACAGGGGCCGCGCGGACAGCTCTCATTTGCAGCCGTTGTTCCCAGCTGTCCCAGGTCATTCAAGCCCCAGCAATAGGTGCTGCCCTCCAGCGTGATTCCACAGGTCTGTTCAACGCCGGTGCCGAGCACCTGGAAGCGCAGACCCCCGGCAACCGGCCGTGGGGTGGTGGCACACGGAAGAGGGCAGGCGTCGATCTGGTCCAGCGTCCCCAATTGCCCTTCCCGGTTAGAACCCCAGCAGTAGGCGACGCCTTCTGAATCGAGCCCACAAGTGTGGGCCGTCCCGGCAACCAGCGAAACCAGCGGTGGGGTCCCGGCTACGATCGCCGGGGTCGTGTCAACCGGAGTCACCCCGATGCCGAGCTGCCCGTCTGTCCCTTTTCCCCAGCAGCGCGTGACGCCCTCAGTCACGGCACACGCGTGCTGCCCGCCGACGGCTAAGACCAGGCGAGCATCGGCGGGAGGCGGTGCGGTGCTGTCGCTACATGCAGCAAAGAGGACGGTGAGGCCGGTAGTCGAATATGCGAGTGCTCGAAGCATGCCTGTTCCGGGAAAGAGTGCCTTTATTCGCCCGGGGTGACGCTCTTTCCCCGGCCGGTTGCACAGGCGCGCCGGACGGGGCACTCCCCACACCGGGCTACCCGCGCCGTACAGATCAGCGCCCCCAGCTCCATGATTCCCTGATTGAACGCCCAGGCGCTCTTACCCCGCCGAGGAACGATCCGCTCCGCGGTGTCCCAGATGCGCTGGCCGAGCCCTTCGACCGGTGCGCGAGGATGAAATGCGCGCCGTATGACGCGGGCGACGTTCGTGTCTACCGCGGCCTCGGGGCGCTCATAGGCAAAGCTGCAAACCGCACCCGCGGTATAGCGGCCCACCCCCGGTAGCTTCCTGAGGTCGCCGGGGTCGGACGGGATCACTCCGTCATGGTCTCGCACTACCTGCTGAGCCAGCCGGTGAAGGTTGGCCGCGCGGCGGTAGTAGCCCAGCCCGGCCCAGCTCTCGCGGACCATGGTACTGGGCGCGGCGGCCAACACCTCTATTGAAGGGTACTGCTCCAGAAAGCGCTGGTAGTAGCCCTCTACTCGAGATACCTGGGTCTGCTGGAGCATGAACTCCGAGACGATCACTCGATAGGGATCACGGGTGCGGCGCCAGGGCAGATCCCGGCCGTGACGACGGAACCAGCGGAGCAGCCGGCGGCGAAAGTCGGGGACGTTCTGAGGTGTCCGTGGCACGTCCAGAAGGTAGCTCCGACTCGCCCCTCGCACCGCTAACTGGTTACCTTTGCTCACGACCCTGGTCCCTGATCCGACTCGCATCCGGGCTCCCGACTCCTGACTCCAGACCGCGCTTTCCTGAACCCTAGCCCCCGTCCATGAACGTGCTCGCGGCGCTAGGCCGCTGGGTTCTCGACGGCCTATCGCACGTCGGGCCGGCTGAGCTATTTCATCCTGGACGCGGCTCGCGGTCTCGGTGAGGTACGGATCTGGTGGCCCCGGATGATGGTGGAGGCCTGGAACATCGGTGCGGGAAGCCTCTTCATCGTCATGCTCATCTCGGCCTTTGCAGGGGCGGTTACCGCCCTCCAGACCGGCTATCAGTTTACCGGCAGCATTCCCTATTACGTCGTGGGTACTCTGGTGGTCTCCTCCATCATCCTGGAGCTGGGACCGGTGCTGACCGCGTTGATCCTCGCAGGCAGGATCGGGGCCCGGTACGCCGCCGAGCTCGGGACGATGAGGGTCACGGAACAGATCGACGCCCTCGAAAGCCTGGGACGGTCGCCGGCATCTCACCTGGTCATTCCGCGGGTGCTGGCAGGCCTGATCATGATTCCCGCGCTCACGGTCCTGGCTAACTTGTCCGGAGTCCTGTCGGGCTGGCTATCGGTAAAGGCGGTGCTGCCGGTGACCGATGCCGACTTCATCTACGGAGCCCAGTACTACTGGCGCCCGTGGGACGCTTACTACTCCATCATCAAGGCGTTCTTCTTTGCCGGATCCATCACCGTCATCGCCTGCTACATGGGGTTCAACACCCAGCAGGGCGCCGAAGGCGTGGGCCGTTCCACCACGACGGCGGTGGTTACCAGCTCGGTGCTCATTCTGGTGCTGGACACCGTCCTCACTCGTCTGCTGCTCAACCAATGATCGAGATACATGGCCTGCACAAGCAGTTCGGCAAGCAGGTAGTGCTGGACCGGGTTGATTTCGAGGTGAGGGAGGGTGAGACTGTCGCGCTACTGGGGCCGTCCGGCACCGGCAAGAGCGTGCTCCTCAAGCACATCATCGGCCTCATCCAGCCCGATAGCGGCACCGTGATCGTGGATGGCAAAGACGTTACCACGCTCAAGCGGAGGGAGCTGTCCGAGCTCCGCTCCCGCATCGGCTACGTCTTCCAGAACGGCGCACTGTTCGACTCGATGAACGTATTCGAGAACGTGCGGCTGGGAATCACCGATGAAGCCAAGTACGGAGACCTGGAGTACTGCCGGGAGCGCATCGCCGAGTGCATCCGGTTGGTGAACCTGCCACCGGAGACGATCGAGAAGTATCCGGCACAGCTCTCCGGCGGCATGCGGAAGCGGGTGGGGATCGCACGAGCCATCGCGGGCGCGCCCAAGTATCTCCTGTACGACGAGCCCACCTCGGGCCTGGATCCGGTGAACGCCGACATTATCGACAGTCTGGTGCAGCGCCTGGATAACGAGCTCGGGGTCACCAGCGTCATGGTGACGCACGACGTGCGCGGCGCGTTCCGGGTGGCGGACCGGCTGGCCCTGCTGAGTGAAGGGCTGATCGTGATGCAGGGAACGCCGCAGGAATTCCTGGCGTCGACGAACCCCAAAGTCCGGGAGTTCCTCGAGCGCGACTTCGACAACCCCTCGTTCGCGGCCTGAGCTCATCATGCATCTGCGCTACTCCAAGGAAGCCATAGTAGGAGCCATCGTCCTCATCGCCATCCTGGTCTTCGTGTTCGGGACCATGTGGCTGAGCGGTCGCTCTATGGGGTCGGCCAACGTGGTCCGGATCCAGTTCGAGAACGTGAGCGGGCTCAAGCGTTCTTCACCGGTACGAGTTTCAGGGGTCAACGTCGGGAAGGTGGAGCGGATCGAGTTTGTGGATGTGGGAAAGGTCCTGGTGGTGGCCGGATTGCCGTCAAAGATCCGGCCCAAGGTGGATGCGAGTGCCAAGATCGTGTCGGTGACGCTGGTGGGCGACTACGCGGTGGACTTCGATCCCGGCCGAGCGGGGCAGGCGCTCCCGCCCGGCCGCACGATCCTCGGCAGCCAGGATCTCGGCCTCACCGGCAAGGCGACGACGCTGGCGGAGCGGGCCGACAGCATCCTGCTCGGGGCTCAGTCATTCGTGAACGAGCGCACCGCCGATCAACTGCGGTCCACCCTGACGGCGCTGGAGGGGACACTGAAGGCGGCGCAGCGCACCATGCAGATTTACAGCAATCCTGACCAGGGTCCCACTGCCGAGCTGACCAAGACCATGGCCACGTTCCGGCAGCTCAGCACCCGGCTGGACAGCACGCTGAGTGCGTTTCGCAGCGACACCATCAGCACCAATCTCCAGGCGATGACCGCCCAGCTCACCGTCACCACCGCGCGGCTCGACACACTGCTGGCGGGAATGAACCGTGGTCAGGGCACCCTCGGAAAGTTCGTGACCGACAGCGGCCTGTACTACGACCTGCGGGAGGTGACGCAGGGGATGAAGAAGCTGCTGGACGAGCTGGCCAAGAATCCGGGAAAGGTTCCAGTGACGGTGAAGATTCTATCTAGAAAGCGAGACTGCTCGGCTGTTCCCGCTGCTACGCTTTTCGCTCTATCTTCCCCCCATGCTGTCCGTCACCTTCCTCGGCACCGCCGCTTCCACGCCAACCGTAGACCGGAACGTCTCCGGCCTCGCGGTCCAGCGTGAAGGTGAGACCCTCCTGTTCGACTGTGGGGAGGGAAATCAGCGCCAGATGATGCGGTATGGCGTCGGCTTCGCCTTCCGCGAGATCTTCTTTACTCATTACCACGCCGATCACCTGCTCGGTGTCACCGGCCTGCTGCGCACCCTGGGCCTGCAAGACCGGTCGGCTCCAGTCACGCTCTACGGTCCCAAGGGAGCGCAGCGGGTTCTCGGCGCTGCCATCAATCTCGGGATCGAGCGCAACAAGTTCCCGATCGAGATCGTGGAGATCAAGCCGGGCGACCGCCTGGCGCGGGACGAGTATGAGATCGTGGTGTTCGAGACCGAGCATCGGGCCGATACCGTGGGGTACGCGCTGGTGGAGCATATCCGGCTGGGGCGTTTCAACCCCGACCGCGCCCGTGCACTCGGTATCCCCGAAGGCCCGCTCTGGGGGCAGCTGCACAAGGGGCAGACGGTACAGCTGGCCGACGGGCGCACTGTTGGGCCGGCGGACCTGGTGGGCGCTCCGCGATCGGGCCGCAGCCTGGTGTACTCCGGTGACACCCGTCCGCACCTCGCCCTCATTGAAGCCTCCCGCGGGGCCGATCTCCTGGTGCATGAGGCTACCTTCGGCGGCGACGAGATGGAGCGCGCCAGGGAGACCGGCCACTCCACCGCGGCCGAAGCAGCCCGGGTCGCGCTCGAGGCCGGCGTGCGCCGTCTGGTGTTGACCCATATCAGCTCGCGCTACTCCAGGGAAGCAGCCGAGCTGCTGGCAGAAGCTCGCGCGGTGTTTCCCGAGACAATCATTGCACGGGATGGGATGACGGTCGATGTGCCATACGCGGATGGGGACTAGATCGACGTGGTGATTGTCATCCCGAGCGTAGCGCGGGAGCCAATGCTCAATAGGGAAGAGATCCCGCCAGTCAGGGAGCCTTGGCCCCTGCTTTGCAGATTGTTACGATCCAGCGCCTTTATCGCCCTGATTCCCGCTCACCCATGGCCTAATGCACTGGTTTTCCGCTTTACTCCGAATCGCTCACTCCACGGTCGTCACCGCCGCCCTGCCCATCGCCCTGCTCGGCTGCGGCAATGCCCCGGCCGGCGGGCAAACTTCGGCCGACTCTGCCGCCTCACCGGCCTGGACCCCCCGCGGCATTCAGGCGCCGCGACCGGTAGTGGACCTCGACAGCAGGCCGGACTCGTTGGCGAGCGATTCGCTGGTGGCGGATTCGGTTCCCTCGGATAGCAGCAAGGCTACAACTGCCGTCCGGCCGAGCTCCACGCCCAAGAAGAAGGACCCTTTTCCCCTGACGCCGGCGGATTCCGCGCGCTGGCCGGTGCCGGGAGCCCCGGAGCCGCTTCCCGGAGCGATAATCCCCGAGCACCGCATCGTCGCGTTCTATGGAAACCCGCTGTCGAAGCGGATGGGGATATTGGGCCAGATCGATCCCGATTCCATGCTCCAGAAGCTCGAGGCTACTGCCATGGAATGGGCCAAGGCTGACCCGGACCGGAAGGTCTTACCGGCGCTTCACCTGATCGCCGTGGTGGCTCAGGGATACCCGGGGCCCGCGCGGAAGTACCGGCTGCAAATGCCCGACAGCATCATCGAGCGAGTGGCGGGATGGGCCGAGCAGCGGGGTTGGCTCCTGTTCCTGGACATTCAGCCCGGGTTGAGCACCGTCGAGGCCGAGATACCGCACCTGGTCAAGTATCTCAGTCGTCCCTACGTGCATCTGGCGCTCGATCCCGAGTTCGCCATGAAGGATGGCAAGAGGCCCGGCACCGACTGGATGGGTCGGATGGATGCGAGCGAGGTGAACCACGCCATCGGCGAGCTGGCCAAGATCGTCGAGGAGCACCAGCTTCCGCCGAAGCTGCTGGTGGTGCACCGGTTCACCCGGAACATGCTGACCAATGCATCCCAGATCCGGCTGGATCCCCGGGTGCAAGTAATCATCGATATGGACGGCTATGGCCCGCCGTCAGGCAAGAAGGCGGCGTATAGGTGGTTCGTGGTGCGGCATCCGGTGCAGTACACCGGCTGGAAGCTGTTTTACAAGAACGACAAGCCGCTGATGACGCCGGAACAGGTGTTGGAGGTGTATCCCAAGCCGATGTACATACAGTATCAGTAGTCCTGGCTAACTACCGATAAACTGCTCCAGATCCCGCGCAAACTGCTCGGGCTGCTCCCAGTGCAGGGCGTGGCCGGTCTCCGGATAAATTTTCAGCGTTGCCGAGGGCAGCATCGTGAGCAACGCGTTCTGCTCGGACCTGGGAAAAATAGTGTCGCGATCACCCCAGACGAGCAGGGTCGGAATTTGATGTGCTCCTAGTGTGGTGGGACGATCGGCTGCGACCATTCCGTCCATGAGCCCGTGCCACACTCGCGCCGGCAGCCGCAGACTCTCCCCCACGGCACGATCCATGAACGCTGGGTCGATCGGCCGATGAACCGTGCTGACCTGGAACTCGCGAGCGAAGTCGGCGCCAACAGGATCGCGCAGTGCCATGACCGCCTCGCGGAACTCGGCGAAGCCGTTTATCTCCGTGATGCTCGTGCCGGACCCAACCAGCACCAGCCGCGCCACCCGGTTCGGAGCGCCGATCGCCACTTGCTGCGCCACGAAGCTGCCCATCGAATGGCCCACTATAGTCGCCCTCTTCAGCCTTTTCGCATTCATGAAGGCGATCACGTCCTCGGCAAGCCGGCGCATGCTGTACCCGCCAGCCGGTTGGTCCGAGCTGCCGTGCCCCCTGAGATCCAGGGCGAATACGTGGTACTTCGCCGACAACCTTGGTAGCACCGTGCTGAACGAAAAATGGGAGTCGCTATATCCGTGAAGCAGTATGACCGGCTCCCCAGACGGATCTCCGCGTTCGGCAAAGCTGAGCCGTACACCGGTCGCCACCTTGAGGCTGCCGTGGCGAACGGCGGTCGAGAGTTTGACATCCGCCTTCTCCCACGCTTTCTCGAATCGCTCCTCGACTGCGGCAGCTTCTCTGAAACGGTTCTGTGCCCGGAGACTCTGGGCCAGTCCGTGCAGGGACCAGCCGTTCTCCGGCCGCCGAACCAGATCGTCGCGGAACGCTTTCTCGGCCTCTGCTGCCTTGCCTGCTTCCAGCAGCACGACGCCGAGCCGCTGACGGATCGGCATGTACCAGGGTGGCGGCTCGTCGTACGTGAGCTCGTCCTCGCCCGCGATCGCGATGTTGAGATGCTTAACGGCCTGCTCCGTCCGTCCCTGCTTTGCCGCCATCTCTCCCTCGAGATGATTACGGGCGATCGCCAGGAGTGACTTGTACCGAATTCAGGTTGGCGTGCGGCATCGGCCGGAATCTCTTTCGCCATGGCGACCAGCTTGCGATCGCTCCACTGCCGCCGAATCGAGCCTTCCCTGTCCGGTGTACGCCAGGCCGCGCACATAATGCCATACACCGGTGGTGTACCGCAGATCCTTGGGCGGAGCCGGCTCCTTCAGGATGTCATCCCAACGCGAGAACCTCGCGAGTGTGTAAGAGCACCGTCGGAGAGAAGTACTCCAGCGGCGGAGCCTGTCGCACTGCCTCAGCCGGAACATTCTTCACCACTCCCCGCGCCGCTTTCAGCGCATCATCACTCCGGCCCAGCATATTCAGCGCGTACCACATCATGTGGTAGTTATGCGGATAGTACGCCATCGGATACACGCCAGTCGGCTGCCGTTCGCTGATGAATCTCTCGTCGGCATGCACCGCGTGCACGTTCCGGTCTGCCGCGATGTCCCACTTCCCGAGGCGGATGTAGATGTGGGTCGGCATGTGCACCAGGTGTCCCGCACCCGGCATGGCCGTGCCCAGCCGCTCGGCGCAGGGGAGCGCCTTGGCAGCGTCGCTCGATGCCTCAATGGCGTGGATGTAGTAGTGGCACGCGCCCGGGTGCCCGGGGTTCCGCTTGACCACTGGCTCCAGGGCCCGTAGCGCCTCGAGGGTTGAGGGGGCCTTCGGCCTGCCCCCGTTGGTCCAGTAGTTCCAGGGACGCAGATCCATCAGGGCCTCGCCGTACAGCGCGGCCACATCGTCGTCGGCCGGAAACCGCTGCCATACCGCGCCGATTGCCTTGGCCCAGGCGCTGTCGAGCGGAGCGCGATTGGCGGAGCCGGTGGCTGAGTACCTGGTGGCCAACGCCTTGATCAGCGCCTGCTCCCTGGGCGTGGTCTTCGACGCGTATTTCAGGGCCTTCTGGGCCGCTTCATACGCCGGCCGAGCCGCGGACGGGTCCATCGGCAGGTTGATGTTCGGGCCCAGCGCGTAGGCCACGCCCCAGTAGCACATGGCGCAAGTAGAGTCGTGCCGGATGCCTTCCCGGAACGACTTTATGGCTTCGTCGTGATTGAAGCCGTAGGTCAGCCGCAAACCCTGGTCGAAGTACTGCTGAGCGACTGGTGACGCGGTGGTAATCGCGTAGTGCAGACTTCCGAGGTTGTCGTACAGTGGCGTAGCCGCGGTCGCCTGCGACGACGTCGGCTGGCTGGGTGGATGCTGGTGCTCCTGGGCGGCGGCTCGAACGGCTGCGGATGATGCCAGACCTACAATCAGAGCGGCGGCGCGGTAAAGCTGAGGCGTCATGTGCTGGTCTCCCTGGTGGCGTGTTCCCGGGCGCCTACGTTACGCCATACCGGCTGGTTTCGCGTCGCCCGGACTGGCCATGAGGAAGCGCCGCAGGCATGGCCCGAATCGGCCACTATTGCGCCGTCAGCCGCTGGAAATCGGGGTTCTGGTGCAGGCCAGCGAAGTTGGGATCGAGCCGGAGCCAGGCACGGGACGCATAGAAGGGGTACCGGGCCGGCACTCGAGTTACTGCTAGAGCAATCCGCTCCTCGCCGCCTGGGCGACTGCCGCCGCGCGGGAGGGCAGACCGGTTTTCGTCAAGATGTTGCCCACGTGGCGATGGATGGTATGCTCGCTGAGCTTGAGGGAGACTGCGGCCTCCTTGTCGCTGAGTCCCTGCGCCACCAGTCGCAGCACCTCGATCTCGCGCGCGGTCAGCCGCCCCAGCTTCGCCGCCGGCCCGATCGGCCCGTGGGGCTTGAGGTCCAGCTCCTGGATGAGCAGCCGAGCGGCTGCTGCGTGCCGCGTCGCACCCAGCTGCTCGAACACGGTGCCCGCCGCCCGGAGTGCGATCGCCGCGGGATCGCGGCGGCCGAGCGCCAGGAGCGTGTGGGCCAGTTGAAGGCGGGCCCGCGCGGACTCGAAAGGGGTGCGGTTCCGCTCGAAGAGATTGGCGCTCTCCTCGAAACGGGCGCAGGCACCGTGGTGGTCGCCCTGAGCGGAACGCAGGCAGCCCTCGGCAAAGGCCACGGTCGCCTGAAGCGGCTCGGTACCGACGGCCTCCGCAATGGTGCGGAGCTCGGCAAGGGAGCCCCGGGCCTGCTCCAGCTGACTCTCGGCAATGCATCCGCGGGTCAGGATATCGAGTCCGGACACCCGTTCGGTCCGGTCATCCGGCGGCACCCGACGAAGATATTCCTCCGCCAGCTCGATCGCCTTGGCCGACTCGCCCCGGTCCAACGCCAGCGCGGCACACCCCAGTACACCGAGGTAGTGCGATCCGCTGTCGGAGAAGAGCTGGTCGGCTTCCTCCCAGCGCCCCTGGCGGCGTCTGAGGTCGCCCAACCGTATCAGGGCGATGGGGACGACCCGGGGCTGGACCCGCTCCACGTGCCGGCGAAGGGCCTCGATCTCCCGTTCGGCCTCGGCCCATTCTCCGCGCAGGGTCAGCAGGGACGCGTATTGAATGCGGCAGGCCGAGAAGAGGTGGGTGAACTTCCACCGGCGGCAGAACTCGCGCACCCGTTCGCACCACTGAGCGGCACGATCGTAGTCGTGCACCTGCTCGCAGGCCCGGATCAGGTAGCAGCAGGCGGTGCCGATGATCACCGGATCGCTGAGCTCGCCCGCGGTCGCGGCGGCGGTGGCCTCGTCGAGGCGGCTCATCCCTTCGGCCACTTCCCCTTCGGTTACCATCGCCAGCCCCTCGAGCGCGATGCCGAGCATCTCCATGTCGGCCGGCCCGACGGAGCGGGCGATGGCGGAGGCCTGCTGGCTCAGGCGGCGCGCTGCCACGGGGTCGCGCTGTCCCATGAGGGCGACGTGGGCCTTCTGGTAGCAGAGCAAGGCGTGCTCGGGCGACGGCGGGAGGCCGTCGAGTAGACGTTCGGCCCGCTGGATCCAGCCGTTGGCGACGGCGGTCTCGCCCCGGAAGTCGGCGTAGTCGTTGGAGAGCCAGATCGCCACGCGGGCCGCGGCGCGGGCGTCCGCCGACTGACGGAAAAGACGGTAAGCGCGCTCCCGGGCTTCGATGCCGGTGGCGTAGTCCTCCAGCCACCAGCAGGCCATACCCAGGCCTTCGAGCGCGCCAGGCGACTCCGAGTCCTTGAGGGAGCTCTCGAAGCAGACCCGGGCCTCTTCCCAGGCGCCGCGGGCGAGGGCGGCGCGGCCGGCCTGGAGGCGGTCGGCGGGAGATGAGTCGAGGGCGGTAGGCGTACGGATCTCGGTGTGTGGGTGAAGCTCTAAGGTAGGGCCTGAGGCGCCGTTGGGCTATCGGGCAACCGGTGAGTGGAAGGGGATCGAAGCCGGCGGCAGCACGGAATTTTGGTTGACTGGACCGGGGTCCACCGGTAGTTTTCCCGTCCTTCATGGCCGGTAGACGGCCACATTTGGGGCTGTAGCTCAGCTGGGAGAGCGCCTCGTTCGCAATGAGGAGGTCAGGGGTTCGATCCCCCTCAGCTCCATAGGTAGCTGGGAGCTAGGAGCTTGGAGCTTCTAGTTTTGAGCGATGGGTCTCTTCCAGGGAGACCGGCTTGCTGACGGAGTCTGCTCCTGACTCCCGACTCCCAGCTCCCGACTACAGATGCCCCTTGGTGTAACTGGCAACACGCCTGACTCTGGATCAGGAGAGTCCTGGTTCGAGCCCAGGAGGGGCAATGGCCGGTGCAAGTGCACCGGCCGTTTTCTTCGGGGCTTGGCCTTCAGCTCGAGCCCAGGAGGGGCAACTGAAAGCGCCGTCACAGCGTTGGGCTGCGACGGCGCTCTCATTTTGGTGCTGTGCTCCAGTTTGATCAGTTCACCGAGAGAGTATCCAATGAGCTGAAATCCGAGCCCTTAATTCCATCGCTACCGATGGCAGATATTACCGTGCTGCTGCTGCCAGCACTGGGCCCTTCAAGGGAGAGCCGGGGAGACTCCGGCCAATTCTCTGGCTGCTGTGCTGGATCAGCAGGTACCGGCCCAACGTGCTGCTGTGCACACTTGCAGTCATCAGGCTGACCGAGGTGATATGCGGCCAATTGAGCCGCCACAACGGCGATTGCCATCGAAAGAGTTTTGTTCACACCTAAAATCTACTTACAACCGAGCGGCGATTGCAGTCCCGCTGGCCGTGTCACCCATCTTGAGCAGAGGTTTAGGTGGGAGCACCCCGCGGTGCGGGTATTCCTAGTTCGCCGGAGCTTGGGGGGCGGGTCGCACGCCCCGCGGAGAGCTCAGGCTGTCGGGGAACCCGATTCGTCGGAGCACTCTCTGGAAACGAGGGTCCTGGCGCACCGGATCGTATCGGGGGTCAACGGCGAGAAATACCAACCCACCGGCGTGCGTGTCCACCGCACGTTCCAGCAGGGCGAAGGCGGCGTCTTTGTCGCCCAGACCCAGCTGGACCGTCGCAATATCCAGAGGCGAGACGTACTGCGACTTGGACCGGCTCTGGAGATCATTGAGGATTCTGGAGCGCTTCCCTCCGGTGCCCATACGTTGCGTAAGCATGCCCCAGTGCCCCAACGTAAATGGTAGTCGGTCCTGCCTTCGCAATCGTCGCTTTCAGCTCCCGGATCGCCTCGTCTGGTTTTCCGAGCTGCTCCTGCGCCATACCGACCCAGAACCGGGCTCTGGGGTACGTCGAATCGAGCTCCAGCGCCGCCTTGGCCTGGTCGATCGCTTCCGGGTACTGCCGTGCGCTGTAGTACGCCCGGGCGGAAGCCGCTTGGACCGTGAGGGACAACGGATCCAGCTGCTGAGCCCGCTCTACGGCGGTTATCGCCTCGGTAGTGCGGTTCATCGCGGCCAGATACATGCCGCGCAGCCAGTGTGCGTTGGCGTCGCTGGGGTCGAGCGCCACCGCGCGAGCGTACTCGCGATCCGCCCCGACGAAGTCCCACTCGCCGAACAACAGCTGATATGCCAAGGCGCGGTGCGCCTCCGCCAGCGTGGAGTCCAATTCCAGAGCCCTGGTCGCCGCCGCACGGGCTCTGGGGAAGGCGATCTCGGGGGCCAGGTTGCCGTTATAACCGAGAGTCCGAATAGCATTCCGCCATGCCGGCATAGGCCGCGGCGAAGGTCGGGTCGGCGTCGATGGCTTTCGCGAAGTAGCCGATGGCGGTCATGGTTCGCTTCGGTCCCCTTGTCCCAGAAAGTATGTCCCGCGAACGTAGGCCTCGTAGGCCGCCGGTGTCACCTGTGGTCTGCTGCCCGCGGCCCCGGAACGCTCACCGAGGCGACACCCTGATCCGCTCCGCGACCGCGCGGGCCACATCCGCCTGGAGCTGGAGAATGGTGCTGAGGTCTCCATCAAAACTCCGGGCCCAGATCGCCTCGCCGGTCCCGGTCGATCTTGAGTCGAGCGGTGATGCGGACGACGCCCCCGGCTCGCTGCAGCGAGCCGGAGAGCACCGCATCCATGCCCAGCCGCTTCGCGACCTCGATGGCCGCGGCTCCCCGAGCTTCGTCGACTCCGATGACCCGGAGCGAGCCGATCTGGCCCAGCTCCGTCTCGACCTGGTCGGTAATTCCCAGGGCCAGGTAGACCTGCCCGGAGTCTCCCGTGAGATTCTCGAACGACTCCACGGCCAGGGAGCGGATCGAAGCCTCCCCCACCGCGGGCCGGCCATCGAAGGCAGGCAGAACGGTCCGGACCCCCGCGGCGACTCCGGCTCCGATCGCTAGGATGGCCAGCCCGACCACCACCCGCCTCCACTTTTTCGAAGGTCCCGGGAGGCAGGGGACGCTACCAGCGCGGAGGCCAGGGCCCGCTGGAACTGCTCGACGGTAGCGAACCGGTCCGCAGGCACTTTGGCCAATGCCTTGTTGAGTACCTGTTGCAGCGCCGCGGGAATCGTGGACCGTATGGTGTGGAGGCTCGGCACCGGATCCATGGCGTGCCGGGCCCTGATGGCCTGTGCCGTGGGCCCGGTGAAGGGCGGCTCGCCGGCAAGCATCTCGAACAGCACGCATCCCAGCGCGTAGAGGTCGCTCCGGGCGTCCAGCGCCTGGGAGCCGGTGGCCTGCTCCGGGCTCATGTAGCTGGGTGTGCCCAGCGCCAGACCGGTCTCGGTCAAGCGCTCCGACCACGGTGTCCAGCGCCCGCGCGATGCCGAAATCCGCCACCATGGCGTGCCCTGCCGAGAGCAGGATGTTCTCCGGCTTGATGTCGCGGTGCAGCACCCCGGCGGCGTGCGCGTAGACAAGGGCGTCCGCCACCTGGCTGGCAATCCCCAGCGCCTCGGTAACGTCGAGCTGGATCTCGCGTGCCAATCGAGCCCGCAGCGACTCGCCCTCGACGAAGGGCATCACGTAGTACAGCATGCCGCCCGCTTCGCCGGAATCGTGGAGGCTCAGGATGTGGGGATGTTGCAGGCGGCCGGCGATGCCGGATCTCGCGCAGGAACCGATCGGGCCCAAGGGCGGTTGCCGAGCTCGGGCCGCATCACCTTCAGCGCCACGGCCGGCCGTGCTTGAGATCCGGGCGCAGGTAGACGGTAGCCATGCCCCCGCGCCCGAGGGGCTCGCGCTCGATGCACGTAGCGATCCTGCGGTGCGGCCTGAAGACTTGTTCGAAGGTCTGGCAAGATCGGCCGCCGGAGATGGGGATCCTCTAGATGAGGCCGGCAGTAGGAGGGCGCCAGGAGTGGACCGTCGGCAAACTCGGCATTTGGGTGAGTAAAGTACGGCAAAGTCCAGCATGCAGGCCCTCGAAGTCCAGCATCGGGTGACACGAACTCGCGTAAAGGGTAGCAAGTTGCCGGAGTTCGGCTGGCCACTAGCGGCCCCTCTGGATCAGGAGAGTCCTGGTTCGAGCCCAGGAGGGGCAACTGAAGGCCCGGCACGACTAATTGGTGCTCGGCCTTCCCAATTATTTAACTACCCGCCGCAGTTTTTCAGTGAATTTTTCAGCTTGCTTCAAGACTCATCAGCTTAATCGGCGCTGCCAGACCCTCAGCATCCATTGCTCATCCGTGCGGTGATAGCACGTGAGCAAGGTCGCTGCCTCCTTCCATCCACCGACAGCCATGACATCAACCATCGGCAAATTACCCGTCGCCCACTTTCGTCGGAAGGGGTGCCAGACCCCACCGTTCAGGTGTTCGAGACCGGCATGCTGCTCGGCTATCAGCAGCTTTGGCTGAATAGTTCTCGACGCCACGGCCTCTCCCCATCTTGCGTGGGGAAGAGCCAGCCTTCCCCGATCGCGCCTAGTCGCCTTTGGAATCCAAGGAGTTCATCTGCCAAGCCACCCGGGATCGGTGATGCGAACGGCGCAAGTAACGTTCCCGTGGTTTCGCCCGAGTCTTGCGCCGTGAGTATGTGCGGTGCGAGGCGTGCGACCGTGGCGATCTCGCGCTGTCAGGGGAGAGCCTGGGGTTGAGCCCAGGAGGTACAACTCGAATCTCGTAGGTCACTTTGTTGGCGTCGGCCCTCCTGCTATCGGTTCCCCGCTACTGCTCGTACTACAGTTTCTCCGCTGCGGCCGGTGCGAGACGTTCGGCCGTGAACACTGCCCCCTCCCAGACCTGAAAAGGCTCTGACGATCGTCTGAACTCCACCTGATGTGCCCGGCTTATCGTGGGACCACGTTTTGTGCGGTGCCAGTTGCCGCGAGATCAATCTCCAGCGGAAATGAGGGTCCTACCATGAGAACGCAGATGATCACTCAGGCGCTCACTACCGGGGTCGTGGCCGGGCTGTTAATTGGCGGGACGTCAGACGCGCAGTTCATCTCCGGCGAGCGCGCACTGCTCAACCGGATCGGAGCGGCGCCAGTCACTTCGGCCCGGTCGCCATCCGGCCCCATCGATCCGGCGAGCGCATTGCTGGGCCGGTCCGCCGAGCGGAGCGGTTTCCAGGCGACGCGGAGCGAGGAGGCGAACCCTTCATGGGCTCCGGTCGGAGCAGAACGGGCGCTCCTGGGCCGGGGCACGTGATGCAGGCGGAGGCCTCGAGCGG
>CAWEMG010000017.1:0-111705 GCA_963810165.1 uncultured Gemmatimonadales bacterium
AGGGCATCGAGCTCAGGCTCGATACCCGGATCATTGACAATCCCGACTTCGCGTGGGATCTGACGGTGAGCGGCTCGATCACCAAGAACGAGCTGCACGAGCTGGGCGAAGGAGTGGAGCCGATCACGCTCGGGTTCATCCAGCGGCACGTCGAAGGCTTTCCGCTGGGAGGCATCTGGGACCGTCCGCTGCTGGGCTTTAACGACGCCAACGGCAACGGTGTGATCGAGCCGGCGGTACGCGATGATGTCGGCAATATCATCGTGCCGGCCGAGTATACCATCGGTCCCGACGCAGTATATCGGGGCTCCGCCCTTCCCACCCGGGAGCTGGGCCTGCGGACCGGGCTGTCGTTCTTCGGAAATCTGTTCAACCTGGCGGCGCTGGTCGATTACCGCGGCGGCCACTGGGTGGAGAACAGCACCGACTCGTTCCGCTGCAGCGTGCTCATCTACTGCCGGAATCTGGTCGACCCGACCGCCCCTCTCGAAATGCAGGCCAAGGGCGCCGCCTACGGCTATGGTGACGACCTGGGCATAAGCGAGTGGGGCTTCTTCGAGCCCGCCTGGTTCATCAAGATGCGAGAGCTCTCGCTCACCTTTAACGCGCCGGACAACATCGCCCGCTCGCTGGGGGCCAGCCGCGCCAGTCTTACGCTGAGCGGCAGAAACCTGTTCACCATCGATGACTACAGCGGCATCGACCCCGAGGTCAACGGCTTCGGCCAGGGGCGTGAAGGGGGCAGCAACTTTGCCGCGACCGACTTCTTCTCGCAACCTCAGGTTCGTCACTGGGTGGCGCGCATCAACCTTGGCTTTTGACAGGAGACGACACCAATGCGCCGCTCACATTACACCCGCGCCGCGCTGGCCTGCTCGCTCTTCCTTGCCGGAGCGACCGCCTGCGGACTGCTGGATACCGAACAGCCCAACATCGTGGATGCCGAGGAGCTGAACACTCCGGCCGGAGCACAGACCAAGCGTCTGGGCGCCATCAGTACCTTCGCCCTGGCCAAGGACGGCGACTTCAACCCCGTGGCCATCCCTGGCAGCGAGGACACCTTCAACGATAACTCAGATGGGCACATTCTCTGGAGCGGGATTCTCGCAGACGAGTTCGTGAACCCCGGTTTCATTCCGAGCCGGACCGAGACTGATACGCGGCTGGCCCAACCCACCACGGCCGGGTTAGGTGCGCTGTTTCAGTCGCTGCACCGCGCCAGATCCGCCGCGGAGGATGCCGCCATCGCGCTCCAGACGTTCGGCGAGAGTCCCGACGCCGATACCGGCATCCCTGAAATGCTTTCCCTGGCCGGGCTGACCTACATCTTTCTGGCCGAAGACTTCTGCTCCGGGATTCCTGTGAGCCGGGTCGTGGACGATCAGATCGTGTTCGGACAGCCGCTGACGACGATGCAGGTGTTCGACACTGCGGTCGCGCGGTTTACTGCCGCCCTCTCGCATCCCAGCATCGTCCCGGGAGATCCGATCCACTCGCTCGCCTCCGTGGGACTCGGGAGAGCGCTCCTGAACCAGGGGCGGTTCGCAGAGGCAGGCGCGGCGGTCGCCACCGTCCCACCCGAGTTCATCTACGAAACCGAGCATACCACCACTCCTGCGGCCTTACACAACGGCGTCTTCGAGGCCTTCAACAATGGAGAGTTCGGGGTTTTAGATCTGGAGGGGACCAACGGGCTGCCCTACGTGTCAGCCGAGGATCTGAGAGTCACGGGTGACTCGGGACTCGGCTCGGACAACAACACCGAATCCTGGTTCCCGAGCAAGTATCCCAGCTTCGAGTCGTCAATTCCTACGGCAGACTACCTCGAGGCCCAGCTGATCATCGCGGAGAGCGAGCTCCAGACACTGGCGTTCGACGCGATGACCACCCGTCTGAACGATCTCCGCGCGGCCGTCGGCCTGGGAGCGTTCGCCACTCCGGCGGACTTCGAGACCGCCACCGATATGCTGTTTGCAGAGCGGGCCTTCTGGCTCTTTGCCACGGGGCACCGGCTGGGCGACATGCGCCGGCTCATACGACAGTACCTGCGGCCGGCGGAGACCGTCTTTCCCACCGGCGATTACTACAAGGGCGGACTGACATATGGCACCGGTGTGAACCTGCCGATGCCGCGGCGCGAGGGGAACAACCCCAACCTACCGGACACCCCGGACGGATGCCTCGACAGGAACGCCTGAGAGCTGGGAGCTGGGAGCTGGGAGCCGGGAGCTGGGAGTTAAAGAGCTCCTAGCTCCTAGCTCCCAGCTAATACACCGCCAGGGAGGATCTCCTCAAGTTGCTCTCCAGAGTCCACCTCAGGCCTTGTCCGCTCTGAATCACAACCTCCTCGCTGGTGAAGGACCCCTGGCCACCGACCGGCTGGGCCCGTAGCCGGACTTTCCCCCCGGTTGCCAGCTGACGGTAGAGCAACACGAACTCAGCGCTGCTGAGCCCCGCCACCAATCCCAGCCGTTGCGACTGGGTTCCATTCATCAGATAGACGACGATATCGCTCCAGTGGTGACTCTCGACCTGGACCGTGACTTCGCCCTTGGCCGCCGGAGCGACGGCGTCTTCGGCGTCTGACTTCTGGGAGGAGAACAAACCGCAGGCGGGCAGGAGCCAAAGGGACGCAGCGAGGACAACTACCCGGATGCCGAGCACGAGAGGTCAGTACACGGCTAAGCTGGATCGGTCGAGATCGCTCTCGAGGGTCCACATGATCGCCTGGCCGGGCTGCACCAGAATGTTTTCGCTGGTAAAGGGCTGCCCGGCCACCGGCAAGGCGCGGAGTCGCACACTCCCGGCGGTGTGCAGCCGGTGGGACGGGAGCGCGAAACTGGCCGTGGTCAGCGCCGTCACCATCCCGACGCGCTGGGGCAGTCCACCCGTCATCAGATAGATGGTGATGTCATTCCAGTTGTGATTTTCAACCTCGACCGAGACGTCGGCATGGAGGGGGGCCGGTTTGGGAGGCGATTCCCGGGAGAGCAGGCCACATCCGGCCGCGGTCGAGATCAGCGAGCCGATTAAAGCGACAGGGCGAAGCAGCGGCATGGGACACCTCCAAGCCGGGGAGCCGGCCGGCGCTCAGTGCGCAGCAGTCTGGCTCCCCCCTTCCGTAAGGTAACGCTTGTACCAGGCCAGGTAGCGCTCCTGGCGGTCCCGGCGGTAGCTCGGCAGCGAAATGTCGCGGAACTGCCCCGGATAAATGACGAGCTGGGTTTCCCGCCCGAGGCTCTTGAGCGCCTGAAACATCGACCAACCGCCCGGCCCGGATGACAGTGATTCCCTAGGCGGCCGGAGTAACGCAGGGTGAGCAGACCGCAAGCGCCGCCAGAGCGAGCCGAGCCGCTGCCCACTTCATGCATACTCCTGGGATATGAAAGTAGAGCCCCGCGGGAAGGACCTGACCCGCAGGTGGGGAGAATATATCGCTGGATTTCGGGGAGGGCGAACTACTCCTTCGGCGGGTTGACCTCGACCTTAGGCACCTTCACTTCCTTCCTCGCCAATTCCTGGACCAGCCGACCTTCGATGCCGACCGCGCGAACACGGTAAGCAGGTAGAGGCGGGCGCGGCCTCGAAGTGCCATCGCCCGCCTCTGCAGAATTCGTACCTTCCCTGCCCTGCCGCTACTGAATCCGGATCAGCTCCACCCGTCGGTTCTGCGCCCGTCCCTCCGCGGTCTTGTTGGATGCCACCGGCTTATCCGGTCCGTATCCCCTGGAAGTCACCTGCGCTGGCGACGCTCCGTTCGCCTCCAGGAATTTTTCCACCGTCGCCGCGCGCTGCTGGGATACCCGCATATTGGCGGATCGCGACCCCGTGTTATCGGTGAAGCCTGCGACCTCCACCCGCACCTCGGGACTCGCAGCCAGCTGCTTGGCCACGTCCTTCAGCGCCGCCTCGGATTCCGGCGTCAGCGTCGTCTTCCCGGTCGCGAAGACCACGCCCTGCAATGTGACGGCAGTAGCTCCGCGCTGGAACAGGATGGGGCAGCCATTCTCGTCCACGGCCTGGCCATTGGGAGTG
The DNA here is from genome assembly GCA_963810165.1 of uncultured Gemmatimonadales bacterium. Lineage (GTDB taxonomy): Bacteria > Gemmatimonadota > Gemmatimonadetes > Gemmatimonadales > GWC2-71-9 > CAVVWJ01. The sequence goes on from CAWEMG010000017.1 coordinate 4,036, forward strand.
CTGGGACACCGGTCCGACGCATCGGCTACCTTATCTGCATCCGAGTCCCGACCGCAGCCGCGAGCATCCACCGACTCTCCAGCCAGGCTGTTCGGACATTGGTCGGTTGCATCGGCAACCTTGTCGCCATCGGTATCGAGCTGGTCGGGCGCGCAGCCGTTTAGATCGACCTTCGTGTCCACCGGGGTATCGGGGCATTTGTCGGCAATGTTCATCACGACGTCTTTGTCATCGTCCTTCTGACTGTCGGAGCAGCCCTCAGGATCGACCGCTTCGCCCGCGGGCGTGCTCTTGCAGCGGTCGCTGGTATCGCTGACCCTATCCTTGTCCGCATCCTTCTGGTCCGCCGAGCATCCCTGGGCATCGACCGTCTGACCCGATGGCGTGTTGGCGCAGCGATCGGTGGCATCGTTCACCTTGTCGCGATCGCTATCCCGCTGGGTCGCCGCGCAGCCACCGGCATCGACCGACTCACCTTCGGGGGTCCCCTCACATTGGTCACCCTTGTCCTTTACTCCATCTTTGTCCTTATCGTAGGAGTTGCCGAATAAGAGGCTCAGGCCTGCCTGAACTCCCAGATTCATGTACTCATCGCCTCGGCCTGCTGACGGACTGGGCACGTAATCGATGGTGCCATCCAGCTTAAGGCCCAGCTTCTCACTAAGCCCCAGGCGGAGTCCGAGGACTCCAGTGACGCCGTCCTCGTCGAAGTCCACCTCATCCCCGTACATGTCGCGAACGTAGCCCGCGCCCAGCCGGATCGAGGAGGCATTGCCGCCCAGCGGTATGTGGTAGGTCAGGCGGCCCCGGACTGGAATATTTTCGATCGAGATTCCCAGGGCGTCGGTCTTGGTATAGGCGGCCTCGGCTTCGATCGCGAAATTCCTGAAGAGGAAGAAGCCGAGCGAGCCTCCGCCGCCGGCCTTGTCCTCCAGGCTAAGGGTGTCGTCGTAGAGGCTGTAGCGGCCAAAGCCGGTGATCTCGAAGGCACCAGAACTCTGGGCGCTCAGCGCCGTCGTGCCGGCAAACAGAAGTGCTATTCCCAGGATGGACCGTGGCATATGACCGCTCCTGCCGATGGAGGCAATGGCGGAGGCGTGCGCACCACCTGTGGTGGCGCCTAGCCCCATGAGGTGACGTTCAGCAGCCCGAACATAGAATCGCCCCGGGAAGGAGCGCTATTGGACTATGGTAGAGGCGCGAGGGGGTCGATGGCGGGTGGCGGAAGTAGAACCCCGCGGGAAGGACCTGACCCGCGGGTGGGGAGAATATATCGCTGGATTTCGGGGAGGGCGAACTACTCCTTCGGTGGGTTGACCTCGACCTTGGGCACCTTCACTTCCTTCTTCTCGGTGCCAACGGTGGGCACGGTCACCGTGTCCTTCACGGTGCCGGTTTCGACGGTCGGGGTGTTCACCGTGTCACTTTCGGTGCCGACAACCGGCTTCTGCACTTCATACTGACCATCACCGGTCTTCTTGCAGGCACTGAGTGTGGTCAGCGCAGCCAGGGCAACAGCCACTGTAAACTTGTTCACGAGCCACCTCCGCGGGAGAGACGGGCACCTAATAGTGAGATAGCGTGAGACAATCTCTGCGGTATCGAGTTTTCGGGCCGTGTTGCGCGTCACGGGCCGGGCGGGGCGTAGGCGGGAGGATCGTAGGCGGGCGGAAGGATTATCCTCAACTGAAATGTAGAGGATGTTGACAAGTTTGTTGGTAACGGCTTGAACTGCAATGTGATGCACGTCACAACGATTTGACACTAGATCGTCAAATCCAACTCCCACGCCTAGTGTCTGCCCTTTGCACGCGACATCGGCTGACCGGCTGGCTTACCCGCCTAGTTCTGCACCAGGATCAGGTACTTCGACGCCGACCAGAACTCCTCCGGTGAGACGATCTCGACCACACCGCCCCGCACCTCGCCCTTACGACTGGTTACGCCGCCGAGGTAGGCGGGATTCTGGCGGGATACGATCTTGTACTTCTTGTCGGTTCGAGGAAGCGCAATCGATAGGGTCTGGGTCTTGTCGATGGCGGTAAACGCCGAGGTGTTGATGTCGCGAGCGGGCTCCAGCCGGGTGCCTCCGAAGAACAGGAACTTGGATCCTTCCTTGGTGACAACCCCCTTCTCGATCAGCTCGTCCCGGGTGCCAATGGCGTAGTAGACCGTGTTCTTGTAGGTGACCAGGTTGGCTACCGAGCCGCGCAGCGAGTTTCGCTCCCGGCCCAGCGTATCCACCTGCCCGGCGAGCAGCGCGATCTGAGAAGCCTGATTGGCGATGATGGCCTCATTCTCCGCCCGCTGTTGCTCGGCCGCGGTCTTCAGGTCCTCGATGGTTTTCTTGTAGGTGGAGATCTGGGCCAGCAGCCTGGCGTTGCGGATCCTGGCGTTCTTGGCTCGAGCTTCAGCGACGCTGAGCTTGGCCTCGCTTTCATTGAGGCGGGCGATGACGTTCTGAATGCGCATGAGCGTCGCCTTCCGCTCCTCGCGGTCCTGGTGCGAGCCGGGCACCCCGGGATCGTCGGCGCTGGTGCCTATGGCCACGCTTCGAGCTTTGGCCAGCTCACTGTTGAGGTCGCTGACGAATTGGGTGGTTTCGAGCACTTCGGTCAGCAGCGTGTCCTTCTGGGCTTCAGCGGCGCGGGCCTCTGCCAAAGCCTTCTGGAGCTCGGCTTGGTTCCGGTCACAGCCGGTAGCTGCAAGAATCAGCACTAGAACCACGCCTGCGTGCCTTAGCCCCGTCATATGCCCACCCGAGTGAGAGGAGGTCGCGTGAGAGACCACGCAGACGCAGTCCTCCTCAGTATCGGACGGCCGACCCCGGAGCTTTAGCTAGTCGTCGTCCTCCTCGTCATCATCATCGTCCTCACCCCCTCTATCTTTGCCCTTGTTCCGCTCCAGCGCGTTCAGGTCGAAGGTCGCCCGGAGAGTGCCGCTGGATGCATCCGCGACCCGCGCCTCGACGATGTGAGTTCCAGCGCTGGTCCCCAGGCGAACCTCCGCCGATGCCAGGCCCTCGCTGGTGGTTTCGGCCTCGGGGCTGACCTCTGCATCCGGGGCGGCGCTCTCGAACTGAAACACAACGGCGACGCCGGCAACCGGCTCAGCGCGCGCGTCGACCACTCGAACCACGAGGGGGTCCAAGCGGCTCCCGACGGTCCCCTCCTGCCCGTCCCCCGAAACCACCTCGAGCGCCAACTGCCCACCGTCGCTCGGAAGCGTGAGCCCGCCGCCACAGGATACAACTGCGGCGCCGATCAGGATCGGAATGATTCTATGCCCGATGAGAGTACCCATGAGCAAACCATCCTGCTGCGAGATGTCTTGGTGATATCGCGTTGCGACATACGATCATACAGCGCCGCTTACGAACGTCGAAATGACCTGGCTCACATGGCCCGCGCGTGTCGTTTCGTGACCCCGGCAATGACCCAGCGTGGGGTCACCCGCAGCAGCAGTACCAGCAGCTTGTAACGCAAGGCAGGGACGCACACCACCGATCTACCGCGGTCGAGGCATGCCAGCGAGGCATCCACGACCTTCTCGGCCGACAGCCACATCCACCGCGGGATATTTCCCACGTCGAGCTCCATGCGTTGGTGGAACTCGGAGCGGGTGAAGCCGGGGCACAGTGCCTGGACCCGGACGCCGGTGCCGGACAACTCCGCGGCCAGACCTTCGCTGAAGCTGGTGAGGTACGCCTTGGTGGCACAGTAGTTCACGTTGAAGGCGGAGAAGACAAACGAAGCCACCGACGAGACGTTCACGATGGCGCCGCTCCGGTTGTTGAGTAGCACTGCAAGCGCCGCCTGGCTCAGCCGCATTGGAGCCATCGTGTGGAGCCGCAACATCGCTTCCTGCCGAGCCGGACTGGTGCTGAGGAGTGGGCCGCGAGTACCGAAGCCGGCATTGTTGATCAGGAGGGCGAGCTGGGGCGACTGAGTGATCCGCGCTACCAGAAGGCTCACGTCGGTGTCAATGGTCAGATCAGCAGGAAACACCTCGACGGCTATTCCATAGCGCGCTTCCAGCTCCCGTTTCACCGCCTCCAGACGGTTGCCGTCCCGTGCGACCAGCAGAAGGTCGAAGCTTCGAGCGGCAAGCCGCTCGGAGAAGACCCGGCCGATCCCGGCGGAGGCGCCGGTAATCACGGCGAGTGGACGAGCCGTTGGCGGCGTCATCATGAGCCTGTCTCTGTTGATGGGTTTACTGCTGCAGCCCGCTTCTGGTCGCGGGCTCCGGCGGCCGGTGGCCCGCCGCGCTGGGGGAGACTGATGACAGCGACCGCAGCCGCCGAGCAGCTTCCAGTAGGATGTCGTCGGTTTTGCAGAAGACGAACCGTACCAGGCTGGCCCCTTCGCCACCATCGCGGAAGAAGCTGGAGCCGGGGACCGGGGTAACGCCGATTTCCCGGGAGAGCCACACCGCGAACTCAGTGTCAGTAAGCGGCGGCTTCGAACTCGCGGGCTGTGCCAGAGTCGAAAAGTCGGCGAGAATGTAGTAGGCGCCTTCCGGCGGCAGGCAGGCAAAGCCGGATTCGACCAGCGCGCTCTGAAGGATGTCGCGGCGGGAGCGATAACCGGCCGCCAGCTGCTGGTAGAAGGGAAGCTCCAGCTCTCCCAGCGCCACCGCGATACCCTCCTGGAGGGGTGCCGGGGCCCCAACGGTCAGGAAGTCGTGGACCTTCCGGATAGCGTCGGTCAGCACTGCCGGCGCCAGAATCCAGCCCACCCGCCAGCCGGTCACGCTGAAGGTCTTCGACGCGCCACTGATGGTGACAGTCCGATCCCTCATGCCGGGCAGCGTCGCCAGCGGCACGTGGTCGCCCTCGAAGCGAATATGCTCGTAGATCTCGTCGGTCACCGCCAGGACGTCATGCCGGATACAGAGATCGCTGATCGCCTCGAGCTCATTCCGACGCAGGACCCGTCCGGCCGGGTTGCTGGGCGTGTTGACGATGATGGCGCGGGTCCGGGGTGAAAAGGCGTCCGCCAGGCGATCGCGATCCAGTTCCTGGCCCGGCTTGAGCGGTACGTAGACCGGCTCGGGCATCGGCCAGAATCGTGTCCGGCCCGTAGTTCTCGTAAAAGGGCTCGAAGACGATCACCTCGTCACCCGGATTCACCACGGCCATCAGCGTCGCGATCATAGCCTCGGTCGCGCCGCAGGTCACCGTGATCTCACGCTCCGGATCCACCTCCAGCGCATACCAGTCCTGGTACTTCCGGGCCAGGGCCTCGCGCAGACGCTGAGCGCCCCAGGTGATCGCGTACTGGTTGATATCGTCGTGAATGGCGCGAGCGGCGGCTTGCTTCAGGACGTCCGGCGCGGGAAAGTTGGGGAAGCCCTGAGCCAGATTGATGGAGCGATACTCGCGGGCCAGCCGGGTCATGCCCCGGATGACCGACTCTCGGAAACCATGAGTGCGGCGGGCGGTTTGCACGGCAGCTCGCTGGTAGAATGGCGGTGATGTGACAGGTGAAGAGTATAGCGGCTCACCGCTCCAGCAAATTACGCGGCTCCCTTCGGCTGGCCTGATCGTTGCCTTAGAATCCGAGTATGGCACAGACTCAGGCAGGCCCGCTTTCGATCGTTGACCTCCACAGTCACCTTGTTCCCGGCGTGGACGACGGCACCGCATCCGTGGCCGAGTCGCTGGAGGCGCTTGCCGGGCTCTATGCCGAAGGAGTTCGAACCGCAGTCACCACCCCGCATCTGCTGTTACCCCATCTGACGACCACCGAGGCGGTTGACCGCGAGCTGGAGCGCCACCGTCTCGCCTTCAACGAGCTGGCGGCCGCTTGCGCTGATCGCACCGACCTCCCGGCACTCGCCCTGGGGCAGGAGATCTGGGCTCCCGATGCGGGCACCATCACCCGACTACTGCTGCGGAAAGACGTCGGACTGGCCGGCGGGCGATACCTGCTGGTGGAGTTTGGCTTCGAGCTCCAGGGCACGCACAACGATGTCGTGCGACGGGTGCATGAGGCCGGCCGCCAGATCGTCGTCGCCCACCCCGAACGCTATCGCTACCTCTCCGGGCACGATCCCCTCGAGGTGATGCGCACCTGGCAGGAGATGGGAGCGCTACTGCAGGTGAATGTGGGAAGCCTGACCGGGCACTACCGGCGTTCCAGTCCCGGCTCAGACACCCTGGCCTGGCAGATGGCGGAGCACGGCCTGATCGACCTTCTCTCCAGCGACCATCATGGGCCGCGGCGTCAGGGTGTCTCCCCCCGTGAGGCCCTGGAAGTGCTCATCGCCCGGGGCCAGGTGGCGCTGGCCGAACGGGCGATGGAAGAAGTTCCCGGGATGATCGCGCGAAACGAACCGATTGCCTCACGTCTCCCGCGGTAGAGTGCTGGTGCCGATCGCCTGGAGCAGCAGGCCGGCGGGCCCGAGCGATGTCGCGCCGCCTGCTCCTACCGCACCGTCGATCTCCTCCTTGATCCTCCGGCGCAGCGCCGCGTAGGCCTGAGTTGCAGCCGGATTCTCGAAAGCAATGGCGGTTCCTCTGATCTTGTAGGCCCCAGCCTGTTCATCGAGCACTCCCAGAATGCTGTCTATGCCGGCGAGCAGGGAGCTGGTGAGCAGCTCCAGCGTCGGGGACTCCTTCCGCGGCGGCCGGGAGGACCACTGCTTGATCTCTTTCGGCTTCCATCCGTTACGCTTGGCCAGCATGGCGACGCTGTCCTGATACGCCTGGTCGACCGCGGCCTGCTGCTGCCGGTAGACCCGGATGAAGTTGGCGGCTCCGGCCAGGCTGAGCCTCGTGGCCGGTACGCCACCGCCAGCCGTGAGCCGGCCGGGAGCAAACAGGCGGTTCAGCCGGGCCGCTCGCAGCCCGCTCTCGAGCCGGGCGTACACCTCGTTGCTGGCTGCGTCGTAGCGGGCCATCAACGACTGAAGGGGGCGCCCTTTCAGTGGAGCCTGGGGCGCAGTCGCGGCCAGGGCGGCATGCAATGCCTTGGAGCGGAGCCTCGGTGCACGCGGCAATGCCGGTGCGGCCTTAACGGGTGGAAGCTGCCACCGCGATGGTGTCCACTGCGATGGTGTCCAGCGCGTACTACCGCGATGGTGTCACCAGCCACCGTGGCGCGCACCGGCCAAGGGCTGTGGGTGCTGGCGAGCGACACCATATCGAGCCGGTAGTCGTCCGGGTTTCCCAACTCGGCTCATCCCGTACCGGGCTCGCGAGCGACCGGCACCTTTAACGTGCTCTTCCGCTGTGGCGCCGCTCGCACGATCTGACTTGCCCTGGCCGGCCCACGGTGGCCGCGGCCCGGTGAACGCGAGCTGGATGCCGAGCAGAAGAAGGATGCAGGCCAGCCCGAGCCCTATCGGGCGCTTCCAGCGCTGCCGAATCGCATTACTCGAGGCAGGAGCGTCGCCCGCGGGAAGCTCGACCGGCACGCTCCCCATCGCTGCGGACAGCAGTCCCCACGCCTTGCGAGCGGGCTTGGCGGGCGCCGGCTTCTGGTCCGCGATGATCGCCCTGTACTGCGGGTGGAGAGTAATGGAGATCCACTTGGCGGTGGCCCGATGGTAGATCCGGGAACGCGCATCCACGTCCCCATCCCGAATGGCGATCGCCAGATCATCGCCCGTGCGGTAGAGCTCTTCCCTGCCTGGCTTCAATTCGACGAGATACATAGTCACACTCGGATTTGTTCACGAGCCCTGGCGCGGCAGACCGGCGGAGGCCCTGGTCACAGGAGGTGTCGCGGAGTCTGATGAGCCAGATCCGTGCTTATATCGGTCAGCGGCGGGAACTCACCTGTGGGTCGGTCCGGAGCGGGGTGACCAAGACATTGGTAGAAAGGCGGTTAGGGATCCGACGCCGGCTGGGTCTCTGGCGCCGTCACTCCAATCGGATCAGGGTCGCGTGCCCGGTGGCCGGGCCATGTTCCCGGTGCGTTTTTCGACCCTCGATGGTGTAATGCAAGATATTTCCTTCCTTCGGACAATAGATTAAAGTGCGACAGGGTCCCGTAGTTCGAATGGTGGCTGGCATCGGAGGCACTCATGGGCACACAGCACGGCCGGGGCAACGACCCCACCGACTTCCGGTCTGAACGCTCGGAGCGAGGGGGAGGGCACGGAGCGGGGTCGCTCCTGATGGCGACGCTGCTAGGAGTGGGTATCGGCCTACTCGCGGCACCACAGCCCGGCACCAGGACCCGGAAGCTGCTGCTGCAGCGCCTGGCTGCTCTCAGCGAAGGTGTGGGAGAGGGTATGGAGGAGGTTCAGGGCGTCAGCAGTAAGGCCGGCAAACGGCTGAAGCGCCGGCTGGCCAAGCTGCGTGAGGAGGCCGGGGAGGAGCGGGTGCCGGAACGCTGGAGCAAGTCCAAGCTCAAGCGGGATCTCGACCTCGACGACGAGGAGGAATCCGGCTCGTTGGGCAAGCTGCTGACGCTCGCCGCCGGGCTGGCTGCAACCTACTTCTTCACCAGTGACCGGACCGCCACGGCTCGGGTCCGGGTCCAGGAGACCGCCGCCGACGTGGGGCGCCGCGCCACGGATCAGTGGGATCGCTTCCAGCGTGGCGGCCTGCGCGCCCGTCGTGAGGCAAACGAGAGCCGCTCGGAAACCCGCTCAGCATCGAACCCGTCTGATGAGGCCCCGCAGGCAGGCTGACCTCGCCATGGATTCGCGAGGCGGCGAACGGCCCCCAGGTGCGGGGCCGTTTTCTTGTTTACCGGCGAGGACCATGATCCATTGGCGGCAAGGGATCGAGTGGCTGGGGCGCCCCGAAGGCCGGCGCCGCCGCATCGCACTCCTCGGACTGGGATTCAGTCTGGCATTCATGGTCGTCGTGATGTCGTGGGTGGCGAGCTGTGGCTTTCACGGCTGTCCCTCGACCGCGCAGATCCAGGCCTTCCGACCCAGCGAGGGCAGCAGGGTACTGGATCGAACCGGCAAGCCGCTCGGGAGGCTGAGCTACGTCCGCCGCATCAACGTTCCCATCTCGACGGTACCGCGCTCGCTGCGGGCGGCGTTTATCGCCACCGAGGACCGCCGATTCTACTATCACGGAGGAGTCGACTGGCGGAGCGCGGGGCGCGCGTTGCTGCGCAACCTGTCCGCCGTGGGAGTCCGGGAAGGGTTCAGCACCATCACTATGCAGGTGGTGCGCAATGCGTTTCTGCCTCATCTCTCCAACGAGCGAAGCCTCCGCCGCAAGCTGATAGAGGTCGAGCTGGCACGGCGCCTCGAGCGCACCCTGACCAAGCAGCAGATCCTGGAGATGTACCTGAACGTCATCTATCTGGGAAATGGAACTTACGGGGTCGAGGCCGCCAGCCGGGATCTCTTTGGAAAAAGCGTCGCCCGCCTGTCCCTCAGTGAGGCTGCCACGATAGCCGGCCTGGCAAAGGGTCCCTCGCTCTACGGGCCTCGACGCCACCCGGATCGAGCTCGCGCACGCCGGGACCTGGTGCTCTCGCTGATGGCGCGCGAAGGGTACGTCTCACCCGAGCTGGCGGAGCACGCCCGCAGGGAGCCGCTGCGGCTGGCACGAGCGGAGTGGCGCCCAGCGCGAGATCGTTCCTACGCGCTGGACCCGGTCCGGGCAGTGGTGGACTCCATACTCGGCGCGGATGCAGCCACGGCGGGCGACCTGGTCGTCCACTCGACCATTGACGCCGAGGCCCAGCACGCCGCCGAAGGCGCAATCAAGATCCAGGGCGCGGCGATCCAGCGGCGAGCAGCGCGGCCGCGAGCGGAGCCGAGCTGGAGGGGGCAGTGATCGCGCTGGACCCCCGGACCGGTGAGATCCGGGCTCTGGTCGGTGGCCGCCGCTCCGTGACGCGTGGATTCAACCGGGCACTGGGAGCGCGGCGCCAACCGGGGTCGGCCTTCAAGCCGTTCGTTTACGCCGCGGCGCTCAGGGCCGGATACAGTCCGGCCACGATACTCGACGATTCGCCGGTGGAGATCTCGGACGCGGGACGGGTCTGGAGGCCGGAGAATTTCGGGGGTGAGTACGGCGGCCCGCTCACCTTTCGGCGGGCGCTGATGCGCTCGGCCAACGCGGCGACCGTGCGGCTCAGCCAGGCCCTTGGCGAGGAGCGGGTAGCCTCGTTGGCTCGGCGTTCTGGCATCCGCAGCCGAATGGACGCGGTTCCGGCCCTGGCGCTCGGCGCCATGGAGGTGACTCCGCTGGAGCTGGTCGTCGCGTACGCTCCGTTTGCCAACGGTGGCATGACCGTGCAGCCCTCCATCGTCAGCCGGATCGAATCGGCGGACGGCTCGCTGCTGTGGCAGTCACGGCCCAGGAGTCCCGAGCGGGTGCTGGACGAAGCCGAGGCTTTTCAGCTGACCTCGATGCTTCAGTCGGTGGTGAATGGCGGCACCGGCCGGGTGCTGCGCGATATGGGCGTGAAGGGACCGGTGGCTGGGAAGACCGGCACCACCAACAACGGCGCCGACGTCTGGTTTATCGGGTATACCCCGACACTCGTCGCCGGAATCTGGTTCGGCTATGACAGCCCCCGGCCGATCGGAGGCAACGCCTCCGGTGGACGGCTGGCCGCCCCGGCATGGGCAAGGTTTTACCTGAAGGGATGGCGCGAGGAGTCGCCGGTGGGCGCCTGGAGCGCGCCGGCCGGCCTGGTGCAGGAAACGATCGACGCCACCAATGGTGAGATCGCCAACGAATGGTGCCCTCAGACGCAGCGGGAATGGTTCAAGGCCGGCACTGAGCCCACCAGTACCTGCCGCATCCATCACGCTCCGTTCCTCGATCAGTTGGAAGAGTTGGGACGCAAAATCGGGAAGGCGCTCGGCCGGATCCTCAAAGGCCTGTAGCGGCGCCGCCCGATACAGCTGAAAGAGCCTTGAGTTGCTGCGGCGGCAGATAGTGCAGCAGCTGCTGGCGGACCGCTTCGGCTTCCCGCAGCACCTTGCCCGGATAGCGCCGGCAGCTCTGAGTGGCTCGACTTCTGATGCAGCCGTTGTAGCGGAGAAGGGCGGACCTCACGTCCTTGGTTCTCTTGAGATAGCCGGCGAAGACTCGCGAGCCATGACAGATGTTGGCCTCGACCTGCATCAGGTCGTCGGAGTCGCAATCGAACACCCCCGCATGAAAGCGCATCACCTGCATCAGCCCGATCGCCCCCCGGTGGCTGATCGTCTCCGGCTCCAACCGCGAGTTCTCCGTGATGAGCACGCCGGCCAGCAGACTGGGCGGGATCTGGAGCTGCCGGGCTTCCTTGACGATGGCCCGCGCCACCCGGTTGGCCATGTGGGCGTCGGCCCTGCGGCGAAAGATCTGCGCCAGCGGGAGATGGTCGTACCGGTTTACGACCTCCGTCTCCAGCGTGGCGCTGTCGGCGGGGATTTCGCGGGCTGCCTCGCCCGCCACGGCCGGCGCGATGGCAACGATTGGGGCGCGCAGCTCGGGCGTCGGCGTGAGCAGCAGCGCGCCGGTAAACCCGGCCGCCGCCAGGAACGTCATGAAGGCGCGGCTGGGTGTCTGGAGCGGCCGGAGGAACGCTGAGCTCTGTCTGGGCATCGTGAGCCCCCTGGTATGCAAAATCCGGGCACATCAGCACGAGCCGCGCTCCCCATCGGCACGGCCAAGCGGTGCGAGCTCCATGGGCTTACGATGGTGCAGCGAATGACATCTCGGGGTGCCCGCGGAGGCGGGTGAGCCGGGCGCGGAGGTGGGTGAGCGGGAGGAAACTGCGAGACGTGCGGCGGCGTGCGGGAATTCTTGGAGCTCAGGCCCCGCTCAAGAGCTTGATCATGGCGAGGTCGTAGGGGTCGGGTGAGGGATCCTCGTCGGCAATGTCGTAGTTCTTCTGCGGCGTCTCGAGAATCAGCGGAATCTCCTCCGTGCGCCGGTCCGCAAGCAGCCACTCAAAAGGCTGCCGGCCGATCTTTCCATCTCCGATCAACACATGCCGGTCCTTGTTGGAGCCGAGCGCCCCCTCACTGTCGTTGAGATGGAAAAACAAGGGTGGGGTCCCGGCTGCGGCCTCGAACTCATCGAGAATCCGCGTCAGCTCTGCCGGCGAGCGGGTGATGTCGAGTCCCGAGGCGAAGAGGTGACAGGTGTCGAGACCGTAGCCGGTGCGGTGCCGCAGCCGGGCGGGTACCGCCTGGAGGATGGCGGCCACTTCCTCCGCGGTCTTTCCCAGCGTCATCCCGGCACCGGCGGTGTTCTCGACCAGGAGCAGTGTATCCCCGGCGACGGCGTCCAGCGCGTCGGTGATCGCCTGTCCCACCCGCTCGGCGGCGGCGCTACGGCTGCCGGATGTCGCCGCGCCAGGATGAAAGCAGACGCTGCCCACGCCCAGAGCAGTTGACCGCTCCAGCTCTTTCCGTAGTCCGCCGCGCGCCCGGCTCAGCTTGGTCTCATCTTCGGTGGCGGTATTCAGCACATACGCGGCGTGCACGACCACGTGCCGGGGCGCGATCCCCACTTGCGCCAGGGTCGCCCGAAAACGCTCGGCTCGCTCGGGCCGCATGGTGGACTTGTCACCATAGTACTGCGGCGGCGCCGTGAAGATCTGTAGCGCCTTCATCCCGGCGTTGGCCGCACGGAGCGCCGCCATATTAATCCCGCCGTTTGCCACTGCATGGGTCCCAATGAAATGCGCCACCGATTCCCCCTTTTATTCTCATCCCACGTGACGGTCGGCACAGCCCTGGTCGCGCCAAAAGTGGATGGTAGTTCCTGGCCGCAATCGTGGCGGCCGCTGTCGCCGACCATCATCGCATCTTGGAGGTTAATGTGGCCAGGGATAAGAGCGAAGCAATCAACAGCTACATCACCGATATGCTCGCGCTGGAAGACCATATCGAGAAGGCGCTGCGAGGCCAGCTGGAGGATCTGAAGGACTACCCGGACGTCATCAGCGAGCTGACCGGGATCCACCGAAAGGTGGAGCAGCACATCTCCGACCTCAAGCTGCTGAGCGAGCGGCGCTCCGCCGGCGGGGCGGCCGACTTGATCAAGCGCGCCGGGCTCAGCCGTGCTGGGACTGGGTGCAGCGGCGGTGGATCTGGTGCGGCGGGAAGGGCTACCGAAGAACCTGCGCGACGACTATACCGCGTTCAGCCTGGCCACCATCGGCTACGTCATGCTCTATACCACCGGACTCTCGCTCGATGACCGCGAAGTGGCGGAGCTGGCACGGCAGCACTTTGCCGACTACGCGGAGGCCGTGACGCGGCTGCATAACATCGTGCCAGCCGCCGTGATCCGCTACCTGAAAGAGGACGGTTTACCGGTGCAGGAAAACGTGCTGCGGGAAATCAGCCGTGCGATCGAGGAGGTCTGGCACTCCCAGTCAGATCAGGCCCCGAAGGCTGAAGCGGCGTCGATCGGGCGGAGCCATTAGTGCGCTGACCATTTCGCTCAGTGGAGGCTCGCTCACCGTGGTGTCGGCAGAAGAAGAGGCGGGCCGGCATCACGTTCAGGGGCTCGAAGTCCTGCTGGATGCGGCCGAATACCTGTTCGAGGTACGGCAGCACGGTGCGGGTGAACTGGTAGACCAGGAAGGCCCCGCTGGGATGGAGAAGCGAGTGGGTCTTCCGAAGGATTTCCTCACGCACACCGGCCGAGATGGTCGTGTATGGAATGCCCGAGATGACGTAGTCTGCGTGCCTCAGATTCAGGGAAGCCAGGGCCGCGTCTGCCCCGGCCGCTGACCCATGGACTATGTGTAGCCGGTCGTCGTGGATCTTGCCGCGAAGGAAGTGCACGAAGTCGGCATTGGTCTCCAGCGCGATGAGCACCGCATCCGGCCGCATCCGCCTCAGGATCTCGGTCGTAAAGGTGCCCACGCCGGGCCCGTACTCCAGAAACACCCGAGCGCGGGCCCAGTCAACTTCGCTCAGAACCTTGTTGACCAGAAAGCGGGAGCTCGGGATGAGGCTGCCGAGCATTTTGGGATGCTTGATGAAATTACGGCCAAAGAGCAGGATCTGCTCCGAACGCGAGGCGCGCTGTGCGGGCACGGTGGGGATTCTGCCTTTCACATGGTCTTGCCCGCCAACCTGCCGGGCACCGGACTGAGCCGGCGCCGGCTGGCGGAAAGTGAGGAAACCTGCTCGAAGCTACTAGCGCGCAGTATCGCGCTTCACGTCGCCTTCGCGCACGGTGGTGTCGGTATCGACATCGACCGTCGTGTCGCTGGTGACGATCGTGGTGTCCTGCGTGGTCCTGGTGGTGACCGAGGTGTCGGCGTTTTCAACTCGTCCGGTGTCCCGCCCGGCCCGGTTCTCACAGGCCGTCAATGCCAACACGAACGCCAGTCCTGCGAACAGTGTCTTCATCTGATCCCCCAAAATGAATGTGCCAGTGCCTAGGCTTCGGTCATTTGCCCGAAACTCTTCCACCAAGTCGAGCCTGAACACTGCCACCTTGCCCGGCCTAGTCGCGGTGACTTGTCTCACCCTGCGCCCCAGAGGCTGGGATTTGGGGGCCCGCAAGTTTAGCCCGGAAGCGCCAACCCTGCAACAGCATAGAGGAAATGCCGGGTCCGGCTGAGGTGTGGCTGGGGACCTCCGGGTACGTGTACCGGCACTGGCGAAAGGGGGTGTTTCTACCCTTCTGGCCTTCCGGCGCGGGAGGAGCTGACCTACTACGGGTCCCGGTTCAGGACCGTCGAGCTGAACAACCCATTCTATCGCCTGCCGACCGCGGAGATGTTCCAGCGTTGGCGCGATACCACCTCTGAGGGCTTCCAATTCGCTGTCAAAGCGAGCCGCTACATCACTCATATCAAGCGGCTGCGCGAGGTCGGCGATGAGCTCCAGCTGTTCCTCGAGAGAGCCGATCATCTGGGGCCCAAGCTGGGACCGATTCTGTTCCAACTCCCACCCAACCAGCAGCTCGATCTGACCCGGCTGCCAGAGTTTCTCCGGCTGCTGCCCGGAACCCGCCGCTGGGTGCTGGAGTTCCGCCACCCGAGCTGGCACACCCGCGACGTGTACCAGCTTTTGACCGAACATGCCGTCGCACTCTGCATCCCGGTCGGAGGCGGGCTTCACCCGGATCGAGTGACCACGGCACCATTCACCTACTTCCGAATGCATCGGGGCCAGGAGCCAGATGGCGGGTTTACCGACCAGGAGCTGGTCTCGTGGGCCGGCCAGATCCGGGGCCTCCGGAACGCCGGTAAGGAGGTGTACGTCTATTTCAACAACGATTGGGGAGGATATGCTATTCGGGACGCGTTGAAGCTCAGGGAACTGCTGGGGGTACCACAGTAAATTCCCGGCTCACTCTACCCACCGGGTCAGTCCAGCGGCGGCTTTCCGGCGCCTGGGAACCTCCTGCTCAGCAGGGTAGCCGAGCGAGATGAGCCCCACGATGCGGTAATTCTCAGGCACACCGACCAGCTCGAGGAGACCCACATCCTGCATCACACCCCCGGTCTTCAGGTAGGTCCCAAGCCCGAGCGATTCGGCCGCGATCATGAGGTTTGCCACCGCCATCAGGACCGCAGCATAGTCCTCTTCACGGGTGATCTCATCGGAGCTCACCGCCGCCATCGCCACGATATGAACCGGAGTTTCCACGGTTTCCCGCCGCACCTTCTCCGCTCCAGCCAGCGCTTCGGACGAGGTCGGATCGGTATACCGCTTCAGACGGTGTCGCGCCCGGATCTCGGCGTAGCGTGCGCCCGCCGCACCGGTCAGCACGGCGAAGCGCCATGGCTCTGTGAGTTTGTGGTTGGGAGCGCGCACCGCACACTCGAGCAGTTGCTCCACGACCGGGCGGGGCACCGGCCGGGACTGAAAACGACGCACCGAAGTCCGCTTGTTGATGGCGGTAATCGCATCCATGGAGACGGAATCTACTCTACTTTACCGGCGGCCCGATAACGGCGGACGAGGCAGGTTAACGCGACGAAATCGTAGAGCGTGTGGGCGACGATGGGCACCAGGAGGTTTCCCTGCAGGAGAAACAACGCTCCCAAGTACGCGCCGGCCAGGAAGGCAAGCAGCGCATACGTGGGGGTCAGAAAATGGACCAGACCAAACGCCACGCTGGTGATCGTCAGGGCCAGGCCATCGGAAAGCACGCGACCCAATCCCACTTGCATCACACCGCGAAACAGGAACTCCTCGGCCAGACCCGCGAGAATGGCGATACCCGCGAGCTCTCCTGACGATCGGGCGGCCAACAGCGGACCGAGCTGGTCCTGAACAAGCTGGACCAGCTGCCTCACTGCCCCTGCCGGGGTCCGCAATGCCCAGTACAAGCCGAGCAACATCGGCAGCGCCGCAGCTGTTCCCCGAGCCACGCCGGGCCAGTCGAGATGAAGTTGTCCGAGCGGGTCGATGTCGAGCCAGCGGGCTAGTGCCCAGCCCAGCAGGAGCAGTCCCGCTTCCCCGGCCATGACCATGAGGAGGAAACTGCCCGGGGCTATCCCATCTGGGCGGGGGCGGGAGGGGTCTACTTGGCCCGCTCGAGGTAGGCGCCGTCTCTCGGATTCACCCTTACCCGTTCACCTTCGCTGATGAACTCAGGGACCTGGATCGTTACCCCGTTGCTCAGCTTGGCCGGCTTGGTGCTGGCGGTCTTGGTCGCGGTCTTCATGACCGGGGCTGTTTCGACCACTTCGAGCTCCGCCATGGCGGGAAGCTGGATCGAGATGGCACGGCCGTTCAACCAGTCAGCCTGAAAGTTCACTCCCGATTCCAGCCACTGCGCCTGGTCACCGGCGACTTCTGCGTCCAGGGTGAACTGCTCATAGGTCTCCGAATCCATGACGTGCACCCCATTCGCGTCCCGATACAACACCTGTAGCTCCTTGGTGTCCAGCCGAGCTTCCTCAACGAACTCGGTGGCGCTGAAGCGGTGCTCGAAGGTGGAACCGCTGTTCAGGTTGCGCATGCGCGCCTGCACGAATGCCCGTAGATTCCCCGGCGTCCGGTGAGTGAATTCCATGACTCGGCAGGGCTGGCCCTGAAAGAAGATCACATGGCCCCGCCGAATGTCGCTTGCCTTCATCGCTTCGGACTCCCTATGGCTGACTGGTTGGCGCAGCGTGCGTATGGGCTGGAAAATACACCGCGTCGACCATTTTTCAGCGCACGCGCTATCCCTTGACCCATCCGACCGACTTCGGCCTGACGCGTCACGCCGACGCCGTGCGGCCGGGCCTGGAGGAATGGCGCCGGAACGTGGGCGCCCTTGTCTCCCTCGATCTCGCCTCGAGCGGCAGTGAAAACTCCCCGCCGCGAAGTCTGGTGGTCCTCAGCTGGAATGTCTGGATCGGCCGCGGCCGGCTCCAGGAGCTGGTCACGCGGATCCGGAGCGGCGACTACGCCGATGTCGGAGCCGACCCGAATCTGCCTCTGGTCGTGCTGGTGCAGGAAGCCTACCGCAGCGACTCGTCCATTCCGCCACTTGGTGAAGGGCGTTCGGGGCGGGTGCTGGTTGCCGCGCTGGGACAACAGGAAGACATCGTCGAATCGGCCCGCGCACTCGGCATGAGCCTTCGGTACGCCCCGTCGATGCGGAATGGGCCGACCCACAGCGACCGCGGCAATGCTATTCTGTCCAGCCTTCCTCTTTCAGGCGCACAGGCACTGGAGCTCCCGCTGGTGCTGCAGCGGCGAGTGGTGGTGAGCGCGACGGCGACAATGGGAGAGACGAAACTCCGTCTCATCAGCGCTCACCTCGATCCCCGGGGCCCACCAGGCCACAAGTGGCTCGGCGCTGCGGGCCGTGCATTGCAGGCTCAGCACCTCCTTGACTCAGTGCACGACGACACCGCGATTCTAGGCGCGGACCTCAATCTCGGACGGGGACGGTATGAGCCAGCGTGGCGGCTGCTGACCGAGGCCGGGTTTACCTTCGGGGTGCCTCCGACGTTGCCGCGGTGGCGCCATACCTACCACGCCCTGCCCCGGTTGGTACTCGATTACCTGCTTGTGCGGAACCGCCTCAGCGACATCATTGAGGCCCGGGTGCACCGCCTGGACGAACATCCGAACGATCGTGGAGCCCGAGTCTTCGGCTCGGATCATCATCCGCTGCTGGCGCGGATCGACCTACGGCAAATGGAGGGATCTCAGTGAGCGAGATCGTCGGATTCGGATTGGACGTGCCCTGGTGGGCAGCGCTGCTGATGTGGATCGGCGTAATGGGCATCATCGGCGTGATCGGCTCGCTCTTTCTGCCTGATTGGCCCTCTCACGAATACCGGGCTGGCTTTGACGCAGAGCCGGGATCGGAAAAATTCGTCGAATTGTCGGCAGCTTATCTGAACTGCGCGGTGTTCCAGGGTGGAGAGGTGAGGCTGCTCCAGAATGGGGACCAGTTCTATCCCGCTATGCTGGAGGCGATCCGGGGCGCCAAGGATAGCGTCAACTTCGAGGTCTACATCTTCGATCCCGACGCGATCGGCCGGCAATTCATCGAGGCTTTCAAAGAACGAGCCCGAGCCGGGGTTGAGGTGCGATTGCTCCTCGATGGCTTCGGCTGTTGGAGACTGAAGAAGCGGCATCGAGTGGACATGGAAAAAGCTGGCGTGAAGGTGGCCCTTTTCCGGCCTCTCGCCCTGCGAAATCTGGTCCGGATGTACCGACGGACTCACCGGCGGGCCATCGTCATCGACGGCCGCATCGCTTTTACCGGCGGCGCCGCGGTCTCCGAAAAGTGGAAGGGAAACGTCACCAACGAGCATGAATGGCGCGACAGCATGACGCGGGTGACGGGTCCGCTGGTGAGCGGCGTTCAATCTGCGTTCGCCAGCAACTGGGTGTACTGCTACCGGGGAGGTCATTGCGGGACCGCGCTTCTTTCCGCCGCTCGCCCGCGGGCCGGGTCCTTGTGGGCTTTCGGTGGTCAGCTCACCGTCCGACGCGTTGCAGCCGATTCGCCTGCTCTTCTGGCTGAGCTATATCAACGCACGGAAACGCCTCTGGATCTGCAATTCATATTTCATCCCGGATGAAAGGCTGCGGGAGGCCCTGATCGATCGTGCGCGGAGCGGCATCGACGCCCGGGTTCTGGTCCCGGGCAACGAGACCGATGCGGTGCCGGTTCAAGCGGCCGGACGGAGCTACTACGAGGAGTTGCTCAAGGCGGGTGTCCGAATCTTCGAGTACGATCCTTCGATGATGCACGCCAAAACTACCCTGGTCGATGATCGCTGGGCCATCGTGGGGTCGGCC
The DNA here is from genome assembly GCA_963810165.1 of uncultured Gemmatimonadales bacterium. Taxonomy (GTDB): domain Bacteria; phylum Gemmatimonadota; class Gemmatimonadetes; order Gemmatimonadales; family GWC2-71-9; genus CAVVWJ01. The sequence continues at coordinate 23,185 of CAWEMG010000017.1, forward strand.
AATCTCGACGAGCGAAGCATGGAGATCAATGAAGAGAACGTGCTAGGGATTGCCGAACCGGCCTTTGCCCGCGCGATGGAGGAGGGTATTCTCGCTGATTTCGAGAGGTCGCGAGAGATCCTGCTGGAGGAATGGCAGAAGCGCTCGCTTCTGCGCCGGGGAATGGAGCGGTTTTGTAAGCTTTTGATAGAGCAGTATTAGCAGTAGCCAGCCCGTCAGAACGGCCCGTTGAACGCCGGATCGCAGACCCGGGTTCTGAGCTCGGTCTCGGAGCCCCGGAACCAGCCGCCCCTGAATTCAAAGTGCTGTTCGTTCAGAAGGCGCATTCCGAGCGCGGCCGGGCCCTGCTGCTGGACCTGCCAGAGCAGTACTCGGGCTCCCATCTCCGCGGCCGGCTCCCAGACATCTGGAGTCAGAGGAGGATACAGCTCGGCAAATTCGGGCTTCAGTCTGGCCTGCCGAGCTGTCGAGTCCATGCCTGCTCCGGGATAACAGTTGCCGCGTACAATCCGCGAGTTTTTGGAAGGCAGAGATAATGCGCGCATCCGAGCGACTCCACCAGTGGCTACGACGTGGCGATGTTCTCACCGCAACCCCCGGGCCGCGGGAATGAAAGGAGCGCAGGATACTGGTCGCCGGGGCTTCCGTCAGCCTGGGATTCTGGGGTCAAACCGGCGGGTTCGCACGATAACGGCGCCGTCGGTGGCTTGCTGGCGGCGCATGCAAGTGTTAGCCCAGATTGAGCTTAAGAGGTCAATCCGGGTCGGCCGTAGTGGCGCCGCCCCCACCCATGTGGGTCTCCAGGGCCCCGGTGAGATCAACACCTTCGGCGCCTAACAGGCGGAACAACTCCCACTCCGCGGCCCGGGCGGCGTGGACTCGCCTGCCGTTGTACATCAAGGATATCACCAGGATTCCGTCACGGCGGCCGAGATACCCAGCCAGTGCGGCCACCCGGTCGAGGGTCCCGGTCTTGGCGTGCACCACCCCCCGCCCCATTCCGTAGCGCAGCCGCCGGAGCGTGCCTACACCGTTGGCGGGAAGCAGCAACGGAAAGCGCTCCGCCCCGCGCAGCTGCGGGTAACGAGCCAGGTAAAGCATGGTGGTCAAAGGGCTCACCCGGTCGAGCTCGCTCAGCCCGCTGCCGTCTACCAGGTGCACCCTCGCCTGAGGGCCCACCACATCGCGCACGTGCTGGGTCAGCAACTGGGGCCCGTTCGTCTGGCTGGCCGATGCCCACTGCAGCACCAGCTCCGCTCCGATGTTCAAGCTGCGGCGGTTTATCTCCACGGCTACACTGTCGAACGGCGGCGACTCCACCTTCGCGAGCACGGAAGGCAGTGCCGGCCACGCCGCCGGAGGCGCAAGTGCGATTCTCCCATCGAATACCCGCCCGCTCGAGTGCCGAACCCCAGGCGTACGCCAGAACACTGACCGGATCGTGGGCCACGGCGGAGATCCCTGCCACCCGCGAGTCGATCCCGATCGTGCCCGCAAGCGTCCAGCCGCCCTCACTATTGGCTATCAGCGCCAGCCGGCGACGGGTGCCGCCGACCGTGGTGGCGCTCATGCGCACCAGCCGGTCCACACCGGCAGGGTAGGCCCAGACGAAGCTGGGCGGGGAGCCCACATCCCGGCCGGGCTTGAGCTTGAGGGAGATGGTGTTCTCATGGAGCGTGACCGGTCCCACCGGCGGGGCATAGAGCTGCCCGGCATAGTCGGTTGACCAGACGGTGGGGTAGGAGGATGAGGCAGGCCCGGTGCGACTGGTCAGCATCAGCGGTCCCTCGAGGACGCTGATCCCTCGATCACGCAGTTGTTTCGCGAGCGCACGAAGGGTCGGTCCGGCTCGGCCAGAGCGCTCCAGCGTCGGATCTCCCCCGAGTTCCAGCTGCCAGCCCCCTCGCCACCTCCCGTTGAGTGAATCCAGGGAGCCGCGTCCGATCACTCGCGTCGCGATGCGAGCACCGCCTCCCGCGCGAGCCCGGGTGAACCCGGTCGTGAACACCTTGACGGTCGAAGCAGGAATGAGCTCCCGGTGCGGGTCCACGCTCCAGAGGACCCGGCCATCCATGGTGCCGATGGCGACGCCCCACTCCCCGCCGACAGTCCGGGTGGACGTGCGTCGAAACCACTCCTCTACCGCCGCAAGCTCGGCGGGCGAGAGTGTTTGGGCTGCAAGGTTCCGGGAGACTGCGAGTCCCCCCAGAGCAAAGATGACCAGCGTCGTCAGGAGACGTTGGTGCATTGAACTCGATTCTGTTGGCGTGAATACAGGCGCTGAAACGAAGGTCCCAAGGGAGCAATCGTCGAGCCAGCGGTCAAACGCGCCGGAGACAACGAGTTAGCTAATGGCAATCGGCTGGGTACGGGCAATTCGCGGGGCAGCGGGAAGTGACGCAAGACCAGCGCCGGACTAGCGTTAGACCCTCGACCCGTGGATCTTGCGCGCTATGCGTGTCGCAGTGGTTTTCGACACTCCCTACTCCGGCTGGGGGCATGCCGAGCACCAGGCCCAGATGGAGCGGGAGGTCGCCGCGTGGAAGGTGGATGAGCCCGAGATGGAGTACCAGATTGGCCACGCGTTGCGCGAGCGAGGCCACGAGGTGCGCCTGCTCGGCGTGCGGGACGATCTCCAGTCGCTGATGCACTGTCTGGAAGAATGGGCTCCGGACCTGGTGTTCAACGGGGCCGAGGCGTTTCGGGGTAACGCAGCCCTGGAGTACCTGTTGCCCGCTCTCTTGGAGGCCGAGGGCTACCGGTACACCGGCGCCCCTCCACTGGCGCTCCAGGTCACCCGTAACAAGGCCATCAGCAAGAAAGTCCTCGCCTACTTTGGCATTCAGGTACCCGGCTTCATCAGCTATCGCCTGCACGAGACCGTGGAGGCCGAGCCGGATCTGCGCTTCCCACTCTTCGTCAAACCCCTCCAGTCGGATGGGTCAGCCGGGATCGCGCAGGCGTCCGTGGTTCAGGATGTGGACGCGCTGGCTGAACGGGTTGCCTTCATTCAGGAGCGATTTGGCCAGGGGGCCATTGCGGAAGAGTTCGTGGATGGGCGGGAGCTATATGTCAGTGTCCTCGGCAACGACGACTCCCTGCAGATCCTGCCGATAATCGAAATGGTCTTCGACAAGGCAAAGACCCGTCCAGAGGAACGGATTGCCACCCAGTACGCCAAGTGGGACGAGGCATACCGGGATCGGAAGGGGATACGGAACGTCATCGCCCGGCCGCTGTCCAAGGTAGTGCGGGACCGGATCTATCAGACCTGCCGGACCGCCTACCGGGCGCTCTGGCTGCGCGACTATGCCCGGCTCGACCTCCGGCTCACTGCCGACGGCCAGATCTGGGTGCTCGAGGCGAATGCAAACCCGTTCATCAGCTACGGTCATGACATGGCCAATGCCGCAGAAAAGGCCGGACTGGAGTACTACGATTTCATCCAACGCATTGTCGAGGCCGCGGTAGCCCGGTATGAGCGCTCGTAGGCGGCGGCCATCCACGTTCGCGCGGGAGCAGCGCTGCGTCTGCGGAAACGTGGTGCAGCGCTACCGACGCTTCTGCTCGTCCTGCGGCCGGGCCCAACGGTGGAACGACGCTGGAGGGGTGACCGGGGCGGAGTGCTATAAGTGCGGCTGGGCGGTCTCGGAGAAGTTCGCCTGCTGCCCCTGGTGCGGAGCGAACATCCACGAGGAGGGGTACTCCAGCGAGGAGCCGCTCAAGGCGCCTCGCGGATTCCGCATGGACGCGCGCTGCGACTGGGGCTGTGGCGGCGGCGTGCAATACCCGATGCAGCACTGCCCCTGGTGCAGCCGCCCCCAGAGCTGGAACGAAGACCGGTTTTTCGAGGGCGAATGCCCGCACTGCGCCCGGGGTGTAGACGACTGGATGAACGCCTGCCCCTGGTGCGGTGGCGATCCCACCGGCCGCGACCTCATTCCTCGCGCGCTCACGCGAGTCCGCCGCCTGCTGCTGGTCTCCAGGATCAAGGACTGGGGTTACCGGGTGCTGCTGCGTCCGGGCGTCTCGGGTGTGGACCCCAAGTATCCCAGCATCGTCGAGATCGAACAGCGCTATGTCGTGGGCCGACGCTATCGTGACGAAATCTCATGGACCATGCTGGTCGGGCTTGCTCACCCACGAGCTGGGTCACAGCTTCCTCTACCATCACTGGGACTGGACCCGCACCCGGCAGTTCCGCCGGGCCTTCGGGGAAGTGGATAAGGCGTACCGGGGCATGGACAACACCTGGGTGTACTTTCAGCGGCGGCGGATAGCGATCGCACCCACGAACTTCGTCAGCGCCTATGCGGCCAAGCATCCCCAGGAGGACTTTGCCGAGACCTTCCGGTTCTACGTGACGCGCCGAGGGCGGCTGCGTGATCTCTTCGGCGAGTTTGGACGCAAGCGAAAAGGGGTCATTCTCTACGAGAAGTTTCTGGTCCTGCACGACTTCGTCCGCGCATTGAGGGGATGGGGCACCAGTTCGCCTTGACAGCCCAATTTCCGGAGCGTACCCTCACCACAAACTCGCCCAACAACACAAGAGTCACCCGGTGTCAGGAGGCCCCATGTTCAGCCTTCCCCGCTGCACTGCTTTCGCGCTCATCCTTCTCACAGCTATAGCCTGCAACGACAAGAACACCGCCGGCTCCAGTAGCGAATCCGCGGTCGTCTTGCCGGACGATAGCATCGCACTGCCAGCGCTGAGCGCAGGGCACAAGTCCGTGGCGGAGAAGGTCGTCACTCTGAGCGCAGGAGTGAAGGATGGCGACCTGGTGCTGATCTTCGGCAGCGACGAGGATCTCCCGCTGCTGGAAGACATCGCGGTAGAGGTGCGCAAGGTGGGAGCCAGCCCGCTGGTATCCGTGGCCACGGAGGAGCTGAACCGGCGTTTGTACGATGAGGTGCCCGCGAAGTACGACACCCGCGAGCCCGAGATGATCATGAAGCTGGCGGCTGTGGTGGATGTCGTCATCAATACGGAGTCGGGTGAGGGCCGCACGCTCGAAGGCGTTCCGGCCGAGCGGATCGCTGCCCGGGGCAAGGCTTCCGCGCCGGTCGGCGCGCTAATGCAGAAGCGTGGCGTCCGAACGGTTGCGCTCGGCAACGGTCTGTATCCCAGCGAGGAGCGAGCCGAGCGGTTCGGCATCTCCCGGCAAGAGCTGGCGGAAATGATGTACGGCGGGGTAGATGCCGACTACGAAGCCCTCAAAGCCACGGGTGAGGAGATCAGAAGGGCTCTAGCTGCGGGGAAGGAGCTTCACATTACCAACCCCAACGGTACCGACCTGAAGGTTCGTATCTCGGGCCGGCCGGTCAGCATCAACGATGGCATCATTTCGGACCAGGAGCGTCGAAAGGGTGGCGCGGCAACGTCGGTGTGGCTGCCGGCCGGCGAAGTGTATCTGACGCCGGTGCCCGGGACTGCCACCGGTACCGTGGTGGCCGACGAGTTCTTCTTTCAGGGCAAGCCTATCGCCGGGCTGCGGTTGGATTTCAAGGGGGCAAGCTGACCTCCATGACCGCCAAGGAGGGACTCGAGCCGCTCAAGGCGGCCTACGATGCAGCAGGCCCGGGAAAGGACGTGCTCGGGGTGGTGGATATCGGCATCAACGACGGCATCAAATCTCCCGAGCGCAGCCCGGTGCATGTGTGGGCCAAGGCCGGCACCGTAACGGTGGGCGTAGGCAATAACAGCTGGGCCGGCGGAGACAACCTCGTGAACTTCGGTGTTGCGCTGTATGCGCCCGGCAGCACGCTGAAAGTGGATGGAAAGCCGCTGGTTCAGGACGGAAAAATCGTGGCCGCGGAAAAGGTGGCCAACCGCTAGCCGCCCGGCGTAGCGCGCATCACAGACGGTCTCTATCGGACCTCGCAAATTGGAGGCACATTAGAACAGAGCGCCACCGCATCGTCGGTGGCGCACCCGTCTCCGGCGAGGTTTCTGTGCGGCGCATGTTGATTCTGGTGGGGGTTGCGGTCCTCTCGTTCAACCTCGCCAGCTTCGGGACCGGCGGCATGCCGCTGCGGGTCGACACCAGTCGCACCGCCCTCATCAGCCTGGGACAGGAATACGGTGAGCTGCAGCAGTGGGCCACAGCGGTGGCTGAGGCAACCGACACCCTTCAAAGCCCGGAGCGTGCCCGGGCTCTAGCGTACCAGTTGGCCCGTCTCCTGGACCCACTCGAAGGCGATTTCGAGAAGACCACCGCGGCTCTGTCGACCGCACAGCTGGAACAGATACTGCCGCTGTGGGAGCGGCTGGTCTTCGCTCATGCAGGGGTTCTGTTGCTCCAGGAGCAGGCGTCCAGCCTCGGAACCGACCCCGCGCTGGATCCCTCCGAAGTTCACGATCTCGCGTTCCAGCTCTCGGCAGTGCTGGATTTTGCATCGCAAATACAGCGCATGCTCCTGACTGAGCTGATCACCCCGGTTGCAACCCCACTCCGCCTGACCTGAATCGTCACCTGGAAACCGATTGGAACAGGGGCAGGTACTGGCCGTAGCCCTCCTGTTCCAGCGACTCCACTGGTATGAACCGGAGAGCCGCCGAGTTCATGCAGTACCGCAGCCCGGTCGGTGCCGGTCCGTCCTGAAACACGTGACCCAGGTGGGAATCACCTTCCCGGGAACGGACCTCGGTGCGCTCTGCCAGGAGGGAGCGATCCGAGCGCTTCACGATGTTTGACTCCTCGAGCGGCCGGGTGAAGCTGGGCCAGCCTGTCCCAGAGTCGTACTTGTCACGCGAGCTGAAAAGTGGCTCGCCCGAGACCACGTCCACGTAGATCCCCGGCCGCTTGTTGTCCCAGAACTCGTTCTGGAACGGCGGCTCGGTACCTTCCTTCTGGGTGACTCGGTACTGTAGCGGCGTGAGCTTCTGAGCGAGATCGGCCGTGTCCTTCTTCTGGTTTCCCACTGTCTACCCCCTTTGGTCCAACGGTGATCATCAAGTCGTAGATTATATCAGCTAACCACTGTCACCAGGCCCCGGGTTCCCGATGACCGAACGACTCTATTATACCGATTCCTATCTCCAGGACTTCGAGGCCGAGGTGACGGACCGGGCCGACGATTCCCGCCGGATCTATCTCGACCGTACCGCTTTCTACCCGACGTCGGGAGGCCAGCCTTTCGACATCGGGCAGATCGGCGGGTTACAGGTGACCGATGTCGTAGATGAGGGCGACCGGGTCGCGCACCTGCTGGCCGGGCCCTTGGCGGCTGATCGGGTGGTCGGCCGCGTGGACTGGACCCGCCGCTTCGATCATATGCAGCAGCATACCGGGCAGCATCTGCTCTCCGCCGTTCTGGCCGATCGGCTGGGTTACCAGACGGTGGCGGTCCACTTCGGGAAGGAGAGCTCGACTCTGGATCTGGATGCCGCGTCGTTCACTGCGGATCAGGCGCGGCAGATCGAGGAGCAGACGAATGACATCGTCACCCAGAACCGGCCGGTCGACGTCAGCTTTGAGGAGGCCGAGCTCGCGACCGGGCTCCGGAAGGCCTCCCAACGGGCAGGGAAGCTCCGCGTCATCTCGATCCGGGACCTCGACCGGAGCGCCTGTGGTGGAACTCACGTCCGGGCCACCGGTGAGATCGGAGTCGTTCTTCTCCGGAAGGTAGAACGGGTCCGGAAAGGAGTAAGGCTGGAGTTTCTTTGTGGTTCGCGGGCCTCGCGCCAGGCGCGGACCGACTATGCCCTGCTATCGCAGATGGGGGCCGATCTCTCGGCCTCAGCGGAAGAGATTCCGCGGCTGATCGCGGTCCAACGCGAGGAGCTCAAGCGGGCCCTCGCCACGACGCGGGATCTCGAAGGAAAGCTGGACCTGCTGCGGGCCCGGGAGCTCCATGCCGGCGCCACTCCCGAGACCACCGGCATACGCCGGGTCGTCGTTCGTGAGGACGAAGGAGCGCTCGACGCGCTCCGAGGGCTGGGCCAGGCGTTCAGCTCTCTGCCGAAAGCGATCTTCATAGGCGCCATCTCGAGCCCTCCAGCCGTAGTGCTTGGCGGCATCCGAGGATACCGGGGTCAATGCAGCCGGGATGCTCAGGAGTCTGTTGGCGAGCGTGGGAGGGCGAGGAGGGGGCTCGGCTCGGTTGGCGCAGGGGATCGTACCAGGACGGGCGCAGCTCGAGAAGGTGGTAGCCAGCCTGGGATCTAGGGTTTAGTGGTCCCGGATCCTCATACCGAACGCAGTGAGGACCTACTCAGGCCGCCTTCGAAGTATGGCCAAGTAGGTCCCCGCGATGCTCGGATGCGGTTCCGTTCTACCCTACGCTGCCAGCTCTCGCAGCTTATCCCCGTGCTCTTCCTTCAGCTGCCGCAGCGCCCGGTCCCGAAGCTGCCGGATCCGCTCCCGGGTTACCCCCATCATCCGGCCGATCTCCTCCAGCGTGCGGCTATTGCCGTCGTCCAGACCGAAATAGAGCCGGAGCACCTTGGCATCCCGTGGCGGGAGTGCGGCCAGAGCTGCCTCCAGATCGTCGGTGCGGCTGCTGGCCAGAGTAGACGCATCGGTCCCCTCCTGAGTCAGCGGAACGAACCGGTCGAGACGGCCGCGGTCCTCCCCCTCCCTGACCGGCTGATCGAGCCGGAGGGCCTCAACATGGAGGGCGCCCAGAGACCGAACCGCTTCGGGCGTCAGGCCGGTTGCCTTCACCAGCTCCTCGGTGGTGGGGACGCGACCCAGCTGCTCCGTCAGCAACGTGGTCACCCGCCCCAGCCGGCTGAGATCAGCCGTGCGGTTGAGCGGCAGCCGGACTGGGCGACCATGTCGAGCAATCGCCGCCTGGATCGCCTGCCGGATCCACCAGACCGCATAGGAGATGAATTTGACCCCGCGATCAGGATCGAACTTCCGGGCCGCCGTCATCAGACCGACGTTGCCTTCGCCGATCAGATCCATCAGGGGGACCCCGCGATTCTGGAACTTCTTGGCCACGGAGACCACGAAGCGCACGTTATGCCGCGCAAGCCTTTCCTGGGCTTCGATGTCGCCCTTGATCGCACGCCGAGCCAGCGCCGTCTCCTCCGGTACGGTAAGCAGGGGGATGCGGCTGATGTCCTTCAGGTAGAAATCCAGGCTCTCCCGCCCCTCATCGGCGGCCTTGGCCATGGTGGCCGGCTTGGGACCGCGCCGGCGCTTACTACGGGTACCTGCCACTATGCTACTCCCTCGGTGAGGCCCCCCTCGGGCCGGAAGCTGTTCATAGGTGACGAATAAACACCGGGGTCACCCGACGAGTTCCCTCCAGAGTCCAGGTATACATACTGCCCGGGGGGCTTCCCGGGTCGCAAAGAGGCGAAAAAGGGGTCGGAACCCCTTGGGTTCCGGCCCCTTTGGCCAAGCGTCTGAAGGGCGCACTTACCAGCTCAGGGTGTACTGCCCTCCGATCGTGTAGTAGACCTCGCTGGCCTTGAGGTCGATCATCTGGTCCTGAGTTGGCCAGGCGCTCCGGTGAGTTGTCATCCCAAAGCGGATCGCGAAGTTACGGACCAGATCCAGTCCCAGAGTCAGCCGCTCCAGCTGATCCCGGCGGCGGGGGATGAGCGGTTCCCCGCCGAAGGCGAAGGTCTTCTCCAGGGTCACGGTTATCGGGGTGCGTACCTCGGTCAACCCTCCATTCAGGGAGACGAAGGTGCTGAGTTCCTGGAGCGTCGCCTTGCCATCGGTGTATATCCCGAGCTGCGAGCTGGCGGTTAACCCCCGGATCATGATGCTGGGCCCGACACTGAACCGGTAAGCGGTCCCCTTGGTAAGGGCCGAGCTCCGTTCGGTAGGCAGCCAGTTCGCGTGGGTGGCAGCCACCCGCATGGCCAGACCATAGCTCATCCCCTCACCCATGCGGCTTATCTGATGGGAGAGGTCGAGGGAGCCGCCTCGCGCATCCCCGCTAAAAAACCCCTGGAGCTTGCCGCTGAGCTTCCCGGTGGCAACCTCGGCCTGAACGTTCCAGACCGTGTGGATGCAGCGCTTCCTTCAACAGCACCGACTTGTCCCGCGCGGTCACCGCACGCTTGGTGAACGCGGTGCTCCAGCCGCCGGTCACGGCAACCACGCGGTCGTTCCGTTCGGGTAAGCGGATGGACAGGTCGTGATAGTGGCTACGGCACCGGCCGCTTTCGGCACGCCACGACCTTCACTGGTTTCTTGTAGACGTCGAACAGACGACCGTTCGCTCGCACGGCGTACCGGGTCACACCCACGCTGTCGCCGAAGTCACTGTCGAGCTGGGCATTCAAGGTCGAGCCGGTGTTCCAGTACTGGTCCAAGCCATTGACTGATTCGACGGAGATGCTGTCCGACGACGGGCTGGAGACCTTCAGCTCCACCGATCCGCCAGGCAGTCCCATCGACGGCGTCATGGTGACTTCGACCGGCTCGGGCCCCGTGGTGAGGTTCACCGTCGATGTGGAGACGCCACAGCCTTGGAGGCCCAGCGCCACGCACACGAGCGTCGGCAGAGGTGAAGTGGTACCGCGAGTGAGGAGATTCATTGATACCGCCGGTACGCTAATCGTACGAGAGCCTTCTCGCCGGAGCGTAAAGGCCAGCTCGGCGGTGAACCCCACGGACTCGCGCATCTAGTTGCGCTGTGTCAGGTGAGGTTTCGCAAGGAGCGTACCTCGACGAAGCGACTCGATTGTGCACTGGAGTGGCGGAGGGAATGACAACCGCCGATCTGATCATAGCCCCGATTTCTGAAGTCCGCTAGGTGACCGGCGCCACTTCCCCAGCAGTGCGCCGCAGGTACCATGACATCCATGGCGCTTCACGAACGCACACCGATCGCAACCGGCTCAGCCGCCGACTTCCTCCCTCCGAAGCCAACGCTGCCGAAGCTTCGGGAGGCAGCGCGCGGCTGCAGAGGCTGTCACCTGTGGATCAACGCGACCCAGACCGTCTTCGGGGAAGGAGCAGCCTCTGCCGACGTCATGCTGGTCGGGGAACAGCCGGGGGACCAGGAGGACCGGCAGGGGCACCCCTTCGTCGGCCCTTCAGGTAAGCTGCTCGATGCCGCGCTGGAACAAGCGGGCATCGACCGCAGCCAGGTGTACGTCACCAACTCGGTAAAGCACTTCAAGTTCGTGCTGATCGAGCGGGGTCGCCGGCTGCACAAGAAGCCCAATGCGGCTGAGGTGCGGGCCTGTCATCCCTGGCTCGAAGAAGAAATCCGCCTGGTGAAGCCGAAGGTGATCGTGGCGCTCGGGGCCACCGCGGCTCAGGCGCTCCTAGGAAAGCAATTTCGAGTCACCCAGCAGCGGGGAAAGCCTGTGTCATCCGAGCTGGCGGAAACCGTGATTGCGACGGTACATCCATCCGCGGTGCTCAGGGCCCGCGATGCCGATCGAGAGCAGGCGCGGGAAGATTTTTTCCGGGATATGCAGAAGGTGGCAGCGTACCTACGCACGAGGAAAACAAAAGTGGCCGGATCGCGGTGAGGCGACCCGGCCACCCTGGTAGTGCTCTCCGGATGTCGGACTACTTACCGAGCTTCCGGACGTTCTCGGCGGCAGGACCCTTCTGGCCCTGAACCACGTCGAACTCCACGCGCTCACCCTCGGCCAGGCTCTTGAATCCTTCAGCCTGGATCGCGGAATGATGGACGAAGCAGTCCTTCTGACCATCCTCGGGGGTGATGAAGCCGAACCCCTTGGCGTCGTTGAACCACTTGACCGTGCCGGTGGTGCGCATTGTTCCTACTCCTTGAAAATGAGTAATCGGAGTCCGGACATGCCACACCGGCCGACTACAGTTGCGCGTGAAATGCACCCCTCACGCAGGGTATCGCTGCCATGGCACGTCAAATCGTAAAGCGGCAGCAAAGAAAAAAAGGACCAGCAAGCGCCGGCCCTTCTGATGACAGTCGAGAATCGGCAGCCCGGGTAGGCCCCGACGCTGGCAACAAGGTAGCTTGGTAGCGGTGTAGAGGCAAGCCTGAGCGGATCGCACTGATTGGGAGGTGGTCGTGATCGGGAAGCTGCTGGCCCGTCGGGGAATCCTCTCCAAGCGCGAGCAGGAAATTCGCGTCCGCGAGCAGGAGCTCCTGCAGCGTCTGGCGACCGCCCTCGAGCGGTTCGGATCGGATGTCGCCGCGGAGGACCTGCGCCGTTTTCAGGAGGCACGAGAACAGCTGAACGGGTTGTTCCTGCTGGTGATCGCCGGAGAGTTCAACTCCGGAAAATCGAGTTTCATCAACGCCCTGCTCGGGGAGCGGGTGCTGCCCGAAGGCGTCACGCCGACGACCGACCGCATCAACATTCTCCGCCACGGTCCCGAGGTCTCCGAGCACCTGCTGGAGGCTTACCTGCTGGAGCGTACCCACCCGGCGGAGGTCCTGCGGGAGATCAACATTGTAGATACGCCGGGAACCAACGCCATTATCCGGCGGCACGAAGAGTTGACCCGGGATTTCGTGCCCCGGTCCGACCTGGTGCTGTTCGTGACCTCGGCGGATCGGCCCTTCACCGAGAGCGAGCGGGCCTTTCTGGAGCAGATCCGGGAATGGGGCAAGAAGATCGTCTTCGTGGTGAACAAGGTCGACATCCTCACGCGGCCGGAGGAGCGCGACGAGGTGCTGCGGTACGTGGAGGAAAACGCCACGGGCCTCCTGGGGGAGACGCCGCAGCTGTTCGCGGTCTCGGCCCGACAGGCGCTGGAAGCTCGGGGAGGCGGACGGGGATACGGCCGAGCAGGCGGATGGCGCGGGCGAACAGTTGTGGGAGCAGAGCGGTTTCGGCGCCGTGGAGGATTATCTGCTCAACACCCTCGACCAGCAGGAACGGGTCCGGCTGAAGCTCCTCAACCCGTTGAACGTCGGGCTGCGTCTCGCGTCGAAGTACAAGGAGGCCACGTTCGAGCGGCTCAAGCTGCTGGCGCAGGACGTCGAGGCGATTCAGAACATCGACCAGCAGCTGGCCCTCTTCCACCAGGAGATGCTTCGGGACTTCGAGCCCCGACTGGCGCGCCTCGATGTGCTTCTGGGCGACATGGAACGGCGCGGCATGCGCTTCTTCGAGGAGACCATCCGGATCGGCCGCATCAAGAGTCTCATGGACAGCGAGGGCGTGAAGCGGACGTTCGAGCGGGAGGTCATCGGCGAGACACCGCGCGAGATCGAGGATGAGGTGGGCCGGGTCATCGACTGGATCGTCGAGAGAAATCTGAAGCTGTGGCACGACATCAGCGGGTACATCGAGCGGCGTCAGATCACCCGGCACCGCGAAGGCATGATCGGCGACGTTGGCTCCAGCTTCAACTACAACCGCCAGGCGCTGCTCGACTCGGTCGGCCGGGTATCCCGCGAGGTGGTGGGGAGCTACAACCGGGAGGTAGAGTCGCGCACCATCGCCAATGAAATCCAGGGGACCTTTGCCACCACCGCCCTGGCGCAGGCCGGCGCCATCGGCCTGGGTACGCTGGTGGTCACCCTGGTGAGCAGCGCCGCTGCCGATGTCACCGGGATCCTCCTGGCCACCGCCCTCGCGGTAGGCGGGTTCTACGTCATTCCGCGCAAGCGGCGCCAGGCCAAGCTGGACTTCGAGCGCCGTATCAACCAGCTCGGCTCACACCTCAAGGACGTGCTGACCCGCCAGGTCCACCTGGAGCTGGAGCAATCCACCGCCCGCATCAACGAGGCAATCGCGCCGTACCGCCGCTTCGTGCAGAGCCAGCAGCAGCAGCTGAACGAAGCCCGGGGCGAGCTGGTGGCCACCGAAGACGCGCTGCTCCGGCTCAGGGCCGACATCGAGCAGCGCTGACCGATGGCCGGCGAAGGCCTTGACGCCATCAGAGCTAAGTGGTAGCCTAGCATGCCGATAGTCTCCAATTCTATCCAATGTGACGAACCTCCTCAGTCTTTCCGCAGTCGCTTTGAGCGGTAGCGGGAAGGCGTTTGCAGTTCCCTTCCGCCGGAGGTGGCACATGGACGCTCTCGTCGCGCTCGCCATTAGTATCGCAATCCTCATTGCGGGCTGGACCTACGTCGCTATCGATGTAGCGAACTTGCCGGTATGGGCGGGGATCGTGGCGTGGGGGTGCTTCTTTGCCGCCGGCGGGAAGACGACAGGGCTCACCAAAACCATCGCGGCAAATCTCTCCGGGGTATTCTGGGCGTTCCTCGCGCTTCAGGCCCTGCCCCGAGCGGGCGGTGGCACCGCGATCCTGGCGGTTCTGGTTGGCCTGGCCGCGCTCATCATGGTGCTGCAGGCGAAGGCTTCGCTCTTATCGTTCATACCGGGAGCCTTCCTCGGCGCCGCAACGGCGGTCAGCGTGGTGACGCGAACAGGAGCCGATGCCTACGCCCACCCGTGGATAAAGACAGCCATCGCGTTGGTGGTCGGAGCGGTGCTGGGTTACCTGTCCGAGATGCTGGCGGCGTCACTCACGGGGAGAAAGAGGACGGCGTAGAGTCGTCTATGGGGAGTAAACAAAATCCGGAGCCTCTCGGGCTCCGGATTCTTCTTTTCTGGCCTTCCTGCCGCTCATTCCGTCGCCTGATCCAGCTCCCCCAGTGCCTTGAGCACCCTGTCGGGCTGTTCCTCCTGGACGAACTGCCCCGCACCGGGAACGCTCTCCATGGAGAAGTCCGGGATCTTTTCCTCCAGCAGCTCCCGCTCGTCCTCTTTCACCCCGCTCGGGTGCGTCGACACCGCCGACCAGGAGCCGCACCGGCACCTGGATCTCGTGGAGCTGATCCTGAAGCGACTCGGTCTCTTTCGACTTGGACATGCTCCGGAAGGCGTCGATCGAGCCATTCAGGTCGGCTGCCTGGCCCGCGGTGTATTCCCGGATGACCCGCGGCGTCACCCAGCTGGTATCGCCCGAGTTCTTGACGATCTCCTTGCGCACGTCGTGGCGGAGCTTGCTTTCACTGACGGCCAGCTTCGTAATAAAGCTGCCCATCCGCAACGCCTTCTTCATTCCTGGCGTCGCCGCGCTCTCGACGGGTCCACCATCGATGGAGAGGATGCCGCGGACCATGTTCGGGGTTGGCGATGGCAAGCCGCAGCGCGATGGAGGCACCAGTAGAATTCGCGATGAACAGGGCCTCGGTGATGCCGAGCTGCTCGAGAGCCTTGCTTATCCGCTGGGTCTGGGCGGTGAACGAATAATCCGCCTTGGGAGGATGAGAGGAGCGGCCGTATCCGAGGGGTTCGATCACAATGCAGCGATAGCCGCGCTGGACCAGCGGGCCGGTGACCTTTCGATACCCGTAGGCGCCGCCGAAGATCCCCGGGATCAGGACCACCGGCTCGCCTGAGCCGATCACCGTCGTATGGAGGATTTCGCCCGGAGCGACTTCGACGTGGTGAACCACGGCGCTGTCGAGGGAGGCCACAAGCGCCAGGCCGATGAGAATCATTGAGGCGACGATTCCGAGACTACCAGGAGTCGCCGGTGACCTTCTTTTTCCGCTTGCGGCGGAGCGCCGCGGCGGTCTTGATGGCCCGCGCTTCGCTCGGCTTCACGTAGTGCCTGCCGGCGCCGGAGCTCGCCAAAAAGCCCCGACTTCTGGAGCTTGCGCTTGAAGAGCTTGAGCGCGCGCTCCAGGCTGTCTTCATCGCTCAGCCTGACTTCCGTCATCCCGCTGTCCTTGTTGAGATGAAAGAGGGGGCCGGCGCCAGTGCCAGCCCCCTGTGATCGGTCGGCTATTGAACGGTTACCGCTCCGATGCTGTGAGAAGCATAGCGCGAGATTCCTCGAACCACAAGGCGAGCGCGGCCGCCGCCGCACCACCGCCATTGCTTCCCTTGGC
This sequence comes from uncultured Gemmatimonadales bacterium, assembly GCA_963810165.1. GTDB lineage: Bacteria > Gemmatimonadota > Gemmatimonadetes > Gemmatimonadales > GWC2-71-9 > CAVVWJ01. Next base: position 38,950 of record CAWEMG010000017.1, read on the forward strand.
CGCGTCGGCGCCGGGCATTTCGGCGGAGGTCAGCACCTCTCCCTCCGTCACTTCCGGACGTCCCAGCTCGAACACCAGAGGGTTCCGTAAGGTGTATTCGGCGGCGCAGCGGCCCGACTCGAGCAACCCCTCCTTCGACTCACAGAAGCTGAGGGTCACGAGCTCACGATCGGCGACACTCAGGACGTGGTAGCCGGCGAAGCCGGGGATCTTCCGAAGCAGGGGTACGAACTCATCGTGAAGCTGGCGGCGGAGCAGATCCAGGGAAGCCTTGTTGATGGCGCCGTTCTTGGGGCTGTACCTGCGGATGGTGACGAACATGTCCTCTGAGACTCCTACCCTTTCAATAAACGACTTCAGAACCGTAGGGGGAACATAATCGGATCGGCAGATGGAGGGTTACTAGCGGCTCAGCAGCCCGGCATCGATCACCAGCGGAGCGCCCGTTACATACCGCGCCCGGTCCGACGCCAGGTACAGCACCGCGTGGGCCACGTCCTCAGGCTCGATCCAGGGCACCGGCAGGAGGTTGCCCGCAGACCGCTCCGCGATCTGCTGGGGCGTCAGCCCTTCCAGCGCGGCCAGGCCATCGTTCATCGGGGTGTTTACCCCGGTGGGATGGATCGAGTTCACCCGGATGCCGTGCGGCGCAAGCTCGATCGCCCAGGACTTGGTGAGACCGGTCAGGCCCCACTTCGAAGCGGCGTAGTGGCTCAGTCGTCCCATGCCGCGAAGGCCGGCGATGGACGAGTTGTTGATGATCACCCCCGATCCCTGCCGGATCATGACGGGGATCACCCGACGCGCCACCAGCCACGACCCCTTCAGATTGATGTCCAGCATGGCGTCCCACGCCTCTTCGGTGAGCTCGTGGGCCAGCCCGTAGGCGCAGATGCCGGCGTTGTTGAAGAGGATATCGATCCTGCCGAACCGGTCTACTGTGCCGGTCACCGCGTGAGTTACGGCGGCATCGTCGCGGACATCCCCGGCAAAGGTGGCGCATTCGGTGTCGAGCTTCCGGCACTCCTCGGCCAGCGAGTCGAGATCGGACGCCGAGCCCATGCTGTAACCGGGATATTTCAGAGGGCGGGCGATATCGAACCCGGCAATTCGCGCTCCCTCTCGGGCCAGCGCCAGGGCGGTGGCCCGTCCCTGCCCGTGGGCCGCTCCGGTGATGAACGCGACCTTGCCGGCGAACTCGCCCGTCATACCGGCTTGCCGGCCGTGGCAGCCTCGCGTACACCCTTTCGATACGGCTGAAGATACTCGTCCAGGTCGACGTCGAGCGCGTTATTGAAGACGTTGGTGGCCACCATGAGCGCGCCGAACGCCGTGAGCGCCACGATTTGAGTCCGTTGGAAATGAGCAGCCAACCGCTGATACACCTCCTCTGGCACCTTGAAGGGGACACCGCCAGAGCCCGCCCGAAGTCCACCACCGCTGTCTCCCGGTCGTCCAGCTTGAGACGCTCCGGATTCTCACCGGTCTGGATCAGCATCCGCCGGAAGAAGGTGGAACAGATGAGGCAGTCGCTTTCGGCCGAGATCGCGTGGGCGAAGAGCGTGGTCAGCCGCTCTCCCAGGAATGGCTGCACCGTGTCGCGGAGCGGATACCACTCCATCAGCGCGTTAAAGGCGGGCAGCGAGTGCAGCAGCGTCCGCTTCATGTTGGTCATGCGGGCGTGGCCGCGGACGTGTGCATCCGCCGCCGCGCGCGCATCAGGCGGCGCGTTCTCGGGGTCGAGCGGCTCGATACGGGGCATGCTGGAAGGCTCCGAGCTAGGGGCGATCCGGCAATTTAGATCGGGAAAGCCCCGGGTGTCAGAGGACGCGGCGGGAAGCGACGTGCCGGGCCAGGTACCACTTGCCCCGCGGAGTCGACAGGTCGTCGTATACCACGCCCCCGGCGCCGGCACTCGAATGGATAATGCGGTTGTTTCCGGCGTAGATGGCGACATGGTCCACTCCACGGCCCTTGCTGGAGAACAGCATCAGGTCGCCGGGCTTGAGAGCGGTGGGGGTACGAGGCAGGGCTCGCCCTGCTGTGGCCTGCTGGCGGGAAGTGCGGGGCAAGCTCACGCCATGTTGACCAAACACGTACTGCACGAAACCGGAGCAATCGAAACCAACAGCCGGCTTGGCGCCGCCATACAGATAGCGCTTCCCGAGATACTGGTCTCCGGTGGCCAGCACGCGGGTGGCGCTGGCGCTCGCCGTTGTGCGCGGCAACCGCGCCCTGGGAGTCGAGCGGGCCGGTTTGGCGGCGCGAACGCTGACCCGGCTGCCACCGAGGGTAGCGACGACTGCGATAGGACCGAGGGTTGCTCGCACGGCGGGACCGCCGAGGCGGGGAAGCGACAGATTGACCTGCGCAGACAACACGCTCGGGAGCCCCGCCAGGAGCGGCAGAGTACAAGCGATTAGTCTCATTGTGACCTCACTCACTGAGTGACCGGGAGCGGTCAATGCAGGAGGTATGCCAAGATCCTCCAGCACCAGGCCCGCCTCGGTGATAAACAGATGCCCCTGAGCGCGGTAGCCGCCTCGCTGCTCGGCGTAAGTCAACACCAGTCGCGACTTGGCGCGGGTCATTCCCACGTAGAGCAGTCGACGGGCCTCCTGGATCTCGGCGGTTCGATCCTCCTGAATCGCCCTCCAGCCGGGAAGCACCTGGTTCTCGACACCCACGACGTAGACCCGGGAGAATTCCAGACCCTTGGTCGAATGGAGGGTCAGCAGATTCACACGGTTGGGATCGGTCTCAGCCCCTTCGCTGCTCGATAGCGCTACCCGGCGCAGCATATCGTCGATGTGCTCGCCGAGAGTATTTCCAGCGCTGGCCTGTATCAGCATTCGGAGGCGCTCGACGGAATCCGGGTAGCGCTCATCCACGGGGCGATCCTCGCGCAAGCGCTCCATGAGTGCGCGGCCTCCAAGCCGCTCGATCACTTCCTCGAGCCCAGGCGCGCCTTCGGCACCCGCGGCAAGCTCGGCAGCGTAGATGTCCAGGCAGTCGCTGTACCGGCCAAGGGTGAAGGGCCGGGTGATGTCACGAAAGAGAGTCTCTTCCTTGGAAGGGGAGATCTGCGGATCGAGCGCCAGCGCCAGACCGAGCTGGTCCAGAAGGTGGACCAGAGCAACCGTGCGGGCACGGCGCACCCTCAGCTCGTTGAGCCTGGGCACGACCGCGGCGAGTACGACGGCGTCGTCGAGTGCGTGATGCTCTCTGCCGGGAGGAATGTTGTACCTCTCGGCGAGGTACTTGAGCTTGACGCTGCCATCGACCACGGCGCGTGCCAGTGGGAGGGTGTCGTAGAAAACCAGCTCATCGAACCCCTCGAAGCCACCGCAGGCGCGCCGAAGAACCGGAACATCGAACTCCTGTCCGTTGTGTGCCACGACGAGGTCGCTTCCCACGAACTCGCGGAACCTCCGCCACACTTCGGACATCGGCGGCGCGCCGATCAGGTCCGCATCGGTGTAGCCGTGTATATCGGTGGCCTGCGACGAGATGGAGCGGCTACACGACACCAGGGAATGGAACTGATCCACCACCACGTTGTCCGCGAACCCGTACCGCCGCAATGTCTACGATCTGGGACGATTCGAAATCAAAGTCGCTGGTCTCGATATCGAAGGCGACAAAGTCGTCGAAATCGGCTTTCAGGGCCTCGGTGTGTACCAGTTGAAGCGCCTTGAACAACCGGAGCGGTGACCCCCCGTCGGGGTCTTGGACGGCCCGTAGTACCAGATCGGCCAGCTCCGGGCACGTCGGCGGACGTGAGCCGGTGAGCGCGAGTTATCCCCGCGCCTCGGAGCATGGCGATCAAGGGGATCTCGAGACCAGCTCTCGGTTCGACCCAGACCCGCCCTTCCGAGGCAACGCACTGCGTCAGTCGCTTGGCCAGGGCAAGAGCCCCCGGATAAAGCGATGGCTCCCTCAGATCATGATGGTACTCCTCCAGTGGATTCCGCCCGGCCCCGATGGGCCGCGCGAGCAGCTCATCCACCAGGCCGGTCAAGGATTGGTGAGACCGGCCCATGCCCCGCAGATTTTCCAAGTGATAGATCAAACGCCACACCCGTCTCCGGTCGGCATCGCCTTTGGGTCGTTGAGTGGCGAAGGCGCGCAGGTTCCTGAGAAAGTCCTTCTCTCTGGATGAGGCTTTGCGGATTTCCTGCCGCAGGGCGGGACTGAGAGCCAGAGCTGCCAGCGCTCCCAGCAGGATTGGGTCATCCGGCGAGCGAATGACACGCAAGGACGCGATTACCCATCCGACGACTTTGTCGTCGACCAGGGCTTGGCCGCGGGCCATCCGACAGGGGATTCCCGCCCGAATCAACCGCTTCTCGAGATCCCGTCCCATCCAGCGGTACCGGTAGAGAATGGCATAGTCACCCCAGCCGGTGTCTCCCGTTGCGCGCTCGCTCAGAATGTCCCGAATGAGCCACTCGGCCTCGACTTCTTCGTTCTCGAATCCGCACGCCACCACCTCGAAGGGCGACTTCAGTGTGGTGTCGATCTGCTTTTCGAACAGTACCGGATTGCAGGCGATCAGTCTCCGGGCAGACTCCAGAATCTGAACCGAGCATCTGCGGTTCTCCTCGAGCACGATCGGCTCGCGGAGATTGAAGTCCTCACGGAACCGGCCCATGATGCCGGGATCGGCACCGGTCCACGAGAAAATCGATTGCTCGTCGTCTCCCACGCCAAAGAGACGGCGGTGGTCCTCGGCAAGCCGGCGGACGATGCCATACTGGGTCGGACTCAGATCCTGGAACTCATCCACCAGCACGTAATCCCAGCGTGAGCGCAGCTCCTTGGCCGCGCTCTCATTGGTGCGAAGAAGTTTCTCGGTCAGCGTGATGAGATCATCGAAATCCGCCAGATTCCTGGACCGCAGCGCCTCCTGGTACTGCCCGAAGAACGCCATGCCACGGTCGCTCAGTACCTTGCCTTGTAACTGGTGGAGACTGAACTGCGTCGAGCGCGTGGGAGCATCGCTTGGCTGGAATGCGGAGCCGGCGCAGCACCCGCTCCTGGTACTCGCGGTCTGCCACGCCGAAGCCTGGTCGCAGGCCGCACCGCTCGGCGTAGTCCCGCAGGATCCTGAGGCAAATCGAATGCAGCGTCCCGCGGGTGACGTCGGCCGCGGTGACTCCCCGGGTGTCATGAAGGCGGGTGGCGATCTCCTCGGCAGCCTTGTTGGTAAAGGTCACTGCGAGAATTCGGCGTGGCGGGATGCCCAGCTCTTCGATCAGATGCTGGATGCGGTAGATCAGGCAGTAGGTTTTCCCGGCTCCAGGGCCCGCAATGACCAGAAGCGGGCCCAGTGGCGCCTCGATCGCTCTGCGCTGCTCAGGGGTCGGCGCGAAACTCATCAGCGGGCAGTACCGACGAAGGAGCGGGCCCACCGAACCAGAGCCTCAGCCAGCTCTTCCATCACAGAGCCGGCCGTGCGCCCGGATCGAGACGGAACCCCGAACGAGTGGTCGGCCCCTTCGACGAGATGAAGTGTTGCGCGCGATCCCAGCCGCGAGCAGACCTCGGTGATGAGGTCCTGCTGGGCAAATTGATCACGGGTTCCCTGAAGGAAGAGCATCGGTACATCAACCCTTTCGAGGTGCTCGGCCCGGCTGGTACCTGGTTTACCTGGAGGGTGAAGCGGAAACCCCAGAAATGCCAGCCCGCGGATCCCCGGTAGCGAGGTGGCGGCCGCACCCGACGTCATGCGTCCGCCGAATGATTTGCCGCCCGCGATAACCGGGAGATCCGGCTCCAGCTCCTGAGCCTGGCTGACTGCTGAGCGCACTGTTGCTTCGGCGGTAGCGGGAGCGTCCGGCCGACGTGCTCCGGCCTCCATATAGGGAAACTGGTAGCGCAGGGTGGCGACCTCTCGCTCTGCCAGCGCCATGGCCATCGACTCGAGAAACCGATGGCGCATCCCCGCCCCGGCGCCGTGGGCCAGAACGTAGAGCAGCCAGGGATGGCGTGGACGGTCGAGTAAAGCTGACACCGGAGCCCGGCCACCATCGAGCAGGATCTTGAGCTCTTCAGTCATGCGACGCGGCGCCAGATCGAGCCCTTACACACTCCTCCATGCGCTTGTCATTCCGGAACCGCAGGAACACGGGCTGTCGCAGTAGCCCATCGTCCGTCCGCTCTGTGAACTTCACTTCGCACACCAGCCGAGGCTCGACCCAGGTGAGCCCCCGTTCCTGCGGGATCGGCCCACCGCACGGTGCGCGCGCGCGGCGGGTCTCTTCCAGGGTAGCTCGAACCTGGGTCAGTTGCCTGTCGCTAAAGCCGGTTCCAGCCCGTCCGGAATAGGTGAGGATGCCGTCCACGTATTGTCCGAGTAGCAACGCGCCGAATCCGGTCCGCGCCCCCCTGGACGCAGTAAAGCCCACCACGACGAAGTCATCGGAGAGACGAGTGCGGATCTTCAGCCAGCTGGGAGACCGGCCGCTGCGATAGGGCGAGTCCGCTCGCTTCGCCAGAATTCCTTCCAGACCCAGCTTCAGGACCTCCTGATAAAGCAGCTCCCCGTCCCCCTCGACGTGGTCGAGGTAGCGTATCACCCCTCCCGCAGACAGGAGCTTCAGCAGCAGTGCCTTTCGGGTCGAGAGCGGGAGAGGCCGCAAGTCGAAGCCTTCAGCAGCAAGAAGATCGAACGCAAAGAAGGTCGCGGGGATCTCGACGGCGGCCTGACGGATATCGAGGCTCCGGGTCAGCTTGGCACGCTGCTGAAGCCGTTGAAAGCTGGGCCGGCCGGAGCCATCGAGCGCCACCACTTCGCCGTCAAGGACCAGGCCGTCTACGGGGAGGGCCGCTACCGCACGGCTCACTTCGGGAAATCCGGCCGAGAGATCGTTACCGTTGCGGGAGAAGAGCCGCGGCTTTCCCGAGACGCAGGTAGCCAGCAGGCGATACCCATCCAGCTTGAGCTCAAACAGCCATGCAGGGTCTGAGAAGGGGCGCTCCCTTGGCTCGGCCAGCATCAGGGGCGCGGTTTCGGCATTGATATCCCTTCTCGGCGGGCTTAGCCGCTCGAGGGCGGCGCGAATGCCGAGGGGGGAAAGCGGGCCGGATTTGGACTCAGGCATGGACCAAATTTAGCTTATATAGACATCCCCGAACCTCTCCTTGCGGGCTCCCGCTTTGCGGGATATAGGAACCTTATGCCTCCCCGTCCAATCGCCTCGGCCAGCATCTCGTTCGGCCTCGTGTCGGTCCCGGTAAGCCTCTACTCGGCCAGCGAGTCGTCGGCCAACGTCAGCTTCAACATGCTGCACAAGACCTGTGGCAGCCGGTTGAAGCAGCAGTACATCTGCCCCCAGGAAGGCGGCGTGGTGGAAAAGGACGAGATCGCCAAAGGCTACGAGTTCTCCAAGGGTCAGTACGTCACCTTTACTCCCGAGGAGATCAAGGCCCTGGATGAGAAGGCCACCAACTCGATTGATATCGCCGAATTCGTGCCCCTCGACGCGGTAGACCGGATGTACCTGGACAAGGTGTACTACCTGGGCCCGGACAAGGGTGGGGACCGGGCGTACCGGCTGCTGGGAGAGGCCCTCAAAGTCACTGGCCGAGCTGCGCTGGGGCAGTACTCCGCGCGTGGCAAGCAACACCTGGTGCTGGTCCGGCCGTTGGACGGCGTCTTGGTCATGGAGCAGCTGCATTATCCCGCCGAGCTCCGGCCGGCTGCGGAGGTCCCGCACCCGGAGACTCCGGTCAAGGAGACCGAGCTTGCCCTGGCCAAACAGCTGATCGAACAATCGTCAACCGACGACTTCCGCCCGGAGAACTATCACGATACGGTGCGGGAGCGAGTGATCGACGCGATCCAGCGAAAGGTCGAGGGCCAGGAGATTACGGCAGAGGCTCCGCCGCCGGAAACGAAGATCATAGATCTGATGGACGCGCTGAAGGCCAGCCTGGCCAAGCAAGGGGCGGCAGCCTCCGAGAAAAAGTCCTCCAAACGTGGGGACGAGGACGAGGAGGAGTCGGTGCCGAGGAAGCGAAAGGCGGGAGGCAGGGGCTAGGTCTCGACTCGCGACTCGCGACTCGAGACTTCCATGAACATCCTGACCGGCACCAGCGGGTGGTCGTACAAGGAGTGGAGGGGAAGCTTCTACCCCGCCAAGCAGCCGGCCGAAGACATGCTTCGCTTCTACGCGGGAAATTTTCCCGCCGTCGAAGTCAACAACTCGTTCTATCGCATCCCCGCAGAGCGGGTCTTGGCAAACTGGGCCGAACAGGTGCCCGAGACCTTCCGCTTCATCATGAAGGCATCCCGACGGATAACCCACAGTAACCGCCTGAAGGACGAGGACGGCTCGCTGGGGTACTTTCTGCGCGCGATAAATCCGCTGGGTAAGCGACTCGGCCCTACCCTGTTTCAGCTACCGCCCAACTTCCAGAAAGACATCGACCGGCTGCGAGCCTTTCTGGCGGCGCTGCCCCGCCAGTGGCCGGCCGCAATGGAGTTTCGCCATTCGTCCTGGTTCGTGGATGAGGTTTACGACCTGCTCAGCCAGCGGGATGTCGCCCTGGTGGCGGTAGATGAAGAGGAGTCGGAGGGCAGCGGCTCACCGCTGGTACCCACCGCTTCGTGGGGGTATCTGAGACTGCGACGCGCTGCGTACGACGAGCCGGCATTGGAGCAGTGGGTCTCCCGGATTCGAGAAAACCGGTGGACCGATGCCTATGTCTTTCTCAAGCATGAGGATGGCAGCCCCACTGGACCCGCAGCAGCCGCCCACATGGGCCGCATCGTCGCCCAACAGTCGCAAACGTGACCGAGGTCACGACCCCGAACGACCTCCTGGGCTAGAGTGTGCGTCCGTGGAAGAAGCACACCGTGCATAGCTCACGGAGGAAACAATGGCAAACAAGATCAACAGCTGGAACGATGAGGACAACTGGTGGCGCAGCAACTTCAGTTCTCGGCCCTATGCCACCGGCCGCAGCTATGAGGATTTCCGTCCCGGCTACCAGTACGGCTTCGAATCAGGCCAGCACCACATGGGTCGGAAGTGGAATGACGTCGAATCAGACCTGAAGACCGGCTGGGACCGGTTCCAGAGTCGGGGTAACAGCACCTGGGAGAACGTGAAGGACGCAGTTCGCGATGCCTGGCATCGCGTGACCGGGCAGAAAGATCTCGATACCAGCCGCATGAGTGAGGCGAGCCGTACCTCCGGGTCGGACCCGTTTGGACCGGGCAATCGCGGCCGTTAGTGGACTATGAGGAAAATGGAGCCCGGGACGAGTGTCCCGGGCTCGTCCTTTTGTGCCCTCGTGCCGCATTTCTGCGTGACGTGCGACACGGCAGCCAGGGTCCCGAACGTGTCTCTTAAGGCTCGTCAGGGCGAGTGGATAGCGCCAGGAAATTACGTGGGTCGCAAGTCACGTGGCAGCGTCCGCCATTCCTTCCGCCATCCCGCTCAAGCCCCTGCACTGCAATCGATACCAGGTCTGCCACCAGCGGCGGCTCACAACAGAGGTACTGGCGAACCGGTCAGCACAAAAGGAGCAACACGATGACGATGCCAAACACGGAAGCCCGCGCCGGTCAGCAAGGCGGCGGTCAGGAAGGCGGAGGCAGCGCCCGGGAACAGATCCGTGAGGTGAAGGATCAGGTGGTCACACAGGCCCGCAGCAGTCTGGAGCAGGCCCGCGACCGAGCCAGCTCGAGTCTGGGAGAGAGCAAGGGCCAGTTTGCCGAGCAGTTCGGCACTATCGCTGAGGCGCTCCGCCGCACTACGGAGCATCTGCGCTCCGAGGACCAGCAGCGGATCGCGGGAATCACGGACACGGTAGCCCGCCAGGTCGAGCAGGTCGCCGAATACCTTAGAAACAAGGATGCCGCGGCCATGAAAACCGATCTGGAGAACCTGGCGCGCCGGCAGCCCGCCATAGTGTTGGGTGGGGCTCTGATTCTCGGCCTGATCGGCGCGCGTTTCCTCAAGAGCTCGCGGAAGTCCCGTGACGGCTCGCGGCGCTTCGGCGGCGAGCGCCGGTACGGCAACGGCGGATACGATCAGTTCTCCAGTGACCCACAGTTCTCGGGCGGCTACGATCGCTTTGCTGAGGACACCGAATCACAGTGGCAGACGCCGTCCACGGGTCGCGGCTATCAGGGAGGCGGCTATGCCGGCGCTTAGAGAGGATCGGAGCATCGGCGAGCTGTTTGGCCAGCTTAGCCAGGACATGACGCTCCTGGTCAGGCAAGAGCTGCAGCTCGCGCGGGCGGAGATGAGTGACAAGATCTCCCGCCTGACGACTAACCTGATCTCGGTGGGGGCGGGTGGTTTCGTCGCCTACCTCGGTGGCTTGGCACTGGTTGCGGCCCTGATCCTGGCCATCCGGGATCTGGCGAATATTTCCCTCGCGGTCTCGGCGCTGATCGTGGGCGCGGTTCTCGCGATCGCAGGCTACATGATGCTGCAGAAGGGCCTGAAGGAACTGAAGCGGGTGGACCTCGCCCCCCGCCGAACAGTTGAATCCCTGAAAGACGACGTCCAGTGGGCAAAGGAGCAACGGTCATGAGTGAGTACCAGAGACAGAATCCCGGGCTCGCTTACGAGCCGACCAATCAGGAATTCGGATCGAGCGCCGAATCACGAGGCGAGAAGAGCCCCGAGGAGATCGAGCGCGAGATTGAGGAGACCCGTAACCGGATGAGTCAGAATATCGACGAGCTGGGAGACCGGCTCAGCCCTCAGAACCTCAAGCACGAGGCCAAGAGCGCCATCAAGAACGCGGCCTCCGATGCGGTCTCCAACGTAGGGGAGCAGGCCCGTCGCACCGGCTACCGTCTGGTGGACGTGATTCGCGAAAACCCGCTTCCCGTCATTGCCGTCGGCGCCGGGGTCACCTGGCTGCTGACGCAGCGTACCAACAGCGACGTCTCGGGAGACCGGATGGCCCGGTACGCCTACACCGGTCCCGATCGGCGCCAGGGCGAAGGCGAGCTCCGGCATCAAGACATCGGATCGGCGGAGCGGTCAGTGGCATCAAGGAAAAAGTGAGCGAGACGGCCAGCGGGATTGCCGGGCGGGCGAGCGAGCTTGCCAGCGGCACCCAGGAGCGGGCCGGAGAGATCGGCTGGCAGGCGCGCCGCCAGACCGAGCGGGTCAAGACCAACTTGGAGCACGTGGCGGAAGAAAATCCGCTCACGATCGCGATCGGCGCCACCATCCTCGGCATGGCCCTCGGTCTGCTGCTTCCCGGCACCGAGCGGGAAAATGAGCTGATGGGACCGGCTCGCGACCAGTTGGTCGACCGGGCCGAGCGGACTGCGGAGCGGGTGAAGGACGCGGCGGTTGAGGCCGGGCGCGAGGTGAAGGATGCGGTGCAGACTGAGATCACCGAGCGCACCCGAGGTCAAGCAGGCGGTGCAGGAAGCCGGCATGATGGTGAAGGAGCAGGTGAAGGAGTCGGCCAAGAAGGTGAAGAAAGGAAGCAGGACGCGACGAATCGGGCAGAGTCGGCAACCGGAACAGCGACCGACCGCCGGGCTAACAACCCGGCAAGGGACGGGACAAAGGAGACCATGAGTCTCGACTCACTGGAGAAACTGTTCCTGGAAGAGCTGAAGGACATCTACAACGCCGAGAAGCAGCTGACCCGGGCGCTCCCGCGGATGGCCAAAGCCGCCGAGTCGCCTGAGCTGAGGCAGGCCTTCACCAGCCACCTGAAGGAAACCGAGGGCCAGATTCAGCGGCTCGAGCGGGTCTTCCAGGAGCTGGGCCAGGCCGCCCGGGGCAAGAAGTGCAAGGGCGATGGAAGGGTTGATCGAAGAGGGCAAGGAAATGATGGAGGAGGAGGGCGAGCCCCAGGTGCTGGATGCGGCCCTGATTGGCTGCAGCCCAGAAGGTGGAGCACTACGAGATCGCCGCGTATGGCTGTCTTCGCACCTATGCCGAGCTCCTCGGCTACTCCGAGGCCGCGCAGCTGCTGCGGCAGAACCTCAGGAAGAGGAAGCGGCCGACAAGAAGCTGAACCGTTGGCCGAGGGTGGCATCAACGAGCGGCGGCAATGGCCGGCGCAGGACAGGACGAAGAGGACGAATAGCGAACGCTGCAGCCTGCAAACAAAGAAGCCCGGGAGCGCTCCCGGGCTTCTTGTTTTGTGTCGCTTCAAACTACCGCGCCTTGCTGCTTCCTTCGTCAGCGGACTCTTCGTCCTCCTCGGACGAGTGCTGCCACCGCGGTCTTGAGGTCGCAGGCGAGGTCGCGTTCCCGCCGCAGCGCGCCGATCAGCGCCTCGGCCTGCTTCATCTGGAAGCTGAGCGCGCCGGCAGACTCCATCGCGTGATCGACCACCGTCTTCTGGGCGGTCAACGACTCCACGGTGGCGCGGATGCCGAGGGCAAGCGCTTCGGCGCGAGCCAGGCGCTGTTCGGCCCGCTCCAGCTGACGCTTCCGGGACTCGAACCCCTTGAGCGTCTCCTCGGTGGTCTTGAACTGATCCTGGGTCGCCTGCAGCATCGTCCGGGTCTCCTCGATCTCGCGCCGCGCCGACCCGATGCTCTGGACGTCTTCGACGGTGCGCTCGGCCAGATCGAACACGTGCTTCACCTGCGCCTCGATCGCTTCCACGCCGGCCTGGCGGGCCAGGGTCTGCTCCAGCGCCTTCGCGGCCTGGGCCTGCGCCGACTCCCACTTCGCGAGCAGCTCCTCGAAGTGCGCCAGCTGGCGGTCGATGTACTTGAGGGCCGCCGCACGCGTTTCCAGCTCCGACGAGACCTGCTGCAGGGTCCCGGCGCGTTCCTCGGCGTGCGCCAGGGTGGTGCCGACGACGCGGGTGACTTCCTCCATCCGCTGGGCGGCTTCCGCGGCTTCCTTCCGGAGGGCCGACGCACGGGTCAGATGCTCGGTCGCCTTGTCGAGGGCGCCCTGCCGCTGGTCGAGCTCCTGGCCCAGGAGGCGGATCTTCTCTTCCACCTGGTTGATCTGCTGGGTCCGGCTTTCCATGGCCCGGACCGAGTCGTCCACCAGACCCATCCGGCGCTCCGCCTCTTCGACTGACGAGGTGACCACCGAGATCGTATCGCCGAGACGCTGGGCGCCTTCGGCCTGACGGCTGAGCTGGGCGAAGCGGGTTTCGGCCGCCTCCATCCGGGTCTTGAGGCCCTCGGTGCGGTCCTGCAGCTCGGCGCTCATCGAGCCGATCTCGCCCAGGGTGCGCTGGACGTTCTGCACCATCTCACTCTGAGAATGGATCTGCACCATCGAACCCTTGACCTGCTCGACCTCGACGCGGATCCGTTCCACCATCGGCTCCAGACCGCTCAGCTCCTTCACCTGGGTTTGGACCTTACGGGTCCACACGTCGGCGTTGGCGAGCCAGGCCTGCGTCTCGCCATGGGTCTCCCGGAGACGGCTCATCTCCTCCGACGCGGAGCGCATCTGCTCCAGACCGTCGGCCAGCAGCTCGCGGGTGCCCTTGAGCGCGGCCAGCTGCTCGACGGCCTGCTCGACGCCCGGCCTGATCTCATCCAGCCGCCGCATCCGGGCGGCCAGGTCGGTTGCCATGTTGTCCAGCCGGGAGACGTCCTGCCGCAGTGAGCTCGACCGGGCCGCTTCCTGGGCCAGCGCGGTGACTTCCTTGGAGAGATCGGCGATCTGCTCGCCCACGTTCCGGACCTGGGTCTGGACCGCCGCGGTGCCCTGGCTGGCGGCGTCCAGCACGGCGAGACGAGCCTCGCACTCCTTCACCGCGTTGCGCAGATCGGCGATGCGCTCGCTGACCGCGTGCAGACCACGATGCTCCAGCTCGAAGCCCTCGCTGCTCTTCCGCATCTGCTCGCGCAGGTCGGTGAGCGCCTGGCGGGCGGACTGCTGGGCATCCTCGATCTTCTGCGAGGTGCCCTGAAGCTCCTCGGTACGGGACAACACCTTGTCCTGAATCGTCTTCACTTCGCTCAGCTTGGCTTCGATCGGACCAAAGCGGCGGATCTGCTCTTCCTGCCGGCGGAGCCAGGCATCCAGCTCGCGGTCCATACGGGTAAGCTGGGCGATCTGGCTGGCGGCGCGGTCGATGGCCTCGCGCTCCTGCTCCAGCATCGTGGTCTTCTGGGCGACCTGATCGGCCAGCGCCTTCAGCACGGCCAGCTGGTGCTGAACGTCAGGGATCGAGGTGGAGGCCTGATTGATCGGCTCCAGCGCCCGCTCGACCGACTGAACTCTCCGGACCATATCCTCCAGCTTGCCGGTGGCGGCCTGGAAGTCCTGATCGAAGTTCTCCAGCCGGGATGTCGTATGACGGTGGGCGGTGAGGGCGTCGTCGTGCTGGGTCCGCATCCGGGCAACGTTCTCGGCCTGCTCGGAGAGCTGGGTCCGGAGGGTTTCGGAATCGGTCCGGAGCGAGTTGAGGGGACCCTGCAGGCTGAGGAACGAATCCACCTGCTCGCGCAGCAGCAGCGCGGTCTCGACCTTGTCGCTCAGCCCGGCCATCTGGGTCTGGAGCCGCTCCACGCCTTCGCTGGCATGGCCGAGCCGGACCTCGGTGGCAGTCTGGGTCTTGATGACTCGCTCGACCTGCTCCTCCGCCATACTCAGCTGACTGCCGAGCCTCTCGAGCCCGGCGACTTGGCGCTCGACTTCTTCGCAGCGTTCCCGAAGTGCGTCGAACTCAGCCGCACGCTCCAGGATGGGAGCGAGCGACCTCAGGTCGTTCGCGGCGGCTTCGGCGCGGGCGACCAGCGCCTCCAGCGCGGCGGCAACATTTCGTCCGCTCGAATCGACGGCGACCACCGAGTCGTCATCGCGGCGGCGACCTTTCAGGAAGCTGACCATTAGTTACTCCGGAAATGCGCGCGGGATCGGTCGGACCATCGGGGCCGGAACTCAGGCGATCTCGGATCCCGCGCGTGGTGAAGATTGTGGCATGAAGGCGGACGGCGCCCTAACTGCAACGCGTGTGCCCCGACGCTGATCGTGCGGGCCGCGGCCGGACCGGAGCTGGTAGAACGCAAATCACTACAGGCGAGCGAGATTGGCGAACGAGGCGTCGGGACGGAATCGGGATCCGCACGGAGACTGTGAGCGGGTTCGGCTGGCGAGGTGCGAGGCGACCGGGCAGGTCGCAGGTTTTCGTGACCGCGGCCTCTCAGACCCGAGGCGTCACGGACCGGCCGGATCCAGGTTGTACTTCCGCCTGATCGGAGCGTCGCCGGTCACGACGATGGTCTCGACCTTCGTCAGATAGCCTTCCTGCTCCAGCCGAAGCCGATGGCGGCCCGGCGGCACTGGAAAGTCGGTCACCGGCGTCGGCCCGATCTCCCGATCATCCAGATACAGCATTCCCCAGGGCTCGGAGTCAACCGTCAGGTTCACGGGAGCCTTCTTCGCCGGCTTCTTGGGAGCCATCGCCACGCTGTCGGCCGACGCCGGTATGGAAATGTCACGGCGGGCACATCGGCACGATCGGTTGCAGTGCCGGCTTCATGATAGGCGCCGGTCCGGCCGGCTCAGGCCGAGCATCCTGGTCCCACAGCCTTGCCCCGGCGGCGCCACCGAACAGCGCGCAGAGGCCGACGGCGATGAGTCTACGCCGAACCGCGGGCCAACGCTGCGGCAGAGGCGCGAGTGCGGGCGCGGTCGATAGCCGCTGTAAGCGGCTTTACCGGCGCGCTCACCAGCGTCGCGGGCCCCCGGCGCTCGCCACCCACCGCGCTGGCGAAATCTTCCATGGTCGCGAAGCGCTGCTCCGGTTCCTTGGACAGGGCCCGCTCCAGCGCGGAGACCAGGTCCCGCGGAACGTCGGGCCGCAGTTCGAGCACCGGCGGAGGCGGCTCGAAGACGTGCTTGTACAGGATGCTGTGGGCGGAGCCGTCGAAGGGCTGCTTCCCGGTGAGAATCTGGTGGCCGACGACGGCGAGAGAATACTGATCGGCCCTGCCATCGACCTCGAGGCCCTTTGGCCTGCTCCGGAGCCATGTAGTGCGGGCGTGCCGATGATGGTGCCGGTTCCGGTCAGCTGCGAGGCTCCCTGCACCGCCTTCGAGATGCCGAAGTCGGTCAGGACCACTCGGCCGTCCTCCTCCATCATGATGTTGGCCGGCTTCACGTCCCGGTGAACCACGCGGCGCCGGTGGGCGTGGCCCAGCGCCAGCGCCGCCTCGCGCAGCACCCGCCGGGCCTGTTCGATCGGAATCGGGCCCTCTTCCAGCATCTGCTCCAGCGACCGGCCGGTGACGTACTTCATGACGAAGTAGTCGAGCCCGGCCTCGCTCTCGACCCGGTAGATCGGAATGATGTTCGGGATGATCCAGCTTGGCCGCGGTCTTGGCCTCCTGCTGGAACCTGCGGGATCAGCTTGGGATCGTGAGACAGCTCCGGTGGCAGCACCTTGATGGCCACCTGCCGCTCGAGGGTGAGGTCCTGCGCCAGGAACACGACCGCCATGCCGCCACGGCCGAGCAGCCGCGTGATCTCGTATCGGCCGGCGAGCGTCCGCGCCAGCCGCTGTCTCAGCTCGTTGGTTGGATCAGGCGGGCAGACGTGGTCGAATTCCCCCGAGGGGGTTCCGCAGTTGGAACAGAACCGGCCATCCACCGGCAGCGGCGTGTGGCATCTATGGCATTCACTCACTGGAAAACCACAGGGCTGGTATGGCACGTTCCCCGCCTCTCATGGGTTGCTCTCGTAAAACCCGGCACCTTCGGGCGGACTCCGCGAGCGGAGCGTCCGAACGGACCGGCGAGTTTTGCCGAATGTGTGTATGTGGAGCGGAGTTTACACGTAACTGAGTAAGCCGAACGAGCAAGGGCTGTGCCCCCCGGCTCAGCGGCTGGCTGAGCGGATGTAGCTTGTACCTGCGGGTGATCGGAGACGTGCCCTTGACCACGATGCTTCTCGCCTGGGGAGCGGTAGCCGGCCCGTACGAGTCGGAGGCGTGGGTGCCCGGCGGAAGCCGGTGATTCGAGAATCGGCGTCCGTCCAATCTCGACGCCATCCAACGACACCACCGCCCTCGGATCGGAATCCACTTTCAGCCGGGCGTAACGTCACCGCTCTCAGCTTGGCGCCGGCATGTCTTCCGCTGCGGTGGCGCCGGGCTGGTCACCGGCGGGTGTCTGCCGTCGGACCGCTTTGGGAGCGGCCGAGGGCCTGGTGCGCGGTACTTCGAGCCACCGACCGGGGACCACCGGACGGTCTGCCGGTTTGCGCTCGGTGAGGGTCAGAAGGGTGGGCAGACTGACCCAGGCGACGAGCGCCAGCACCACGACGGTGGCCAGCGCGACGAAAACGCCCGCGCTTCGGTCGGCCGCGCTGCCGCATGTCCGACGACGAGTCTTCGGGGCGGCGGACCGGCGCGCTCACCGCGGTGGTCGGACCCGAGCACTTCCACTGCGATGGCGGAGGCAAACTCCTCCATCGTACGCGAACCGCGAGCTGGCTCCTTGGCGAGGGCCCGGTCGAGAGCCCTTCTCAAGTCCGGCGGCGTGTCGGGCCGGCGGTCGATGCAGCGACGGGTGGAGACTCGAACACCTGCTGATACAGGATCGCCTGAGCATCACCATCGAAGGGCGGCTTTCCGGTAAGCACCCGGTGACCGACGATGGCCAGGGCATACTGGTCGGTCCTCCCATCCACTTCGCGGCCTCGAGCCTGTTCCGGCGCCATGTAGTGCGGCGTGCCCAGGATCGCCCCGGTCCCGGTGTGCTCTCCGCTCTGTACCGCCTTGGAGATGCCGAAGTCGGTGAGGATGACCCGGCCGTCGTCATCAACCATGATGTTGGCCGGCTTAACGTCGCGGTGAACTACGCGTCTCCTATGGGCGTGACCCAGAGCCAGCGCCGCCTCGCGCAGGATGTGACGAACCCGGTCGATGGGAAGAGGTCCCCGGGAGGCCAGCTCTTCGAGCGACTGACCCGAGACGTACTTCATCACGATATACGCCAGGCCGCCTTCGCTCTCGACCCGATAGATCGGAATGATGTTGGGATGATCCAGCTTGGCCGCGGTCTTTGCTTCCTGCTGGAATCGGCGAATCAGCTGCGGGTCCTGGTTCAGCTCCGGCGGGAGAACCTTGATTGCCACCTCCCGTTCCAGCACCAGGTCCCGGGCCAGGAAGACCGACCGCCATACCGCCCCGGCCCAGCAGCCGGATGATCTCGTAGCGACCTTCGAGCGTGCGGGCCAGCCGCTCCCTCAGGCTTCCACTCGAACCCGTCTTCAGCCTGAGCGACATCGCACTGGAGCAGTTGCCACTGGCGGGAAGTGGAGTATGGCACTTGGCGCAGTCGCTCAACGCAATCCCCTGGGTACGAGGAAGACTGGTAAATCCCGGCAGCTCTGGCGGACTCCGCGAGTGGAGCGCTGGCCGAGCCGACGAGGTTTGCCGAATGTCGTGTTCTGAGGCGGGTTTAACCCAAGCCGATGCGCCAGCTTCGGGCAAGGGCTGTGCCCGCGAGCGACCCGGTTTCGTGAGCCAACCCACAGCAACGGAAGCTCCACAAGGGCTAAACACATCGGAAAGTTCACGCCCCCAGGGGCCTGGAGGAACGATGACAAAGCATTTTCGCATGCTTGCGGGTATGGCTTGGCTTCAGCCTGTTCGCCCGGCACCGAGGAACGGCGCGCTCCCGCGACCGACGACAACCTGACCCGCCCTCTCGAGGTGGCCCGGGTGGATACCACCCAGCCGATCGCACCGGTGGAGCATCAGGTCACTCCGCCCGGCCACAGCCCAAGGCCAAAACCCAGCCGCCCCGGAAGGCGAGACGCTCGCCTGCGAAGCCGGCGCCGGTGGCCGCCGCAGAATCGGCCCCCAGCAGCACCGAGGACACTGCGCACGGTTCAGGGATATGCGCCCGCCCCCCTGCCTGACTCGGTGCGCCGACAACGGATGACGCGTCTGACACGCAGCCGGGCGACTCGATACTGCGGCGACGACCGGCTGAGCAGGATACCAGGCCGATACGGTTGCCGCAGCCATCGATTCCGCCGCTCGTGCTGCGCTGGCAGATACAACCGTTCCTGTTCCCGACACGGCGGCGAGTCGGGCGGCTCCCACGAGCACCGCTCCTGTGCTCGTCACTTCGTCCATCGGCTGCCTCAACCGCGGCCGCTCGCACCCTGCCGATCGGGACCGAGATCCACGCGGCGCTGGATGATTCGATCAACTCCCGCAGCGATACCGTCGGCCGGGCCGTCACCGCGGTCGTCATGGAGAACGTGACTGGATCGGATGGGAAGACGCTGATCGCCGCCGGCGCCCCGGTCCATTTCACGGTGACCAGGCTCAGTCCGGCCCGGAGCAAGAGCGCTCAGGGACGGCTCCGGCTTCAGGTCGAGGGCATCGGGGTAGGTGGTGAGATCCGGAAGATCAGCGCCGACGTGCAGCCAGTGCCCCACGAACTTCGGGGCCGGGGCGTCACCGCCGGCGACGCCGCCAAGGTCGGCGTGGGTGCAGCGGGCGGCGCCGTCTTCGGGAAGGTGATCGGCAAGGACACCAAGGGTGCGGTGATCGGCGGCGTCATCGGAGCCGCGGGCGGAGCCGTGGTGGCATCGCAGACGGCGACGCGCGACGTGGTCGTAAAGGCCAAGACCCCGGTGGTACTGGTGCTGACGCAGCCGCTGGTGGCGCAGTAGAAGGAGGGAGGAAGGACGGGAAGGACGGGAAGACGGGAAGGACGGGAATGAGGGACCTCACGGCGAGAATCCATCGCTCCTTGCCTGAGTCCTTCCCTGCTCTTCCCGCTATGCCAGGCTTTCCCGCCTCTCCCGTCCTGCCCGTCGTTCCCGTCCTCCCTGTCCCTCCCCTATCACCCGCTTCTCCTGCCGCACCCGAATCGCTCCCGGCTCCGGCTCGATCCCCTCACCCCGCTTCTCGGCCCAGGTCTCGGTAAACTCGGCGCCGAACAGCACGATGAGGCCGAGTAATAGATCCAGAGCAGCAACACGATCAGAGATCCCGCCGCCCCATAGGCCTCACCCGGGTTGCTCTGTCCGATGTAGAGACCGATCAGATACTTGCCCACGACGAAAGAGGATTCCGGTGACGAACGCCGCCGACCAACGCGCTCCTCCAGGCAACCTTGGCGTCGGGCAGCACCTTGAACATCGCGGCGAACAGGAGGCTGATCACCGCGAAGGAGACCACGATATTCACGACATGAAGTACTCCCTCGGACAGTCCTGCCGGCAGAAACCGACGACAGCTGTCGCCCACCCCGGAGAGCATGGTGCTGACCACCAGCGACACCATGAGAAGAAATGCGATCGAGAGCAGCATGCCGAGCGAGAAGAGCCGCTTCGTGAGAAAGCTCTTGATCCCACCCTGCTTCGGGTCCGGCGCCACGTCCCAGGCCCGATTCAGTGCCGCCTGAAGCTGGCCCATGGCGCCGGTGGCACCGAAGATCAGCGCAACGATCCCGACGAGCGTAGGAATCAGCCCGCCGCCCGGCCGCTCGGTCTCCTGGAGAATCGTGCGGACCTCGCCGCCCGCGCTCGGCCCCATCAGGGACTGGAGCTGAGACTCGAGACCTCCCTGGACATCGCTCGGATCCATGACCGAGCTGACCACCAGCATCAGCAGCATCAGGATGGCGGGGAGAGAGAACACCGTATAGTAGGAAAGCGCGGCCGCGGACGTCATGCAATCGTCTTCCATGAAATCCTTGAAGCCTTGCTTGAAGATGCCGAATACTCCGGGTTTTGAATCGCCCATCTTGGTTCCTGGGGGTTAGGGTGTGACCTGGGTCGCCCAGTGCGACGGGAGCAAGATGGGTGGGCCGGGTCGCCGGGTAAGTGACCAGAGTCACGGGTGCTCTCCGCCCCGCGGGTAGCTCCAGAGGACGGGCGGATCCTGGATTGTGCGACTATTTTTAGTCGATGCCCCTGTCCGCTTTTCATCCCGTCGTCGCCCGCTGGTTCGAACAGAAGTTCGGCGAGCCCACCCCTCCGCAACGCCTTGGCTGGCAAGCCATTCGGGAGGGCCGGCACACCCTCATTGCGGCCCCGACCGGGTCCGGAAAGACCCTGGCGGCGTTCCTGGAGGAGCTGGACCGGCTGTTTCGCGAGGGGATGGAGTCCCCCCTGCCGGATGAGACCCGGGTGGTCTACGTCTCGCCCCTGAAGGCCCTCAGCGCCGACATCCATCTCAACCTGGCCGAGCCCCGCCGGGAGATCCGCCGGCTGGCGGAGGAGATGGGGTACCAGGCCCCCCGGATCACAGCCGCCATTCGCTCGGGCGACACGCCCACGTCCGAGCGGGCCGCGATGCTGCGAAAGCCCCCTCACATCCTGGTCACCACCCCCGAGTCGCTCTATCTCATGCTCACGGCCCGGCGAAGCCGCGAGATGCTCCGCACTGTCCGCACCGTGATTGTGGATGAGATCCACGCCGTGCTGGAATCTCGCCGGGGGGCGCATCTGGCGCTTGACGCTGGAGCGCCTGGCCCACGTCGCCCAGCAGCCGCTGCAGCGGATCGGCCTGTCGGCCACGATGGAGCCGATCGACGAGGTCGGACGGTGGCTGGTTGGAGGCGGGAACGCGAAACAGCGGAACGAGCGGAACAGGCAGGGCTAACTCACCCCGTCACGACTTCTTCCGCCCTTTCCGCCTCTCCCGCTATCATAAACGCGGGCCACCGCCGCGAAGCTCGACCTCGCCCTCGAGCTCCCCGGCTCCCCCCTCGAAGCGGTCATGTCAGGCGAGGTGTGGGGCGAGGTGTACGACCGGTTGGCCCAGCTGATCGAGTCGCACAAGACCACGCTCGTATTCGTGAATACCCGCCGGCTGGCGGAGCGGGTCTCTCGCCACCTGGCCGAACGGGTGGGAGAGGATGCCGTCACCGCACACCATGGCAGTCTCTCCAAGGAGACTCGCCTCGACGCCGAGGAGCGGCTCAAGACCGGCAAGCTCAAGGCTCTGGTGGCGACCGCCTCCCTCGAGCTCGGCATCGACATCGGCCACGTGGATCTGGTTGCCCAGCTGGGCACGCCGCGGCGGATTTCCACCTTCCTGCAGCGGGTGGGTCGCTCGGGGCACACCGTGCATGGCACTCCCAAGGGCCGGCTCTTTCCGCTCAGCCGTGACGAGCTGGTCGAATGCACCGCCCTGCTCCAGTCGGTTCGGCGGGGACAGCTCGACCGGCTGGTCATTCGGGACAAGCCGCTGGATGTGCTGGCGCAGCAGGTCGTGGCGGAGTCGGCGGGCGAGGACTGGGATGTCGAGGAGCTGTTCCAGCTGGTCCGGCGGGCCTATCCCTACCGTGACCTTACTCGCGCCGAGTTCGACGAGATCGTTGCGATGCTGGCCCAGGGCTTCTCGACCAGCCGGGGCCGCCGGGGCGCGCTGATCCATCACGACACGGTGAACGGGAAGATCAAAGCCCGGCGCGGCTCCCGCATGCTCGCGATTACCTCCGGCGGCGCCATCCCCGATAACTCGGATTTCCGGGTCATTCTCGAGCCGGACAACACCTTCATCGGCACGGTGAACGAGGATTTCGCGGTCGAGAGTCTCCAGGGCGACATCTTCCAGCTGGGCAATACATCCTGGCGGATTCTGCGGGTTCAGCAGGGAACGGTGCGGGTGGAAGATGCCCACGGCCAGCCGCCCAGCATTCCGTTCTGGCTGGGCGAGGCACCGGCCCGGAGCAACGAGCTGTCTACCGCGGTGGCGGAGCTCCGGGGAGAGGTGGAGAAGCGGTTGGAGGACCGGGAGGGAGCGAAGCAGTGGGTCGAAAGTCGCTACTGTTGTCATCCTGAGGGAGCGAGCGACCTGAAGGATCGCCCTGGACCGAGCCAGAGATCCTTCGCTGCGCTCAGGATGACACCGCTCATCACTACAGCGCAGCCGCAGCTGCGCATCAACTGGTCGAGTACCTCGGCGAGTCCAAGCGACTGCTGGGCACCCTGCCGACCCAGGAGACCATCGTCGCCGAGCGGTTCTTCGACGAAGCCGGCGGGATGCAGCTCGTCATCCACTCGCCCTTCGGGAGCCGAGTGAACCGGGCCTGGGGACTGGCTCTGCGGAAGCGGTTCTGCCGTCAGTTCAACTTCGAGCTCCAGGCCGCCGCCACCGAAGACGCGCTGCTCCTGTCGCTCGGGCCGCAGCACTCCTTCCCGCTCGACACGGTCTTCAAGTTTCTCCACCCCGACACGGTGGAGGAGATCCTGGTGCAGGCCCTGCTCGACGCGCCCATGTTCGGGACCCACTGGCGCTGGAACGCGACCATCGCGCTGGCAATCGCGCGGAGCCGGAACGGCCGCAAGACTCCGCCCCAGATTCAGCGGATGCAATCCGAGGACCTGCTGGCCGCGGCATTCCCCCACGCCGTCGCCTGCCTGGAGAACATTCCGGGCGACCGCGAGGTGCCGGATCATCCGCTGGTACGGCAGACGATCGACGACTGCGTGCACGAGGTGATGGACCTCGAGCTGCTTACGACGGTGCTCCGGAGGATCCAGTCGGGCGAGATCCGCTACGTCGCCCGCGACTTGCCCGAGCCGTCACCGCTGACCCACGAGATCCTGAACGCGAGACCCTATGCGTTCCTCGACGATGCACCGGCCGAGGAGCGGCGGACTCTGGCGGTCCACACCCGCCGCGCCTTCGAGCCCTCGTCCGCCGACGACCTCGGCGCCCTGGACCCGGCCGCGATCGACCGGGTTCGGGACGAGGCCTGGCCCGACCCGCGCGATGCCGACGAGCTGCACGACGCGCTGCTGACCTCCGGCTTCCTCACCGAAGTGGAAGGGATCTCGGGTCGGGACGGCGTGTCGTGGTTGCCCTGGTTCCAGGAGCTGAAGGATGCCGGGCGAGCGGACCGGGTAACCTTGGCCGATGGCGAGGTTCTGTGGGTGGCAACGGAGCGGCTGGGTGAAGTAGGCGGGGCAGCGGGGCAGCGGGGCAGCTGGGCAGTGGGGCCGTCTCAGAAGAGGCTGCTTCGCGAGCTCTTCAGAGGCAGGCTCGGGATCGTCGGGCCAACCACGGCCGCCATCGCTGGCCGCGTCGCTGAACGTGGACGAATCCGATGCCGACATCGCTCTGGCGGCGCTGGAGGTCGAGGGTGTGGTCCTCCGCGGCCATTTCAGCCCCCGCAACGGCGGACCGGCCACCCTCGAGTGGTGCGACCGCCGTCTGCTGGCGCGGATCCATCGCTACACCCTCAACCGGCTCCGGGCCGAGATCGAGCCGGTCAGCGCGGCTGACTTCATGCGCTTCCTGTTCGCGTGGCAGCGGGTGGATCCGGACGAGCACGCCGCCGGGCTGGAAGGTCTCGCCGCCGTGATCACGCAGCTGGACGGCTTCGAGGTGCCGGCTGCCGCCTGGGAGAGCGAGGTGCTCTCGTCCCGGGTGGCGGAGTACGATCCCACTCTGCTGGACACCCTCTGCATGATGGGGCGGGTGGCGTGGGGGCGGACAGGCGGGCGGCGCGGACGGCGCGGACGGGCGGTCCGATTCGGTCCACGCCCATTGCGCTATTCCTGCGGGAACACCTGGGCGACTGGCTGCGGGATAGTCCTGAGGCCGAGTCGCAGCTCTCCAGCTACGCCGGCATCGTGAAGCAGACGTTGGAGCAGCGGGGCGCCTCGTTCTTTCATGAGCTGACCGCCATGTCGGGTTTGCTACCAACGCAGGTGGAGCAGGGTTTGAGCGAGCTCGCGGGCCTGGGACTGGTGACCTCCGACAGCTTTGCCGGACTTCGAGCGCTCATCACGCCTTCGAGCAAGCGCAAGCCGCTGAGCGGCGCAACTCGACGATACCGCACTGCGCCGGTGGGAATCGAAACGGCGGGGCGATGGTCACTGCTGGGCGGGCGGGCGGACAGTCGGACGGAGGGACAGACAAGAATGATCAAGGGGATGACCGTCCGCCCGTCCGTCTGTCCGCCCGTCAAACCGAGCTGCTGGCAAAGACACTGCTCCGCCGCTACGGGGTGGTGTTCAAGCGGCTCCTGGCCCGCGAGACCGGCGCCCCACCCTGGCGCGACCTGCTCATGGTCTATCGCCGCCTGGAGGCACGGGGCGAGATCCGGGGCGGCCGCTTCGTCGCCGGCATGTCCGGGGAGCAGTTCGCCCTTCCGGAGGCCGTAGGCCAGCTGCGATCATTCGGCGCCTGGACGGCGGCGGCCGGCTGATCGCGCTGAGCGCCGCCGATCCGCTCAACCTGACCGGGATCATCACGCCGGGCGACCGGGTCACCGGCATCACCCGCAACCGCATTCTCTATCGGGACGGCGTGCCGGTGCTCGCCGCCGAGGCCGGTGGAGATGAGGCCGATCGGCAGCGAGGAGTCGCCTACCCCCGAGATGATCCAGGCCCTGGTGCGTAAATCGATCAGCCCGGCGTTGCGGGCGCGACTCGCCATGTCGGGGAACCTGGCCGCCAGCACGCCGCTCAACCGGAAGCCTGGCAAGCGCCGGACGCGGCCGGAAAAGGTGTCGTCTTGATCATTCAGTGGCTCTACGGCTACAGCGACGTCGCCCTGCTCCTGATGCGACTGCTGGTAGGGCTGGTGTTCGTGACCAGTGGCTGGAGCCACGTGAAGGATCCCGTGGGTCGAGGCCAGAGCATCGGCGCGAGCCCCGGCTTCACCCGCTTTCTCGGAGTCGCCGAGCTGGCCGGGCGGGCTCGGAGTGGCGTTCGGAGTGCTGACCCAGTTCGCGGCGCTGGGGCTGATCCTGATCATGCTGGGTGCAATCCAGAAGAAGATCGTCGTCTGGAAGACAGGGTTCTGGGGCAAACACAGCGACGGCTGGCACTACGATCTCATGTTGATCGTCATGTGTCTGGTGATTGCGACGACGGGCGGAGGCCGGTACGTGTTGGAGTGGGCTATTGGCTATTAGCTATTGGCTATTGGCTTTTGCCCTTGCAGCGTCCGACTCTGCACTGCCCGACCTGTGCATGAGCATTAGTGCTTTGCGAATAGCGAATAGCCAAATAGCCAATAGCCCAGCCGGAGGCTGACATGACGCGCACTACTGAAACCTGGGAGCTCTCCCAGCTGCTTCTCGCCGAGCTGGAGCAGGAGGCGCAGGTCACCCGGCGGGTTCTCCAGCGGGTACCGGAGGCCAGTCTGGGCTGGAGGCCTCACCAGCGCTCCTTCTCGCTGGGCCAGCTGGCCCTGCACGTCGCCATCATTCCGAGTCTGGGCGAGCGGCTCCTGGGGCCCGATGTCTGCGAGCCACCCGAGTTCGTGCAGACCCAGGCCCGCACCTCGGCCGAGCTGATCAGCGCGCTGGACGAGAGCCTGGCGTCGGCTCGGAGGTTTCTGTCCGAGCTGACGCCCGAGCGAGCCGAGGCAACCTGGCGCCTGGCAAGCGGAGGCCGGGAGCTCATGGCGGCGCCCCGGATCACCATGGTGCGCTCCCTCATGTTCAATCACTTGTATCACCATCGCGGGTCACTGGTGGTATATCTGAGATTACTCGATGTGCCGCTGCCGCCGGTCTACGGGCCGACGGCGGATGAGAGGATGTTTGGGTAAGAGTCGCTATAGGCCAGACGCTGGTATTGATCAGCTCCGAGGTGTCCTCCGAACCAGCTAGAGACTGGCGACTAGCGACTAATCATAGCTCTATTTCAACCTTTCCCCTGGAGACTCCACATGCGCCATCTCGCCTTTACCCTCGCCGGCGTCCTCGCCACCGCGCTGCTCGGCTGTGGTGACCGGAAGAACAACGAAACCGGCGGCGTGAGCGATACGTCGCTTACGATGCCCACCCCCGAGGTCGAGGAGGCGCCGGTCGAGGCGCGCGACTTCTCGTTCGACGACCGGCAGGGGTTCGCGGAGTCTATCCGGCAGCAGCTCACGGAGCTGGACACCCAGATCGAGCAGCTGGCGGCGGAGGTGAAGTCGAAGGGCGGCGCGGTGAGCGACCGGGCGGTAGCGCGGATCCGGGAGTCGCGGAAGGCAGCCGAACGGAGCTTGAGTCGCGTCGACAACGCCACGGCGGACACCTGGGAAGACGTGAAGACGCGGGTGAACCGCTCGGTGGAAGATCTCGCCGAGGCGGTTGAGGGCGCGATGCCGAAATGACACCGTTCCGCTCTCTAAATGAAGCGGAAGGTGTCACCCTGAGCGCAGCGAAGGGGCCAGAACTGAAGATCCTTCGCTTCGCTCAGGATGACAATCAAGGAGTAACGATGCGATCAATCATTACAGCAGCCATTCTCGCTGCCACCCTGGCACCGGCAACCCAGCTAGCGGCGCAGGTCCCCATCAAGGAATGGCCGGTCCCTTACGCCGACTCACGCCCGCGCGACCCGTACGTGGACAGCCAGAACCGGGTCTGGTTCGTGGGCCAGGTCGGCAACTACATCGCCTACCTCGACCCGGCTAGCGGGAAGTTCCGCCGCTATGAGATCGAGGACGGCGCCCTGCCCCATAACCTGATCGTCGACAAGAAAGACATGATCTGGTACGCCGGGAACGGCAACGGGCACATCGGCAAATTGGATCCGGCCTCGGGTAAGGTCACCCGCTATCCGATGCCGCCCGGGGTGCGGGATCCCCACACGTTGATCGCCGACGGCAAGGACAACATCTGGTTTACGGCTCAGCAATCGAACTACGTCGGGCGACTCAACACCAAGAGCGGGAAGGTGGACGTGGTCCAGGTTCCGTCACCCAACGCCCGGCCATATGGGATCGAGGTGGATTCCAAGGGGCGGCCCTGGTTCAACGAGTTCGGCAACGAGAAGATCGGCACTGTCGATCCGGCGACGATGAAGATCACCGAGTACTCGATGCCCAACGACCGCTCCCGCGGCCGACGGATCGCGATCACGTCGGACGACCGGATCTGGTACGTGGACTACACCCGGGGCTACCTCGGCCGGTTCGACCCGGGCTCGAAGCAGTTCAAGGAGTGGGCTCTGCCGGGCGGAGCGGGTGCGCTGCCATACGCGATGTCGATGGACGACAAGGACCGGCTCTGGCTGGTGGAGACCGGATCGCAGCCGAACCGGTTCGTGGGGTTCGACCCGAAGACAGAGAAGTTCTTTGGCATCACGCCGGTGCCGAGCGGGGGCGGCACGGTGCGGCATATGATGTTCGACGAGAAGAGCGGGCAGATCTGGTTCGGAACCGACAACAACACCGTCGGGCGGGCAGAGGTGACGGCGGCGAACTCGCCGCCGTCATCCTGAGCAATCACTGTCATCCTGAGCAATCACTGTCATCCTGAGCGCAGCGAAGGATCCCTCCGAGTGGGATGACAGAGCCTTCGTTGGCTCACGGAGGCGTCTGTCAGCTCGGGCGCATTCAGTCTCCGGGTCCCCAGTTGCACTGTTTGCGCCTCGGGTAGCTCCTCCCCCGCAATCCCCAGATCTCTGAACCGTCGGGCGGAGACCAGCACCCTTCCTTCCAGCGACCCGATCGCGTCGTTGTAGCTGTCCACCGTTCTGACCAGCGACTTCCGCAGGTCCTCGAAGTGCCCGGCCATGTGGCCCAGCCGCTCGTACAGCTCCCGTCCCAGCCGGCTGATGTCCTGCGCGTTGCGGGCGATGCTCTCCTGCCGCCAGCCATAGGCGATGGCGCGAAGCAGTGCGATGAGGGTGGTAGGGCTGGCGGGAATCACCTGCTCGCCCACGCCGAACTCGATCAGCGAAGCGTCGTGCTCGCAGGCGGCGCTGAAGAAGGTCTCGCCCGGCAGGAACATCACCACGAAATCGGGCGCGGGCTGAAACTGGTTCCAGTAGGCCTTCGCACCCAGCTTGCTCATGTGGTCCCGCACCTGGCGGGCGTGCTTCTTCAGCAGCAGCTCGCGCGCGCCGTCGTCGCCGTTGCAGTCGGTCGCGTCGAGATATGCCGACAGCGGGGACTTGGCGTCCACCACGATGGTCTTGTCGCCGGGGAGGCGGATGATCAGGTCGGGCTGAAGTCGCCCGTCCTCCGACTCCACTCGGGCCTGCTCCAGGAAGTCGCAGTAGTCCAGCATCCCTGCCAGCTCCACCACTCGCCGCAGCTGGATCTCGCCCCAGCGCCCCCGCACCTGCGGCGCCCGCAGCGCCTTCACCAGATTGCCGGTTTCGGCCTGGAGCGCCTGCTGGCTGCGAGCCATCGCCTTCACCTGCTCCAGTAAGCCGGAGTAGTGGGAGACGCGGTCCTTCTCCACCTGCTGCAGCTTGACGTCCACTCGGGCGATGGCGTCGTGGATCGGCCGCACCAGGTCGCCCACCGCCTTCTGGCGCCGCTCCAGGTCGAACGAGGCGGACTGCTGGAAGGCGCCCAGCTTGGTCTGCGCCAGGTCGAGAAACGACTGGTTGTTCTGCCGCAGCGCCTCGGCGGAGAGGGAGGCGAACGCATCCCTGAGCCTGCGTTCATTGAGCCAAACCATCAGGCCGCCGGCGGCGGCTCCTATGATCAGTCCGAGCAGCAGGGTCGCGATATTCATCGGCTTTTCCGGTGAGACGGGAGGGGGTGTCTAAGGATAGCTGTCATCCTGAGCGTGGCGAAGGGCTCAGGATGACAACACCTCGATCTGACAGTACCTTATCCGGCGTCCCATCCCACAACTCGGAGGCTCCATGGTCGACGTACACGATCTCTGGCTCCCCATCCTGGTCTCGTCGGTCCTGGTCTTCCTCGTCAGCGCCATCATCCACATGGTGCTCAAGTATCACAACAAGGACTTTACCCGGCTTCCCAACGAGGATGCGGTGCGGGCCGCCATGCGGGCCGGCAGCCCCGCGCCGGGTCAGTACGTGATTCCGTATTGCACCGAGATGAAGGACATGGAAAAGCCGGAGATGAAGCAGAAGTACACCGAGGGACCGGTCGCCGTGATCACCGTCCTGCCGACCGGCATTCCGAATATGGGCAAGAACCTTTCCCAGTGGTTCGCCTTTCTGCTCGTGGCCTCTCTCTTCATCGCGTATGTCGCTGAGCATTCCCTCGCGCGCGACGCAACCTACCTCCAGGTCTTCCGCAACGTGGGAGCGGTCGGCTTCATGGTCTATGGATTGGGGCAGGTCCCCAACTCGATCTGGTGGGGCAAGCCGTGGAAGAACACCGCGAAGGATCTGCTCGACGGACTGGTCTACGGCCTGGTAACTGCGGGAACGTTTGGATGGCTATGGCCTAACTAAGCGGGGCAGGGGGGCGGCGGGGAGGGAAAGTCGCTGTCATCCTGAACGAAGTGAAGGATCTCTCGATTGCACGCCGAGGGATCCTTCGCTGCGCTCAGGATGACATCTAGCCGCTCACACGTCCCGCGCCCTTTGCCGCTGCTAGTTGGATGAGGGTGAACTGCCGCCCAAGGCTTTGTACAGCGCCGCGTACGCGGTCGCTGCATCGGTACGTCCCTGCGCCAGTTGATCCTGGGCCTCGAGGAGAGTGCGCTCCGCGTCCAGCACCTCCAGGAAATCGGCTACCCCACCCGAGAACCGGGCGCGCGCCAGCTGCGCCGCCCGCTCGCTGGCTGAGGCTGCGTCCTCGATCCGATCCACCCGGGCGCGGGAGGTCCGGTATCGCGACAAGGACGTCTCCACATCCTGAAGCGCCAGCAGCACCGTCTGGTCATACTGGGCCCGCGCCTCGGCTTCGCGGGCCTGTGACTGGTCTACCCGCGCCTTTACCCGGCCCAGGTTGAGCGCCGGCCACGAGATGACGGGTCCAACCGCGTAGCGGAACGTTCCCTCCTCCCCCAGTGCGTCGAAGGCCAAAGAGGTGTAGCCGAAGCTTCCGCCCAGGTTGATCCGGGGCAGGTAGTCCGCCTTGGCGGCACCCACCAGTGCCCGCTCGACCGCGAGTCGGCGCTCCGCGGCGGCGACGTCGGGTCTCCTGAGAATCACCGAATCGGCGCGAGCCAGCGTCCCGATGGGCGGGAGCTCCGGCAGCGTGTCGAGAGCAGCCAGCTCCGCGGCAACGGTCGCCGGCGGGCGGCCCACCAGGACGCCGATCTGGTACTGCGCCTGAGCTACCCGGGATTCCAGCAGCGGAACAGTCGCGAGGGTAAAGCTGAGCTGGGCCTGCGCGCGCTCGGTGTCGAATGCCGTGCCCCGGCCCGCCTGCAGCCGTTGCCGGGTCACCTCCAGCGTACGCTGCTGGTTCTCCGCATTCCGCTGGGCCACCGAAAGCTGCTCCTGCGATCCGCGCAGGTCGAAGTAGGCCCGCGCCAGCTCGGCGGTGAGCGAGACCTGAACATCGCGCAGCCCTTGCTGTGCTACCTCCACAAATGCGCTTTGCGCCCGAACGTTCCGGCGGACGCGGCCGAACAGATCCAGCTCCCAGGAAGCATCGAATCCGGCATCCCAGATGTTCTGGTCCGGAAACGCGGGTCCTGCGACGGGAAAGGCCGCGCTGGAGATCTGCTGCCGGGTGTAACCGCCGGCGACGGTGACGGTCGGCGCAAGGTCCAATGCCACCTCGGTCTTGGCCGAGCGGGCCCCGAGCACGCGCGCTTCAGCCGCCCGGACGTCGAGATTGGCACTAATCACTTCGCGGATGAGCCGGGTCAGCGTAGTGTCGCCCAGCCCGAGCCAGGCAGCCTCGACCGGAAGCAACGTGTCCGTGGCCTTCGCTCCGCTGACCGCTGCGGGAGGCACACTATCCGGCGTCTCGCGGAACGTCGCCGGGACGGCCACCTCCGGGGCGCGGTAGGCCGGGGCGGCACAGCCGACAAACAGCAACGAGAGCAGGACCACCGCCGCGTTATACATGTTTGGCATCCTTGTCATGAGCCGGCTCGAGCGCGAACTGTTGCGCCGCCGGTGCCATCCGGTCGACCAGCCCTTGAATCACCACGTAGAACACCGGCGTCAGCACCAGCCCGAAGAAGGTGACGCCGAGCATTCCGGCGAACACCGCCACACCCATGGCGTGCCGCATCTCGGCGCCGGCCCCGCTGGAGAACACCAGCGGCAGCACGCCCATAATGAAGGCGAGGGACGTCATCAGGATAGGGCGGAGCCGGATCCGGCAGGCTTCCAGCGCGGCTTCGACCCGGGACTTGCCCTGGAGGTGAAGCTCGCGGGCAAACTCAACGATCAGGATCGCGTTCTTACACGCCAGCCCGATAAGAACCAGGAAGCCAATCTGGGTGAAGATGTTGTTGTCGCCCTTGGTAAGCCACACGCCGGCGATGGCGCACAGCAGCGACATCGGGACGATGAGGATGACCGCGAGCGGCAGCGACCAGCTCTCGTACTGGGCCGCGAGCACCAAAAAGACCAGCAGGACGCACAACGGGAAAATGAAGACCGCCGTGTTGCCGGACAGCTTCTGCTGGTAGGTCAGGTCGGTCCACTCGTAGCCGATCCCATTCGGCAGCACGTCGCGCATGATGCCTTCGATGGTCTGCTCGGCCTGACCGGAGCTATAGCCCGGCGCCGGACCACCGTTGATGTCGGCCGACGGATACCCATTGTACCGGACCGCCTGATCGGGGCCGTGCGACTCCTTTACCGTGATTACCGACCCCAGCGGTATCATCGCGCCCTGCGCGTTCCGCACCTTGAGCTGGGCGATGTTCTCGGCCGTAGCCCGGAACTGCGCATCGGCCTGCACCTTCACCTGGTAGGTACGCCCGAACTTGTTGAAGTCGTTCACGTAGACCGACCCGAGGTAGGCCTGCATGGTCTGGAACAGGTCGGTCAGGACGATGCCTTCCTGCTTCACCTTGTCCCGGTCCACCTCCACATCGAGCTGTGGCACGTTGATCCGGTAGCCGCTGAACACCCCCGCCAGCTCGGGCGACTGATACGCCCGGCCGAGCAGAGCCTGGGTGGCCTCGTTGAGGGCGGCTTCCCCCAGACCGGCGCGGTCCTCCAGCTGCAGCTTGAATCCGCCCACCTGGCCCAGGCCGTTTACCGGCGGCGGCGGGAAGACGGCCACGAACGCCTCCTGAATGCCGGAGAACTTCGCGTTGAGCGCCTCCGCGATGTTGAGGCCGTATTCATCCTTCCCATGCCGCTCGTCGAACGGTTTGAGGGTGAAGAAGATGATGCCGGCGTTGGGAGCGTTCACGAAGCCGTTGATCGAGAGGCCGGGGAACTGCACCGCGTTCTCGACCCCCGGCTGCTGGCTCCCGATCTCGGCCATCTGACGGATGACCTTCTCGGTGC
This sequence comes from uncultured Gemmatimonadales bacterium, assembly GCA_963810165.1. Taxonomy (GTDB): domain Bacteria; phylum Gemmatimonadota; class Gemmatimonadetes; order Gemmatimonadales; family GWC2-71-9; genus CAVVWJ01. Next base: position 71,991 of record CAWEMG010000017.1, read on the forward strand.
GATCGAGCGTGGCCGCGTCGGGGAGCTGGGCGAAGGCGACCAGGTACTGCTTGTCCTGGGTCGGCACGAAGCCGCTCGGGACCTGGTTGAAGCCGAACCATGTGAGCGCCAGGAGACCGGCATACACCGCGAGTGCGACGCCGCTTTTCCGGATGATCCGGTGTACGGCCGAACCGTACCCGGCCGAGCCTCTGGCAAAGACCCGGTTGAACGGCCGGAAGAGCCAGCCCAGGCCGGAATCCAGCCAGCGGGTAAGGCGGTCCGGCGGCGCGTGGCGCGGCTGGAGCAGGATCGCGCTGAGCGCCGGCGACAGGGTAAGCGAGTTGATGGCGGAGATCACGGTAGAGAACGCGATCGTCAGCGCGAACTGGCGGTAGAACTCGCCAGTGAGGCCGCTCAGGAACGCCACCGGCACGAACACCGCGCACAGGACCAGACTGATGGCGACGATGGGCCGGCTCACCTCGTCCATCGCCTTGTGGGCGGCGTCACGCGGCGAGAGGCCGGCCTCGATGTTGCGCTCCACGTTCTCGACGACCACGATGGCGTCGTCCACCACGATGCCGATCGCCAGCACCAGCCCGAACAACGACAGCGTATTGATCGAGAACCCGAAGGCCAGCAGAATGGCGAAGGTGCCCACGATCGACACCGGCACCGCGACCAGCGGAATGATCGAGGCGCGCCAGGTCTGGAGGAACAGCACCACCACCAGGACCACGAGCAGGATCGCCTCGAAGAGCGTGATGATCACCTCCCGGATGCCGTCCCGCACGTTGACCGTGGGATCGTACACGATCCGGTGCACCACTCCCTCGGGGAAATTGGCTTTCAGCTCTTCCATCGTGGCGCGAACGGTGTTGGAGAGCTGCAGCGCATTCGAGCCCGGCGCCTGGAAGATGCCGATGCCGACGGCCTCCTTCCCGTCCAGCAGCGAGCGAAGCGCATAATCGCCCGCGGCCAGCTCGAGCCGCGCGACGTCGCGGAGGCGGGTGATCTCGCCGCCGGCGCCGGTCTTGAGGATGATGTCGCCGAACTCCTCCTCGTTGGTCAGGCGGCCGCGCGCATTGATGGTGAGCTGGTAGTCCACCGGCACCGGCATCGGCGGCGCGCCGACTACGCCGGCGGCCACCTGGACATTCTGCTCCCGGATGGCGTTCACCACGTCGCACGCGGCCAGACCACGGGCCGCGACTTTGCCCGGGTCGAGCCAGACCCGCATGGAATAATCACCGCCGCCGAAGACCTCGACCTGGCCGATGCCCGGAATCCGGGCGACGACGTCCTTGACCTGCAGCAGGGCGTAATTGCGGAGGTAGGTGATGTCGTACCGGTTGTCCGGCGACAGGAGATGCACCACCATGATGAAGTTGGGCGAGCTCTTGACCGTCGTGACACCGAGCTGGCGCACTTCCTCGGGCAGGCGGGGCAGCGCCTGGGCCACCCGGTTCTGCACCTGCACCTGCGCCAGGTCGACGTCGGAGCCGACCCGGAAGGTCACGGTGAGGGTGAGGACGCCGTCCGAGGTGGACTGCGACGACATGTAGAGCATGTTCTCGACCCCATTGATCTGCTCCTCCAATGGGGTGGCGACAGCCTCGGAGAGCACCCGCGGGTTGGCGCCGGGATAGACCGCCCGGACCACGACCGAGGGGGGAACTACTTCCGGATACTCGCTGATGGGCAGGGAGAACATCGCGATCCCACCGGCGAGAAAGATCACGATCGAGAGCACGGCCGCGAAAATCGGCCGGTCGATGAAGAAGCGGGAGAATTGCATCGGTCAGCGCTCCGCGGGCCGGCGTAGCCGAATCAGGCACCATCGCCTCGACCTTCGGAGTCACTTTCATGCCGGGGCGGACCCGCATCAGGCCATTCACCACGACGCGCTCCCCTGGCTCGACGCCGGAGCTGACGATGCGAAGGCCGTCGGTCAGCCGGCCGGGCACGACGGGCCGATAGGCCAGCGTATCGCCCGGTCCCACCACCAGCACGAACTTGCGATCCTGGTCGGTGCCGATGGCGGCGTCGCGGACCAGCGTCACGGTGTCTTTCTCGGTGCCCACCAGCTTGACCCGGGCGAACAGGCCCGGCGTCAGGGCCCGGGCGCGGTTGGAGAAGACGGCCCGGGTCCGGATCGTCCCGGTCTCGGGATCGACCTGGTTGTCCACGAAGTCGAGGCGGCCCTCGTGCGGAAAGCCGGACTCGTTCGCCAGGCCGAGAAAGACCGGCAGCCGCGCGGTCCGCCAGTTGGTCCCGCCCGCGCTCCTGGCCCGGCCGGCATACCGGAGATAGGTCTGCTCGTCGCTGTCGAAGTAGAGATACATGGAATCGACCGAGACGACGGTGGTGAGCACCGGGCCCTCCGGCGGCCCAGCCTGCACCAGATTGCCCTCGGTCACCTGCGCATTGCTCACCCGCCCGGCAATCGGAGAGCGGACCTTGGTCCACTCCAGATTGAGCCGGGCGGTCTCGACCGCGGCCTCCGCGGCGCGGACCTGGGCGCCACCCTGTGACCTCGGCGCTGGTCCGGCTGTCGAACTCCTCCCGCGAGATCGCCTGCACGTCCACCAGCTTGACGGCTCGCTGCACTTCACTCTTTGCCAGCGCCGCGGCCGAGCGGGCCTCTCCAGCTCCGCCTCCGCCCGGGCCAGCTCCGCCTGATAAGGGCGCGGATCGATCTCGAACAGGACCTCGCCCTTCTTCACCTCTCGCCCTTCGGTGAAGGTGACGCGTTTGATGTAGCCGGAGACCCGGGGACGGATCTCCACCTGGTCTACGGCCTCGAGCCGTCCGGTGAACTCGTCCCACTCGGTGACCGCCTGCTGGGGCACCGGGGCCACCGTCACCGCCTGAGGGGGAGGAGCATCGGCCGGCGGCTTGGTGGTGCCGCCCAGGGTGAGACCGCCGAGCAGGAGGGCACTGGAGGCTGCCAGCGACGATGATGACGGTACGCATGGGGACCTGTCCTCGACTCAATAAGACATTCGGCCGGTCGTATATTGACCTTCCGGTAGGTAGCTAGTATTATACCTACCAGTAGGTATGTCAATAGCGTGTAGGCGTCGCGATACAATTTTGTTATATATTCCTGCCGGTAGGTCGGACCGCATATTGAGAAGGGACAAATGGATACATCAGCGGATCAGAGCCTGGCCGGGGTCGATACCAGGCCCCAGCGGCAACGGCAGCGCCCCGAGGAGCGGAAGGAAGCGATCCTGGATGCGGCCTTGGCGACCTTTTCGGATCTGGGGTATAGCCAGGCGACGCTGAACGACGTGGCCGACCGCCTCGGCGTCACCAAGGGGTGCCTCTACCACTATTTCGAGTCAAAGGAGAAGCTCCTGGTCGACCTGATCCGGGATCGGATGGGCTCGGCGGTTGTGTCCGATGACGGGGACGAGGCGGTGGTGAAGGCGGGGGGAACCCGAGAAGAGGTGTTGCGGGGACTGCTCGAGCGGATCTGGCAGCGTCTCCATCAGCCGGGACAGGCCGACGTGGCCATCCTGGCAATGACGGAGCTACCGAAAGTGCCCGAGGGCGGCCGGCTGGTGTTCGATGAAGTGGTATGCCGCAGCCGGGAGAGCCTGCATCAGCTGCTGGAGGCAGGTCAGTACTGCGAAGACATCACCGATGAAGACGTCGAGCGCGCGGCCCGGGTGATTCCACTGATGATCATGGGCGTGGCTCTGGGCACCCGGGTGTTCCGCTCGATCGATCCGGTTCAGCTGTCGGTCGATCAGGTCGGCAAGACCGTCACCGACATCCTCATGTACGGGTTGCTGGGCACCTGCCCCTGCGATGAGGGGTGAACTGTCATCCTGAGCGACGCGAAGAGCCTGCCCTGAGCCTGTCGAAGGGATCCCTAGTCTACCGGAGAGATTCTTCGCTACGCTCAGAATGACATGCTAGCTACTTCTGGTTCACCGGCTCGCGTCGTTCCGCTAGCAAACGCTCGGTGAAATCCAGCCGCTCTTCCAGCTCGCTCACCCGGGTCTCCAGTGAATCGATGTACTGCTGCTGGTCGCCCTGGGCCTGCCGAGCCAGCTTCCGTGCCTTGCGCGGAGGATAGAACTCTCCCGAGTCATACCAGCCGCTGGTGGCTCCTACCATTCTCCTGCCCTCCCGTCTCTGCCAGTGCCGGACGATCATCCAGATGACGAACATCCAGAACACGAATCCGAAGAAGCTCATTGCCGGTGCCTCCAAGCGCCCATTATGAACCCGTTGACCCCTGCCCCGCGGCCCCGCTGCCCCGCTGCAGTGCCTCCTCAATTTCGTCGCCCGCTTTACGCAGGATCTCGGCGACACGTTTCAAAGCGGGATCATCCGGCCCCCGCCGCCATGCCTTCTTGAAGGTGACCGCCGCCAGGTGCGCGAAGGCGCCCTGCACCTCGCCGATCCCGCCGCCGGTGAAGTCCCGTACCGTTTCGCGCACCCGGTCGAGGATCTCGTCCAGCAAGTCGCGGTGCTCCTCCAGATAGCGCTCGCCCTCGGGGGTGACGTGATAGACCTTCTTGCCGTCGGTGTCCACCGCGCGGATGTAGCCCTCGTCCTCCAGCAACTGGAGCGTGGGGTAGACGGTGCCGGCGGACGGGGTGTAGCAGCCGGCCATCTTCTCCTCCAGCGCCTTGATGATCTCGTAGCCGTGACGGGGCTTTTCCTTGAGCAGGCGGAGGATGACGAACTTGACCTCCCCCGACTCGAACATCTGGGAACGCCGCCGGGAGCCCCGTCCGCCGGTGTTGAACACCCCGGACCACATCTTGGAGCCGAACGGGAATCCGGGGCCGAAACCCCAGTCGTCTCGTGGGTTACACATCTGGGAACCTCCGATACACCGTGAGAGCTAACGTACGATATATCGTACGTAATAGCTCACTCCACGTCAAGAGGGAAGTTTGCCGCCTCACCGCCCCTTCGCATTGCTCTGAGCAGGCCTACCGCGTTACTTAATCCAGCCGACATTCCCGGACCCCGCTTGGACGATCACGCTGCCCGCCTCAAAGCCGCCCTGGCTGACCGCTACCAGATCGAGCGCGAGCTCGGCCGGGGCGGTATGGCCACGGTGTACCTGGCGCAGGATCTGAAGCACCGGCGGCCGGTCGCCCTGAAGGTGTTGCATCCCCAGCTGGCCGCCACGCTCGGCCCCGACCGCTTTCTGCGCGAGATCCAGACGGTGGCGCGGCTGCAACATCCCCACATCCTGTCGGTGCATGACTCGGGCGAGGCGGCCGGCCTGCTCTGGTTCACCATGCCCTACGTCGAGGGCGAGTCGCTGCGCGACCGGCTCGCGCGGGAGCACCAGCTGTCGGTGGACGACGCGGTGCGGATCACCCACGAGGCCGCGCGGGCGCTGGATTATGCCCACCGCCACGGCGTGATTCACCGCGACATCAAGCCCGAGAATATTCTGCTCACGAGCGACGGCGACACGCTGGTCGCGGATTTCGGCATCGGGCGGGCGATGGGGGCATCGGCCCAGGAGCGACTGACCGAGACCGGCGTGGTGGTGGGGACCGCCGCGTACATGAGTCCGGAGCAGGCCGCGGGCGAGCGCGAGATCGACGCGCGCAGCGATGTCTACAGCCTGGGCGTGGTGCTGTACGAGATGCTGGCCGGCGAGCCGCCATTCACCGGACCTACCGCCCAGGCGATCATCGCCCGGAGGTTCACGGAGTCTCCCCGCCCCATCCGGACGGTGCGCACCACGGTATCACAGCAAGTCGAAGACATAGTGTTGGGTGCGCTCGCGCGGTTACCGGCGGACCGGCCACCCAGCGCGGCCGCGTTTGCCGAGACACTCGACGGGGCCCGGCGAGCAAGAGTCGAAGGGCCGTCGACCCGGCGGTCTCGTTTCCGAGTGAAGTGGATAGCCGCCGCCGCCGGCGGTGTGCTGGCCGCGGCGTTGATCGCAACCCTGCTGCGCTCGCGAAGCGCCGCCACCCCCGAGCTGGATGCTTCACTGCTCGCGGTAGCGCCATTCGACGTGCTCGATTCCAAGCTGGGACTCTGGCGCGAGGGAATGGTCGATCTGCTGTCACGCAACCTGGACGGCGCCGGTCCGCTTCGAACCGTCTCGCCCACGGTGGTCGTGCGACGCTGGAGCGGGCGGGCCGATCCTCAGTCGGCGGCAGAGCTCGGGACGGGCAACCGGGGCTGGGCTTGCCCTGTACGGCTCGCTGCTGGGCTCCGGGCGTGACTCGGTCAGGGCCAGGGCGACGCTCTACGACGTCAGGCGTGGGAGCCCGGTTGAAGAGTGGGAGCTGGTCGATCTCGCGGACCGAGTGGACCGCCTCGGTGATTCCCTCACCTTCCGGGTCCTCCAAGGGCTGGGGCGAACGCGCCCGGTCGGCAGCGTCCGTTTGGCCAGCCTCGGCTCCAGCAGCCTGCCTGCGGTGAAGGCGTTCCTGCAAGGTGAGCAACACCTTCGCCGCGCCGAGTGGGATTCGGCGCTGGGATACTACGAGCGCGCCATTCGCCTCGACAGCACCTTTCCGCTCGCCCTGCGGCGAGCGAGTACCGCCCTCGGCTGGAACCGCACCGGCTTCGATTCCCTCTCGACCGCTTTTGCGTTTCGTGCCGGCGCCGCCAACCGTGGCCTTCCTCCGCGCGATAGTCTTCTCGTCGTGTCGGACTCGGTACTGGCGTCGCTGCTGCAGGCCGGACCAATGGGCATCCGGGCAGATACCTCCTGGCGGCCGAGGCTGCAACGGCTTTTCGCCACGCTGGAGGAAGCCACCACGCGCTACCCGGACGATCCCGAAGCGTGGTACATGTTGGGAGATGCACTCGACCACTTCGCCCCATTTGCCGGGCGCGAGACCGACGAGATGTTTCGGGCCTTCGACCGTTCCATTGCGCTGGATTCGGCCTACGCACCCTCTTACATCCACCCGATCGAGGCGGCTGCGAAAGATGGACCAGAGGCAATGCGCCGCTACCTTCGGCCGTACCTCGCGCTGCAGCCCCACGATGTGGGTGCCGACGGACTCCGATTGGTTCAGCGGCTCCTCGACTCTGCCGGCGTCTCACCATCGGACCTTCCGAGGCTCTTCGGCCGGCTCCCGGGGCCCGCTCTCCTCAGCGCGTTCAACGCATTACGCCGCCTTCCCGATAGCTCGGAGACGGCGATACACATCGCCCGGTTCCTGGCCTCCCACCCATGGTCTGGCCCGCCGCTCAACGACTCGGCTACGGGTCGGCGCCGGCTGGCACAGTCCCTTCTGGCGCACGGGCAGGTGCGGGCGGGGCTACGACGTTCTACGGGAGAACGGGGCCCTCCTGTTCTCAGACGCGGCCGTCTTCGGCGTGGCCCCGGCAGAGACTGTTGCGGTTGAGTTTCGCAGAAGGCTGTCGGGACCGGCGGGGTTTCTGCTCGCGGGGGCCTTCCCCTGGTGGGCCGGCCGGCGGGATACGGTTTCTCTCCGACTTGCGGCTACCCACGCAGAGTCTCTCGCGCGGTTACCCCGCTCGAACGATCGAGCCGCTGCTCCCTACGTAGCGGCCTCCGCCCTCGCATATCTGGCGCTCGCCCGGCGAGACACCAGCCAGGCAGTCCAGCGGTTTCTGGCTCTGCCGGAGGGCGGATGTCCCCGGTGCTTTCTCGACCGGCTGACCGTGGCTCAGCTATTGGCGGAACAACGGAAGGATCGGGGACGCCTGGCGAATCCTGAAGGCGGAGTATCCCACCGAGACGGTCCATCCGTTCGCAAGCGAGGTCCTGTGGATCCTTCTACGCGGGCGGGTGGCGGAACGGGTTGGCGAGCGGGAGCGCGCCCTTCGGTCGTACTCCTGGGTTGCAGGAATGTGGCGAAACGCCGACCCGGAGCTCCAGCCGTTCGTGACGGAGGCGCGCGAGGGTCTCGCCCGGTTGAGCGCGGAGAGGCGGGAAGGGCGGTAAGGCGGTAGAGGCGGTAGAGGCGGTAGCGCAGGCGAAGGCGATGGTGCACCAATGAAGCTCGCCGACCTGGTGGAGACTTCCCGCCAGGTTAGCGGAGGTGAGCGGCCGGCTCGAGAAGATCGGCGCTGATCGCCGCGTTGCTGGCGCGGGTCCCGCCGGACGAGATCGAGATCGCGGTCGCCTACCTCTCGGGTGCCATTCGACAGCAGCGGACCGGCATTGGCTGGGCGGCGCTCCAGGCCGCCATGCCCGAGCGCGCCGCCGAGTCGCCCACGATCGAGCTGGCCGAGGTGGATGCCACCTTCCAGCGCATCTGCGCGGTCTCGGCCGGCAAGGGATCCACCGGCGAGCGGCACCGGCTGCTGCGGGAGCTGCTGGCCCGGGCGACCAAAGACGAACAGGACTTCCTCTTTCGCCTGGTCACCGGCGAGCTCCGCCAGGGGGCGGTGGAAGGGCTGATGCTGGAGGCGGTGGCCAGGGCCGCCGGGGTCCCGGCCGAGGGGGTGCGGCGGGCCCGGATGATGGCGGGCAGCCTGCCGGGCGTGGCGCGGGCGGCGTTGAGCGGCAGACGCCGCCGAGCTGGCGGCGATCGCGACCCAGCTCTTCCGCCCGGTCCATCCGATGCTGGCCGGCTCGGCCGAGGACGCGTCGGAGGCGATCGGCGAGCTGGGCGAGGCGGCGCTGGAGTACAAGCTGGACGGCGCCCGGATCCAGATCCACAAGAGCGGCGACCAGGTGGCGGTCTACTCCCGCCGCCTCAACGACGTCACCGCCGCGGTGCCGGAGGTGGTGGAGCTGGTGCGGTCGCTCCCGGCGCGGGAGCTGATCCTCGACGGCGAGGTGATCGCGCTCCGGGAGAACGGGACTCCCCACCCGTTCCAGACCACCATGAGCCGGTTCGGGCAGCGGCTCGACGTCGCCCGGGCCCGGGGCGACATCCCGCTGACGCCGTTCTTCTTCGATCTCCTCTATATGGATGGCGGCTCGCTGATGGACGAGCCGGCCCGGCGGCGGCTGGCGGCGCTGCACGACCTGGCCCCGGCGCCGACGGTGATCCCCCGGCTGGTGACCGCCTCGACGCGTGGAGGCCGACCGGTTCCTCCGGACCGCCATCGAGCGGGGGCACGAGGGGATCATGGCCAAGGCGCTGGATGCGCCGTACCAGGCGGGACACCGCGGGCGGCGCTGGCTCAAGATCAAGCCGGCCAACACGCTCGACCTGGTGGTACTGGCGGCGGAGTGGGGCCACGGCCGGCGCCACGGCTGGCTCAGCAATCTCCACCTCGGCGCCCGGAACCCGGCGGGCGGATTCGTGATGCTGGGGAAGACCTTCAAGGGGATGACCGACGAGATGCTCGAGTGGCAGACGAGGCGGCTGCTGGAGCTGGAGGTGGCCCGCGACGGGATCACGGTCTACGTGCGGCCGGAGCAGGTGGTGGAGGTGGCGTTCAACGAGGTGCAGGGGAGCACCCAGTATCCCGGCGGTGTCGCGCTCCGGTTCGCGCGGGTGAAGCGGTATCGGAGCGACAAGACGGCGGAGCAGGCGGACACGATTGCGTCGGTGCAGGAGATCTATCGCCGGACGAGTTTGTCGCCCTGACGCTGAGCCGTCAGCGAGGCCGAGAGGGCCGAGACCTTTCGACAGGCGAAATCTTCGGTCCCAGAGTGGAGGGAGCCTCGCCTAGCGTCTAATTGACGGTCAGTTTATCGAGCCACATACTGTAAACTCCCCCTTACTCGCGAAGCCCTCGTGGAACAGCGACGGTACCTCCGTTGCCTGGGTCAACCCTCTCTACTCGCACCCACCGGCGAGCCAGTCCGATTTCGCACCAAGAAACATCTCGCACTGCTGATCTACATCGCCGTTGACGCCAAGGCGCACCAGCGTGAGCGCCTGGCTGAGTTGCTCTGGCCCGGGGTAACGAGAACCGAGGCACGGCACTCCCTCGCCACAGCACTCACCATCCTGAGGCCTCGGGTGGGACCGGGCGGCCTCGAAACCAGCCGAGATCACGTCCGTCTCATCCCAGAGCGGATCGACCTGGATCTGCGACGGCTCGAGGCGGGGGACGTGCTGGGCTCGGAAGTGACCGGTGCGCTGGAGGTGGCTGGGTTTCTGGACGGGTTCGACATTCCTGACTCGTCGGAGTTCACTCACTGGAAGGACCGGCAACAGGCCAAGTTCCTGCCCATGATCAAGGATGCGCTGGTCATCCTGATCGATCGATGCCGTCGCACTGGCGACTCACGTCAGATCGAGCGACTGGCGGACCGCATGCTGGCGCTGGACGAGCTGAGCGAAGAAGCGATAAGGGCCAAAATGGAAGCCAGGGCATTCGCCGGCGACCGCCTGACGGCCCTGGAATTCTACGAGGCGTGGAGAACCAAGCTTGCGGAGGAGCTCCAGGCCGTCCCGTCCGAACTGGTCGAGGGTATGGCGATCCGACTGCGCCGCCGCGGCTGGGAACGGACCACCATGACGAATATCCCCACTGTCCCGACGGACCGGTGGCGGGGCCGGCCCTTCATCGGACGCACCGCGGAGTATCGGGTGTTGTACGAGGCGTGGGAGGCGGTCAAGCGAGGCGAGCCAGGCCATGCGCTTGTGTTGGGAGATTCGGGGGTAGGAAAGACCACGCTCGTCGAACGGCTCACAACCGCGGCAGGCCTGGAAGGTGCTGCCATCAGCCGGGTGCAGTGTTACGACCTCGAGCGAGAAATCCCCTACTCGACCGTCAGCAGCCTGATTCTGGGTCTGCTGGAGCGTCCGGAGCCTCCGCGACGTCGCCGCAGGCTCTGGCGGAACTCTCCCGAACGGTGCCGGCGGTACGCCATCGCTTCCCGACCATTCCGGTCGCAAGCGACAGCCATGGCGAGAGTGCCCGCATTCGCTTTACCGAGGCGTTCCACGAGCTGCTGACGACGATCGCGGAGGAACACCCGGTCATTCTGGTGGTGGACGACCTGCATTACGCTGACGACGTCAGCCTGGCCGTGTTGCATTCTAGTAATGAGGAGGGCGCGTCAGCAATCCATCATGGTCGTGCTTCTGGCGCGGCCGGCCGAACTGTTGCAGTCTGCCCAAGCGGCAGGCTCAGAGCGGCAGCGGCCATATTGGGCATGCGTGAAATCGAGGTTCCGCCCTTGGCTGAGGAGGAAAGTTCGAGCTTCTTGCATCCCTCTATCCCGACGGACGATCCTCAGCCCACAGCTACCGTACGGCGGGCGTTGCTACGAGCCGGCGCCGGTTACCCGATGGTCATTGAACTGCTCGTACAAGACTGGCAAAGCGAACGGTGAACAATCACTGGCCCTGTCTGTAGACGCCATGACTGAAGACTTCGGGGCCGACAAACCTCCCGAGGCACCGTATCGCAGGATATTGGAGGGCATAACCCGATCGCTGGACGGCACCACGCACAACGTCATGAACTTGGCGGCCATTCTGGGCCACAGGCTCAATGATTTCAGCATGTACGCCATCGTCGATCTCAGCGCAGGTCAGACGATGAGCAGCATGGCGGAGTTGGTAAGTCGCCGAGTGCTCCGGGATGGAACCTATGGTCTGGAGTTCGTAAACGAGATGGTGAGAGCAGCGGCCTATATGGGAGTACCAGCGACTCTTCGAAAGGTGCTTCACGCAAAGATCGCGGACAGATTTGTAGACAACATTTCCGGGGAGAAGACACACTCGGTCTTGAAATAGCTTGGCATTGTATTCGCGCCGGAAGAGCAGCAGAAGCTACTCCCTATCTGCTCCGCGGCGCCCGGGAAGCAATACGGTCAGGATCGCCCTACGGAGCGGAGCGCGGGCTTTCGACAGCTCTTCCCAATCTTGCGGTGAGAGATAGGCGTGAAGCTCTAGTCCTTCTGGCGGAAGCACTTCAGGAACAGAGTAGTTGGCAAAAATCTCTGGAGGTGCTTGACGAGATCGAAGAGGATGACAGCTCGCGCGCAGGTGACCTTGCCTTTGTCTTGAGGACTAAGGCGCGGCGCAGCCCAGGAGTTATCGATCCGTCTGAACTGGACAACCTGCCCCAGAGACTTCTGTCGTTTGTGGAATCAACGGCCGATAGATCGAGCAGAATACGAGCAGCAGTGGAAGCAGCTTCGGTCTTGAATACGGGCTACATGCGCTCCGCCGTGGCACCGCAACTTCTGCAGGCAGTGTCTTCGCTTTGTGATGAAGCTCTGGACCCAGACGACCGGATTCATATTCTCCTCGCCAGATCCATGCTCCTATACAGTGTTGACGATTTAACCGCCAGCTTGAGCTGCATCCGGGAAGCAACGGCGATCCTGACAGCCACAAAATCGCTAACACGGACCTAGCCATGTTCCATGCTGGCGTGGGCGCCATTCTGATAAAGCGGGGTGAGTATGTGGAAGCGATCTCTTCTTATCTTCAGTCGCACTTGATTGCATCACGAGTCGGTAATGAGGGCATCGCACTTCAGGCAAGCTCTAACCTTGCCCTCTGCTTCGTGCGGGTAGGTGAGTATGAAAAAGCGATTGAGTGGGCAGATCAAGTGCGGGGAGCTGAGATAAGCAATCTGACACCTCAAAGATATCTGCCAGCTGCGATGGGCGGCATTTTCGGAAATGCTATGCTTGGCAGAGCCCGGCAAGCGAAAACCTTAATCCGCGAGCACGATGAGATATTCACGAATTATGGATCACTCTGTATGTCACAAGCTTGGCGCTTCTCTGCCGCAGACAGTTACGCGATACTGGGTGACCTAGACCAAGCTCAGGAGCAGGCCTGGAATGCCGACCTCTGGTATAAACACGAACATCCACTCGGAGCGTTTTGCCGGCCCGTTCGCTCGTTGGGTTGCGCGAACTAGCCTAAACAAGGGACGATTGCAGAATGGGCATGGAAGACTCACTGAAATGTTGAAGCACCTAGATATCTACGATGCCATCGACCGAGCGGAGATAGTTAACGCTAGGGCTTGGCTACATGCGAAAGAAGGGCGAGCGTCTGCGCAGGAAATTGACGAAGGTTTCCGGTATCTGAGGCTTCTACCGCCAGCTGTATCGGAACAACTCGGACGTATGGGGATGTTAGACTTCACTTGCGATTAGGCATTTCGCTTCCAGATCCCCCCTGTAGGCCAACTTACTCGCTTGGATCTGGTGGGGCCGTTTTCTGCAAGGTCCGCTGGTGCTGAAGCGCCACCAATCAAACGACGCACCGCCACTGACGCAACGACTACATCGATCAGTTGAGGATCGAATTGAGTTCCCCTGCACTTCTGCAACTCCGCAATCACCACATCAAGAGGCAGGCGTTTCCTGTAGGGGCGATCCGTAGTCATCGCATCGATAGTGTCCGCAATTAGAATGATGCGCGCACCCAAGCGGGATGGATTTACCCGACAAGCCATCAGGATATCCCTGACCATCCCACCGCTCGTGATGGTGCCGTACAGATTCGTGAATAAAGCCCTGAAACTTGGAGATAATACCAACCAAGTCCGCACTTTTAGCCGAGTGCGTCTGCATCAACGCCGTCTCTTCATCAGTTAAGCGGCCCTCTTTCCGTAAGAGAGGTGCAAACTCCTCGTGAATCTTGCCAACGTCATGAAGCAGTGCTGCGGTCTCAACCTGTTCAATCTCGCGAGCGGATAGGCCTAGCTCGACTGCGACCGCTCGTGACATCTCACTAACCCGTACCGAATGGCCCGATGTATAAGGATCACGAGCTTCGATGGCTTTGACCATTACCTGAAGGAGCTCCTGTCCACTATCCTCGAGCTGATGATATAGGCCGTACACATGGCGGACGGCTATGATGGGAACGATCACGCCAAGGAGGCCGAGTGACCCGAAGCCGAGCCATTGCTCAGACCGTACATAGAACCAGGCGACGAGAACTCCGACGAAACTCGCTGTCAGATCATACGCTAGGACACCTCGCGTGTTCAGATTCCAAACTTCTCGGAACGCACGACCACCGCTCAGCGCAACTGCTCCGGTGACAGCAATCGAGTTCACGAGGAAGTACACAATTGCGAGGACTACAAACAAACCCAAGATCGCGCTGTACAGCTTGGGAGGCTAGTGTAGCTGCTGAATCAAGATACGCTGGCGGTAACCCGCCTCCTAAGGCGCCGTACACCGTAGTCGCCAGAATGATGGCCAAAGCCCTCTGACTTACATTGAATATGCGTTTGATGCCGGTACTTCCTCGCGCTAACTCATCCAGCAGTGAGGACCCGACTGCGACGATCGCAGCCCACCAGGCTCCAAAGAGTAGCGCACTGGCCATGTGGATGATGAACGACGTTGATCCTTTGGCTGCGACACGCAGCCGAGTCTGGAGACCTTCGAGCAACGTCGCGACAAAAAGCAATGTCGCGATGGGCCACCAGCCCGGGAAGGGCAGGCGCACCGACCACGCAGCCGTACCTGAAATACAGGACACGGTCACGATCGTAGCTACAAAGAGAATAAGTCTGGTCTCGCGTGACATAGGCTAAAGGATGGGGATCCCGATCTCTCAAGACTTTACAGCCAGCCTTGACCTTCACCTCCACCTATCAGTCGGGCAAAGAACCTCCCAACCGATGCGAGCAAACTGCCTTTCAACATGAGCGTCACCCCCCTTCGAGCCTCTCAGAATTCGGGAAGTGGCAAGCCTCGCTATGGCCCACCAGACGCTCCGCTCGACAGTTGTCCGCTTGTCTTCGCTCGTGTACGACCTTTTCCAACGAAGACCGGGATCCCCTACCTTTTCTTTCCTTTCGCGTACGGGTGGATGCGGTGGAGGGGCGGACGGGCGGACAGACTGCCGCTCCGACCCATCCCTGCTATGCCGACGGACAGGCGAATGGGCGGACGGCTCCAGGACGATTCAATCAGGCTCTGCTGTCCACCTGAACGCCCGTCCGACCGTAGTCCGACCCGCCGGCCGCTGATCTCTATTGTTCCTTATTAGTATCGGACGCTAGGGGGTGCGTCCGTTGCCCAATATGCTACAGCGCTGTGTTACGGCTCCGCTAGGCGGTCAGGGCGGTCAGGGCGGTCAGGGCGGTAAGCGGTAGCCGTACCCGCTGACCCGCCTACCCGCTTACCCTGGCCGCCTCATCTCCGTCCACCGGTTCGTCGCGTCCAGCACCGCGAACACCGCCGCCCGCTCCGCGCTCTCCTTGATCTCCGCCGTCCCGCTCAGGAGCAGCGTCTCCCGCCCGCCCAGCCCCTGCACCGCCACAAAGGCGAACTCCCGGTCGAACCCCTCCACGATCTTGGCGCCCTCGAGCGCCAGGGACGAATCCTTGAGCAGCCGGTCCAGCACCATCACCGCCGCCTTGGCCGCCGCCTCGACCCGGTTCCGGGGCGTGTCGGAGCTCTCCTCCTCCGCCGTCTCGGTGTGGTCCCGGTACGAGAGCGTCACCGAGATCAGGATCCGGTGGGGCCGGCGGCCCGGCGCCACAGTGAGGTTCTCGAACAACACCGCCCGCTGGAGCACCTGGTCGCGCACCGCGGCCCGCTCCAGCGCCTCGATCGGCTTGACGTCGGCGGTCTGGGCGATGCTGATCTTGCGGTGGTCGATCTTGAGGCCCAGCTGCGCCAGCAGTGCCGACTCGATGTTCCGGACCAGCTGCTTGGGCGCCAGCCCCGACTGGGCCAGGACGTGGACCTCGCTCACCTCGCCCAGCGGCGTGGTCACCACCCGCGCCGAGAGGATCCCTTCCAGGCTGGTGAGCAGGTTCTCCGCCCGCCGCACTCCCCAGGGATCGGGAATGGACTCGGCCGCGCCCGGTCGGACGGGCGGCTGCGGTGCGCCTGGTTTGGGATTGTAGGGGCCGGTCATTGGTGCTGGGTAGCTGCCTTTCATGGTGAGTCTGGAGTCAGGAGCAAGAGTCGGGAGAGATCGCGCCCCAGCTACGCAAACGCCGCGCCGGTCCTCCGACCACTTCGGGAAGGTCCCTCCCCTTCGCCGTCGCTCAGGGTCCGGATGAGGACCTTCGCCGGCTCAAGCTCCTGACTCCTGACTCCCGGCTCCCTCACGCAACCACATTCCGTCCCGCCGCCTTCGCCCGGTACAGCGCCCGGTCGGCCGCGACCAGCAGGTCGCCCTCGGGCTCGGTCTGATCGAACTCGGCGACCCCGATGCTCACCGTGATCAGCCCGGCCGGATACCCCAGCCGGCGGCCGATCCCCTCGATCCCGGCCCGGAGCGCCTCGCCCACTCTCGCCGCGCCGTCCAGGTCGGTGCGGGTGAGGATCACCACGAACTCGTCGCCCCCGTACCGCGCCGCCACGTCCGAGGCCCGCACCGCGTGCTGGATCTCTTCGGCCACGGCCTTGAGAATATCGTTGCCCGCCTCGTGCCCGTACTGGTCGTTCACCTGCTTGAACCGGTCCAGATCGAGGAACAGCACCGCGAAGCTCTCGTTGCTGCGCTTGCTGCGCTCGATCTCGAACGCCAGCCGGTCCCGCAGCACCCGATAGGTCGAAAGCCCGGTCAGCTCGTCGGCCGCGGCGGCCCGCTGGGCCTCCTCCGCCCGGCGCTCCTGGTAGGGCAGGCACTGGCGGAGCGACGCCCGGCCCAGCGCGGCCGAATCGGCGAACCGGGCGCAGGTCTCGTAGCCGCAGGCCCGGCAGTCCCAGGGCCGCCCGTTGGGACCCAGCCCGATCTCGGCCAGGATCGCCGCCACCGCCGCCGGGTCGGGCCGCAGCGCCCGGTCCTTGATGGCGAACGTGGCCCCGACACTCGCCACCACCGCCGAGTCTACGATGGGGAACCGGCTCCGGGGCGGCTCGGTGCTGGCGAGCAGCTCCCGGCGCCAGAACAGCTCCTCCCGCGGCCCCGACAGCGGGTGATCCAGCGACCCCTCCGTCGCCAGGATGTCCACGAAGCCGAGCTCCAGCCGGTCCACCGTCACCGCCCGGGCCAGCGCCTTCAGCGCGTCCAGCCCCCGGAGCTTCCGGAACCGGCGGCTGGAGTAGCGGGCCTCCTCCAGCAGCGAGAGGGGCAGCCCGCCCGCGGCGCTCAGGTGCCGGCGCCGCTCCTCCGGCACCCGGTCGAAGAAGATCGGCTGGCTCAGCACGTTGACGTCCCGGATCTGGAAGATCTGGTCCAGGTCGCCGAAGGTTATGGCCGCATCGAGCTCGGTGCTGCTGAACGGCGGGCTGATCCCCGCGTACACGACTTTGAGGTCTGCGCCATACTGCGCTCTCAAATATCGGGCCTCGGCGACCGGCGGCACCGTCACCGGGGCGAGGTAGGGGACCAGCTCGGGAAACTGGAGCCGGACCGCGTCCACCACCACCGGATCGGTGGAGCGGATCATGGTCCCCCACGGCTCCTCCTCCCACAGCTTAAGGTACTCCGCCGCAACGAGTTCGTCGCCGATCACGCCCCGGGTGACGGCCCGGAATCCGGCGGCGTAGCAGGCGTTGATGACCTGCTCCGGCGTGGCCGGATAGAAGTGGGCGACCGACTCGGGGCTGAGGATGAGCACACCATCCCCCTGGGCGGCGATGGCAAGAGCCCGCCCAATCTCGCCGTTTACCTTGACCGCGTTATGGGGACAGACCTGGAAGCAGAGCCCGCAGCGGATACAGGGCTCGTCCTCGATCTGGAGCAGAAACGGCTCTTCGGCCGTCACCGCGATGGCGTCGGTGGGGCAGACACGGACACAGGCCAAGCACGCAACACAAAGCTCGGCGTCAATGACAAAATTCAAGGACTGGTCCGCAGAGGGAGGGATTCAACTTGCAATTTGACAGCGAGGTGCGCGACTGTCAAGACAGCGACAGGTGCAAGGTATTTGTACAGTTGAAGTTAGCCGAGTGCACATTCTCAGTCGCGAGTCGCCAGTCGCCAGTCGCCAGTCGCCAGATCGCGAGCCAGCTGAGCCTCTAACTCGCAGGCCATGTCTGATAGCGATCCGACTGACTGGCGACTGGCGACTGGCGACTGGCGACTACTCCAAATTATAGACCTTGATCTTCCGATACAGCGTCCGCTCGCCGATCCCCAGGACCTCGGCGGCGCGGCGCCGGTTCCCCTTGTACTCCTGCAGCGCTGCCTCGATGGTGGCGCGTTCCACCTCCGCCATCGTCATCCCCGGCCGGTACAGCACCGGCTGCACCGCGCCGTTGCCGCCGGCGTCGTCCGACATCACGTCGGCCACCGCCGAGTGGTCGGCCAGCTCGATGACCTGGACCCGCTGGGGGCCGGGTCGATCCGGCGCGCGCAGCTCCTCGATCTGGAGCCGCAGGTCGACCAGGGTGCGGAGGATGAACTCCAGCTCCGGCCCGCCTGTCCCGCTGCCCCCCTGCCCCGCTGCCGCCGATCCGCACCGGCAGCAGCGCGCCCGCTGATCGCGGGGCCCTCCAGCACGTCGAGCGGGATGTCGCTGGCCCGGATCTCGGCGCCGGGCGCGAGCACCACCATGGACTCGACCAGGTTGCGCAGCTGGCGCACGTTGCCGGGCCAGGGCGCGTTGACCAGCCGCTCCATGGCGTCGGCGGTGATGCCGCGGAACTGGCGGTCGTGGGTCTTGGCGAACTCGCGGATGAAGCGGCGGACCAGGAGCGGGATGTCGCCCCGGCGCTCCCGCAGCGGCGGCAGGTAGATGTTGAGGACGTTGAGCCGGTAGTAGAGGTCGTCGCGGAACTCGCCCAGGTTGACCGCGTCGCGCAGCGCCCGGTTGGTGGCGGCGACCACCCGCACGTCCACCTTGATCGGCTGGGTGCCGCCCACCCGGAAGAAGGTCCGGCTCTCCAGCACCCGGAGCAGCTTCACCTGGGTGGAGAGCGGGATCTCGCCGATCTCGTCGAGGAAGATGGTGCCGCCGTCGGCCAGCTCGAACCGGCCCAGCCTCCGCTCGGCCGCGCCGGTGAAGGCGCCCTTCTCGTGGCCGAACAGCTCCGACTCCAGCAGGGTCTCGGGCAGCGCGGCGCAGTTGACGGTGATGAACGCCTCGTTCCGCCGGCGGGAGAGATCGTGCAGCCCCTTGGCGACCAGCTCCTTGCCGGTGCCGCTCTCGCCCTGCACCAGCACGGTGCTGGAGACCGGCGCCATCTGCTCGATCTTGACCAGCACCTCCTGGATCGAGTCGCTCTCGCCCACGATGCCGGTGCGCTCCTGGAGATGGCGCCGGTCGATCAGCCGCCGGGCGGTGGCCACCGCGTCGTCCGGCGTCACCGGCTTTCTCATGACCTCGGTGGCCCGGAGCCGGCCCACCCGCTCGGCCCGCTCCGAGTCGGTCGGCTCCAGCAGGGCGAGGGTGGAGATCTCCGCGTCGTGCGCCAGCGCGGCCAGCTGCTGCACGTGGGGCTCGTGCACCGCGCCGGTGAGGATCACCAGCTCGGGGCTCTCCCGCCGCACCGTGCCGCGCGCGTCGTCGTGGGAGGAGAACATCGCCGTGGAGAAGCCACCCGCCTCGAACGCCGCGTTGAGCGGCACGGCGGTCTCGAGGTCATCCATGGCGATGAGGATCTGGGAGGGCATGCTGGAAGGTAATGCGAGGAAAAAACTGCGTGAGCGGGAACGGCAGCGGGACAGGCGGGACAGCGGGACAGCATCGGGCAGTCGCTGGTCGCTAGTCGCCAGTCTCAAACGACATAGGGCCACTGCGAGGGGGACTGGGCCGAGGCCGATGTCGCAAAGGAGCCCTAGCTGGCGCAGAATCGGCGCTGTTTACTATCTAGTATTCTCGAAGCGTCGGGCTTCGGAGGAGGTGGACCTGCGTAATCGCCTGAAGACCATCCTCGTGGTGTGGGGCGCCACGATATCTACCCCGGCGGTGAGCTCGACTCTCGCAGCGCAATCGATGGACCTGCTTCGGGTGCCTTCCAGCGTCGGGGCATTATTCGCTCCCAGGGCCCCGCTCGGCAGCGGGCCGGAGGTCCGGCGGTATGGGACGGCGGGACACCAGCCCCAGCACGCCGAGCCTGGGCCCCGCGACCATCGCTGGGAGGGCGGCGCCATTGGGGCGATCGGTCTAGGCACACTGACTCTCGGGCTAGCTGCCGGGTTGTGCAACTCCGATAGTGGGGCGACGAGTTGTACTTGGCCGGTGATTGGGTCGTTTTTCGTCGGTGCACTCGTGGGAGGAGTCACTGGGCTATTCATAGGGAGCGCAATACCAAAAGGAGAGTCCGACTCCTTGGCGGCAGAGGTTACCGAAGGAGGTCCATGAAATCCCGTGACCGGCACGCAACCTTATCAACCATCCTGCTGGCTGCTGCTTGAACGTCCTGCAGCGAACCGCTCGTTGGGGCCTGTTCTGGCGATGTCGACATATCCGTGGTTCGCTATGATCCGCCGGTATACTCGTGGGCACCAGACTGCGGAGTTAGCAATCTCGGAGTCGTCGACCCTGCGGAACGGAGCCTCTGGCTGATTCATGGCGCGGTATCGGCGAAAACGACATCCTGGCTCCGGTGACGTTCGGCGTCGTTCCCGAGGGCGCCGGCGAAAGCGTGCCTCCGGGGCAGCTTCAGCATGGCAACGTCTATATCGTTCGAGTCTGGCGATCGCGACCGGACGGCGCTGGCTACTTTCAGCTGGTCAAGACCGGGGAGCAGAACTTTCCCTGGTGAGTTTCCGGAGCGTCAGGACCAGACCGGAGATCGAAGCATATGTCAATAAGGCTGCTAGGCGCTGTAGTGTTGCTGATCGGGTGTAGCGCTGCGAGCGCCACCAGTGCCAGGAGGTCAGCACCATGGTGCCGCCCAGCTGATGACACATCAGCTGGAACGATTGGCGTGTTGCAGGCACTCGCGCCTTCGAGGGTACCGGCAGACGTTGGTCTCAAGGATTCACTAAAAATCAATATTCGCCGAGCGAGTGATGTCTCTTTAATCAGTACCGAGGCGACATGTCAGCGGGCGGCCACAGAGATGGACAAGCTTTGGCAGAGCGGCACCACGAACCGTCAGGTCTACGTGTATAAAGTGGGTGCAGATTTTGGGGTCCAAGATCCGCAAGCCGGCTCGGGCGACTATAACGGGGTGGCCATTTTTTCCAGCAAGTGGGTCTATAAGAGCCTTCTCCTAACCAACTAGGACAGACCGTTTTCGAGGCTATGCCAGTGGGCAGGCGCCTTTAGGACAAGCTAGTCGCGAGTCGCAAGTCGCAAGTCCCAAACGAAAAGCGGGCCACCGCAGGGGTGGCCCTATATTTCAGGTCCGTCAGATAGATCAGCTCGGACCGGAGACCGTGGTCAGAGTACTACGATCCGTCGTCGTACCATCCCCAAGGGTGCCGTCGCGATTGCCGCCCCAGCAATATCCTCTCTGGTCCGGGGTCACTCCGCAGCTGTAATTGGCGCCCGCACTGACCTGCGCGAAGAAGAGACCACCCGCGACCGCAACCGGCTTCAGTCTGGTCGTCGTGGTGCCGTCGCCCACCTGACCAAATTCGTTGTAGCCCCAGCAGTAGGCCCGATTATCTCTGCTCTCGGCGCAGGTCGTGGCGCCGCCTGCAGTCACTCGATCGAACAACACTGTGCTGGCGACCTGCCTCGGCTCCCAGCGGTCGAGCGTGCTGCCATCCCCGTTCGTTCCATGGTGGCCCCATCCCCAGCAGAACGCCTTCCCACCACTGGTGACCGCACAGGTGTTGGAGTGGCCGGCGCTAACCTGGATGAAGTCACGGTTGCCCGAAACCCGGGACGGGGAATTCCGCTGTTTCGCGGTGGAGCTATCGCCCAATTCACCGGTATCGCCCCTCCCCCAGCAGTAGATCTCGTGGGAGGGAGTCAGCGCGCAGCTATGCTGATACGCAGAGCTCACCTGAATGTAGGTGCGCCCGCCGGCAATCTCAGTGGGGGGATTGTTCCCGGTGGCTGTGGCCGTGCCGGTTCCCATCTGCCCCCGGACACTGGAGCCCCAGCAATAGACCCGATTTTCCGTGGTCAAGCCGCAGGTGGTCACGTGCCCGGCGGCGATCTGGCGGAAGCGGAGGCTGGGTGCAGCCGCGACCGGCTCCGGCCGCTCCACCGTGGTGCCATCTCCGAGCTGACCGGATTCGTTGTTGCCCCAGCAGAACGCGCGATTGTCGGTGGTCAGGGCACAGGTATAGTAGAGTCCTGTGCTGATCATCCTGAACTGGTGCCCGCCCGACACCGCAACCGGGGTCAACCGCCTGGTCGAGTAAGCGGGGCCGTCGCCCAGAAAGCCGGTCCCCCAACAATAGCCCTGGTTCGTCATCGTCAGCGCGCAGGTATGCCAGAAATCGTTTGAAGCACTGATCTGATAAAATGAGAGCGGCTCCGCGGTAGTCGCGGCGAAGGTGGCCGCCTCTTCCACCGTGGACGCTGGCTCGGTGGGGTCGTCAGCACACGCGGCGATGGCAAGCACAGCCACTACCGAGCAGAGGATTCGGTTTCGCAAAGAGTAGGCAATCATCAGAGAGAACCTCAGTGTTAGTCTTTTTTTCGGCGGCAGACATGTAAAGGCCCGCGCCGGGTTTGAATGTGATACGGATCACGGCCGCGGGATTTACCCTCGCGGGGCCACCGTGAGCCGGCCGAAGAGAACCATCGGGGCATCAAGTGAGGATCAAGAGGCGGGAGACACTGCTGCTACAAGATGAAGATCTGGAGGGAGATGCGGAGAAAGCGGCGTGAGCGGGACAAGCTAGTCGCTAGTCGCCAGTCGCCAGTCACTGATTGCGAGCCGAGAGTGACTAGCGAGCCTACTCTGGCGATGCCCGGTATGGAGGGCTATCCTTGACCTGGCTCCTCGCCTTCCCTCAGGTCTCTTCTGTCCCGGGGGCACCACCACATCAATGTCGCTACCAGCAACTCCCCCCCGCAGGGGCCTGCGTATCGTCGTTACCGACGATGACCCGAAGCTGCTGACCGCCATCGTCCAGATCCTGAGCGACGCGGGCCACAATGTGTTCGCCGCCTATGACGGGCTCAGCGCCTGCGAGCTGGCGGAGTACATTCCCAATCTCGACCTGGTGATCTCGAATACGCGGATGAAGACGCTGAAGGCGCCCGAGCTGATCCGCCGGGTGCGCGCGGTGAAGCCCTGGCTCGCGATCCTGCACATGGGAGATCCGCTGCCGGCTGGCCCGCTTACCGGCGTCCCCAGCGTTCGGGAGCCGTTCACGTCCGACGAGCTGCTCGCCGCCATCAACGCGCTGCTGGCCGCCCACAGCGGGCCAGGAGAAGACGTGAGTCGAGAAGTCTGAGCTTTTCCACTCACGATCGTTCTCGTCCCGCTTACGCTTCTACTACTGCAGCATCCCGCTCAGTCCGAACAGAATGTCCAGGGTGTTTCCGGTCCAGGGTCGAACCGCGCGCGCGCGCATCTCGCCCCGTACGGCCCAGGTCCGACTCAGGTCCACCCGAAGGCCAACCACGGCGTGGAGCGTGCCCACCGCCTCCTCGTTCTCCTCATTTAGCACCTGCGCAAACCCGGCGCCGCCCCCCAGGAAGGGACGCACCCGCCCCAGCGGCAGCTCCCCTTGAACGCTCAGCTCATTCATCAGGTAGTGTATCTGCTGAGAGAACTGCGCCTGGTAGGTGAAGTAGGTGATTCCGGGCTCGATCACCAGCCCGGGAGTCGGTCTCCAATTGAACTCGAGCGCGGCGGCGAACCCGGTGCCGGTGCCCGAGAGGTCGTAGGGCGACGGGCCTGCCAGCCCGCTCAGGGTCAGCCGGCTGCCGGTCTGGGCCAACGCCGTCACCGGCGCGAGCAAGCTAACGGCTACAGCAAGCGTGGCCCCCAGACGGGCGCACTGTCGTCTCGCGACTCGCGACTCGCGACTGGCTCCCCTCACTGCTTACAGGGTGCGTTGGGGTCCATCTTGGGCTGGTCCACCACCGGCCGGTGGTCCAGGTCGGCCACGGCACCGGTGATGTCGCGTATCAGGCCGGCCACCCGGGCCATGTGCCCGTAGTCGATGTATTGCGGCTCATCGGTGACCTCGTGGTAGTCGCGGTGAATGCCGGTGGAGAAGAACGCGATCGGGATGCCGTGGCGGGCATACATGTAGTGATCGCTCCGGCAGTACACATTGTCGGGATGGCCGTTGGCGTCGTAGCGGTAGTCGAGCCTGAACGGATGCGGCCGGCGGCTGTTGACCTGCTCGATCAGATCGCCCAGCTCGGTCGAGAGCCGGCGCGAGCCGACCAGCCCCAGTGCGACCGGTCCGCCGCCCTCGGTGTCGCTTGCCCTCCCTCTACCCACCATGTCCATGTTGATCTGCGCGACGATGGAGTCCCGGAGAACGGTGGGATGGTCGGTGAACCACTGGGATCCGTACAGCCCCTTCTCCTCCGCCGTGTGCCATACGAACAGCAGCGACCGCTTCGGCTTCGTGGGGCCTCGCGCAAAGGCCTCGGCCACCTCCAGCAAGGTCACCGAGCCGGACCCGTCATCGTCGGCACCGTTGAAGATCGAGTCGGCCCGCGGCGGCCGGAGCCGGCGGAGGCTGTCCAGCTCGCGGCCGATAGTCGCGCGCTGTGCGGTGGTCAGCTCCTTCGGCGGCTTGTTCTCACCCTCGGGCCGGGCGATTGCATGGTAGAGGCGCACCGAATCGTGATCCACCGCCTGGACTGCCGGCCGCACCCCAAGATGATCGTTGTGGGCGCCGAGGGCGACGTACTCATGCTTGAGGCGGGGATCGCTGCCCGGCAGAATGGCGACCACGTTGCGCGCCGGAGCGGCAGGACGCGTCTCCCTGAAGATGATCTGGCCACCCAGAGGTTTGCCGTTGGTGCCGGGAATGAGCCCGGCCAGCGGCGCGCCGAATAGCCGCTCGGCGGTAGCCGAAGTGATAAGCATGCCGAGCGGGACCCCGCGCCGGTCCTCGACGGTGGTCGTCACGACCGCCTGCGGCTGTTGCAGGAACTCCAGGGCGGGTTTCTCCGCGATGTCCATGGTGGCGAATGCCACCCCCGCGGCGCCGGGAACAGCCGGCGGCGGGCCCTTGGCGAAGAGGCTCGAGATCGGTTGTCCATCCTCACCCAGCGCGGGGCCGAACACCACCAGCTTGCCGGCGCTCTGCGCCAGGATCTCCGCCGTCAGGCTGTCTCCCACCCGGCCAACGTAGAATGACGCGGGGTTGTTCGCCTGGAGCTGCGAGCCGTAGGGAAGGAAGGACGGGTAGAGCGGCAGGGGCAGGTAGTCCTGGTTGAGCTGAAGCGGGGCACCGGCGACTTCCAGGGTGGAGGCAGAGTCGGGGGCACGCTGGATCATCGGGACGATCTGAAAGAAGGTGCCGTTCTCTCCCCCGGGCCTCAGCCCTATGCGCTGTGATTCGGAGGTGAGGTAGCTGGTTCCTCTCAGGTTCCCTTCGGTGCCGGCTTCACGTCCCTGCATCGAGTCATCGGCCAGGACGTAGAGCCGGCTCATGAGATCCGCGGCCGTGATCTCCGCCGAGGTGGGCGTGGCGCGGTGCTTGAGCGGGCCTTCGGCCGGGGCGTCCACCGGAGCCGCGCCCTCGGGGGCAGTCGCCCCGGGGCTGGTCCGGGCCGGAGCGCAGGCCCAGAGCGGCAAGAGGAGGAGGAGGAGGACCCCAACTGGCGACTGGCGACTCGCGACTCGCGACTGGTTCATGGCATCCGCCAGGCTCTCGACCCCTGGGCCTTCAACCACCGCGAATAGACGCTTGATGCGCGGCTGGCACGGCTGGCCAGCAGCTGGCGGGCCTCGCCACCCCAGGCCGGGCTCGACTCGCGAGTATTCGGCCGGTTGCTCAGGTTGGTCTGGTTGGTTCCATCCGCGTTCATGACATAGATCTCGGAATCGGAAAAGTCTGCTTCCTCGCGGTGGTAGACCAGCCGGCTCCCATCGGGAGACCAGGACGGGCCGAAGTCGAATCCGGGTTGGTTGGTCAGGTTTACCCGGCCGCTCCCGTCCGCGTTCATCACCGCGACATCGCTCTCCTGCGACCCGGTGTTGAAGGCGATTCTGCTGCCGTCCGGAGACCAGGTGGGACTGTCATCCTGCGTCCCCGCCGGCGTCAGAGCTACTTCGCCGGTTCCATCCGGATTGATCAGGGTCATCTGTTTTACACTGAGCGTGACAAAGGCGATCCGGTTGCCATCGGGTGACCAGGCGGGCTGGAACGCCGGCTGGCTCGACAACGCCACGTCTCCGGTGCCGTCGACGTTGATCACCCGTATTACTCCTCCTCCAAAGTAGGCCAGCCGCCTGCCCTCCGGGGACCAGGACGGCTGGCTGGCGTCTTCCGCCAGCCGCAGCTTCCCGCTCCCGTCGGAGTTCATGACCCAGAGCTCCGAGACGATGTTCTCCCCTTCGGGTCTCCCATCCACGTAGGCAATCATCCTTCCATCCCGCGACCAGGTATGCCCGCCGATACCGAACTGGCCATCGGCCAGCTTCACCCGTCCGCCGCCCTGGGCGTCCATGACCCACAGATCTTCATTCTGCGCGAAGAGCAGCCTGCGTCCGTCGGGTGACCAGACGGGGCCGAACTCGAAGGACCCGGCTGGAGTAAGGTTCCTCAGGCCGGTCCCGTTGGGACTGACCACGAAGATGGCGCCCAGGCCCAGGGCGTTGGAGAAGAACGCGACCAGGGCGTCCGAACCGAGACAGTTGATCTCGAAGGCGACAGGGGTAGAGCCCTCGACCACGGTGACGGAACGCGGGTTCTCGCCGGTCACATGGCAGTTGCTCGCGGCGCCCGAGAGCGTGACGGTATGGGGTCCGACCAGGAGTCCCTCGACCGGCACCGTCGCACTGGGGCCGACCGTCACCGGGGCGCCGCCATCCACGCTCAGCGAGTAGCCGTCGGGATCCGGGCTCGAGCCGCTGGTGGTGGTGGTCACCTGGAGGCTGCCGAGTACCGTGCTGCAGGTGACGGCGAACGCCACCGGGACAGTCGCATCGGCGGTCACCGCGACCGTCCGCGGGTTGTCGCCAACAGTGCAGTTCGCGGCGACGCCGGTCAGCTCCACGGCGTGGTCGCCGGGAGCGAGGTTGGGAATCGTCAGTGGCGCGTCCGGGGTGAGCGGCTGGGGTGTACCGCCGTCCACGCTGAGTGCGTAGCCATCCGGATCGGGCGACGTGCCCGAGGTGGCGGCGGTTGCCTCGATGGTTCCGGTGGCTCCGGCGCAGGTCACCGCAAAGGCGGCCTCGACGACTGCTCCCGCCGTCACGGTCACGTCCCGCGATGGTCCACCGGTGACGCTGCAACCGTCTGCCACGTCGGAGAGCGCGACGGTATGGGGCCCGGCCGGAACACCGCTGAAGCGCACCGTTCCACCCGTCGCGATCGGCTGGCCGGGAGTGGCGTCGTTCAGGGTGGCGACATAGCCGTTCGCGTCGGGCGTCGCCCCGGAGGTGGTGGCGCGCACCAGCACGTCACCCGTCGTGGTCCGGCAGGTGACAGTGAAAGTCAGCTCGGTGAGGGTGCCGTCGCCGATGGTGACCGAGGTCGGGCTGGCTGGATCCAGGGTGCAGTTGTCCGGCACTCCGCCGAGCCGCACGGCGTGCGCACCCACGGCAAGGTTGGTGACGATGTAGGTGGCATTCACTCCTATCGGCTGCGCCGCGCCGCCGTCTACGATCAGCGTATACCCTTCGGTCTCGGGATCGGGATCGGCCGTGACCGCGGTGATCCGCAGCGTGCCCGACGCCGCGGGCGGAGTGACGCAGGCGATGGTGTAGGTGATGTCCGGGCTGTTACCCGGGCCGACCGTTACGGTCTGAAGGTTGGCGCCGTCGATCTCGCAGTTGGCAGCGATCCCTCCCAGCCCCAGGAGGTGGGTCCCCGGAACCAGGCCGCTCAGCGTGACGCTGGCATTCACTCCCAGCGTGCCGCGATCGTCGCCATCGAGCGAGATGATGTAACCGTCCTCATCGGGGGCCGGTCCCGTAGTCACCGCCCTGACGGTCATGCTGCCGGAGACGGCGTTGCAGCTCACGGCAAAGCTGACGCTGAGCGCCTCACCCGGCGGAACCGTCACTGTGCGAGGATTGGTGCCGAGCACCCGGCAGTTAGCGGCCACCCCGCTGAGACTGACGGCGTGATCGCCCGTCGCCACTTCGTCGATGGTGACTGAGCCGCCTGGACCAACGGTACCCCTATCTACTCCGTCGACCGCGACGGTGTAGCCGTCCGGATCGGCGGGCCAGCCACTGGTCGCCGGCACGATGCTGAGGCTACCCGTCGACTCGCTGCAGGTGATCACGAAAGCGACGGTGGTGGTCTCGCCGGCGGTGACGGTGACGCTCCGGGGACTCTCCCCTTCCACGGTGCAGTTGGCCGCCATCCCCGTCAGCTGCACGGGGTAGGTGCCGGGGTCGATATCCTCGCTGGTCAGAGTGGCAGTGTTACCGATCGCCTGAGCGGCTCCGGACCCGATCTGCACCGAATATCCGTCGGGGTCCTGCTCCACGCCGCTGGTGGTGGTGGTGATCTGTACGGTCCCGGTCGTTGGCGGCGGGGTCGGATCCTCACCGCAGGCGAGGACCGCGAGAGCTCCGGCCAGCGGAAGCGTCAGGCCAAGCGGGCGGTAGCGATCGAGCAGCATGATCCGGCTCCTCTCTGCCCATAACACCATGCCGGGGAGACGGAGGGCAAGGCCTGGGAGGGAGACCACTGCGGGAAGTACGAGAAGGCTGCTTCCAGAGATACCTAGCGACGGAGATTCTTACAAGTCGGGGCAGCGGGGCAGCGGGGCAGCGGGGCAGCGGGGCAGCGGGGCAGGTCGAGGGGATAGGCTGTGCACCGGCAGCTCGCGACGCGTGACTCTCGAGTCCTAGTGCCCCGTCTTCTCACCTCTGAGCAACTCCACTGCGTGTTCCACGAGATCATTCAGGACGCCGAGCCCATCGCGCACACCGCCGGTGCTGCCGGGGAGATTCACGATCAGCGTCTGGCCCCGCACGCCGGCGAGTCCTCGCGACAGCGCCGAACGGGGAAAGCTGGGGAACACACTCATACGGAGGGCCTCGGCGATGCCGGGCGCTTCCTTCTCGAGCACCGCACGAGTGGCCTCCGGCGTCACGTCGCGGGTGGTGAGGCCGGTGCCTCCGGTGGTCAGGATGACGTCGGCGCGATTCCCGTCGGCCCACTCGCAGAGGACCGAGACGATGCGGCCGGTCTCGTCGGGGACCAGCGTCCGCTCAGCCAGAGTGTAACCCCGCTCCTTGGCCCAGCTCGCGATGAGGTCGCCGGAGCCGTCGGCCCGCTCCCCACGGCTGCCGGCGTCGGAGATCGTGAGCACCGCGAGGCGAAGCGTCATAGCGGGCTCTGCAGATCGGCGGGCAATCGGGGCGAGGAAAGCAGCGCCGCGAATGTGCGCCACCGCTTCGCCGGGTCGATCGCCGCCTTGGCGCTGGACCCAGCCGGCCACGAGATCCCGGCCCAGGTTGTAGTTGATGACGTAGCTGCGATAGGTGTCGATGAATCGCAGCTGCTTGGCCGCTCCCGGGGGACCAGCCAGTACCGGCTCATCGCTGCCTCCGCCTCCCCCCGGCCAAGTCCCCGTCGAGATAGCGCCGCGCCACTTCATTGCGGGCGTAGTTCAGCTGCTCGACCACGGTGCGGACCGCCGCATTGCGCTGGGCCAGCGTTGTGTCGAGTCCGGCCAGCGGGAAAAGAGAATCCCGCTCGAAGGCGGTGCGCTCCGCCGGAGGAAACACCATGTCGATCCCGAAATTGGCGCTTCCCTCGGCGATCAGCGACTGGGGGCTGAAGAGGGGATAGACCGAGATCTCGACCCAGCCCCGGTTCCGGAAGAGCGCCTGCTCCAGGCTGGCGTTGTAGACGTGGTGGCCGGGATATCCCTCGTGACAGGCGAGGTCCACCGCGCGATCCACCGGAATGGGAAAGTCGAGGTTGACCTGGATCAGGCTGTGAAAACCGCCCTTGTACCAGTTGTAGGCATTCCAGGGAGTGCCTTTCACGTACTCCAGGTCGAACCGCTCGCCCTCGGGGAGCTGCATGCGAGCCCGGGTGCGGGCCCGGCAGGCCGCGATAGCGGCGCGGAAGACGGTGTCTACCCGGCGGGCGGGAATGACCATCCGGTCGCGAAAGCTCTGGACCCGTTGGGCCAGCGACGCTTGACCGGGCAGCAGCGAATCGAGTCGGGCCAGCAGCGAGTCGAAGTGAGCGTCGTCGAAGCGCGGCGGGGTGACATCGTACAGCGCCTTTGCCTCCTCATCGAAGCTGAGCCGCTGTCCTCCCAGTATGCGGGCCCGTGCCGCCATCGAGCCAAGCTGGGTGCGGAGATAGCGGTGCCGCAGGCGCACCATCGAATCGGAATATGACGGCACGCTGTCGCCCAGTACCCGCACCAGCGAATCCGCCTGTGCGAGAACCCCGGCGACGGCCAGCGATTCGGCGGCAGCTGCGGTTCGCAGCGAGTCCGGGCCATAGTATGCGTCGACGTAGTTGGGATCGTGGCGGCCCAGGCCGAGCGCCAGGGTGACGTAGCGGGTTGCAATGGGGTCCAGAGCGGAGGGGTCCACCGGCGGCGGCGAGGACCGGCAACCAACAACGAAGCAGAGCGCCAGTAGCAATCGCATGGATCAAGGTACAACGCCGGGCCCGAAGTCGACGGCCGTCGTGTTTCCGCCGCAGACCACCACGCCGACCCGCTCTCCGGCGCGCGGCCGATACCCGCCGCTCAGCAGCGCCGCGAACGCCGCCGCTCCACCCGGCTCGGCGACCACCCGGAGCACCCGCCACAGCTCCTGCTGCGCCCTTCGGATCTCCTCGTCGTTCACCAACACCACCTTCTCGACGTGGCGCTGCGCCAACGGGAACATCAGCTCGCCCACCCGGCGCGGGGCCAGCGAGTCCGCCGCGATGCCGCCGGCCTCCGCATCCACCGGCCGTCCGGCTGCGAGCGCCCGGGTCAGCGTGGGCGCCTGGTCGGGCTCGACGGCAATCAGTCGAATGCCGCGTCGCCCGGCGTACCAGGTTGCAATGCCGCCCAGCAGCCCGCCGCCGCCGACCGCCACCAGCAGGGTATCGAGCCCGGGCGCCTGGGCCTCCAGCTCGGTGGCGACGGTGCCCTGCCCCAGGATCGTCTCGGGCTGGTCGTAGGCGTGTACCGCCATGGCGCCGCTCGACTCCACCCACTCCTGGCTGGCCGCCAGCGCGTCGGCATAGCGGTCGCCTCCGACCACCACATCGGCCCCGCAGTCCTTGATCAGCTGAACCTTCGAGGCGGATGCAACGGTGGGCACGAAAATCCTTGCGGGTATGCCGAGTCGCATGGCGGCGAAGGCCACCGCGGCGCCGTGGTTGCCGCCGGACGCGGCGACCACACCCGCGGGCGGCACCTTGCGCCGAAGCAAGTTGGTGAAGGCACCACGAGGCTTGAACGATCCGGTGTGCTGCATCAGCTCGAGCTTGAGGCTGAGCTGAACGGAGGGCGCCAGACCAAAGTCAGACGACGGGACCTCGACTACGGGCGTGCGCCGGATGTGCGGCTGAACCAGACGATGTGCCGCAGCGATCTGTTCGCCTGTCAAATCCATCGGAGCTCCGGGGCGCTCTGGCTCACCCCTGAATTTACTTTCCGCGTTTCTCGCGCTCGGGACCTTTAGTGCTCGTCTCCTGTAGTCCCGGACGGGTCCGATTTGTCGAGCGTCAGGTTAGCCTGCCCTCTGGCTGACCCGGTTGGTCTTTTGTTGCGACTGATCTTCCAACTGTTTCGAATATTTCGTAGCCGCGGCGCCTTGAGAGGCTCCGCCTGTTCCGGCGTGGTGGAGGTCGTGTCCAGCACAAGCTTCACCAGTGCCAGCAGACTCCTACTCTCGAATGGCTTGGTGAGTACGGTGATGACACCGCGACAGTCGGCGCTGAACGTCAGATCATCAATAGGGTGGGCCGACATGAGAACCACCTGCAAGCCTGGATGCTCTGCCATCAGACGCTGCGCGAGCTCGGTCCCTGGCATGCCTGGCATCCGGATGTCACTGAGGACGAGATCGATCGACTCTGGCGAGCTGGCCGCTACAGCGAGCGCCTCCATCCCATAGCCGGCCTCGAGCACCTTGTAGCCCTCGATCCGGAGGTGCCGGACGATCAGCTGGCGGAGCTCGACTTCGTCATCCACCACGAGAATCGTGGCCTGGCTGAGGCGGACTGGCATAGGGCCTCCTTGGGGTGCCGCCTCCAAGACGGGGACGGATCAGGGGGAACGGCCACATTGCTCCTTCTACAATGATCCTATGGATGAGCGGAATGGGTCGCAAGTCCTGCAGGGGACTGCGGTTAGGTGTGCAGCTAGCTGCGGGTGCGTCGAATATCGGGACGGCGGCTAAACTCTTTTCTTCCTTCGGCTTTGGCGTCCGCGCAGAAGCTGGCGGAGGGGAGGCGAATCGATCTGCGCACCTGCTACCCCGTTTTTTTCGCGGTTCCCTTCTTCCAGAATGGCCGGCTCACCACCTCCGCAGGCAGACGCTCACCCCGGCACTCGACCTCGAACCTGGTGCCTACCTTCGCCGCGGCGGCCGGCAGGTAGGTGGTGCCGATCGGCAGGCCCAGCGAAGGACTCATGGTGCCGCTCCGCACCAGGTCCACTTCACGGCCCTCGTGGTACACCGGATAGCCGTGGCGCGGGAAGCCGCGGCCCTGCAGCTGGAAGCCCACCAGCTTCCGGGTGACCCCGCGCAGCTTCTGGGCCCGGAGCGCCGTGTCTCCGGTGAAGGGCGATCCCTTGTCCAGCTTCACGATCCAGCCCAACCCTGCCTCGAGCGGGGTGATGTGTTGGTCGATCTCGTTGCCGTAGAGCGCGTAGCCCATCTCGGTGCGGAGCGAGTCGCGCGCACCGAGCCCAATCGGCTTGGCGCCGCCGGCGAGGAGGGCCTCCCAGATCTTCAGCGTGTCCCGTTCCCGGCAGTACAGCTCGAAGCCGTCCTCGCCGGTGTACCCGGTCCGCGAGATGAAGCACTCGGCACCGGCGACCTTGCCGGTAACGAAGTGGTAGTAGGCCACGTCGGGGAGGTGGGTGTCGGTCAGCGGCTGGAGCACCCCTTCGGCGTGAGGGCCCTGGACCGACAGGAGCCCCACCTCGCTGGAGATGTCCTTCAGGCGAACGTTGATGCCGCCCTTCTGCTCCACGATGTGCTCCCACGCCTTGGCGGTGTTCGAGGCGTTGACCACGATCATGAGCTTGTCTTCGAACCGGTACACGGTGCAGTCGTCGACGAACGTGCCCTCGGGCGTGAGAATGGCGGAGTACTGTACCCCGCCGGGCTCCAGCGCACTCACGTCGTTGCAGGTGACGCGGTTCACGAAGGCGTTCCGGTCGGGCCCGGTGATCTCGAACTCTCCCATGTGGGACACATCGAACACCCCGGCGCCGGTGCGCACCGCGTGGTGCTCGGCCAGGATCCCGGAGGGATACTGCACCGGCATCTCCCAGCCGGCGAAGGGGACCATCTTGGCGCCCAAGGCCCGGTGGGCATCGTATAGCGCGGTGCGCTTGAGCTCAGTTGTCGCCGTCATGATTTCTTTCTCTTAGGGTTTCGGCCCCCTCGGTCGCTACGCTCCCTCAGGGTGACATGCTTTTCCCGCTCACCGCTCACGCTTTTGCTTTTCCCGCTCACACTTTCCCCCATCAGTACCGCCATCACCGCCTTCTGCGCGTGCAGCCGGTTCTCGGCCTGGTCCCACACCTTCGACTGCCGGCCCTCGATCACTCCCTCCGCGACCTCTTCGCCCCGGTGCGCCGGCAGGCAGTGGAGGAAGACGGCGCCGGGGTCGGCCAGCTTCATCAGCCCCTCATCCACGATGTAACCCTGGAAGGCGCGCGCCCGCTTCTCCTGTTCCTCCTCCTGCCCCATGGATGCCCACACATCGGTATTGATGACGTGAGCGCCCCGGGCCGCCTCGCGCGGATCGGTAGTGACGGCAATACGGGTCTTCTTCGAGTTGCGGGCGAGAATCTCCGGGTTGGGCTCGTAGCCCCTGGGGCAGGCG
Source organism: uncultured Gemmatimonadales bacterium (assembly GCA_963810165.1). GTDB lineage: Bacteria > Gemmatimonadota > Gemmatimonadetes > Gemmatimonadales > GWC2-71-9 > CAVVWJ01. The sequence goes on from CAWEMG010000017.1 coordinate 105,782, forward strand.
AGCCGCAGCTCGAAGCCGAGACTGCCGGCGGCGTTGAGCCAGCTGTTGGCCATGTTGTTTCCGTCGCCGATCCAGGCGACGACCTTCCCGTCCCAGCCGCCCAGCGTCTCCCTCACGGTGAGCAGGTCGGCCAGCACCTGGCAAGGGTGCAGCAGATCGGTGAGTCCGTTGATGACGGGAATCGATGCGAAGCGGGCCAGCTCCTCCACGTCGGCGTGATCGTAGGTGCGGATCATGATGCCGTCGAGATAGCGGGAGAGGACCCGGGCGGTATCGCGGATCGGCTCGCCCCGGCCCAGCTGGATGTCGCGCGACGAGAGGAAGAGCGCGTGCCCGCCGAGCTGGAAGGCACCGACCTCGAACGAGACCCGGGTGCGGGTGGAGGACTTGGCGAAGATCATCCCCAGCGTCTTGCCCAGCAGCGGTTTTTCGCGATAATCGCCGCGCTTCATCCGCCCCGCGAGATCGAACAGGGCGAGCAGCTCGGACTTGCTGAAGTCGGGGATGGCGAGGAAGTGACGGCCGGGGCTCATAAAAAATCTCTGGAGGAGTACACCCCGGCCGTCATCCTGAGCACAGCGAAGGATCTCTCCGGGGAGCCAGTGTTGCCGGGTGGGATTGTAGCCGGATAGGGCGCTATTGGCTATTGGCTATGGGCTATGGGCTATTGGCTATTGGCTGTCCATACTCCGTCACGGGCAACCCACGATTCTGCGAATAGCCCATAGCCAATAGCCAATAGCCTTTTACGGCAACCGAAGTTGTCGCAGGAGGCGCGCAAAGCGGCGGTCGGTGCGAAGCGAGTCCACCCTCAGGTCGACCCGGATAAACGCGATCAGCTCCGAGCGCTCCTTGACCGCTCGGTCCAGCGAGACGAACGCCGCGGTCCGCTGTCCCAGCGACGCCTGCACCGAGGCAATGAGGTAGGGTGAGACGTAGCGGTCCACGGCCGCGCTCCGGAGCTGCTGGAGTACTGCCTTGGCCTCGTCGACCCGGCCGCTGGCGGCGTAGAGCTGCCCCTGAGCGGCCTGAATCTCGACTCGCTGGGGAAAGGCCGCGAGCGGAAGCCGCAGATGCCGTTCGGCCGCCGGATAGTTGCCGGCCGCCCGCTCCAGCAGGGCCAGGTCGAAGTGAGGGCGCCATGCCGCCGAGTCCATCGCGATGGCGCGCTCAAGCGCCTCGCGCGCGCGGTCGTTCTGCCGAGCGTTGAGATAGTGCCATCCGAGCAGCGCCGTCAGCTCGGGCGACAGCGGGCTCAGCTGTAGCGCCCGCTCGATCACCGCGCGCGACTCGTCGATCCGCCCCATGGCCAGCAGGTACCGCGCGTAGGGCGGATACAACTCGGCCACGCCGGGGTCCAGGGCCAGGGCTCGGCGATACTCCGCCTCGGCCCGGCTCCAATTCCGATCGAAGACGAAGTGGATCGTCCCCAGCACCGCGTGCGCGCCGGCCAGGCTGCTGTCCAGCTCCAGCGCCCGCAGAACCGCCGCCTTCGCGAGCGGCACCGCCGTGAGCGGTGACATCGCCTCGACCCCTCCGCCGCGGAGGTAGGCCTCTCCCAGCGAGACGTACGCCTGGGCGAAGCTGGAGTCGAGCCGCACCGCGTGCGTCAGATGTGCCAGGGCCCGCCGGTTGCTGCCAGGCGTGAGCCGGTCCAGCTCGTAGCGGCCCGCCAGGTAGGCGTCGTAGGCGGAGAAGCTGGCCGTGGGCGCCTGGCGCTGCAAAGCTGAGTCGCCGGGAGCCGGTGCTCGAAGCGCCACGGCCACGGCGTTCCGAATCTCGGTTTCGATATCGAACAACTCCCGGGCCTCGCGCTCGTAGGCCTCGGACCAGACATCGAAGCCTTCTTCCACGTCGACCAGACGCGCGGTCACTCGCACCCGGTCGGCCGACCGGCGGACGTCTCCCACCAGCACGGTCGCGACTCCCATGCGCCGGCCGGCCAGCCGCGGATCTCCCCGGGCCTGCCGGGGCGCGAAGGCGGAGGAGCGCGAGCGAACGTCGAGTCCCGGCACTCGGGTGAGCGCCTCGGTCAGATCGGCGCCGAGGCCATGGCCGAGATAGTCGTCGGCCACATCGGGACTGGTGTTGATGAAAGGCAGCACAGCGACCGAGCTGGCGCGGACCGCAGCAGGCAGAGGGCGGCCCCGGTTGGGCGAGGCCGCCCTCTGGTACAGGCTCACGACCAACAGGGAGAGGACGGCGGCGCTGAATACAGTCCAGCGTGCGGGGAGCGGCTGCTGGATCAAGCTACGTGAAGACAGCGGTGGCTTCAGCGTGGCGCCGGCGTCGGCTTGGTGTCAGGCAACTGCGCCTTAATCGCAGCAGGGCAAGGCTTGAGAATCAGCCTGAACTCCTCTCGGTCAGGTCCACAGCCGGGCTCGGATGGTATCCCTCGGCTGAGTGCGGGCGAGGGCGGGACTCGGATGCGTGTCTCCGGCTGAGTTCGTACCAGTGCCAGACATTCATCGCTCGTGAGTGGTGGACAATCCTTCGGGACGCGGAACTTGAGGCAGCGTGATACGGACACCAGTCGCGGCGTGGGTTTGGTGTCACTCACCATAGCCTGTTGATCCAAGGCCGGCTGCACCGCAGCAGTGCTGTCGGCTGCGGGGGGTCTAGGTGAATCCGAGCAGGCCATCGACAGCAGGAGGCCGGCAGGTATGAACTTGACATGAGCACGCATAGGTACCTCCGTGACGAGTAGGATTAGCGTCGTTCTCCTGCAGCCAGTGCCGGCTTGTTCCGGATCGTGAGGGCCCTCAGGTCAGGATCAGGCGTCACAAAGGCCGCCTGGAAGCTGCGCCAGTGGAAGTCGCTAAGCTGGCGTTACCCATTTTGCCATAGAGCAGCGCCAGCCGGCGCTGCGCGAACGGGTAGGCCAGGCCGCGAAGAGCGAGATGGCTGAACGGCACACGCGTGGGTTCCACAGCCAACGCGAAGTAGATGACCGCAGAATCCGGCTTGCCGACTTGTTCGTAGGCGTCGGCCAGCAGCCAGCGAACAGCAATGCTGGCGACCTGGTCCGGGCTGGAGCCATCGTGCTCACCGCGTTGCGCGCGGGCCGCCAGAAGAGGGCTGATTTCGTTCCACCGCTTTCCGTGCGCGGCGATCCGTGCCTCGATCAACGCTGGACCATCACCCAGGCGAAGGCGCTCGACCGGCGGGACCTGGCTGAGTGCCTCCAGCGCGGCTCGGGCGCCAGCGCTGTCACCGCGGGCCGCCGCCACCAGCCCTCGGAGCGTAAGTCCTGCAGGCGAGGTGTCCCTCGCATGTGAATCCGGCAGCGGAGCAATCGGCCTTCCGCTGACTGATTCCAGGAGCAAGCCTGCATGCCGGTACCACCGGGATCGAGGACCGACTGCAGCGGCGGCAGCTGTCATCAGCTTCTGATCGGCTGCCGACACAGCCCCGCGCGCAGCAAGAGATCCCGCCCACATGGTCACAGCCGGGCCCTGGAGCCAGGGAGGAGTCCCCGGCTCCAGAGCCGGGCCTGGTGCGAGGCTCTCCACCACGCCCATTGACCCCTCGCTGTTGCCTGTAACAGCCGGGCTTCCTCCGCAAACGGACCTGTGAGCTGATCCGCCGCTTGCGTGCTTCCTCCATCCGCCCCAAGGCAAGAAGCATGGCGGCAACGTTGGAGATCTGAATCTGTGATTGGGCCGGGCCGAACGGATTCGAGTCGGCGGCAGTGCGGAAGGCGTCGAGGGCTTCCTCATAGCGCCCCAGCGACGCCAGATACACTCCCATGTTGTTATACCCGCCACCCGATTGCGGTGCGTGTTCCAAATGCAGCTCGTACCAGCGTACTGCCGCAGGCAGATCGTAGCGGAACTGATACGCCGCCTCCGCTTCCAGGCGGTAGCGTTGGGCGGTGTTCAGCCGGTGGGGCCGCTTGAGTGCCTCCAGCAGTGCCAGCCGGGAGGAATCGGAGTCTCGCGCCAGTGCATAGTTCGCCGACATCGACACCCACGCTCCAGCAAATCGGTATCCAACGCAAGTGCTTGCCGCAGGAGGCGGTTACTCGCTTCTAGTCCCCTTTAGCGGTCAGGCTCAGCGCATCGACGAACTTCGGTAGGCATCGAACGAGGGAGTAGCGACCTGCGTCAACGGCTTGTTCGACTCGATCTCGGAACGCCGTTCACCCAGTCCGCGCCTTATTTGTCTTCCGATCTCCTGCGCTTTGGAGACGAGGTCTTGTCGGTAGCCGACTCCACAGCTGAGAGGATTGCATTTCCGTTCTCGGCGTCGATCGCCCGAACCACGATGGAATACTGTCCAGGTTGTATCGCCTGTACGCTACCGGTGAGAATGGCGCGAACTGAGCTTCGAAAGGCGAGCTCCCGCACCCGATCCACTGTGAGCTGAGTTGAATCAGACAGCCCTGCGTCTCGCATGATGCCTTTCACCTGCTGGCGAGGCATCGTGGCCACATAACGCGACTGGTCGAGCTCCGCCGTCACCAGCTCCCGGACGGCGTCCGGCACGTTGCCGGTTCCGGGCGAGCCCTCGAAGTCCGAGACCAGGACCCACGCGGGCTGAACCGGGGACGCCGCCTGCCGCACGTACCACCACAGGAATGCCACTCCGGCGAGCAGCACCGCGACCGTCGCGCCGTAGCGCCAGTTCCGGCGCGGGCGCCGCACCGGCGGAGCAGCGATTCCGCGAGTGCCGGTCGTTGCGAGCGCATCGGCAAAGGATGCGGCGTCATCGAATCGGGCGGACGGAGACTTCGCCATGGCCTTCTCGATCGTGGCGCGAGATGTCCGGAGGCAACGTAGCATCCGCCGCGGCGAGCCGTGGCAGGTCCTCATACAACTGCCTCGACGGCGATGACGTGCGGTGAGGGACCCTTGAAAGGAGGCTCGCCCAGCACCATCTCATGAAGTACGCAGCCGAGACTGTAGATATCGCTGCGGCCGTCGATCTGGGACCCGGAGATCTGTTCGGGACTCATGTACATCGGCGTACCGATGACCAGACCACTAGTGGTAATCTCATCTCCCACAGCCTGGCTCAGGGCCCGGGCGATTCCGAAGTCGGCCACCACCGCATGACGCCCTTCGAGCAGGATATTTCCCGGCTTTATGTCTCGATGGACGACGTTGTGTGAGTGCGCGTACGACAGTGCGTCGGCTACCTCACGAGCTATTCGTCGGGCGTCCTCGTGCGGGAGCCGACCCTCACGCCCAATACGGTCGCGCAGCGACTCGCCGTCCACGTAGGGCATGACATAATAGAGGAGACCGCCGGCCTCGCCGGAGTCGTAGAGCGGAAGGATGTGCGGGTGGGTGAGTCCAGCAGCGATCTGGATTTCTCGGAGGAAGCGCTCGTGCCCAAGCCAGGCCGCAATCTCCGGACGAAGAATCTTGACGGCGACCGAGCGGCTATGCCTGGAGTCTCGTGCCAGGTACACCGTGGCCATGCCCCCGCGCCCGACTTCACGTTCGAGCGTGTAGCGTTCGGCCAGGACTGTGCCGGGACCCACCAGAACGCCCTCCATGCCCTCCTGTTCATTGCCTGAGGGGCTAACATACGGCTGGAGGTGGGAGCGGGGAAGCGGGGAGGCAGCGGGGCAGCGGGGCAGCGGGGCAGCGGGGCAGCGGGGCAGCGGGGCAGCGGGGCAGCGGGGCAGGAAATACACAGAGAACGTCGTCGCTAGCGACCCACCTCGATCTCCTTAACTGTTTGTCATCTCCTTACCTGTTTGTCACTGTCCCGCCGTCCCGCTGTCCCGCTTACAGTATGTACCTCCTCAGGTCGTCGTCGCTGATGATCTTCACCAGCCGGTCTCTGACGTTGCCGGCGTTGAAGACGATCCGCTTTTCAGGGTAGTCAGGCAGCTCGAACAGCACGTCCTCCATCAGCGCCGCCATGACGGTGTGCAGCCGGCGGGCGCCGATGTTTTCCATGCGGTCGTTAGC
>CAWEMG010000018.1:0-28529 GCA_963810165.1 uncultured Gemmatimonadales bacterium
TCCGCAAGGCCCTGGGCTACACGCCCCCGCTCGATCTCGGTTCTCGCCAGTCGAAAGTCGACCGCCGGCGCCACCCACGCGTCGATCCTCTCCCGAACCATGAGGAACAGGGCAGCAGCGGTGTCGTAGTCGCCCAGCGAGCGAGCCACCCTCGGCCTCGAGTTGCGTCAGTTCGTACCAGATAGCCGTGAAGCTCGGCCGAGGCCTGGGCCTCCTCGAACTTTCCGGCAGCGATAGCAGTGAACGCATCGGCGAAGGAGGGGGCTGCGGCGCCAAGCAGGGGCTCGATGACCTGGCGGGTGCGCGCGGCCTCCTCTTTCGCCCGCCCTAGGTCACCCAGCCATTCGTACAGCTCAGCCAGGTCGACTGCGACATGGGCGGTACTCAGCGTCTGGCCCAGGCGGGTGAACTCGTCCCGCGCCGCCGCCAGCGCTCCGGCCGCCTCGTGATAGCGCGCCTGTGAGAGGAACGCTGCCGCGCGCTGGCGCTGACGCTCAGCCAGCTGTGGGGCCTGCTCATGTGAGCGGGCAAGTGCAATCGCTGTCTCGCGAAGGGTCTCGGCCTCTTCCCGGTGGCGAAGAGTCTCCAGCAAGTCGGCACGGGTGAGGAGGGCATCGAGCAGTTGTTCGAGCACGGAACCGGCACCGAAGGGCGTCTCGGGGAAAAGACGGTCGTGCTCGAGCGTCTCCTCGAACTGCCGCTCCAACGTGGCAGCCAGCCTCGCCAACGTCTGCTCCGCCGTATCTATCCTGCCGGCTGCTTTCAGGCGATCTGCCTCGAACAGAAGCGGCGGCGCCTCCTGCATGAGCTGGAAGATCCGGAGCAGCCGCTCCCCCTTGTCGTCAACCGCGGTTGTCATGCCGCGGGCAGGCGAAGGCAGACACCGGGATCTCCGAAGATCATGTAGTTCTCGGCATCCCCCCGGGTGATCCAGCTGTCCAGGAAGCGGTTCACGCTACCCTGGTTCCACTGCATCTTGCCGCGTTGAATCCGATCATAGGTATTCGCCAGGAGGGCGTTCAGGGTGGAGTAGCGCTCGTTCATGGATTGCATGGCCAGGCCGGAGGCCTGTACCTCCAGCAACATCCGGATAGCGCTCACGAACGGTTGTATGCGGTTGTGCCAGCGATCAATCGTTTCGGGTGCCGCCGCGTCCGCGAAGCCATGAAGAAACGCGGTGTCGAGGTGGCCGATGAAGGCGAGTGGTCCCCGAGGATGAGCCAGCAACTTCTTTGGCAAGGCCGCGACGAAGTCTCGGTCGGTGTTTCGGGTCTCCTTGTTGGGCTGATCGAGCCAGTGGGCGTACTCACTCATGGCGGGCGTGCCGTAGCCGTAGCAGGCGAACTGAAAGAATATCGAGCCCTCGAGGAACGGCTGGCCATTCGACGGAACGTCGTCCCCGCCGAAAAGCGCGTCCAGCGTCAGCGCACCCCGGGTCTGACAGCAGATGGCGCCATTATACCGCGCCTGAACGTCAAACTGTTCGCTCAGGGCGCCGAGTCCGTGAGAGGCAGTAAACACGAGCGCGGGCGTTGTCCCGGAGAGCGCCGTTGCCAGCGCGCTCTTGGTCGCCTGGTCTCCAACCAGGGTGGTCGTTACCAGCTTGAGATCCTTCGTGATGAGGTCGGCAATCGGCTCGGCCATATAGCGGCGGCTGAAGTGCGTGGGATCGTTCGGTCCGCCGTCAGGTGCGAACACGACGGCGTCGCGGGTCACGACGGGATCGGCTGCCTGCTGCAGGCGGATCACCTTGGCCACATATGTCGCCAGGTGGTCCAGCGACGGAAAATCGACCCGTCCGACATTCGCGATCGAGTCCAGCAGTGATTGGAAGCCGAACGGCACCTGGTCCGGCCCTCCCACGATCATGATGTAGCGGGGAATCCGCTTGCCTTCCAGCGCCAGCGACTGGTAATTGTCTTCCAGCCAGGCTCCCCACTCGGCTGGGTCCGACTCCACGTACATCAGCGGTGAGGCCGGATCGTCCATCTTTCGGTGCTTTGCCAGCGGCTCCAGCGCCGAGATAATCTCGGCTCGCCGGGGATCGTCGCGGTTGATCAGAAATGTCCAGCCGGCGGCGATGATATCCCCGATGTCGATCACGCCCCGCGGCTGCTCTCCCCGAAACGCCACGCCTCGATCGCCGGCGCGAGCGAGGTCCTTGACGCGCGGTCCATTCAGGGACAACGCGTCGATGAGCCGGTTACTGAAGGTGGAGCTATCGATTCCGGGAAACAGCCGCTGACCCTTGAGGTCCAAACCCATTCCGTGGATCTGCATGGCCCACTCCTTTGCGTTGCCGGAAGGACCGTCGATCACTCCGGCCGCAGCGCGCTGGTGAGATTGCCGGTCACGACCAGGGCGAAATCCTGCGGCGGTTTCAGAATGTTGGTCGCCACCACGGCAATCAGGTAATCACCGGGTGGCGCATCCTCGATGGTGACCGACTCGACATTATTGTTTGCGTCCGGACCGTTGAAACCTCGAGGAACCTTCTCGTTGCCGAAGCGCTTGCGCCGAGCCCCGGGCACTTCCACCAGGAGATCCAGGTTGTTCTGCACTCCGCGGCCCGGCGCATCGGTGTACGCCAGACAGATACGAAGGCGGCCTCCGCTGGAACCAATCCTAAACCGCAGCCGGCGTCCGGTCGTTGCAAAATGGGTAGAGAGGTCATTCCAGTTGTCGAAGAACTCGAGCCCGAGCTCGGGAGTGCGTGTCGTCGGGATCGTGGTTGGAAGATGCACGGCGCCGAAACCCTGGTGGTAGTTGGGAAGATCGGGATAATCGGCGATCGCGTCAGCTCCGTTCAGCTTCACCGTGCCATTAATCAGTGTGGCCTTCAGCAGTCCGGCGCTGGGCTGGTGACTGCGAAATTTCACGTAGTATTCCCGGACCAGCGCCGCGCACCCACTGACCAGCGGAGCGGCCATACTGGTTCCGCCCATGAAGGCATATCGGTCATTGGCGGCATACTGCCCCCAGAAGTTGTGGAGGGGCGCAGCGCTCGAGCGACAGGAGAGGATGTCCGTTCCCGGCGCGACGACGTCGGGCTTGATCCGGTAGTCGTCACACGGGCCGCGGCTGCTGAAGGCGCCGATGGCCTCAGGGTCGCCCGAGATCCGTGCCTGGGAGACGGGATGGTCAGGAAACTTGTGGGGCCGGAACTGGCCGTACGTCATCCCGGCCAACCCGCCCTCGGTCCGGCTGCTCCGGCTGGCGCCAACCGTCAACGCATTCTTGCATGTTGCTGGCGCTCCGATGCTGAGCCAGTCCACGAAGCCAGGTTCAGCATTACGACTTCCGATCGGCGGATCCGCCGCCGAGCCTTCGTTTCCGGCCGAGATGACGACCAGCATGTCCTTCCGGCGGTGGACGAAGGCGTCGACTTCGCTGCTCGCGATTCTATAAGTCGAGGACGTGGCGGAGCCCCAGCTGTTGTTGTGAATCCGGGCACCGGCCTGATACGCCTCCTCGAACAGATCCTCCAGCATGAACGGCAGACCTCCCAAGCCCTCGTTCCGGTCCAACAGCGACTGGAAGAAGAGCCGCGCCTTCGGCGCTGCCCCCTTGATCTTGCCGCCTGAAGCAGAGCCATCGCCGAGCACCGATCCGGCCACGTGGGTACCATGACCATGCGGGTCCGATGTGTCGTCGGGAGGCCGGCCGAGCGCGCGTTTGCCGACGATGCGATTTCTGAAATCAGGATGTGAATCATCGATGCCCGTGTCGGCCACGGCGACGATTTCGCCCTCCCCCTCCAGCGGGAACGGAGCACCCGAAGGAGCAGCTTGATCGATGCCGAGCCTCTGTCGTGCAAGGTCGTTGTGCAGTGTCGGAGGGACGTACTCCTCGATCCGATCGACCCAGTCGACCTGAGCCTGGATCTGTCCGATGAGTGGACTTCCTTCCGGGAGATACAGGCGGACCTTCATCCCGCGGGCTCCACCGACAGTGACTTGCTTACCACCGAGCCAGGCCAGAAACTGATCGAGCACGGCTGGGGCCCGCAGCATCACGTCGTACGGTGCCACACTGATATCACGGGGCGGCAGGCCCCGCATCGCCCCGAATACCGGAACCTGCGCGGTGGCGGCGCCGATCGGTTCTGCCGCTCCCGCGATGAATTCCAACTGGTTCACTGCAGCGACGTTTTCGGGCGGTATCCGGCTCTGAAGTGCGAATCCGGGCAGGGCCTCCAAGATTTCGACGCCCAGCGCGTCCAGCCTGGCCCGCCACTCCGGCATCAGTGGGCCCGTGGGTCGCAGCCGGTAAATGGTGTGAGCGGGTCCTGGAACCACCATTGCTTCAGGAAGTGCGAACCCTCCGCGAAAGCGCACCTGCGGCGGCTCCGGCTCGGCAAGGTTCAGGGGCTGGACCAGAATACCGTCGTCGCGGAGTCGCTCGAGATCGGCCACCTCGATCTCGCCAACCACGAGACCCTCGCTCACTGCGGCACCAGGCATGCGCTGGGACACAGCAGCCAGCTCGTGCTCGTGCATTGGAAATGCAGCGACGCGCAGCTTTGCCATGTGACCTCCACCATCTGCTATGCGAGATTTTCGAGAATATCGAGCCCGGTACCCGCGACTGCAAGCGGGGAGTGTTGACCGCAAAAGTTCACGTCAGAAAAACACTGGCTCTTGCGTGTCTCGGGATTGATCCGTATATCCGGGACATTCAACCTCAGAAAGTCCACGGCGGTTGGCGTCGCTTGCTTGAACACGAGACGCCAAGGTGGCGAGATGGGCGAGACGATTGCTAGCGAAGCTGGCCGGGAGCCGGCCGCGACAGTGGACAGCGATCCGCTGGACGTGGTGGAAGCTCGGCTCGTGTCCGATTGGATCCGGACCGCGGCTGGCGATGTTGCGGTTTCGTTCGGGCCGCTCGGGGCCGAGCCGCTGCTCGAAGGGGCCACCCGGATTCTCCTGACGTTCCTGGGAATTTCGCCGGCGACCCAGGCCCGATCGCTTTCGCGCCAGCCCCAATCTCTCCTGATGTTCGCCCGCTATCTCGTCACCGTAACCGGATCGAGCAGAAGCGTGGCCGACCGGCTCATCGTCGCGCTCGGGTTCGCGGCGCTCGACCGGGGCTCTCCCGAGCTCGAGCGCGATGGTGCCGGTCCCGATCTGTGGTTGGCGTTGCGGGTGGCGGCTCGGCCCGCACTGGTGGTGCGCGAAGCGCTGGAGCGTCCCCGAGTCAAGAAGCGGGTGCCGCTCGTGCGGCAGCCAGTAGTAACCGAATATGCGCTCTCCCGCCGGGTCGCCGGGCGGATCGTCGGGCCGGGCAACATCCCGATCGCCGGCGCCAGGATCGAAGTCGCCAGCGCAGGCCTCACCACCTACTCGGACCATCGGGGCGACTTCACCCTCGTGGGCGTTCCCACCGGTCCTCCCGATCCCACGTTGTCCATCGCCGCCAAGGGCGTTCGGCTGACCGTGCAGGCCGAGGCGTCCTCGAACGAGCCGCTTGTGATCTCTGTCCCTCTGCCGGAGTCGTGACCGATGCCTAATTACTTCGCTCCAGACATCTACATCGAAGAGGTCAGTACCGGCGCGCGTCCGATCGGCGCGGTCGGGACCAGCATGGCGGCGTTTCTCGGTGTGGCGCCTAACGCGGACGCCCTGGTCGGTGATGCCACCCCGGTCAACAACTGGTCGGAATTCCTCCGGCTTTTTGCGCCGCCCAATCCCAAGGACGTGAGCACCGACTTGTCACACGCCGTGTTCGGCTTCTTTCAGAACGGCGGGACCCGTTGCGTCGTGGTGAATCTCGGGAAGGACAGGCTCCTCCCCGACGGGTCTGGCCACACTCGAAGCGAATGACGAGGTGGCGATCGTCGCGGCTCCGGGTTATGCCGATGCGGCGAGCTATGACGCGCTGCTGGGACACTGCGAGAAGCTCAAGGACCGAGTCGCAGTGCTCGACCCCCCGAAAGAGGTTCCCAAGATCGATCTGCTTACAAAAGTGGCGGAGCCTCCGAGGCCCAAAGCCGGTGGTGGTGGAGCGGGGGCGGGCGAAGGTGGTGGGGCCGGCGGTGGCGGTGGTCGGGCCGGCGGAGCGGGACTCCGTCCTCGGCAGTCTGATGGCGGGTATGGGGCGTTCTACTTCCCGCGGCTCATCGTCACCGACCCTCTCTCCAGCAAGGGCGAGCTGGTGCAGGTGCCCCCATCAGGACACATGGCGGGCATCTACGGCAGGACCGACGCGACGAGAGGCGTGCACAAGGCACCGGCCAACGAGACCATCCGGGGAGCGCTCGACGTCACCTATCGGGTCACTCGCGGGGAACAGGAGCAGCTCAATCCCGCTGGCGTCAACGTCATCCGGTGGTTTGCGACCGAGGGGATCCGGGTGTGGGGCGCGCGAACCGTGTCGGCCGAGGCCAGCGAGTGGCGCTACCTCAACGTCCGGCGCCTGTTCAACATGATCGAGGAGTCGATCGCCCGCGGCACGCGATGGGTCGTCTTCGAGCCCAACGACCGACCTCTGTGGCAGGACATCAAGCGCGACGTCAGCGCGTTCCTCCGGGTGGTATGGCGCGACGGAGCCCTCATGGGCCGCACAGCCGAGCAAGCCTTCTTCGTGCAGTGCGACGAAGAGACCAACCCGCCCGAATCGATCGATCAGGGCGGGTCGTGACAAGATCGGCATCGCGCCGGTGAAACCGGCGGAGTTCATCATCTTCCGCATCGGCCAGTACGCCGGCGGCGTCGAAATCGAAACCTGAGCACTCGAGGAGACCATGACTGCACCAGCCCAACCCGCACCAGCTCCGGCACCGGGCGCCACGCCTGGAGTGTTCAACGACCCGTACGGTGCGTACAACTTCAAGCTCGTAATTCAGGGAATCACCGAGGGCCACTTCACTCAGTGCACCGGCCTCGGCGTCAGGGTCGAAGCCATCAAGTACCGCGAGGGCGGCGACCATCAGGTGGTACACCGGCTGCCCGGCCGGGTCGAATACTCGGACGTCACGCTCCGCTACGGCCTAACCACGTCGAAGGATCTGTGGCTCTGGCTCGACTCGGCCGTCAAAGGCACGGTCCAGCGGAAGAACGTGTCGATCGTCGTGCTCGCGCAGGATGGGCAGACCGAGGCCGTGCGATTCAACCTCGACAAGGCATGGCCATCCTCCTGGGCCGGGGCGCCGCTAGACGCCCTCGGCCAGGAGGTGGCCATTGAAGAACTGACCCTGGTGTACGAAACCCTGATCCGGGCCTGACGATGGGATTGCTCCGCCAGCTGTCGCGAGTCGCGGGTCTGGCCTTGGGCCGCACCGCGGAGCGTCTGCTCCGCTGGGCGGGGGAGCGACGGGGCGAGGAGACCTGGGCCGAAGGCGATGCTCCGCCAGCCGACTCCCTCGGCGACGGGCCCCCAGCCCACTGGCTTGCAACGGTTCGAGCCAAGGCCCCTTGGCTGCTGGCGCGTCAGCCATCCAGCCACCGCATTGTGGTCCTCCGGCCGGCCGTTCCCGTGGCCCTGTCAGGTCCCGAACAAACACCGTCGGAAGGCCGCCGGACTCGCGTGGATTCGAATGCCGTGAATGTCGTATATAAGGAAGGGGACGCTCGAAATGCGACGCCAAACCGGGAGGTCCGGACGCCTTCTGAGCGGGTTCGGCTCCGGGCTCCCCCTCCACGGTTGGCCCTGGACCAGGGTCTAAAACGGTCCACTGGGGCCGGATCCGAGGTTGACCGTCGCCCCGAGTATCGGGCCGCCCCGGCCGGAGAGAAGTCCCCCGGTGAGCGACTTCCAAACTCGGGTCCTTCTGCCCGACTCCCGGTACTAGACAGCTCGCGGGAACTTGACCTCAGCGTCTCCCCGGTCATCGTCCCCCTGACTGCACCGGCGGCATCCAATGAGCCCCCCAGAGCAGTCACGACCCGGCCGCAGCCTCCCGCCGCCGGCCTTACCCCCAGGGCATTCCAATCAGGGTCGAGCCAAGCACGTCCCAGCCACCCGCGACCACGCCAGGCCGTGACGACCGGACCGCCCCACCAAAGACCAGCCGCCCCGGCCATGGCTGAAGGGACCACCAGGCCAGCGACTCGGTTTCAGCCGGTTCTCTGGGGCGAGCGGGAGCCACAGCATCCAGTGCAGCCAGTGAGTCCGGCTGGCGACAGCGAGTCAGCAGAAGACCCGTGGCCTCAACTTCCCGAATGGGGATGGCAACAATGGCAGATGGACCCGATCCAGCGCCAGTTCCGGGAGTGGGACCGCCGGGCCCGCCTGAAGGCGGAGCAGGCGGGCTCCTCATGGAGCGGGCCGCATTCCTGATTGAGGAGAGCGGGGAGCGTATCCCCTGTCTTCTGAACCCCGCATCGGTGGCCATGCGCCGGGTGGCGGGAGTGCGGCCGCGGCTCTCGACCGGCGGACCGCTGGCGGGAGCCGGGATGGCGGACAGTCCGCTGCTTTTTACCGGAGGCGGAATGACGGAGCTCTTGCTCGACCTGCTGTTCGACGTCTCACTCGTCCGTCCCCAACCGCCGGAGAGCGTGCGAGTCCTGACTGAGCCGTTGTGGAATATGGCCGAGAACAACCTGCGCGAGGGTGAGTACGGTCGGCCACCGCTGGTTCGCTTCGTATGGGGAAAGAGCTGGAACGTCCCCGGCGTGGTGGTGGCAGTGGCGGAGCGCCTCGAGTACTTCGCCCAATCCGGTACGCCGCAGCGGTCCTGGCTCCGGCTCAGGATGCTGCGTGCGCTCGAGCAGCCGATAGCCCCGGTTCCGGCGACGGAGCCCGTGATGCCGGCCCCGGAGGAATGGCCTACTGAGGTAGATCCGAAGGACGTCCGGTTTCACGACCTGGTGGGCGACGGCGGAGGCACGACTGAGCCGCTCTACATGGTGGCGCAACAGAGGCACGGTACCCCCGACACCGAGCATTACATCGCGGAGTTCAACGACATCGAGGACCTGTGGCGCTTGTCGCCTGGTCAGACGCTCCAAATACCTCCTCCGCCGGGAGGTGCGGCGTGAAGGCAGCGACGGCTGTTGGCCGGCTGGAGGTGGAGCTCTCCGGAACCCCGCTGACTGAGGCCGAGGCCGGCAGGCTGGCCGCGATCACAGTGCAGCAGTGCCTGTCGATGCCGGCGCAGCTCGAGCTGCTGTTTCAAGGCGCCGATGCGGACCTGGCCACGAAGGCAGCCGTGCTCGTGGGCCTGTCCGCGGTGGTGCGGGGAGACCCCGATCGCGAGACCCTGTTCAAGGGCGATGTCACGGCGGTGGAGTTTGGCTATGGGCCGGATGGCGGACTGGATATTCGAGTCCGAGCCTATGACGCCTTGCATCGTCTGAGGAAGCGGCAATCGGTGCGGGGTTTTTCCAACCTCGATGTGCGCGGCCTCGCCAATCAGCTGGCCGGCGCCATCGGGCTTTCGGTGAATGCTCGCGACAGTGGACACCAGCGGCCTCAGGTGGTTCAGTGGCGGCAGACCGATCTGGGACTTCTGACCGAAGCAACCGCCGCGGCTGGACTCTACTTCGCGGCCACGCCCGACTCCCTGGAGCTGTTCTCGCTTGAAGGTGGTGGGGGAGCGTCGATCGACCTTAGCCTGGGGGACGACCTCTTCGAAGCCGGGTTCGAAATCAATGGCGACGATGCCGTCGATTCTGTCTCGGCCGCTGGATGGGATCCCACTACCGGCAAGCGGTTCAAGGAGAAAGCAACGTCTGCCAGATCGGGACGGACCGCAGGAGCCCGGGTACCGCTAGGTGATCTCGGTGGAGAGCCGGAGCGCACGCTGGCCAATCTGGTGGGGCGCGATGCGGATGACGTTCGCGCGCTGGCGCAGGGCGGGCTTGACCGGGCCATCGCAAGCCAGGTGGTCCTCAGAGGCGTGGCCGCGGGGCACGCCGGCATCCATCCCGGAGCTACGGTCAGTGTCGCGGGCGTCGCACAGGCGTTTGCTGGGGACTATCAGGTGACCGAGGCCACCCACACGATCAACGCTGAACATGGCTACGTCACCTCGTTCAGCACGGCGCCGCCTTCGGTGCACGACACACCCTCGGCTGCCATAGTCGCTCCGGGAATAGTCGAGCGGGTCGATGACCCGGATGGGAAAGGCCGGGTGGCGGTGTCGCTCCCTACCCTGCCTTCGGTGGAAACCGAGTGGATGCGCGTGGTTCTGCCCGCCATCGGAGAAAAGAAAGGCCTGGTGGCACTGCCCAATAAAGGGGATGAGGTCCTGGTCCTCTTTCCGAGCGGAGATCCCGCGACCGGCGTGGTCCTGGGTGGATTGTTCGCCGGTGGAGACGCCCCCGACTTCGGCGTGGTGAGCGGCAAGGTCCAGAAGTACACCTGGCGCACCAGACAGGGACAGCGGATCGAACTCGACGAGGCCAACCGCCGGATCAAGCTGGTGATTCCCAACGGGAGCTCCATCACACTCAGTCGCAATCAGGTGAGCATCAAGGCCGCCACCGACATGGAGATCGCGGCGCCTGGCAAGACAATCGTCATCAAGGCAAACGCGGTCGACTTCCAGCGAGGATAATCCGGAGTGCTGTGGATCACTGAGGATGCCAAGTTGCACTGCGATCACGCCGGCAGCGGCCGCATCACCAGCTTCGCCCCGTGGCAGAGCTGGGTCACGATCGCCCACCGGCGCGTCCTGGTCCAGCCCGATCCAGAGGGCCGGCCCATGAGTGGCTGCATCATGAATCCACCCCAGTTTCTTCCCTGCTCCACCTCCCTCGCGGTGACTGCCGGGTACTCGACCTGGGTGCGGATCGACTCACATGCGGTGTGCCTGAGCAGCGTCGTCGGACTCACCCTGGCCAATCCCCAGACCAACTACCGGGTGTACGACCCGGCTCAGCAGCTGGTGGGGGCCGACGGATGACAAGATCAGCCTGGCGCGGGGTGCGATTTCTAATTCCCGGATTCGATGTGCCTGCGAAGGATGGGATAGGCGGGCTCACCCTCGACCATCGCGGAGCGCTCGCCAGCATCGCGGATCGCGCTGCCGTGCGTCAGGCGCTCCTGCTCCTCTTCTCGACTCGCCCAGGCGAGCGGGTCATGCGGCCGACCTACGGATGCGACCTGTTCCAGCTGGTGTTCTGGCCCAACGACGACACCACGGCAGGCCTGGCGATGCACTACGTCAGGGAAGCAGTCACCCGCTGGGAGCCGAGAGTAGACCGGCTCAAGGTCGACGCCGGCCGCCACCCCGACGATCCGTCACGGCTTAATATCGATCTCGATTACCGGGTCCGGTCAACGGGCGAGCAGGACCGTCTGTCGGTTCAGCTCGATCTCCAGGGAAGCGGAGCATGAGACGCGTCGTTCCCCCGCGGCTCGACGATCGGACCTTTGGCCAGCTTCGGGCCGAGGCCATCGAACGCATCCGGGCGGTGTGCCCGGAGTGGACCGACTTCTCGCCCTCCGACCCCGGGATCGCTCTGGCGGAGGTCTTTGCCTACCTGACGCAGACACTGCTCTACCGGGTGAACCGGATTCCCGACAAGCAGTATCGAGCCTTCCTCGATCTGCTCGGCGTCAGGCAATTGCCGCCATCGGCCGCCACCACGGCGCTGGTGTTCACCCGTGAGGGTAAGGGCGCGCCCATCGAGATCCCCCGAGGTACCAGGGTAGCGGCTGAAAACGTGGTGTTCTCCACCACCGTTCCCGTCCGGTTACGCGAGTCGGATACCCAGATCGAGGCCCCTGCGTTCAACGGCGAGAGCGTGGATGGAGAGCTGGTGGGCCAGGGAACCGGGGCTCCCGGGCTCGAGGTGTCGGTGCGGCGTCCTCCGATCGTGGCGCCGATGGACGATCACCTCGACCTGGTGGTGGCGGTTGAAGAATCCGAGGCGCTGCCCCCGGAGGCCCGCGCCGTCCAGTTCGATGGCAAGACGTTCAGAGTCTGGCGGGAGGTGGCGAACTTTGCCGAACTCCAGCCAGGCGAGCGTGCCTATGTCGCCGACCGGCTGAGCGGTGTGATCCGGTTTTCGCCGGCGGCGGAAATCGTCGACGAACACGGCGGCATCAGGCACGGCGTAGGGCCGTACGGTGCGGTGCCGCCACAGGGCCGCGAGATCCGGGTGAGCTACCGGACCGGTGGCGGCGCCCAAGGCAACCTTCGGCCGAACACGCTAACAGCCCTGAAGGATCGGATCCCGGGCATCACCGTGACCAATCCCAGGCCTGCGAGCGGTGGGCGCGATGCCGAGTCGCTCGATAGCCTCCTGGTGCGAGGGCCCACCGACTTTCACCGACTGGAGCGGGCGGTCACGGCCCGGGACTACGAAACCCTTGCCCGGCGGACCGGCGGGATCGCTCGAGCCAAGGCATTTACCAAGTCGGAGATCTGGCGGCACGCCCAGGCCGGGGTGGTGGAAATCCGGATCGTGCCAACAATGGCGGACTCCAGCCATCACTCGCTGGAGGCGCTGCGGAGTCACGAAACACCGGAGGAATTGGCAAAGGTACAGCAGGCCCTCGACGAGGCGCGGGCGATGGGAACCGAGAGCGAGGTCTACTGGAATCGCTACAAGCCAGTGAGTATCGAGCTGGAAGCTGTAGTATCGCGGCAGGAAGACCGGCTGGCGGTGCGCACCCGAATTCTTCAGCGAATAGAGCGTCTGATCACACCGCTGCCTCGCTCGGCCTGGGACGAAGGGTGGGACCACGGCCGCGCACTCCGACGCTATGACGTCGAGGGGACTGTCCGGGCGGAGCCAGGAGTCCTCTACGTCAATCGGGTCGAGCTGGTGCCGGATCAGATGCCCGGCGAAGTCGTCAGCCTGAACCTTGACCACTTCCAACCGCGGACCTGCTTCGCCGGCTCCGCCAACACCATCTACCGGACCGTCAATGCGGGTGATGGGTGGGAGCTGGTCAAGCAGTTCCCGCAGGAGCCTCTGGACAGAGCGGAAACGGCACTGATGGTCAGAGCAAGCCCGTACCATCCCGGGCACGTAGCCGCCGTCGTGCAGGAAGGCACCGGAGACCGCCGCCGTACCTACCTGTCCGATGACTGCGGTGAGAACTGGAGAGCCATCGAGTCTGCCGACACGGGAACCCGAGACCTGGCCTGGTCAGGCCGTGATTCCCTACCGCTGCTCTTCTTTGCTACCGACAAGGGGCTGCAGGAGTTCCTGCTCGATGGACGCTCCAGCCCGGTGCCGGTGGACGTGGGTGGGAGATGGGACCGGGGACTCACCTCGGTGGTTTCTACCACCGATACGCGGGGAAATAGCTACGTCGCAGTGGCCACGAACGACCGTACTGGAGTCTTCTTGTCCCGGAAGGGCGGCGCCTCGGGCTCATTCGTCTCGCTCGGACTCACCCAGAGCGTGATCGAGCTCGCAATTCAGCGCGACGGCGTCAGGACATTCCTCTGGGCCGGTTTCGCCGATCCCGACGCAGGCGCCGCCCGCTACGAGCTCGACGTGGAAGCGGCCAAGGAAGGTTGGGTGACATTCACCGCCGGGTGGGGAGAGGCGGGCAGCTGCCTCTCGTTTGGGTTCACGCGGGATGGCAAGGTGGTGGCAGGGTCGCACTCCCGTGGCGTGCTTTGGCTCGATCCCAGAGCCGGCGAGCAGTGGAAGCATCCTCGGATCGAGTGTGGGTTGCCGCTCCGAGGCCAGAAGGTAGAGGGGGAAGAGCGGCTCTTCTTTCCTGTCCCGACGCTTGTGGTAGACAGCTCCAGTACCAAGCCGGAGCAGGACCGGATATTGGCCGGCACCAAGGAGGGGGTATTCCGCGCCCCGTCGCCGGATGGCACCTACGAAGCGGTGACCTATCTCCCCAAGTTCCCGGCCTGGCTGCGCGAAGTGGTGACCCTCCCGCCAACCTGGCTGTTCTGCTCGGGGCAGCACGTGATCGAGGTGAAGGCCGAGGACGAGACGGGAGGCGGTGGCTGATGGAGCAGAGTCATGTGCTTCGGTTCCTGCCGGAGATCTTCCGCCGAACGATGTCGCCGAGGAGTCCGCTCGAGGCGTTCATCGAGGCAATGGTGTCGCTGCTGAATCCAGTCGACCTGCGGCTGATCCACCTGCATCACTACTTCGACCCGTTCCAGGCTCCCACCAGCATGCTGCCATACCTGGCCACCTGGGTGGACATGGGATGGCTCACTCTGCGGGAGGGCGGCGAGGGCGAAGGCGTTACACCCGAGCGCTTCCGGCGGCTGATAGGAATGGCCCCGTTCTTTGCCAAACACCGAGGTACCAAGGCGGGTCTCGAGACCATGCTCCGGGTAGCACTGGGCGTGTCCTCGATCCGGGTGCTGGACTCGATCGGGGACCCTCGGGTCACGAGGTCGTTTCACCTCGTGGTGCAACTCCCGAAGTCCGCGGCGGCCAGCAGACCCCTGGTGGAGTTGATCGTGCGGTATGAAAAGCCGGCGCATCTCACCCACGAGATCGCGCTGGTCGAACCCTAGCCGGAGCGCCGTATGAAATCCGTTTTCGCCGTATTCGGTGGACTGGTCGGTCTCGTCATGCTGCTGGGCGCCATCTATAGGTGGAAAATCGTACCAGCTCCGACGCCGAACACCCGTATCGCTGTAGCAGTCCTCGGGGCAGGCTTCATCCTACTGGCGATTCTGACGCTGACCGGGACTGTGTTCACCTGAGTCCGGCCATTCTCTTCTACCCGGAGCCGCTATGGCAGCCTTCGACGTGACCACCAGACCCGGCAACCTGAGCCTCAAGCCAGGGTCGACCGGCACGATCATGGTGGTCGTCAGCAATCGACTCGGCCGACCCATCATGGGGCTGGTGGAAGGACTGCTGACACCCGCCTCGGCAGCCAGATGGTTGGTGCTGCCTCCAGACCTGCAGCGCCGCTACGAGGCCGACCCGGCGGCAACCGTGAATTACGAGTTCAAGGTGGCGGTGCCGAAGGACGCACCGGCGCAGCCGGTTCAGTTCAAGGCCAGTGTGCGCGATGTCCTATCGCCTGATGACACCCGGGTCGAAGGCCAGACGGTGGCGATCAACGTTACGCCTGATGCTGTGACGCCAACCACCGGTAAAAAGAAGCTGCCCTGGTGGGTGTGGCTGATCGCCGGCCTGGTGGTTGTGGCTGTGGCAATAGGGATCATTCTGGCAGTGAAGAAGGAGGGGAACGACTGCAAGAAAGGCTTCGTCTGGCGCCTGGCGAACGAAGAGGATCACGTATGCGTTTCTCCGAACACCTACAAGGAGACGCTGGAGGAGAACAAGCTGGCAGACGAACGCCGAAGCCCCACTGGCGGCGCGTACGGACCCAACACCTGCCTTCAGGGATTCGTGTGGCGCGAAGCGTATCCGGGGGATGTTGTATGCGTAACCGGCTCATCGCGCGCCCGGGCAGGTGAAGACAACGCGCAAGCGGCCGAGCGAAAGAAGCCATGACAGGAAGGAGTGGGGTATGGCAGCCTTCGATGTAACGACCAGGCCAACCAGCCTGAGCCTCAACCCAGGCTCGTCGGGCAGCATGATCGTGGTCGTGAGCAATCGGCTGGGCCGCCCCGTCATGGGAACGGTGGAAGGGGTGATGACGCCGGCCTCGGCAGCGGGCTGGGTTCTGCCGCCCCCCGACGTGCAACGCCCCTACCCCGCGGACCCCTCGGCCACGGTGACGCACGAGTTCAAGGTGGCAGTGCCGCCGGATGCACCTGCCCAGGTGGCCTACTTCAAGGCCACCGCCCGTGACGTGTTGGCGCCCGACGACACCCGGTCCGACGGGCAGACGGTAGCCATCAACGTCACTGGTCATTCTGGTCCGGTGCCACCACCGCCGCCCCCGCGCTGGTGGCTCTGGGTGATCCTTGCGGTTGTGGGACTAGCCGCTGTGGCGCTCGTCATCTGGCTGCTGCTGCTCAAGCCGGACAAGATGCTGGTGCCAGGCGTCCTGGGCAAGCCACAGGCAGAGGCAACCACGATACTGAAAGGAGCAGGCTTCGACTCGGTCTTCGCCATGGATACAGTGGGCGGCGAATTGAAGGACACCAACTTGGTCATCCGGCAGGAGCCGGAGGCCGAAAAGGAAATGCCGAAGGCGAGTGAAGGACAGCAGCGCCTAGCCGGCATCGTAATATCCCGGCCGCCGGGTAAAGTGCCCATCGTTGTCAGGAAGAGCCAGGCCGAGGCTACGTCCATTCTGAACGGTGCAGGGTTCTCACCCGTGGATGCAAAGGACACGATCATCCGTTACAAGACCAAGACCGGTTTCCTCAGCAGTATTGGCCAAATCCGAATTGGCCAAGTAGCAAAGCAGGAGCCGACGGCTGGTACCGAGCTTCCCCGCGGTGAGATGGTTGGAAAAACTCCGGCAACGATCTGGATCAGGCGGGCGCCGCCGCCGGTCCCGACCGTGGTGGGGAAGTCGGTAACCGACGCCAGGACTGCGCTCACCGCCGCTGGCTTTGACCCCAACATCACCATCAAGGACACGATCGACGACAATGCCATCATCAATACCGTCGTCAGGCAGGAGCCGGTGGCAGGCAGCGAAGGACCATATGGCCCCGCGGTGGGCAAGACCGCGGCAACCATCGTCGTGAGCCGGGCGCCGACGCTGGTGCCCGAGGTTAAGATGATGTCGAAGTCTGACGCCAGTCAGAAGCTCCAGAGCGCCGGTCTCCAGCCCGGAAGCATCAGTGCGGACTACACCAACAACACGTTCCTTGGCAAGCGGGTGAAGAGCTCCAGTCCGGCTGGCGGAAGAACCGTGCCTCGGGGTTCGTCGGTGAGCTTGACGATCTATGTGTACCATCCGCTTCCGAGCCTATGCGAATCCAACCCAGAGGTCTGTCCTAAACCGTAGCATCAGGGTAGCACCAAGCGATCTAACCGCGGAGCTCTCTTATGGCAGCGTTCGATGTGACGACCAAGCCGACCAGCCTGACTCTCAAGCCTGGTACAACCGGAAGCATCATGGTCGTTGTCAGCAATCGTCTCGGCCGGCCCATCATGGGGTTGGTGGAAGGCGTGTTGACCCCTGCCTCGGCTGCCAAGTGGCTGGTCTCACCTCCCGACCTGCAGCGCCGCTACGAGGCCGATCCCGCTGCCACCGTGAACTACGAGTTCAAGGTGACGGTGCCGAAGGACGCCCCGGCGCAGGCGGCGCAGTTCAAGGCCAGCGTGCGGGATGTGCTGGCCCCGGACGACACCAAGGTCGAGGGTCAGACGGTCGGGATCACCGTCTCCCCCGACCCAGTGGAACCCAAACCGCCGCGGACCGGAATTCCCTGGTGGGTCTTCGTTGTCGCAGGCGTGGTTGTGCTCGGCGTGGGATTCCTCATTTACTGGTTCTTGAGGCCGAAGAAGGTGCCGGATGTGGTGGGCAAGCCTCCGGCCGAGGCCATCGCGCTAATGACCAAGGCAGGCTTCGATTCGGTCATCGTCGTGGATACCCTGGGCGATCCGGCCAGGGATACCAATCGAGTAGTCCGGCAGGACCCCGAGGCCAAGGGGAAGATGCCCAAGGTCGAGAAGGATAGTATGTCCAGGACGACCATTGTCGTTAATCGTTCGTCGGCCACGGTCCCGGTTATCGTCGGCCAGCCACTGGCGTTCGCCATCGATCGGATAAATCAGGCCGGCCTCCGGACGGGGACCCTCGGGGGGAAGTACACCGATTCGGTATCTAAAAACGACAGGATCTTCTCGACCTTCCCGGCCGAAGGGAGAGTGGTAGCGCTCGGCTCGCCGGTCAATCTGGTGATCTATAAGTACAGCGAACAGCCGCCCCGCACCTGCACGACTCCGCGTGAGTGCTTCCTCGAGATTGACCCCAAGATCAAAGCCGAGATCAAGGAGGCCCAACCTAACTTCCGAACTATGACTCGCTGAAAAAGGGGGAGCCTAGGTGGACAAGAAGAAGGTCATCATCCTGATATTCGTCGTGATCGCCGTTGTGACGTTCATGATGCTCGGCGGGGGAGTATACCGAAGCACGACCGACACAGCTCCAAGGGATACAGCGCAACCCCATCCGATCGCCAAGTTCCTTGGCGGCGCCACGGGGTGGCTGAAACCGGAGTTCAAGATCTCGCGGATGGGGAATGTTTGCCGATCGGGTGAAATGCTCACGATCAGCAGCACGTGCGAGATAAAAATCGCACCGGGAGGCACTCGCCCTAGCAGTTTCAAGCTTCAGCCCGTTTCCGGGGACGTGTCGATCTGTTTTGCCTTCAGCCAGGAGAACCTCAGGAAGTGTGCAATGAGGCTGGGGGAACCCAAGCTGAGGTCAATGGAAGGGAAAGAAGCAGGGTTCACCGTCGCTAAAGACACGGCGTTTCTCTTCCTCAGCTGCAGCCCTCCACCCGGATCATCGTCATCGTGCGTGCTGAGGATCAAGAAGGTCTAGCGGTCCCCGGGCTTCTTGCCGCTGATTTTGAGATTGCCCACGACGCTGATGATGCCGCCGACGAGGTAGATGATGGCCCAGATAATCGCGGCGATGTAAGCGATGATCGCCCCGACCCCGTCGGTGATGCTGACGAGGAAGCTGGGCATGAAGCCATGAAGAAAGCCCACCAGGAAGGTGAGCAGGATGGACGTTGCGAACATCAGTATGGTGCTCTTGCTCTTGAGGATGTTCTGATTGCCGAGAAACAGCACCAATGCGGCTATGAGCTTCAAGGTCATGAGGAGAGCCAGAGTGATTGCCGCCGCCCCTTTGGGGAAGCTGCCGAAGACGGCCATATAGACGGCGGTCCCGAACGGCACCGCCAGCAGCAGGCCCACCATGAGCATCACCAGGGCGATGGCCACGAACACCATGATGAGACTGGCCAACAGGGTCAGGAACGAGACGATCGTGATGACGCAGCCGCTGCCCCGGGCGAGCAGCTGGGGCGAAACACCCAAGGCCCCCGAGGCCACGATGGCCAGGCTCATGGCCAGGAGCGCATCCAGCGCCGCCAGGCTGGGAATACCAAGACCCGGCCGGGGGCTGTCCGGCGCCAGTGCGGTGCCGCCGACCCAGAGCCGGGACCCGAGCTCGATGGCGAACGCGATGACAATCAGAATGGCGGACGCGATGACCAGTGGGCGGCGGATCTCATCCTGCGGTGCCTGGGCGACACGGATCGCGTCCATCGGTACCTCGGCGGTCGGGGTGAGACCAATATGAACGTCAGGCAGGAGGCGGGATAGAGTCACAGAGGAGGGTGTATGACGGACACAACACGTACGCTGGGGACGATAGTGGTGGCGCCGCTAGTGGCGGGTACGGCATTGAGCATCATCAACATGGCTGTCGGCCAGCCGGTCGATCCACTGGTCGTTCTGTTATTCGCGCTGGGATTCGGGCTTGCCTACGGGCTCATGGCGGGGCTGCTTCAATCCTACGATCTCGCGCAGCACACCGGTGTGTTGGCCCTGATCGCCGATTTGACCTGGAGCCTTCCGAATACGCTGGTCGGGTTCATACTTGCCAATCCGTTCTACCTCTTCTTCGGAAACCCGTCGAGAGACCTCAGCAAGGACCAGGGCTGGATTTCCTACAAGGCGAGAGGGACCAGCGGTTTCGGCGTGGATGTACTCCAGACGGTCGGCACCGTGAACATTGGCGGAGCCGGCAATCATGAGAGGGTTCACCTCCTCCAGGCCCGAATCTTCGGCCCGCTCTTCATTCCGATCGTGGTCACCAACTACATCCTGACGGGGCTGATTCAGATTCTGTTTACCGTCATCCTGGGCTTCGCCCTGAAGGCGGCCGGCATACGGCAGACCGCGTACCTGCAGCCTCCCGCGAGCTCCGCCGTCAAAGGCTTCTTCGGATGGATCTATTACGCCACCGTGTTTGAGCTGTGGGCGTATGCGACCGAGCCCTAGGCACGCCCGGCTGGCGGCAATTCTGGCCAGCGGCTGGTTCAATCTCGCCTGTGATCGGAAACCTGACCCGGACCGGGTGGACCGACGTGACAGCGTGAATGGCCTTGCTCCCATCGACAGCGTCATCGGTGCCGACAACGCCGGGGTCCGATTTCACATAGCGCTGTCCAACCCGGCCGACACTGCATTCACCAGCGCTCCCGGTGAAAACCGGATCCGCCTTCAATCCACCCTCCCCCGGCCGCTGCAATCAGCCGAGGTGAGCTGGAAAGTCGAACGAGCCGCTGACGACGGGTGGGCTCCTGTGGTCGTGCCGTCGGGGCCGGTCACGGAAATCAGCGTCACACCGCCGGGTGGAGTCGAGCGGTACCAGGATCCACATCCCGCAAGCCCGGAGCTCCGTGCCGAGCGGCTGAAACGATTACGGATCCGGTATCGGGTCTCTGCCGTTGCACGATCTGGATCGGCAGTCGCGTATTCGGATACTCTCACCATCGAGCAGTCGATGCTTGCGACCGTACGGCAGGAGTATCTCGATCTGGGGCTTCGGCGGGGAGCGCCGCCACTCGAATGGTTCAAGGCTCGAGCGCAGTTCCCGGCCGGTCTGAACTACGGTGACTTCGAGGTGATCGTCGCCGAGCCGGAGTTTGCGAGCCGGTTGGCCCAGCTGGAGCGTGTGTGGCGGAGTGACTACCCCGAGCTGGAGTGGCGGCTCACCAGCCTGTTTCGCAACCCCACTCACAACCGCTTTCACGTGGCCGGCGGCGGCTCGGGCCCCGTATCCAACAGCTGGCACCAGTTCGGCTGTGCCGCCGATCTCCAGACCTACCCCCGGCTGGCCGGTGGCGGGAAGACGCCACTGGATTCGGCGAATGCCCGCCAGTTCTGGGATGCGCTGGCGCACGAGGCGCAGGAGCTGGACTTCGACGTCGAGCCGCGGGATAAGAATCCCGCCCGCCCCAGCGCGCCCTTCAGCGGCGTAGGGCACGTCCACATCGAAACGGATTGTATCAAGTGACGCGGATCGCGTGGGCGGGCGTGATCGGAGTGATGCTATACCCGGCGCTCCTTGCGGGGCAGATCGATTCGGCCAGAGCCCGCCTGCACAGCCGGATGATTCGGGGTGATACAACTCTCCTGCGCGCCAAGAACCCGGTCTCTCGCGTGGTGCTGGAAACGGTCTGGGCCGCCACCGACACGCAGCGGCGACAAGCCTCGGACATGGTGTTGCGGCGACCTGAGTGGACCAGTCAAAAGGTCCTGTTCGACCGTTTGATCCGGAAGCGGCCCAACGATCCGGTACCCCGCGTAGTCGTACCGGCTCGAAAAATCCGCGGGCCGCAAGGGGCTCGGTCCGTCAGTGTCGGGGAAGATACCACCATCCGGAAACAGCGCGCCGCCGATTTCAGGGTGCGAGCGGAGGCGCTCGCGCGCATTCAGGCCCAGCCGCCGGGGCAGATTCACCCTTCCATCGCGACGAACCTCATCAACGAGCTGGATTCAGTCGGGGCTCTGCGCCTGACTGTGGCACCGATTGCCGCGGCTGAAGGACCGGAGGAGCAGGAGGCCTTTCCTGAGTATGTCATCTCGCTCTCCCGGGCCGTCGTGCGGCTCAAGGACCCACGCTCGGTCCGAGCCCTCGCGCTGGGAGGACTCGCGACCAGTCGAGAGGTTCAACGTTTCGTGGCGGGGCAGGGCCCCGGAGGCCCTGGGCTCGCTCGATACGGCTTTCGCCGCGAGCGATGCGACGGCGCCGGCGGTCGTGAGCACCTGGGGCTACGCTCTGGCGGGAAGTCCAGCCGGCTGAGCTTCGAGGATTCGGTCTACGTCTACGCTCGGATCGTCCTAAGCTCCCAGCTGTATCCCGTCTCGTTCGCATATGCCACCCGGCACGCGAAACTCTTTGAGTTGATACCTGAGCTGGACAGCATCTCGGCTCGCGCAACAGCCGATACCCAGCCGGTTCTTGCCGCTGTAGCGCGGGCGGCGAGCCGTAAGCTGGCTCCGGTGAGAACAGCCGCGACACCGGCCGATTGGCTGGCACGGCTGCGATTGAGACCGGCGTGACCTGCATGGACGAGTCCCGGCTCGGTGCCGAAAGATGCCGCAGCCTGCTCGAGGCCACCGGTGCTGCGTCGGGATCTCTGGGCAACCTTCCTTCTCTGCGGCAGGCGATGCTTCGGTACCAGGGGCATCTCGATCAGGCCGTTACCGAGGGTAAGCTATCTCCGGACGGAAGGACGGCCCCGGAGTCACTCGTCAGCGGCCTGCTGCGCGCCGCCGGTGACACTAGTGGGCCCTGACCCGGCCTTATGCCTCCCATTGTGCGGCCGAGGTGATTTCGGAGGCGGCTTCGGCCGGCCTCGCCGCATTGGAGCGAACACCAGCGCCGCCACTCCCTGCAGGCCGAGATCATCGCGCCACTCCAGCAGCTGGTGGCGATACTCGTTTCCTTGAAGATCCAGACGAATGAACGAGTATTCGATTCTACCGTTCAGGTCCGGCCGGTGTTCGTCCCACCGAGGCGTCCAGGAGCCGCTGTTGAGGTAGACGCACCGGACAGCGAGTAAGCGTACCAAGCTCCTGAATGTCCATGCGGTGGGTATGGCCCACAATTCCATATACCTGCTGAAATGAGCCGGTGCGCTCCCGAAGGGCCTCGTAGATGCCTTCGCCGTACTCGTCCTCCCCGTGCACATGCTTTTTTTTCCGCGATAGCTCCTGAAAGCCGGCAATGAGCCATGGTGCGAGGCCGGCCACGATGACCGCAACGCGCACAATAGGGACTCCTCCCTCCGATCACGTCGGCGATCTGATCCCGTACCGGCTCGAACAGAAAGGCGAGAATCGCCATGATCACGACGAGGATGGGGAGAGCGATCACCACGGGAACCAAGAGCAGCGTCAGCCAGTGCTCGGCCCGCCCGCGAAACGCGACCCCGCGCAAGGCCCGCGCGCCGAGATAGAGAATCCTGAACGCTGACAAAGGGCGGCGCTTAATGGCGACTATGAGCACTTTGCTGGCCGGCTTGATGTTATCGAGAAAGGGTCGAGCTCCTCGAGGTCATTGATGACGAACTTGTTGAAGAAGGAGCCGTAGGGAAGCCGGACTTCGTCACCCCGAAAGACGGTAGGCTCGCCGTCCACCCGGGTCATGGACTCGAAGCGGTGACCATGCTCGATGTACACATTCTGAATCTGCCACCAGTCTTCATGGAACTGGACCGCGGAGCCCCAGGCAAGCTCCACCGCAACCCCCGCCAGGTCGTCACGAATTGCCGCCTGCAGCAGAGGCCAGTGAAATTCGAGATCGTGGTTGCCTTTGAGGATGCCGGCTGCCACCCGAGCGCACCCACTCGCCAAGCGCGGCAAAGAAGACCGGATGTCCACGCACGATCCACCAAAACTTCCACACCGTCTTGTAGTCGTCGGTGCGAAGCCCCGTAGCGGTACTCCTTTCTGACGAGCGTATGGCGCAAAGGTCTTCCTGGCCGGTAGCCAATCCGGGCGAGATCGGCCTCCCACTCCGCGAACTCTGCATCCGTCGTCGGTAGCTCGGTAATGCGCAGAAAATCCAGGGCGTCACCGTCCTGACCCAGGAGTGGTTTACCGTCGCCAGCCAATCCTTTCTGACGGGTGAGAAACCGGGCGAAGGCGTGGTCGGCGTGAAAGTTCTCCCGAGGATTCATCCGACCAGTGGGGTCACGGCCCGGTGAAGGTGCAGATCGCTGACAACGAGGATGCACGAGGGCAGGGGTGAAGCGGGGGGCTATATCCGTCATGATCAGAGCCTGAAATCGTAGAGCGTAAGGCTGGCGTAGCCGCCCAGCCGGAACGAGTCGAACTCGGATGCGTCGGCCTCACGCAGGATGAGGATGCCGGCGCCGACCCTTTTGCTCGCCGGTCTTTGCCCAGCCGCACGCTGAGTCCCGCGACGGCACTGGTAAACCAGAAGAGATGCTGGGTCTCACCGGGCGCTTCGGTGTCTGCCAGCGTGAATCCGGCCTCAGCTCCGAGAATGCCAGTCAACCGGAGACCGAGCGAAACAGCCAGAACGATGCGAATACAGGAGGCCTCCGTCGTGCAGGGAGCGTACGTGGCGAGCAGCGCGATGCCCAGGGTCGCTCTGGGAGGAACTTGAGGCTCGGCAGCCGTGGCAAGAGATGCGTTGAGAGTGTGCGCAGACACCATGACCTGGGTGTCGAGCGCGCGACGGATATCGGTCGCGACTTGGGCCGAGGCTGCCATCGCGTTTCCGCCCAAAGCGGCACCCGGGGCTGGGTGGCGGGGCTGCCGGAGCGCCTCACACATTGGACACGGGGAGGAGCAGATCCGCCGCCCGGCTGGCGCCGCCGGGCCCGACCGTCAGTTGCCGTGGGAACGCCGCGGAATAGCGCGGCAGTCGCACGTCGCGCAGCAGGCCTCGGCACAGCGCGATCGCAGCACGTCCAGCTCTTTGAGGGCGCCGAGCAATGTCAATTGCTGAAGGTTGGTCAAGATCGTGTCGGGACGCTCGAAGGTCGCGGGGTCACGCACCTCCCGGCACGCGGCCGCCGGAGCGCCCAACTCCGCAAAACCGCCTCGATGACGGAGCGTCTCGGAAATAGTTCGGGTTACGCGAGTCACTTGAGGCTGCTGAGCCACCGCACGGCGCGCCGCTGGCAGTTCCACGCGTAGCGCTTCGACCAGGACCAGTTGGGCAACGTAGTCCGTGTGAAGCACATCGGTGCCGCGCACCCCCAAGGCGGCTTGCAGCGCCTGGCGATCTCCACTCAGGGCTGTGGCTGCCCGGGGAACTGCATGCTCGAGCACCTGCTCGAGTGCGGCTTTGACCTGTGGCGCCGCCAATGCCACGATCGAATCCAGAGACTGATCGGGCGCCATTCGAAAGGCGTCGAGCAACGCCTTCAGCACCCCCGCTTCGATCAAACGAGCCTCGTTGCCGTAGGCCGCCGGACCAGGACGAACGTGAACTGGTAGCTCCTGCCCGGCTCCAGGCTGTCGATCCGGATGGTGGCGTCTGCAGACTTGGGTCCCCTCCCTTCGGGTCCAGGTCGGGAGCACGGTCGTCGCGGTGCCGCTGCGGTACTGCCCTCGAAACTCGCGAAGCTCGGCGGCCGCCCGTATCAGGAAATCGAAGGTCTGGTCCGAAGGAAGGAACGGGCGATCAATCTCACCGGTAGCTGTGTTGAGCGACACCTGCCGGACGTGTTGTGCCGTGGCAGGTGTCACAAGCCCGAACAATGCCTGCATGCAGAGCTGCAGGTGCCATGGTCGGATGCGCATCCAAGGATCGATGGAAGGGGTACCGCATCGGAGATACGGCCTGGCTGTGTGAGCGTCAAGGGGTCATCGCTTCGCGCGGGCCCTGGCCACCTTGCAAACCAGCCGGCATATTGGCGTGAGTCCCCACGCCGGCAGGATCATGTCCCAGGCCCGCGATCTTCAGCTTCCGATGGCGCTGATGCTCATGCTGAGTGGGTGTGGCGCATTCCGTGGCCAGGCCGCCACACTCGGGACCGACGTCATCGGAGCGGTCGCGAAAAGGAGCCTGCGGTCCTCCCAAATCGAGCGTCGGCTCGCCGATTCGATGGGAGCATTCCTCGGCCGGGCAGTTGACGACAAGGTTCTCAGCCGGGCTTCGGTCGTCTGGGATACCATGCTGGTCAAGATGAATGAACAGACGAGGATCGTGGTCGGCCAGTCGGCACAGGGA
Source organism: uncultured Gemmatimonadales bacterium (assembly GCA_963810165.1). GTDB lineage: Bacteria > Gemmatimonadota > Gemmatimonadetes > Gemmatimonadales > GWC2-71-9 > CAVVWJ01. Next base: position 25,495 of record CAWEMG010000018.1, read on the forward strand.
GTGGAGCGAGATCTCAACCGCTCCGTGCAAGTGATGCTCTCGGATAACTTTGATTTGGCTCATCAAAAGGGCGGCTTGATCATCGATGATGTGTTCTCAAAGGCGGCGGGCAATATCCGGCCACTAATGGATTCCCTGCTGACTGGAGCTTACGCAGGTCGTGGAGGAGGTTACTACCCTGCTGCTGAGGCGAATTCGTGAGTTGGACGAACAACTCTCTCAGTCACCGAGCGGGAAGCGTCTCGTAGACGTGGTGTGGCTGGTTGTGATCGGACTGGCCGTGACGGTGATCGGCGGCGGCCTTGCCTGGCGGCGGAACGAAGTCAGGAACAGGCAGGCGTTTCGGGCCGCTAAAGCTGCCCTCGAATCCAGCGGTCCCTTCCAGGCTCAAGCGGTGCAGCAGACGCTTAGAAATCAGGGCTTCCACCGTCAGGCCGACTGGCTCCAGTAAGAAGGCCGCTAGAACCGGGATGTCGTCCGGGGATTCCAAGATTGTCTCCACTCTGACGCGGCCTCGAGGTATTCCGTTTTGAATCTCTTCATTCGAAAAGCCATCGTAGGTCTTGAGCCGGCCGAAGCTGAGCCCGGTGACTTGCTCCACGTACCGGATGCTGCGCTGGTAGGTCTTATAGCGGCCGAAGGCTGCTTCGAGCGTTGACAGTTCGTTCTCCTGGTCCACCATGTAGGCTGTTGCCGACGGGCGGCCTGAGTCAGACAGGAACGAGAGCACCTTCCAGAACGCGATCGGGATCCTGACTCCGCGGTAGGTCAAATCGTCCACCCCAAACACGGGTCCAGTAAACACCGTCACACGCTCCTTCCAAACCCGCGCATTCTTGAGGACGTAACTCTCCAGTCCTACCCACGTCACCGCATTCATCGCGTGCATCTGAGGGGAGCAGTTCGTGAAGTGGAACGTGTCATCATTGGCAGTGAGAGCCTCTTCCTGAGTACCCCAGTTCGGGTCCTCCCGCCGCACGAGGTGGCCGCGATCGAGATCGTTGTCTCCGCACATAGTCTCGCCTGGTTGGGCCTCCAGCGGTACTCGTCCGTCATAGGACCACTTATCCGGTGTGCGCTTGATGCTCACGACCGGCTGCCATCCATGTTCACCGCCGTAAACATCGCGAGCTTGCGTGACCGCGAATCGCGAGCGAAAAATGGGTGTAGTGTAAGAGGCCACCCCCGTCGTCCAATGTCGGAAGATCCGCAGTTCTGATCTCCTATCGGCTTCGGCACAGGGACAGTGAGGCCTGGCAGAAAGTCTTGGTTGTAGCCGGCTCGATCCGCCAAATCCACTGGCGGGGAAACTCTGGGGCCACGCTCCAGCATCCCCGTGCTTTCGGCGAAGGCCGGTGGACCACCCGGTGAGCCGAGCCGCGTCATGTCGCGAAGGAGGGGGACAGTCCCCAAATTGAGCTTGAACGTGGGGTTCATGGTATCGGTCATACGATGCTCCGATGCAAGCTGCGGTTTCAGCGCCAAGCGAATCCGAGACTGGCGGCAGACTGGGACGTTAACGCGGGAACCGCGGCGAGAACATGGGCCAGATTGTGGTCGAAGAAGATTCCGCCAAAATGCAGACCGAGGACGCTGCCCTCCTCTTGGAGGGCGACAACACACGAACCCGAGTTTCCGCCGAGTGTAGTGGCGTTGTGGCCAATGGCCCACGGAATTGGGTCGTTAGGCACCTCACCCAGCGAGTGACTGATGAACCCCAGGGCCAGCCGCTTGTATCCGTACCTCATGCGGAAAACGCGCTTCAAGGTGTCCACCAATTGCAAATCATCCTCCCCACGGCCGGTCGGCATCAAAGCAGGGCGACCCGGATACCCTACCATGTACACTTCGGATTTGCCTTGACCGGCTTTCACGGATTTGGTCAACGGAAGCGGCTGGGGTAACTCCTGGCCCTCGCCGCTGCTCGGGTCCAACCGAAGTAAGGCCAGATCGAGCTTCCCGATGTCGATGCTTCCCGAGATGGCTGTGGGACCGGCGTAGGCAACCCCCGTGATCTCGAAGCGACGGCTACGAGGAGATCCGTACTCCATAGCAAAGTCGATTGTTGGTGTCCCTCCAAGCATGGACCAGCCGCCCTTAGCCGACCTGCTCGAAATGTGAGCGATCCCCTGCAGCACATGCCGGTTTGTCATCACCAATGACGGCCCAACTACAAAGCCTGTCCCAATATGGATCCCGTCGCGGTCGATCCGCCCCACGGACTGAATCGTCCTCTTCATGCCTTCTCGAGCCTGATATACGGTTCCCAGCCACTGTCCCAGGTCAGGATCGTCGGGTTCCAGGTCGAGATCTCCGTCCTTGATCAGGACCGATGGCCGACCGGTCAACTGGATGACGGCTTCGAGCCCGAGGTGGTCGTTTTGATCCAGCTCGGCCTGGGTACGATCTCGCGCCAATTTGCTTAGCGCGGTCTCCGCATTGCGGAGCACCTCAGTGCGAGTCTGCTGCACTCCCATCGTAACGGGCCTCTCGTTGCGGTCTGCCTTGGCGAACGCGCGACTGAGTCGATCGATGTGTTGCTCCCGAACAGCAGGATCGCTTATGGGAGGGTCGATTGTGGATTGATCGACTGGGCCGGCTATCGAGGCTGGCCATGGCGAAGCCTCGCGATTCGAGGGCGCACCGACAGATCGCGAAGGTATCGCTCGGGACTGCCGCGAGGACCGAAGTCCGCTCGGTGAGGAGGCATGGGAAGAACAAGGAAGAAGAGCACGGGCCGGTCCCGAAGGTGTCAACTGAGATGGCGTACTCCGCGGAGGGAACACTGAATCAGAGAGCTTCTGTCGTTGCTGGTGGTGACGAGGTTGGGGAGATATGAGGAGACTTATGTCGTGAGGATTCCGAGCCGCGGGGTGACCGCGGCCCCATCCTCTACTCTGGATTCCGAGACGACGCCGCTACTCACTCTGCCTGTGCGAGGCGCCGCCGGATCAACTCCCGAGTGGCCGGGCGCAGCGACGTGTCGGTGTCGAGCCGAAGCCTGCCAGCGATCCGATCGGCCAGCGCATAACCGG
>CAWEMG010000019.1:0-55917 GCA_963810165.1 uncultured Gemmatimonadales bacterium
GATGGGCGCCGAAGGGGCCCAACAGGGCGGCCAGCGCGGTGGCGACGCCGCGGGATTTTTCGGACGGAAGCTCCGACGAGGGGACGAGGTGGGTCATCGGGAAATAGTAGGGTCAGGCGGGTCGAGGCACCAGTGATCCTCTCCAGGCGATCATTTGAAACCGGACCTGATAGCGGAGGCGGCAAATGGACGAGGATCTTGCCACCCGTCACGGGAGCAGCTGGGTTGGCGCCCGATCACGAACACCGCGCCCACGTGGCGGGGGGCGAGGGCTGAGGCTAATGCGCCCGGCAGGACTCGAACCTGCGACCCACAGCTTAGAAGGCTGTTGCTCTATCCATCTGAGCTACGGGCACGTGTGTTTCTTCAACAACTTAGAAGATGCTGCCTACCCAAGTCCCGAGGGGGGCTGGACTCTAGAACCGTTACCCAAGATACTAAAGGCACTCCCCCCTGACGATTGGCACGGAACCTGGTCCCGATCTGTTGAAAGGATCTAGGTTCGATGAATCGAGCCACCTCCTTCTCTCGTGCCGCTCGCGCCGTTCTGGCTGAGCATTTCGAGCTTTTCATGACAATCGCGGGCGTGCTCATGGCCATCACGATCATACTCAGCGAGCTGTCCCAGGGCGAGCAGGGCTCCGCACTGATTTTCCTCGTATGGCTCCAGGGACTCATTCTGTGGGCCGTTCATCGTCACTGCAGACTCCGCAACAAGGCCATGGTCGACAGACTTCGTATGATGGTGCAGGATCGGGTGAATAACCGGCTTACGCTTTGGCTAAGCCTGACAGACGTTCAGCCCCGTATCGCGACCGAAGCCGGGCGCGATGAGAGAGAGGCTGTGTCGCTTGCTGCAGCACGGGCCGTGTCGCTGGAGCTCGAGAAAGTGTCTTTCGCCTCACTGCGCACCTGGGAACGGCGGTATTCCCGCTTTATCACCAGCTGGGGCCAATGAGCTGATCCCGCTTCCCCTCCGCTAACCTCTGCGCCCGCCATCCGACGATGCGGGCGTACGGGAAACCCGCCTTTATCCGCCTCGTACGGTCAGCACGAAGTTTCATACCCGTCGTATCCCCAACGCCGCAAACTGCGCGTATCAACGCACGAACCAGCTAAGTACTTGAAATACAGCGCCCGCCAGTGTGAGCCGGTGGGCGCCGTCGGGCCGATTGGATAGTGATTGTGATCACATACCCCCATACCCCCCTTCCCTAGCTTGGCCGCGGATCCCAAATCGTGATTTATGCAGCATCAATCCCGTCCGTGGGGGAATAGTGATGATCGGGATCAACTTACGACACATTGTGGCTCTTGCGGTTTGTGTGGGAGCTGCGGCATGCGACCGCCAACCATCAGCGCCGCTGCCGTTTGAAGTTGAAGAGGGCACGGCCAACGCAGTCGCCAGTAACAGCTGGACCACAAAGCGACCGATGCCAACCCCGCGCTTCTTTTTGAAAGCCGCGACAATCGATAACACGATCTATGCAATAGGCGGGGTTGCCGCAGTCGAGGCGTACAACGTGGCCACCAACAGCTGGTCCACCAAGCGGCCATACCCGGGCGCCAACAAGCTGGTAAACGGAGCCTCGGTGATCAACGGCAAGATCTACGTTACTTCGGGCAGGAACTTGTACGTGTACGATCCGAAGACCAATGCCTGGGCGAGGAAGGCAGACATGCCGCGGTTGTTGGCCCCGGCCGGCTTGCAGGCGGTCATTGGCGGCCAGCTGTACGTCTATGGCACCTGCCCGAGTGGGTGCTCCTCCCACTGGCTTCTCCGGTACAATCCTGCGAGCAACTCCTGGGTTTTCCAGAACGCACCCCCCAGCATGCACAAGCATGGCGCCGTAGGGGTCATCAACAGCAAGATCTTCCTTGCCGGGGGTGACAATCAGAACTTCAGGATCAATCGCACCACCGATGTCTACTTTCCCAGCACCAATAGTTGGTCTTCCCGGGCAGAGGTGTTGGATCCACGGGTGCGCCCTGCCAGCGCTGCGCTACAGGGGAAGCTTTACGTGGCAGGGGGGGCTGATGCCGGAGGTGCTCCCGACGTGGAGCGGCTCGCAGTCTTTGACCCCGCAAGCAACCTGTGGACAGAGAAAGCATCGATGTCGGGGCCCCGCACTGGGGCGGCCGGCGTGGAAGCGGCTGGCCAGTTCTTCGTCATTGGAGGCGAGAGCAATGGCGTTGCGGCCGGGACGGTCGAAGCCTACACGCCGTGAGCGGGAGGGGCGTTGGATGGCTCGGAGGGCGGTCTCAGACCGCTCCTTTTTTCTCGGCGCACGGGAAACCCGATACAACGAACCGACGTAAGGCGGGACATTGCCACATCTGCATGCCAACCACCTCCAGGAGGACCAGTGTCTCGATTCGCATTCGCGCTCGGCACCATACTGCTGCTTCCCTTCCCCGCCTTTGCGGATACGACGTCTCCGCCACGCCGAAGAGCGGTGAAGAGCTGATCGCCATGATGCGCGAGCGGTACGCCGGCAAGTGGTACCGTACCCTCACCTTCACGCAGAAGACCACCCTCCCCGACGGCAAGGTCGAGACCTGGTACGAAGCGCTGGAGCTCCCGGGCAAGCTCCGCATCGACATTGCGCCGCTGGATAGCGGGAAGACGCTGCTGTTCCGAAACGATTCGCTCTATGTGTTCGAGCAGAAGAAGCTCAAGGGATCGCAGCCGCTGGTGCATCCGCTGATGGTCCTCGGCTTCGACGTCTACCAGGCTCCGGTGGCGGAGACGGTGCGCAAGCTCAAGGGACTCAAGTTCGATCTCACCAAGCTGCACCGAAGCACCTGGAAAGGACGTCCCACCTATGTGGTCGGGGCGGAGGCCGGCGATACCACCAGCCCGCAATTCTGGATCGATGCCGAGCGGCTGTACTTCGTCCGGAGCCTGGAGCCCTCCAAGAAAGATCCGAAAGTCATCAATGAGACCATCTTCGATAAATACATTCCGCTGGACGGCGGCTGGGTGGAGCTGGAGGTGCTGTTCTTCGCGAACGGCAAACAGCAGGTCAAGGAGGAGTACAGCGATACCCGAGCCAACGTGAAGCTCGACCCCGCGATCTTCGATCCCAAGGCCTGGACGGCTCCCGGGTGGGTAGCGCAGCAGGGCAGCCGGACGCAATAATTGGAACGGGTGTGTAGCGTGGGCCCAATCACAGCAGGTTTGGCGAGCGGAGACAAGCTTCTAAGTACCTACTATGGTCCCGACCCGCGGCTTTCCCGCTTGGCTGGCCCTGGCCGGCTCGCTGCTTCTACACGGCAGCGGCGAAGCGCAGGAACTTGTGCAGCCGGCTTCACCCAAGTCACCGAGCTTCTGGCAGGCCGCCAGCGCCGTGGCCGCTATCAACGGGGGCCTCTGGTTCTACAACTGGCACCTTCAAGGCTCGGACTGGGCGGACGTGGGCACCAGAAGCTGGTGGGCCAATCTCCAGAGTGGTTTCAACTGGGACGATGACGTCTTCGGCGTGAATCAGGTGGCCCACCCCTATCACGGCAGCCTCTATTTCAATGCTGCCCGGGGGAGCGGCTACGAATTCTGGGGGTCTGTACCGTTCGTAGCCGCAGGTAGTCTGAGTTGGGAGCTCTTTTCCGAGAATGTCCGTCCCTCCGCCAACGACCTGATCAACACCACGCTAGGCGGAATCGCGTTGGGAGAAGTGGCCCACCGGATGAGCTCCGTCTTACTCAGCAGCAAGGGTTTCCCTGCGGCGCGGCGCATGGGCGCCTTCGTGGTGAATCCTGTCGGTCGGGCCCAGTCGCTGATTCAGGGCGGCGGCCGCGCTGCCCTGGATTCAGCCCCATCGAGCTCAACGTCCCTGGCGGTAGGCCGGCAACGCGGCATGGGCGCCTCACCTCTGGCGGTGAGTGGCGACCGGCCATTCATCGGACTCACCTTTCAATACGGGAGCGCCTTCGACGAGCACGTCAAGCGTCCGTACGACGCCTTCGAATTCAGCCTGCACCTCAGCCCCAACGAGTACGTCGTCCTGACCCATGCAGGCGTGTCAGGGTTGCTGGCTCGCCGAAAGCTCGCGACGTCGGCCCGACGCCAGGTGATGCTGGGCGTGTTCCAGCACTACGACTACGACGATATCCCCCTTGCCAAGTCGAGCAGCCAGAGCCTCAGCGGGGCGCTGCTCTACCGGCAGGCCGCCGATGCCGGAACCCAGATCGATATCGGACTACACCTCGAGGTAGTTCCCCTGGGAGCGGTGTCGTCAGAGCACGATCGGGCTCGCCGGAGGGACTACGATTTTGGTCCTGGAGTGGGCGGAAGAGTTACCGGTGCCCTTCGACGCGATGGCCGGGAGCTGATCCGGCTCGATGGCCGCACCGTCTGGATCCGCAGCCTCTATGGCTCCGATGCAGATCATCGGATGACCACGGCGCGGCTGAGCGCCGCGTTGCCGGTGGTGCGGATGTTTGGCGTGGGGGGCGATGTGTCGCTGACGTTACGCCGGAGCAACTACGGAAGGCAGCCGACCGTCTCGGCCCGGGTTCCCCATGTCCGGGCGTATTTGATCTGGTCTCCTTCATGATCGACGGAAGCCGCTGATCTCCCAGCTTCTATTCCGAGAAACCTCATAAGTCCATCGGGGCGCCGGGATTCGAACCCGGGACCTCCTGCTCCCAAAGCAGGCGCGCTACCGGACTGCGCCACACCCCGCTGCATCGAAGCTGGAAGGTAATGTGGGAGAGGTGAGAAGTGAGAGGTGAGAGGAAGAAGTGAGAAGTACGAAGTAAGAAGTAAGAAGTAGGATATGTCTCGCGCCGAATGCAGCCAACTCACCTCTCACTTCTCACCTCTCACTTTTCACTTCCTCCTTCTCACTTCTCACTTCTTACCTTCACTTCTGGCCTTTCAGCGTCTGTGCCAGCGCTCGGAGTGCCCTGCCCCGGTGGCTCACCGAGTCCTTCTCCTCGTCGGTGGCCTCGCCGAAGGTCTTACCCAGCTCGTCGCTGAAGAAGTACGGGTCGTAGCCAAAGCCCGAGGTTCCGCGAGGCTCCTCGAGAATCCGGCCGCTGCAGTCTCCCTGGCAAATGGTGGGGACGGCGCCAAAGGATGGCAGGTAGTACAGCACGCACCGGTATCGCGCCAGCCGGCTCGATGCCGGAGCGCCGGCGAGGCGGCGAACCAGCTCGGCATTGTTGGCGGCGTCCACCTCCGCGTCGCTCCCGCTTGCCCCGGCCCACCGTTTGGAGTGCACTCCGGGAGCGCCACCCAGAGAGAAGACCTCGAGACCTGAATCGTCGGCAAATGTCGGCAGAGAGCTGAAACGCACGAAATACTCGGCCTTGAGGCGGGCGTTGACCTCGAAGCTTTCACCGGCCTCGAGTGGATCTCCGGCCGACGACTCGTGGAGCCAGATGTCGTCCGGAAAAACGATCTCGAGCCCGGAGCCGCTCAGAATCCGGCGAATCTCGCGCTGCTTGCCGGCGCTGCGGGTGGCGGCGAGGAGCTTCACCAGCCGAGCGCCGTCCGTTGAGCCCGGAACAGCTGGGCGATGCCGCCTTCAGCCAGGCCGAGAATGGTATCCAGCTGGGCCCGGGAGAAGGTGCCGTGCTCCCCGGTCCCCTGCACCTCGACATACTGGGCCGGCTCGAGCATGACGATGTTCGAGTCCACCCCGGCATCCTTGTCCTCCACATAGGAGAGGTCGAGCCGCACCTGGCCTTCGATGACGCCAACCGAGACTGCGGAGACCAGCCGGCCAAACGGGGAAGGCTGGCCGGTCTTCTCCGCGAGCCAGGCGCAGGCATCGGCCAGGGCCACGCAGCCACCGGTGATGCTCGCGGTCCGGGTTCCGCCGTCGGCCTGAAGCACGTCGCAATCGATCCGGATGGTGAACTCCCCGAACGCCATGGTGGCCATGGCGGCCCGGAGTGAGCGGCCGATCAGCCGCTGAATTTCCTGCGTGCGACCGCCGGGACCGTTCCGCTCCCGCGAGGTGCGTTCCACGGTCGCTCGCGGCAACATGGCGTATTCGGCGGTGACCCAGCCTTCCCCCGAGCCCTTCTTGAAGCCGGGAACACCCTGCTCGACGCTGGCAGTGCAGTGCACCAGGGTGCCGCCCATCCGGATCAGACAGGATCCCTCGGCATAGGGATTGGCCCGCCGCTCCAGCACCAGCGGCCGGAGCTGGTCGTTAGCCCGATCATCAGGACGTGGCACGAAGACGCTCCACCAGCGAAGAAGTAGAAAAGCCCTGGACCAGAGGAACCCGAACGACCCTGCCGCCACGCGACTCGACCCAGTCACCCCCCACGATCTGGGCACGCTCATAATCCGCGCCCTTGACCAGCACGTCGGGGGCGAGCGCCTTGATCAGCTCGAGCGGCGTGTCCTCGTCGAACAGCGTGACACAATCTACGGCCGCGAAGCCGGCCAGGACTCGGGCCCGGGCCGCCTGTGGCACCAGCGGACGGCCGGTTCCCTTCTCCAGGCGGCGTACCGAGGCATCGCTGTTGAGGCCAACCATCAGCACCGCCCCCTGGCCCCGGGCCGCCTCCAGCAGCTCCACATGACCCGGATGGACCAGATCAAAGACCCCATTGGTGAAAACGACCGGGCCGATCTGCCCCGTGCGCCAGGTGATGGCCTCACCCAGTGTGCGCACCTTGGTGGCAGTCGCAATCATGGCGCGGGGGTCCGGCCGCGGGACGCGTTGAAGAGCAGCTTCAGTCCTGGCGGGGCCACGAAGGTCGTCGCCATGACCATGAGCAGGATCGCTCCGAAGACGGCTTCGTTGAGGATGCCGGTACGCCGCCCGATGTCGGCAAAGATCAGTCCGACTTCTCCGCGCGGGACCATGCCGACTCCCACGACGAGCCGGCGGAATTGGACCCAGGGAGCGGCCCAGCCGGCGGCGAGCTTGCCAGCCACCGCCAACAGCGTGAGGACGGCAGCGACGCCCAGGATTCCCGCGGCACCGGCGCGGGCGGGGTCAGCAGTCCGAGGTTGACCGAAGCGCCGACGCTCACGAAAAAGATAGGCGCGAAGATGGAGGCAACAGGTCGGACCTCCTGCTCGATGGTATCGAACTGGTTCGTTCCCGAGAGGATCAGGCCCGCTGCAAATGCGCCAATGATCAGAGCGGACCCGACCAGAGCCGCCGCGGCCGAGAGTCCCAGTGCAAAGGCGACGGCAAAGACCAGCAGACACGTAACGGACCCGCATCCGGACGACGAGGTCGAAGAGCCGCGGGGCGGCGAACCGTCCCACGAGCACGGCGACCACCAGAAAACCGACCGCCACCGCGCAAAACCCGCAGCGATTCCGAGGGCGTTGACAGAGGCCCCTGCAGCCATGCCCGACACAACGGTGAGAATGACGAGTCCCAGCACATCATCGATGATCGCGGCCCCGATGATGATCTTGGCCTCCTGGCGTGTTCATCTGGCCAAGATCGGAGAGACCCGAGCGGTGATGCCGACCGATGTGGCGGTGAGCGTAGCGCCCACGAAGATGGCGGCCATCGTGAGATCGGCTCCGTCCCCGCTGCCGCATGAGGAAGATAGGCCCAGTAGGCGAAGCCGAGGGCGAAGGGGAGCACGACGCCAACGGCGGCTACCGAAAGAGACGCCGGACCCACCCGAAACATTTCCTTCAGGTCGGTCTCCAGTCCGATCTCGAAGAGCAGAAGGACGACACCCAGTTCGGCGAGCACGATGAATGATCTCGGCACCCCCGCCTCCACCGGGATGATGCCCAGCACGCTCCCGCCCAGGAGCACGCCGGCGACCAGCTCGCCCAGCACCGCAGGCTGGCCAAAGCGCTCGGCGAGCTCTCCCAGCAGCTTGGCGGCAATGAGCATCGCCGCCAGCACCAGAAACAGGCTGGGAATGGAGAAGTCGTGCATGTGGGAGGGCTAGAGCGGTTCCTCTGCCCTCGGCCGGAGCACGAAGGTGTGCTTGAAGAGCGGAAGGTCGACTTGGTCGGTGTACTCGCTCTCGATCACGATGCGTTTCGGCTGGTTGCTGCGGGTGATCTTAAAGTGCGGTTTGGGGGTTCGGGTAAAGAGAGAATCCGCCTGACCGTTGAGGCGGCGGTAGATGACGTCATCCTGAAGACTGGGCGCCAGCCGCGCCTGGGTCCGCATGCCGTCCCGAATCTGGTAGTAGCGGAGATAGACCTGTCCGATGTTGACACCGTAGTACAGGGCGGCGGCGAAGAGCGCCAGGGACACCAGGCAGCCGAAGCCACCAGCCCCGAGACGCGATCTGCGCCAGCCGATCACCATTGGGACTGAGCGCCTTCGACGATGTTCACGACCAGGTCGTCGAGCGCTTTCTCCCGGCCCTCCCCTTCCCGTCCGGTTTCGTAGTCACCCTTGACCACCAGCCCGCTGCGCTGCCAGAGCGGCTTCGCCTGCTTCTGGTCCAGAATCTCGACGTTCAGGGTGATCTGGACCTGCCTCCGGGTGACCGTCACTTCGCGGTCCTCACCGCCCTGATAGGCGACCGGCAGATCGGGCTCGTAGCGGGTAATGGAGCCACGAACGACGGCGTCCGCTTGCAGCTCGGCCGATTGGCGCAGGCCGAGGCGCTGTTCGACCGCTTCGCGCACGGCCCGCGAGATCTCCTGAGTTAGCGTTGGCTCGGGAGTCTGATTGTCGAACGGCAGCACCGCGACGGTTCTGATCCCTGGAGGAAGGCCACCCCCCGCGAATCCGTAGAGACAGCCGCCGAGGACCAGAGTACTAAGGGATACGATGAAGCCAGATGTCAGGCGCAAAGGTGGCCCGGGTGGTGGAGAGAAACGTCAGATCGAGCTTGGCCGGCGGGCTCGGAACGGTGAGCCGCGATTTCAAGGGAGCGCCGGTCGAGTCCAGAGTGGTCTCGGCGCGTCCGATGAGCTCGCCCGCCCGACGCACCTCCGCAAAGAACCGGACCGGATTTCCTGCTGTTCGCGAGTACTGGATGGTATCGGTTGGGCCGGCATACTGCCAGATCGTGAGCGAATCCTGCGTGAGTCCTCGCAGGGCAGCGCCCTCTTCCGGCAGCATCGCCACGCCGAACATGGCCCACATCAGCGGATAGTTGGGAACGAGCTTGGCGATGGCGTCGGGTGGCTCAGTCCACACCGCTCGCTGGTCCACCACCACCGCGGAACCAGCCCCGCTGCCAAAAGGACCAGCGACATCGAACCTGAGCGAGTCGGGAGGAGCCACGCGGGCACTTCCCCGCCCACCCGCACTGCCCCGCTCGTCCACGAACAACCACTTGAATCGGTGCAACCGGCTTTCGACAGGAACGGTTCGCCCCACCCATTCCTCGACTTGCTCGCGCGCAACCGGCCCAGCCGTGGCCGGAAGCACCGGCCCCGGCTCACTCCTGCAGCCGATTACGGACAGGCCAAGATAGGCCAGCAGGGCGGGCCCGTCAAGCCGAAGGTATTGTGCGCATCAGTAGTTATAGCCGAAGAAGAAGCTGACAAAGTTAGGCTGCCTCTGATCCCTGTCCAGACTGTAGCCAACGTAACGATCGTCGGTAAACCGCCAGCCCACATCCAGGCGTAAGGCGGCCAGAGGCGCAAGCGCCATTCGGAAACTGGCTCCGTAGCTGCCGAGTATGGCCCGGTCCAGGCCCTCGGTGGGAAAAGTGGCTTTGCCTACATCTACGAACAGGCCGGCCTGAATCTCGGGGAAGGTCAGGTCTCCGAATGGGGTGCCGAGGCTCAGGTGGCTCAGCACCGGTATGCGGATCTCCTGGTTCAGCATGAAGGCGTGGGACCCCAGGATGTATCCGAACTCCGGATATCCCCGAAGTCCCAGAGTGCCCCCGATGTTGATCCTTCGCGGCCGGTCTCCGCCACTATAGAAGGCGACGGTGCGGACGGCGTAGGCACTACGCTGGCCCAGCCGGAAGTATCTGCGCCAGTCGGCGCTGAGGAGGTAGTTGTCGAAGCGGCTGTTGGTGAAGTCGGTCGAGATTCCCCCGGTGAGGCTGAGTCGGGTCCCGTCGATCGGGCCGGTTGGGATCCAGAGCGAGTTGTCGTGCACATAGCTGAGATAGTGCGACGCGATCCAGCCTACGCGGCGTGGTTCATCCACCGGGATCGTAAAGTCGATTCTGTCCGAGTGTTCCACCACCATGGTGCCCTCCACCCGGTTGAACCGGCTCAGAGGATACCGCAGGAGGCCCATGACGCCCATCGCAGTCTCGTTGTACGACACAACCTGGTCGCCCTCGAAGTTTCGCCCCTTGGTACGGAAGGCACCGAAGCCCCAGTTGAGTCGCCGTTCCCGATTCAGGTACACCGCGCTGGCGTTGATGTTGGCGACCAGGCTTCCCAGCTGGCGTCCCTGAAAGGAGCCGATGGATGCGAAGATCAGGTTATCGCCCAGCAGATCGCTCATCAGAAAGGCAAACCCCTGCGCTCCGCCCCAGCCGGGGACAAAGATGGCATCGCCGACGGCAACATCGAATGTCATGCGGCGGCGGTACGGCTCTGCCGAGGCAGCGCCCTTCGCCGTGTCGCCGGGAGAGGCCCACGCCCACTTGGCCGCCGGCTTTCCGGGGTCCAGGGTGAACCGATCCTCCCGCGCCGCAGAGTCCACGGGATAGCGATACAGATTCCAGCTGAGATCGTGAAATCCGCCGACCAGCAGACCAGCGTTCCCGGGCAAGGGGACCGCATCGAACGCCCCGCTCCAGGCCGAGGTCTCGCGGCGCCCATCTCCGAGGGTATCCACCGAGAAGACATTGAGAACACTGTCCCGGCTCGACGTGAAGTAAACCCGTCCATCAGGTCCCCACGAGGGAGCCTCATCCACCCAGTCGCCCCGGGTCAGCTGCGACACCGAACCGCTGGCCATGTCGAGGGTGAAGAGGTTGACCGCACCGTCCAAGCCCCCGACGGTACGGTCGGAGGCGAATACCAGGCGGCGGCCATCGGGGTGGGGACTGGGATCCAGGTCCTGGAATCGATCGCGGGTGAGTGGCTCGAGCACGCCGTCGGGCAGCCTGACACGGTACAGATCCGAGACTCCGCTCTCGGAGAGAGCGCTGAACACGATGCTTCGGCGATCGGGCAGCCACATCGGAGACAGGATTGAGATGAGCCGGTCGAACTGATACCTCCCGGCCATGCGGGCCCGCTTCAAGTCCCAGACTACGAGGGCGTCGCGATCGCCGTAGCGGGCGGCGAAAAGCAGGTAACCCTCGCGCGACGCGTCCATTCGGGAATCAAACGCGTGGAACGACTCGAGGTTGGCTGTCCGGCCACCGGTAACCACCTTGTGAGCCTTTCCTCCTCCCAGGTTCTGGCGAGAGATCGTCAGGTATCCCATGGCGGGAGACACGTACACAACCTCGCCGTGATCGCCCTCGTCGGCGCCTCGGCCGACCGTGTCGGGCAGGAAAGCGGGTTTGATGGCGAGCCGGGTGATCTCCTGGCCCAGCGCCGGCAGCGGCGCAAACTTGCCTATCGAGGGATAGAAGTCGCGCCGCATGGCGAGCTGGAACTCTTCGCTCAGCTGGTCGAGCGTGCGCCCGTACGTGGCGTGGATGGCATCCTCGAACGTGTTGTAGCGATTCGCCTCCTTGTACATGAGGGCCACCCGCCAATCACCATAGTTGTTCGCCAACCAGCGATGAATGCGACCGCCGATCGGGTAGACGATTCCCCCGAGGGCGTACGTCAGCTGTCGCAGCTGCGGCAGGCGGCCGGTCAGGGTGAGGTCTCTGAGCACCATGATATCGCGGGCGTCTTCTCCACCGGACCACAGCTCTGCCAGGCCCTCACTCCACCACAGCGGGTAGTTGAACCGGCCCGAGCGCGGGGACTGATTGTAGTTGTCGGCTTGAATGTCGAGCTGGAAGACGTGCACCATTTCATGGCGCAACGTGTGCCGGAACTCGGAGAAGTTACCGCGGAACGGGAGGGCGACCCGTCGCTTCAGGAAATCGGTAGCGCCAAGCAGACCCTCGGGTGGCGTGAAGGGCAGGATATTGGTCTGCTCGAAGTCGGTGTGCGAGGCGTAGACAATCAGGGGAATGCGGGCGGCGACTTCATGCCCGAACTGCAGCGCCAGCGTGTCATAGCTCGCTTCGGCATAGGCCAGCGCCGCGGGGGCAAGCTCCGCTTCAGCGCGGTAGTAGTACAGGTCGACGTGAGGCCCGCGTATGATCCGCCAGTCCAGCTTCCGGTACTGGATCTTGTTCTGCCCAAACGCGAAGAACTGGGCGTGGGCGGGAGAGGCGGTAAGGGCGGTAAGGGCGGTAAAGGCTGAAAGTATGAAGCGGCCCCAGAAGTCCGCTGCACCACCAACGCGACGTGATTCCGTCCGCTCTTTCCGCCCTTTCCGCCTTCATCTCCTCACCGTCCGGATGATGTCGCCCTGGCTGATCCGGGTCAACGCGCTCACGTCGCCCACGACACGCCCGAACACGGTATAAGTGCCGTCCAGGTGCGGCTGGGGACTCAGGGTTATGAACCACTGGCTGGCTCCAGTGTCGGGGCCCGACAGCGCCATGCCCAGCATCGGCTTGATGCCGTACCGCAGACGATTGATTTCGTCGCGGATGGCGCCGCCGGGACCACCGAAGCCATCGCCTCGGGGGTCTCCGTCCTGAATGACGAAGTTGGGAACCACCCGATGCCAGCGGTGTCCGTCAAAGAACCGCCGGTCCACCAGACGGAGAAAGTTCGCAACCGTGAGGGGTGCGTCGGGACCGTAGAGCTCGACTTCGAGGTTGCCGCGCTGCTCCACTTCGATGAACACATGCGGTCGGGCGACAGAGTCAGGCGCCGCAATGAACTGGCGCACCAGGTCGCGGTAATCCTGCAATGAGCGGCCGGTCTCGATCGGGTGCGCCGGCCCCCAGCGGGCCTCCGCTTCGGCCCAGTTCTCCTCGGCCCAGCGCCGGAGCAGGTAGTTAGGCGGCCGGGGAGTCTGCCGGAGGAATTCGTCCTCTACCCGCGAGGCCGCCGCCGCCCCGGCCCCGCGAATGGCAAGGATGGCATTGAGCGCGGCGATCGAAGCCTCGGGGAATGAGTCCCGCGCCGACCGGGTGTACATGGCGGTCAGGGCCGGCAGATCGCCCAGGTCCGCAGCTCGGGCGACGATGTCCCCGGCGACGCTGCGCACCCCGGCGTCGCGGTGATTCAGCAGGCGACGTCCGGCCTCGAGAAGCGGACCGCTGAGGACCCTCTACGGCAGCGGCCCACGCCTGGAGGCCGGCGGCCACAACTCTGCTGTCGGCGTCCGAAAGAAACCATTGACCTCCGCGCGCACCGGCGCGAGCCCAACCTTCCGCGGCCGCGGACCGCTCTCGCCAGTCCCTGCTTGCCCGCCAACTTGCGGCGGCTCGACCGAACTCATCGCCATCCACCGCGGCCAGCCCGAGAAGCGCCTCGCGCCGGAGCGCGAAGCCACCCTTGCCATTCAGTACCCGCAGCAGCGCGGTCCTGGCGGCCGACCCGCCCAGCTCTCCCAGGGTACTTGCTGCTTGAACCCGCACGTTGGCGACAGGATCTTCGACCCGCCATGCGACGGCGGGCGCGAGTGAAGAGTCCCGATAGGTGCCGAGGGAGCGGAGCGCATTGATGCGAACGCCCGGGTCCTTGTCCTCGACCGCGCGCGTCAACACGGTGGCGACGGTCGCCGGCGCCAGTCTGGCGGCCTCGGCGTACTCACGGCTCAGCGCTCGTGCGGCCAAGGCCCGGGTCGCCGGATCCTGATCACGAAGCGATTCGAGCAACTGAGCCGCCGCCCCCGGCGCACGAAGACGAGCGAGGGAGTATACCGCGCTCCAGCGAACAGTCTGCAACGTGTCTCGAGTGAACGGAAGCAAGGCATCCGCGGGAGCATCGGCCCCCAGCCGCCAGGTCTCCAGCAGGATCTGGGTGATGGCTGGAGCAGCATCGGACTGCGATAGCATCACCTTGCCCTGGAGCACCGACGCGAAGAAGTCGGCCACTCTCCGCCCCCCGATCTTGGCCAGGGCGGTCACCGCTTCGACGGCGCTGGGAGCGTCGAGCGGCTGTAGTCCGGTCAGGCGCTGGATCATCGGCTGAACCGCGGCCGAGTCCCGCAGCAGTCCGAGAGCAAATGCCGCCGCGACCCGGACCGTGGAATCGGGTTGATCGAGGGTCCGAATCAGCAGCGGTGTGGCGCGAAGGTCGCCGATCCGGCCGGCCGCCATGGCTGCGACCCGCTGGACGACGGAATCCGCAGCCAGGAGGCTTCGCTGAAACAGGTCCTGTCGCCACTCGCGCGCGTCCTCTGCGGCGAGCACGGGTGCCAACTCCTCGACCAGGGCTTGTTCCTGCGCGGGGAGCGCGACTGGGCTCAGCAGACCCAGGGTGCAAAAATAAAGAAACTGAAGCTTCATGATTCGATCTTGACGGGGTCGGGCACGACCTTCAGTGCCTGCCGGACGCCGTCCGGCAGCCGGCTCAATGCCATGGTGGAGTCCAGCGCCATAAGACTGGTGGAAGCGGTGGCTAACAGGCGGTTGTCTTCGGCATGCTCGACGGCATACCCGAACTCGACTTTGCGGGAGGCCACCGCCCGGACCCAGCATCGGATCCGAACAGGATCATCGTAGCGGGCCGGCTGACGGTACCGGATGATCACCTCGCTGACGGCAAGTCGAAGCCCGGTCGCCTCCAGCTCGCGGTAACTCATCCCCTGCCGGCGAAGGTGTTCGGTCCGGGCCACGTCGAGCCAAACCAGGTAGCGGGCGTGGTAGACCACTCCCATCTGGTCGGTTTCCGAGTAGTTGACCCGAACGAATGTCTCCGAGACCGAGGGCGACTCGGCGGGCATGCAGGCCTCATGGCGTTGTAGACGACTGGCAGGGTCACTTGACGCACGCTACCTTGCGGCCGTGCTGGGCCACACCCTCGTCGTCGTGTCCGATGCCCACCTAGGAGTGGCGCCGCCTGCCGTGGAGGAGGTGCTGCTCGGGTTCCTCCAGGTTTGCCCTACTCTGGGCGACTGCCTGCTGGTGAACGGCGATCTGTTCGACTTCTGGTTCACATATTCCCGGGTCATTCCCCGCCGCGGTTTCCACGTGGCGGCGGCTCTGGCGCAACTCCGCCGCCGCATGCCAATAGTAATGGTAGGGGGAAACCATGATCGCTGGGATAGCCACTTCTGGAAGCGAGATCTGGGTCTCGAGTTTCAGCCCCTCCGCGCGTATTTCCGGATAGGCAGCCGCCTGGTGATGGCGGTTCACGGAGACGGTCTTACCGAGACCCGGTGGCAGGCGAAACTGATCCATCGTCTGATCCAGCACCCGGCTACCGCGGCGATCTATCGGCTCCTACATCCCGACATGGGGTTCCGACTCGTGGACCTCCTCAGTCCGGCTCTGGGCGACCACACCCATGATGAGGCCACCCTGGCACTGGCCGCGAACCGGCAGCGCGCCTGGGCCGAGCGTCTGCTGGCCGAGCACCCCGACGTCGGCCTGGTGATCATGGGTCACACCCACCATCCGGTGATCGCGGACCTGGATCAGGGCCGGCAGTACCTCAACCCCGGCGCATGGTTCGATGGCTTTGGCTACGCGATTGCCACAGAAACAGGAGCGGAGCTGCGCCGCTTTACGGCGTAAAACAGTTAGCCGAGCGCCACCACCTCAGCCTGGCCCAGCCGCTCACCGATGAATCGTGATCCCACCTGACGAAATCTGGCCTCGTCGTCGCTCACGACGAAGCGGTGGTGAGACTCTGTGTCGCGCGGGGCCTCCAGCGCCTTATCGACGAGTATAGTATGGAGCGCCGCGGCGGTCGCCTGTCCGCTATCGATCAGCCTCACATCGGGACCCAATACGCGCTGGAGCAGAGGCTTCAGCAACGGGTAATGGGTGCAGCCCAGGACCAGGGAACGGACGCGCGCATCTCGCAGCTCCCGGAGATAATCCGCGGCAACGAGTTCGGTCGCAGGATGTTCGAACCACCCTTCCTCCACCAGGGGAACGAAAAGCGGGCAGGCGCGCTGAATCACTGTCAGACCGGGCGCGAGGGCCTGGATGGCCCGATTATAGGCGTCGCTGGCGATGGTGCCCGCCGTACCGATCACGCCGATCGGGCCTCCGCTCCCGGTTTCGATGGCCGCTCTCGCGCCGGGCTTGATCACACCGAGTACCGGCACCGGCGTAGCTTCCTGGAGTGTGCGCAGGGCGTGCGCGGTACTGGTGTTGCACGCGATCACCACAGCTTTCACGCCCTGCGCCAGAAGCCAGTGCAGAATCTCCAGGCTATAGCGGCGCACCGTGTCGGGAGACTTGGGCCCGTACGGAACCCGCGCTGTATCGCCGAAGTAGATGGTAGACTCGTGCGGAAGCCGCTCGTAAATCGCGCGGGCCACGGTCAGACCACCAATACCGGAATCGAAGATCCCGATGGGAGCCCGGTTCATTTGATCCGGATCGGGAGAGACATACCGGCGCCGACGCCACCGGGGACTGCTTCGACCTGCAGGTCCCCGGGAAAGTCCGTCAGGTGCGCCGAGACGTAGGCTTCGAGGCCGGAGAGGAGGTGGTTGAATGCCAGGAGCACCAGCCAATCCTCGTGCTCCTGCCGTTTGGCATCGCCGCGGGAAGAGTTATTCCGGCGGAGGTACTCCAGCTCGTGGCGGGTCTTTAGGCTCATCCCCAGAGTGACGCCTTCCCAGGCGACGAAGATCGCGCCGGTCAACTTCCGGTTCAGCCGCGCCTGACCCCACCCGGGGATCAGAAGCGAGCGCCACAACGCACCCATGGGGCTGATGGATCGGCGCTGCGCTGTATCAGGAGGGGTAGCCGGACGGCGGGAGGGCGGAGCGGCTTGTTGAGCGCCGAGATCCACCGGGCTTCCCAGGACCGTCATCAGGAGGAACAGCGCAGTCGCGCAGTGCCACGCTCGGGCAGCGAGGTGGCGGGAGCGTGTGGGAATCGAACCCACCGGAGCCGCCGGAGGCGCCTCCATCGCGGTTTTGAAGACCGGCCAGACCACCAGGCCCGATCCGCCCCCATCTCTAAGGTAAGCGGTGAGCGGTGAGCAGTGAGCGGGTTGCTCCGGCGGATGGGTAGACACCGCTTACCGCTTACCGCTCACCGCTTACCGCCGCTATCACCTCGATCTCGACTCGCGCGCCTTTCGGTAACGCGGCCACGGCCACCGTCGAGCGTGCGGGACGATGTTCCCCGAATGCGCTGGCATAGATCTCGTTCATGTCGGTGAAGTCGGCCATGTCGACCAGGAACACCGTGGTCTTCACGACGTGCGAGAAGTCGCTTCCTGCCGCGGTGAGGATGGCGCGCAGGTTGTCGAGCGCTCGGGTGGTCTGTTCCCGGATTCCTCCGGAGACCAGTTCACCCTTGTCAGGATCGAGGGCTACTTGTCCGGCCGTAAACAGAAAGCCGTTGGCCCGGACAGCCTGGCTGTAGGGACCGATTGCCTTGGGCGCGCCGGCGGTGGAGACAAAATCCAGCATCAGAAGAGCCCCTCGATGGTGCCGTCCGGCAGCACCCGGATGGATTCGGCGGCTGGGACCTTGGGCAGCCCCGGCATGGTCATGATGTCGCCCGCCAGGGCGACGACGAACCCCGCGCCTGCGGAAGGGTAGACGTCACGAATGGTGATGCGGAACCCGGTCGGGCGACCCAGCTTGGTGGGATCGTCAGAGAAGGAGTATTGGGTCTTGGCGATACACACCGGGGTCTGGCCGAGACCCATGGCTTCACACTGCGCAATGTTCTTCTCAGCCGAGGCCGTGTAGTCTACGCCTCCCGCTCCATAAATCTCCCGGGCGATGGTCTCGATCTTCTCCTTGATCGGTTTGGCGGCGTCATAGAGCGGCTTGAAGGCGGCTTTCTTTTCGTCGAGCACCGCAAGGACCTCCCGGGCCACCGCTTCCCCGCCCTCTCCACCCTTGGCCCACACCTCGCTCAGCGCCGCGCGCGCGCCCCAACCCTTGGCGGTATCGAGCACGGTACGCAACTCCTCGTCGGTATCAGAGGTGAAGCGATTGAGCGCGACTACTACGGGCACGCCGAATTTCTGGACGTTCTTGACGTGGGCCTCGAGGTTCACGATGCCGCGTTTGAGCGCGGCAACGTCTTCCTTGCCGAGGGCATCCTTCTTGACGCCACCGTTCATCTTGAGGGCGCGCACCGTGGCCACCACGATGGCCGCCTCGGGCTTGAGCTTGCCGAAGCGCGCCTTGATGTCGAAGAACTTCTCCGCGCCGAGGTCGGCTCCGAACCCCGCCTCGGTCAGGACGATGTCCCCCAGGGAGAGGCCCAGCTTGGTGGCCACGATCGAATTGCACCCGTGGGCGATGTTGCCGAATGGTCCGCAGTGCACCAAGGCAGGACCGCCTTCCAGCGTCTGCACCAGGTTCGGCAGAATCGCATCCTTCAGCAGCAGCGTCATGGCACCCGAGGCCTTCAAATCGGCGGCGGTCACCGGTTTGCGGTCGCGCGTGAGCCCCACGATGATGCGGGAAATCCGCTGCTCCAGGTCAGCGAGGTCGGTGGCCAACGCCAGTATCGCCATGATCTCGCTGCCGGGCACAATGACGAACCGCTCCTCGCGCACCGGCCCCGCGTTGATGCCACCCAGGCTGATCACCATCGAACGCAGGGCCCGGTCGTTCATATCGAGCGTCCGAGGCCAGGTGATACGGCGAGGGTCCAGGCCGAGCGGGTTCCCCTGATGCAGGTGATTGTCGAGCATGGCGGAAAGAAGATTGTGAGCCGAGGTGATCGCGTGGAAGTCGCCGGTGAAGTGCAGATTGATCTCATCCATCGGCACTACCTGGGCATACCCGCCGCCCGCCGCGCCGCCCTTCACCCCGAACACGGGGCCCAGGCTCGGCTCCCGGATACAGACGATCACCTTCTTGCCCAGCCGCCGAAGCGCCTGGCTCACACCCACCGTCACGGTGCTCTTTCCTTCGCCGGCCGGGGTGGGATTGATGCCTGTCACGAGCACCAGCCGTCCTTTCGGCTTACGCCGGGCGATGGCGTCGGCGCCGATCTTTGCCTTATGGCGGCCATAGGGCAGGATCTCGTCCGGACCCAGCCCCACCTCGGCAGCGACTTCGGCGATGGGTCGGAGCTTGGCCGCTTGCGCGATCGCGATGTCGGAAGGTACGTTGGCCACGTCTTCCCCTAGGATGAGAGGTGAGAAGTGAGAAGTGAGAAGTGAGAAGGGCAAGGACCCCGGAATCACCCCTCTTACCTCTCACCTCTTACTTCTTACTTCAGCTGAAACACGCGCTCGGCATTCCGGCCAGTTGCCTCGATCAACTCCTCCACCGGCAGTCCCCGAACAGCGGCAATGCGCTCGGCCACCTGCCGCACGAACGCGGGCTCATTGCGCTTTCCCCGATATGGCACCGGCGCCAGGTACGGGGCGTCCGTTTCGAGAAGCAGATGATCCAGCGGCGTCTCGCGGATGGCCTCGTCCAGGTGCCAGTTCTTGAAGGTGACCATTCCGCTGAACGACACATAGTGGCGGTGTACCAGCCCCGCTCGCAAGAGGCTCATTCCGCTGCTGAATGAATGGAGGATCGCGGTGACGGCCGGATGCTCGGCCAGAACGGCGGCGATGTCATCATCGGCGTCGCGCGCGTGGATGACCGCCGGCACGCCCGCCTGCGCCGCGATGACGAGCTGGGCCTCGAAGGCGCGGCGCTGCTCCGGACGGGGAGAGTGATCGTAATGGTAATCGAGACCGGTTTCACCGATGGCCACCACCCGGCGGTCCTGCACCAGGCTGCGAAGCCAGTAATCGGCATCCGGATCCCACCCGCTCGCATCATGAGGGTGGACCCCGGCAGTGACCGCGAGCCGGGCCTCCCCCGCGGCCAGCGCCAGGGCGCGCTCGGCGCTGGCACCGCGACTCGCCGATCACCACGACGCGAGCAAGGCCGGCAGCCCAGGCACGCTCCAGGACGGCGGCGCGATCCGAGTCGTAGGCGGGATCGGCGAGATGGCAGTGGGTGTCAATCAACATGCGGCGGGCAGCGGGGCGGTAGGTCGGCTGGACGAAGAATCTCAGACCCGAAGGTCGAGATTCTCTCTCTGCGTTCGGAGTGACAGTCAAGGTGTCGCTCCTGCCCCGGCTTTGCTCCTACCGGCCCCGCTGCCCCGCTGCCCCGCTGCCCGACCGACCGGCTGAGGCTTCCGGACGGGAGTCGTGCTCGCCTTGGGCGCCATATGACCGCGAGCCGTGGAGCCCGGCCAGCGCTTCTCGATTTCCAGGAGAGCCGGCGCGGCGATGAAGATCGAGGAGAACGTCCCTACGATCACGCCGAACAGCATGAGCAGCGCGAACGGACGAACGACGTCCCCGCCCAGCACGGCCAGCGCGATGAGGCTCCCGAGCGCCGTAGTGCCGGTAAACACCGTCCGCGGCAGCGTCTCATTGATGGATCGGTTCAGGATGTCCTCGAAGCGATCCCGCTTGCGGAGATGCAGGTTCTCGCGGATGCGATCGAAGATGACGATGGTGTCGTTCAGCGAGTAGCCGATGATCGTCATCAGCCCGGCGACGACGAAGAGGCTCACCTCCAGCCGGATCAAGGCGATGAAGGCGATGCTGGCCAGGATGTCGTGCGCCGTCGCGATCACCGCGGCGACCCCGAACCGCCACTCGAACCGGTAGGCGAGGTAAATGAGCACGGCGACGAAGGAGAGCAGAATCGCCAGGAGGGCCTTCTCCCGCAGCTCCCCACCGACCTTCGGGCCGACCGCCTCGGTGCGGAGCACGGTATAGGTGCCGGCGCCGAGCACCGCATCCAGCGCCTGCTGCAACGCGGCCCCGGTGGCCTGGGTGTCGTTGGCGTCGGTCCCTTCCTTGGCCACGCGGGCCCGGATGACCAGCTCCCGATTGGATCCGAAGGTCTGGATCTCAGCGCCCTCGATGCCGCGCTCGGCCAGGGCATTTCGGATGGCCCCTACGTCTACCGGCTTCGCGCTCTCGACCTGCATCAGGGTGCCGCCGGTGAACTCCACACTGTAGTTCAGCCCGCGGAACAGGACGATGAGGAGTCCGGGCACGGTGAGCAGCACCGTGATCAGATACGCGATGCGGCGGCGGCGCAGGAAGTCGTAGTTCGCGTTGGCGAAGAGTCTCATGATCAGATGCTCAGGGTGGCCATCGCCGGCTTACGATTCAGCCAGAGAATGAAGAGGGTACGGGTCACGAAAATTGCGCTGACCATCGACGCAAGCACGCCGAGGACGAGCGTGACGGCAAATCCTTTCACCGGCCCGGTGCCGAACTGGAAGAGAAAGAGTCCGGTGAGGACGGTGGTGACGTTCGAGTCGATGATCGCGCTCATGGCATGCCGGAATCCCTCGTCGACCGCCAGCGCGACCGTCTTCCCAGCCGCGAGCTCCTCCCGTATTCGCTCGAAGATGAGCACGTTGGCGTCGACCGCGATGCCGATGGAGAGCACCAGTCCCGCGAGGCCTGGCAACGTGAGGGTTGCGTCCAGCATGGCCAGGGCGCCCAGGGTAAAGAGCACGTAGAGCATCAGCGCCACGATGGCGAGCATCCCGGCGACGCGGTAATAGAGCACCATGACCGCCACGACGAAGAGGGTTCCGATGAGGCCCGCGAGCACGCCGGACCGCACCGCGTCTTCTCCCAGCGACGGGCCGACCTGGCGCTCCTCGACGATCTTGAGCGGGACCGGCAGCGCCCCGGCCTTGAGGGTGAGCGCCAGGTCCTGCGCCTCCTGCAGCGTCTTACCGGCCAGGGTGATCTGCCCGTTGCGGCCGATCCGGCTTTGAATCACCGGCGGGCGGCCCTGTACCCGGCCGTCCAGCAGGATCGCCATGAAGTCGCCGACGTGTCTGCCGGTTTCCTCGCCGAACTTGCGTCCGCCGGCGCGGTCCAGCTCGAACGTGGCGATGGGCCCGTTGGTGAGTGGATCGAGCTGCGCCTGGGCGTCCACCAGGTTGGCGCCGGTCACGATGCTGCGCTCATCCAGGGCGTACAGGAATCGGACCGGCTCCACGCCGACACTGGTGGGAGCCGAGCTCCAACGTAGCACGATACCGCGGGGAAGCTGCCGGGCCACTGATGGAATTCTCAGGAGACTGTCTACCCGCGGAAACGCGGTTTCGGCCACGGCATACTCTCCGGGCGTGCTGCCCGCGCCGGTCTCGGTCGAAGGCCGGATGAGCCCGCTCAAGCACGCCACCCACCACAGCGGAGGTGTCTGCGCGGGCGCTGTCCTTCGCCCCGGCAACCGGCTTCTTGGCGGCGCTGTCCTTGGTGCCGGCGCGGGCGGTGTCTCCTCCGAGCAGCTGCTGCACCGCCGAAGGCTGAGCGGGGGCGCCCTCCGCCTTGATGCCCAGGTTCCTCAGGGCCCGGTCCATGCCGGGCAGCGCCTTCTCGAGGGCCCGGGTCTCATCGGTGATCTTGAACTCCAGGAAGGCGCTGCGCTGCACGATCGCCTTGGCCCGGGCCGGCTCGGTGATGCCCGCCAGCTCGACCACGATGCGGTCGTCGCCCACCTGCTGAATCAGCGGCTCGGTCACCCCGAACTCATCGATGCGCTTCCGCAGCACCGTGAGAGCCAGCTGGAGGTCGCGTTTGGGATCGGCGGAAACCTGGCGCGATTGGTCGAGCTCCAGGGCGAGGTGCATGCCACCCTGCAGATCGAGGCCCCGCTTCAGCGGAATGCGCTTGATGACGGTATCGCGCATGACACCGGTCTCGGGATCGCGCTCCCGCAACGGGACGTTGCGGGGGACGAGATAGAAGATGCTCAAGGCGATGAGCCCGGCGATCACCAGAAGGCGCGTTCGAATAGACATCGTTCAGTCGCTGCTCAAGCGTGAGTGATCCAACTGAGTAACGGTCCGTGATGACGCCAGCGCGGCGGCGGCCTGGCTGCGATCGCGCTCCAACTGCTGCCCTAACTCCTCGACCGAGCCGAAGCGTTCGATATCCCGCAGCCGGGCGACCCACTCGATCCGCACCCACTCGCCATACAGATCGCCGTCGAAATCGAAAATGTGGGCCTCGAGGACCCGGCGTCCATCCTGAAAAGTAGGCCGGGGCCCCTGGTTCATCATCCCCCCCGCGCTGCCTCCCCGCCATTCCACCCGAACGGCGTACACCCCGTCAGGCGGCAGCAGCTTTCGGGGAGACAGCTCGCTGAGGTTGATGGTCGGCACTCCGAGCAACCGGCCCCGGCGCTCGCCCTGCCCCACCCGGCCGACGACCCCGTAAGGACGGCCCAGCATGGCGGCCGCGCTCGCCAGGTCTCCGCCGGCGACAGCGCGCCGGATGCGGCTGCTGGACACGTGCTGGCCGCCGAAGTCCACCGGCGGCACTACGTCGACATCGAATCCGAGCGACTGCCCCAGCCGCCGCAGCGTCTCCACGTCCCCGCTGCGTCCCCGGCCAAAACCGTGGTCGTGCCCTATCACCAGCTCCCGCAGCCCGCAGCGCTCGACCAGAATCTGGCGCACGAACTCCTCGGGGCTGAGGCTGGCCAGATGGCGATCGAAGCGCACCAGCAGCACGTAGTCGAGCGGCGAGAGCGCCAGGATCTCGAGCCGCTCGGGGCCCGTCGTCAGCAGCGGTGGCGCGGCGGCGGGATTCACCACCTCCAGCGGATGGGGATCGAACGTCACCAGGACGCTGGACCGCCTGGCCGCCCGGGCCCGCCGGTGGATCTCCTGCAGCACCGCCTGATGTCCCCGGTGCACGCCGTCGAACGACCCGACCGTGACGGTGGTGCCGTGGGGGAGGCGGGAAGCGGGGAAGCGGGCTGCCGGTAGGCTCGTTGCCGGTCACGGCGTGCCCAGGACCACCGAGGGGTCGCAGCCAGCCGTTCTCTGCCCGCGCTACTGCAACCAGCTGGCCCTGACCCAACAACGCCAACTACCGCCCGCTGCCCCGCTGCCCCGCTGCCCCGCTGTCCTCCACCGCCCGTCCGTGTGACACCGCGTGAGCGCCTCGGCGTCAAGGTCCACAGTGGGCATGTCGCCCAGCACCATCCGAGGCGGGATCAGCGCGTCGGCACTCAGCTGCTCGAGCGAAACCGCGTCAGCCACCCGCAACGAGCCAATGGCCTCCCGGCGCAGACTGGTCAGGTGTGCTCCCAGGCCCAGACACTCCCCGAGATCACGGGCGATCGCACGGATGTAGGTCCCGGCGCTGACCACCACCCGGAAGGTCACCTCCGGCGGCCGGCACTCCAGCACTTCCAGCCGGCTCACCGTCACGTCCACCGGCTCCAGCTGAACCACCTCGCCGCGCCGCGCCTTCTGGTAGCTTCGCTCGCCACCGACGTGTTTGGCCGAATACTCGGGCGGGCGCTGAGGCCTGGTGCCGACGAATTCGGCCAGCGCCTCCACGACCCGGGCGGGGTCCACCGACTCGGCCGCCTCGCTGGTCTGGATGATTCGCCCGGTCAGATCGTCGGTATCGGTCCTCACCCCCAGGCGAACCGTGGCCAGATAGGTCTTGGACCGGCGCTCCACGAACCGCGCCAGCCGGGTGGCCCTGCCCACCAGCACCACGAGCAACCCCGTGGCGAAGGGATCCAGCGTTCCCGTGTGCCCCGCCGCTCTGGTGCCCAGTGCCCGCCGCACCCGCTGCACGACGTCGTGGGAGGTCATCGCGGGTGGCTTGTCCACCAGTACCGCTCCGATCAGTCCTGGCTCTCCCGACGGATATCGTTCAGGAGCTCGCTGATCCGGGCAGCGTGCTCCAGGCCCCGGTCCAGCTCGAAGTGCAGTTCCGGCACTGACCGCGTGGTGAGTGCCCGGGCGGCGCGGGATCGAAGGAAACCGGCCGCGCTCTGCAGGCCTTCGAGCGCCCTGGTCTTGTCGTCTTCTTCCCCCGAGACACTCACCATCACGCGCGCGTGCGACAGGTCGTTGGTGACCAGGACGGCCGTCACGGTCACGAAACCGACGCGGGGGTCGCGAACTTCGCGGGCGAGCGCATCGGCGATAACCTGCCGCAGGGTTTCACCGACCTGCTCGGGCCGGCGCGAGGAGCCCTTCATCGGAATACCGTGGCCGTATCGAGGATCCGCACTCCGTCGGTCTCCTCCACCATCCGGTCGGCGGCCCGGAGCGTTTCGTCCACCACCGAGCGAGCCGTGCCCACGACAGCGCAGCTGATTTCGGCCCGCTGCCAGAGATCCTGCTGGCCGGTCTCCGCCACCGACACGTTCAGCGTTCGCCGGAGCGCCGTCGTGAGTGGCTTGACCACGCTCCGCTTCTCCTTGAGGGAGTGGCATGACGGGAGGTGGAGGTCCCAGGTGGCGATGGCGAGGTACATGGCTATGATGGGCTATGAGCTATGGGCTATTAGCTGCTCCGATTATCGGCCAATAGCCAACAGCCAATAGCTAAATAGCCTCCTCTACTCCGCTGCCCCGCTGGCAGCCGGAGCAAGCGTCCGCTTGATCTCTTCCATCCGGAACGACTCGATGCGATCGCCGGGCTTCAGATCGTTGAAGTTCTCGATCCCGATGCCGCACTCGAGACCCTCGCGAACCTCGCGCACATCATCCTTGAAGCGCTTGAGGCTCGACAGCGTGCCGGTATACACCGTGGTACCGTCGCGCACGACGCGGGCCTTGGCGGTGCGCTGGATGGTGCCGCTCCGCACGGTGCAGCCGGCGATCGTACCCACCTTGCTCACCTTGAACAGCTGGAGCACTTCGGCCTCGCCCAGCACGGTCTCCCGCTCCTCCGGCTTGAGCAGCCCTTCCAGCGCGTTCCGCACGTCCTCGACCGCTTCGTAGATGATGCGGTAGGTTCGCACGTCCACCTGCTCGCGCTCGGCCGCCGCGCGGGCGTTGGAGTCGGGCCGGACGTGGAAGCCGAGCACGATCGCCCCGGAGGCCTTGGCCAGCAGGATGTCGCTCTCGGTGATGGCGCCCACGCCGCGGTGGACGACGTCCACCCGCACTTCGCTGGTGGTGAGCTGGGCCAGCGCGTCGGCCAGGGCTTCGGCCGGACCGCCCTGGTCCGCCTTGATGATGATGCGGAGCATCGAGACCTCGCCCTCCTTGAGGGCGCGGCTGAAGTCTTCCAACGACGTGCCCTTGGCGCTCCGGCGGTTCTGTGCCTCGCGCTCCAGCCGCTGCCGCTTCTGGGCGATCTCGCGGGCCTCGACCGCATCGGTCACTACGGCGAAGGTGTCGCCTGCAGCCGGCACGCCCTCGAAACCGAGGATCTGCACTGGAATGGACGGGCCGGCCGACTTGACCGTCTTGCCCCGCTCGTCGTACAGCGCGCGAACCCGGCCGGAGAACCGGCCGCAGATGAAGTTGTCGCCGCCGACCAGGGTGCCGCGCTGAACCAGGATCGTGGCCAGAGGACCCTTGCCGGGATCGAGACTGGCCTCCAGCACGGTGCCGTGACCCTTCCCTTCCGGGTTGGCCTTGAGGTCGAGAATCTCCGACTGCAGCAGAATCTGCTCCAGCAGATGATCGATCCCGGTGCCCTTCTTGGCCGAGATCTCGGCCGAGAGCACGGTCCCGCCGAACTCCTCCAGCACCACGTTGTGCTGCAGCAGGTCCTGCTTGACCTTCTGCACATTGGCGCTGGGGAGATCGATCTTGTTGATGGCGACAATCATCGGCACGCCCGCGTTACGGGCGTGGCTGATGGCCTCGACCGTCTGCGGCATGACCTGGTCGTCCGCCGCCACCACCAGCACGACGGTGTCGGTGACCTGCGCGCCCCGGGCCCGCATGGCGGTGAACGCCTGGTGGCCCGGCGTGTCAAGGAAAGTGATGCGCTTGCCACCGGGCAGCTCGACGTGATACGCGCCGATGTGCTGGGTGATGCCGCCGGCTTCGCCGGCAACGATGTTGGCCTTGCGGATGTAGTCGAGCAGCGAGGTCTTGCCGTGGTCGACGTGGCCCATGATGGTGACCACCGGAGGCCGGGACACCAGCTGCTCCGGGCTCTCCTCGACCTGGTCGGCCTCGGCTTCGGCAGCGTACTCGTCCTCGCGGACCGCCTGGAACCCGAAGGCGGACGCGATCAGCTCGATCTGATCGAAGTCGAGCCGCTGGTTCACCGTCACCATGAGGCCCAGCTCCTTGAAGGCAAACTGGACGATCTGGGTAGCGGGAACCTTCATCGCGGCGGCAAGCTCCGACACGGACACGAACTCGTTCACCCGCACCAGCGTCTTCTCGCGCTCCTTCTCCTCGGCGAGCCGGCCTGCCTGGACCGCCTGGAACGAAGGCTCATCGGTGCGGCGACCCTTGCGCCCGGCCGGGCCCTTCATGCCTTGCAGCGTGCGCATGATGTTGGCCTGCACGGCGTCCTGATCGACCGACGAGCGCTTGCCCTTCTTGCCCCGCTTCCGGCCCCCGCCCTTCTCGGCGTCCGGGCCAAAGGTGCGGACCGGCGGAGCATTGCGATCGCTGCCGGGCCGGGGCGGACCACCCGGGCCGCCGGGCCTCGATGCACCGCCGGGACGGGCGGGGGAGCTCGGACGCGAGGGTGCCGCGGGCGCGCTGCTGCTGAAGACCGGCTTCGGGCCCCGGTTCGGCGCGGCTGCGGGGCGCTGCACTCGAGGAGGGATGAACGGAGTACGGGGCGCGCCCGACGGGGCCGGCGACGGACGAAACAGCGAGGTCTCGGGAGCACCGCCGTTGACGGGCTCCTCCGGTACCACGATCTCGGTGTCTTCGGCTTCGGACGGCGCGGGCGGCAGGTCCTTGAACAGAGCGCGAGCGCGCTCTTCCAGGCTCTGAGCCGTGACCGTCTCTTCCGGCTCGGGGATGATCGGCCGCTCCAGCTCGAGTGCCGCCATCTCGGCCGCCTTCTCGGCCTGTACCTGCGCCTCGACCTGAGCCACCTCGGCCGCCGTGCGACGCCGCTTCGAAGGCTTTACTTCGGCCGCCACGGGGGTCGGCTCCGCCTTGGCGGCCTTGCGCCGCCCCTTCTTGGCCGCGGGCTCCTCGGAGCTCTTCCGCTTCTCGCGCTCCCAGCGCACCCGCACGGCCGAGACCTGGTCGCTTTCCAGGGCCGAGAGATGACTGCGCACGAAGATGTTCATGTCCTTGAGCATATTGAGAAGCTGCTCAGGGGCGACGCCGAACTCCGCTGCCAGATCGTGAACTCGAGTTTTGACCACTCATGCCTCCATCAGGAGCGTACCGGCGCCAGCTGCACCATGCCGCTGGCCAACGCGCGGTCCCGTACGCCTACCGCCATGACAGGCGGCTTCCCCAACTGCGCGCCGATCGCTGCGGCGCTCGGTCCCGGCACCAGCGGCACACCCTTGGCCGCGGCCAGCCGGACCACTTTTTCGACGGCGCGCGGGCTGGCGTCTTCCGCCACGACCACGCACCAGCACTTCCCTGCCTGCACTTCTTTTCGGACGCCATCCACGCCCACGATGATCCGACCGCCCCGGTATCCCAACCCGATGAGGCCCAGCAGACCGCTCATGCCTTCGGCCGGGACTCCTCACTGCCGTCTTCGTCGGTCAGCTCAGAGAGAAACGCCATGAGCTGGTCGGCGGTTTCCGGCGTCATCCCCGGAATCTTCGCGATGTCCTCCCGCTCCAGGTCGAGGATGTCGTTGAGCATCTTGTAGCCGCCACTCTCGAGAATGCCGGTGAGATCGGGCGACAGCCCCTTCAGCTCACTCAGCGGCACCTGGCCGGCCATCTCCTCTTCGGGCGGTAGCGGCGCGAACAGCGGGCCCTCGCCTCCGCGCTCCAGCCACTCGCGGCTGGAATAGAGGTCGATCTTCCAGCCGGTCAGCTCCGACGCGAGCCGGACGTTCTGGCCGTTGCGCCCGATGGCCAGCGAGAGCTGATCCTCGTCCACCACGGCCTGGATCGTCTTGGCCTCGGGGTCGGAAAACACCTTGGCCACGCGCGCCGGCGCCAGCGCCAGACGGGCGAACCGCTCGGGATCGGGCGACCAGGGGACGATATCGATGCGCTCGCCACCCAGCTCGTTGACCACGGCCTGGACCCGGGAGCCCTTCAGGCCGACACAGGCCCCCACCGGATCGATGGCGTCATCCCGGGAGATGACCGCGACCTTGGTTCGACTCCCCACCTCACGGGCAATGGCGCGGATCTCGACCACCTGCTGCTGGATCTCAGGCACCTCCAGCTTGAAGAGCGCCTTGACGAAGAGCGGATCGCCCCGGGAGAGAATGAGCCGGGGGCCTTTGGGGGTTTCCTCCAGCCGCTTGAGTACGGCTCGGATGGTGTCTCCCTGGTGGAAATGCTCCCGGTGGTTCTGTTCCCGATAGGGGACGATGGCCTCGGCCTCGCGGAACTTGTTCAGCATGATGACGAGCTTTCCGCGCTCGATCTGCTGCACTTCGCCCGACAGCAGCTCACCGACCTTGGAGGTGAACTCCTCCCGGATGCGGGCCCGCTCCCCTTCGCGAACCCGCTGGATGATCCGTTGCTTGGCTGCCTGAACCGCGAGGCGGCCGAACTCGACGAACGGCACCTCCTCCTCCAGCATGTCGCCGATCTGAAAGTCGGGATCCTCGTACTGCGCTTCCTCCAGCGTGATCTGCCAGCTGGCATCCTCGACAGTTTCGACGACCTGGCGCAGACGTACGACCCGTATGGTGCCCTGAAGCTCGTCCACGCTCAGCTCGAATCTCACGTTGGGACCGAACTTGCGTACCAGAGCGGCATGGATGCCGTCACGCAGCAGCTCCAACAGGTCGGAGCGCTCCAGTTGTTTTGCGGTCGTCAGCTCGCGGAACGCGGCCAACATCTCAGTCGAACCAGCCATCGATCACCCCAGTCGTTGATCCGCGGGCGCACCCGATGCGCGCTACCGCCGTTTGCTAATCGTCTCCCAGTCCACCACCAGCACCGCATCACGGATCTCGTCCAGCGCCAGCGTGAGCTCCGAGCCGTCTTCCTGGCGTACCACCACGTGCTCGTCGTCGGGCACCGCCACGATCTCGACCCGCGACTTCCCCGGTAAGGACGCCGCACGAACCCGGGCCAACTGCCCGACGAAGCGGCGCCAGTGCTCCGGAAGCCGGAGCGGCCGCTCCAGGCCGGGCGAGGAGACCTCCAGCACATAGCGGGGACCGACCATCGCCCTTGTTTCCAGGAAGCTTTCGAGGGAGCGGCTGATCACCGCACAGTCATCGGCCGTCACTCCCTGGCCGGGTCGGCTGTCCGGGCGGTCCACCCGCACCTGCAGGATGGGACGCTGCAACGTTCCGGTGCGGCGGAGATCAACCAGCTCGAATCCGAGGCCGGCGATGTGATCGCGAATCGGAGCGAAGAGCGCGTCGGCAGACATCGGCAGAGAGGAAAAAAAATGTGGGGGAACTCCCCCACATCGACAGTCGGCCACACGAGGCGCCTCCCGGGACAGCAGGTAAATATTACTCGGGGATCAGCTTGGAGGCAAGCGGTGAGAACGGGGCAGCGGGTCAGCGGGGCAGCATGCCGATATACGCCACCATCCTGCCGTCGGCCCCCCGCGATGCCCGGTGACTATAGAAGAATGTCCGATCGTGAGCGGAGCACCACCCCGAGGTGGTCACTCGCGAGAGACCCAGCTCTCGCGCCTGGCTGTTGAGCCGCTCACGCAGGTCAACGTGCCAGGGCCCGGGGCCAACCGCTTCGCCGCCGCAGCCCTCCACGACTTCAGAACCAACTTCATAACAGGGGCCACATATACCAACGCCGCAATGCATTACAACGTCGGACGCCAGACAGCCGGTTTCCCCGAGCAGGCGGCTGACGCCCCGGCTGAGAATGCCCCCCGCAGTGCCCCGCCAGCCGGCGTGAAGCAGGGCGACCCCCCGACCCGGTGCGACCAGGTACACCGGGATGCAATCGGCGATCGTTACGGTGAGGAGGATGCCCCGGGAGGTGGTAACCCAGCCGTCGATGCCCTCGACCTGGACCCAGCCGGCGCCGGCATTCAGGCTCATGATCTCCACGCCATGGACCTGATTGCCAAGAGCGACAGCCTGAAATCCGGCTGACGGCGCGACGGAAGGCGAGCCAGCGGCTCATCACATCGCCGACCGGCTCCTTGCTCCAGAGGCCGAGATCGAAGCCTCGGCCCGGATCGATGCCGCGACCAGTGATCCCGGCAACGACACCATACTCGTTTTCGCCAGCCCGGAATCTCGAAGCGGGGGACCGATCCCTGTGAACCGGGTTTCGCTGATCTGAGACCGATTCCGGCGTTGCGCCCCCTGCTCTTCTCCGCTGCCCCGCTGCCCCGCTGCCCCGCCGCTGCCCGCCTCTACCCATCCACCCGCTCGATCTCCGCGCCCAGCGCCCGAAGGCGCTCGTCGATCCGCTCGTATCCACGCTCGATCTGTCCCACGTTATGAATGGTGCTGGGTCCTTCGGCCGCCAGCGCCGCCAGGAGCATGGCCATGCCGGCCCGGATGTCGGGCGACTCGACGGTGCCGCCCTTGAGCGGAGAGGGTCCGGAGATGACGGCGCGGTGGGGATCACAGAGTACGATACGCGCGCCCATGCCGATCAGCTTGTCCACGAAGAAGAGCCGGGACTCGAACATCTTTTCGAAGACGAGCAGCATTCCGGAGCATTGGGTGGCCGTGACGATGGTCGTGGACATGACATCGGCCGGGAACGCCGGCCAGGGTCCATCCTCCAGCTTCGGAACGTGGCCGCCGAGATCGGGACGAATTCGCCGCTCCTGTCCCGAGCTCACCGTCAGGCGGCTCCCTTCGATCTTGGGGCGGATCCCGAGCCGCTCGAAGCCGAGGATGGTGCTGCGGAGATCCTCCTGCCGGACCGGCTCGATGACGATGTCGCCGTTGGTTACCGCCGCAAGCCCGATGAAGCTCCCGATCTCGATATGGTCGGGCCCGATGGTGTAGGTGGCACCGGCCAGGGGACGACCGCCCTCGATGGTGTAGATGTTGGAGCCGATTCCGCTGATCTCCGCGCCCATGGCCACGAGACAGCGAGCCAGGTCCTGGACGTGCGGCTCGCAGGCGGCATTGCGAAGCACGGTACGACCCTTGGCCATGACCGCGGCCATGAGCGCGTTCTCGGTGCCGGTCACGCTAGGCTCGTCGAGGAAAATGTCATCCCCACGGAGCTCCTTTGCCTCGAGCTCGTAGCGGTCCCCCACCATAACCGATGCGCCCAGGTGCTCCAGCGCGAGGAAGTGAGTATCGACCCTGCGGCGGCCGATGACGTCCCCGCCCGGCGGCGGTAAGGTCACCTTCCCGAAGCGGGCCAGCATCGGTCCCGCCAGCAGAATCGAGGCCCGGATCTTGGCGCAGAGTGCGGGATCGAGCGGCTTGGGCTTCAGACTGCGGCAGTCGACCCGGACCGTATTCGTGCCGGTCCATTCGGCACTGGCGCCCAGATCGACCAGAAGCGCCAGCATCGTCTCGACGTCGCGGATGCGAGGAATATTCTCGAGATCGACCGGCCCATCGGCCAGGATAGTGGCGGCAAGGATAGGGAGCGCGGCGTTCTTGTTGCCCGCCGGCCGAACAGTTCCGCGGAGCGAACGTCCGCCTTGGACCAGAAAACGAGGAGGCATGGCCAAAGCTGACCCGGCTAATGAATCACGTCAAGACGAGCCAGGGGGTTGCGGTGGGGGTGAGACCGCTTTGTATTAGCGAGTGGCATGGGACCTATCCTTGGCGTCGAGTGGGAGGGAGCTCGGTATGCGGACACTGGCACTCATGCAAGTCGGTACGACTCCCGATTGGGTGGGGCCGACCATGGCCATCTCGCTGGCGATCCTGGCGCTCTCCTTTCTGGGGCTGGCAATCGCCGTTGCCGTGGCGGTGTTCCGGCTGACCGACCAGGTCAAGAAAATCGGGACCCTGGTCGATGGCCTCCAGGACGATATCGCCCGCACCCTCAAGGGTGTCCGCAACCTGTCGGAGCAGGCCCAGGACGTGATGGTCCTGGTCCGGCACGAGACCGGCGCCTTCGCGCAGACGGCCCGCCGGCTCCGGCGCAAGGTGGTGCGAGGCGCGGACCGAATCGAAGCGAAGCTCGAGGACCTGGAGACCCTCTACGACGTGGTGCACAGCGAGGTCGAAAGCACCGCGCTGGACTTGGCCGCGGCGCTGCGCTCGCTACGGCGTGGCAATGGAATGCTGGGGCGGGTGCGGCGGATTCTCGTTCCGAGCCGTTGATGAGCTTCTCCCGTCTCGCGCTCGCGGTCCTGGGCGTGGGGCTTGTCTATCTCGCGCTTCCCGACCAGGCCCACGCCTGGACTCCCGGCACCCACATCTACCTGGGCGAGTCGGTGCTCGCCAACTTGTCCTACCTGCCGCCGGCGGTGGCAGACCTGCTGCGCGCCTACCCCTTCGATTTCCTGTACGGCAACATCGCGGCGGACTCCTCGATCGCGAAGCACTACGCCCCGCTGGGCCGGCACTGCCATTACTGGCACGTGGGGCAGGAGATCCACGACCTGGCCTCGACTGATGCGCTCCGCGCGTTCGGACTCGGCTATCTGAGTCATCTCGCCGCCGATACGATCGCCCACAACTATTTTGTGCCTCGGCAGCTCATGCTCACCAGCAGCACCGCCGCAGTGGGGCACTCGTACTGGGAAACGAGGATCGAGGCCCACCTGGGAGATGCCTATGCCAAGGTGGCCAAAGACGTGATTCTCCGGGATCACTCTCCCGCTGACGCGCACCTGGACCGTATCATCGCGCCGACCATCTTCAGCGTGCGTACCAATCGGCGCCTCTTCCGGGGCATGGTGCACCTCACGGAGACCACCAGCTGGCAGCGCGCCAGCCAGGTGGCGCGCGAGTACAGCCGCTGGCCGCTGAGCGACGTGGATGTGGAGCGCCATCTGGGTCTCTCGTTCGACTTCATGATCGAGCTGCTGGCCGACACCGTTCCCGCCGCCCGCCACCTCGACCCCTCCGGGGAGCGGCCCCTCAAGGCCGCCAAGGAGATGCGCCGCCGCGTGCTTCAGGACGCCGGCCGGCGGAACACCGCCCAGCTCCAGAGCGCAGCCGACGAGCACTTTGGACTCCCACCCAAGCCGCTCAACTACTGGGCGAAGATCGTGCGCAAACTGCCGTGGCGGGCCCCGGAAGGCTCGGCACCCTCCCCGACCCGCCTGGTCAGCGGAGACCGCTGATTTTCCCTCAGCCACTCAATGCTTCTGGTCGTGTGAGATCACGAGCCCTTCTCGCGGTCGTGTCCGCGATGGCAGGAGCCTGGGTACCCAACCCACTCGCCGGGCAAGACTCCCTTGTGCCTCGCGTTCGCGTGGGAGTGGAGCCGTCACCGCTGACGCAGGGGACGGTCCGGTGGCTGGTGGTGCAGTTGCCAGACGACAGTCTGATCGGTGGGACAGCGGCCGCTGAGCCCATCCACTTCGAGCGGCTGGGCGAAGGACGCTATCGCGGACTCGTCGGAGTGCCTCTCGTGGTGCCCGAGTCTTTGGCGGTGACCCTCATCGTCACGGATGGAGATGGGGTCGACACGATCCATTCGGCTATGCCGGTGGTGGTGGGAGACTACCCGAGAGAAACGATCACGGTGGCACCCGCCTTTGCCAGGCCGAATGCCGCGGCGGCCGCGCGAATCCAGCGGGAGAACGCGCGCAGCCGACTGGTCTCCCTGGCGTCACGCACGCGAACGCGACTCTGGAAAGGGCCGTTTCGGCTTCCCCGGTCCGCGAGAATAACCAGCCGCTTCGGCGCCGCGCGGGTGTACAACGGCGAGGTGAAGAGCCGGCACACCGGGACCGACTTCGCGGGCGCGGTCGGGGCGCCGGTAGCGGCGGCGGGCCGCGGCGTTGTGGCGCTGGTGGCCGACTTCTATCTCGCGGGACGGGCGGTGTACATCGATCACGGTGCCGGGCTCGTCACCGCGTACTTTCACTTGAGCAGGGTGGACGTGGCGGAGGGCGACACGGTTGTGGCGGGACAATCAATCGGCGGAGTGGGTCAAAGCGGCCGGGTCACAGGGCCGCACCTCCACTGGGTGGCGAGATACGGGATTATCTCGGTGGACCCGATGAGTTTGCTCGACCTGGAGCAGGGAGTCGCGGAGGTGCACCGAAGGACTCTCTACCACAAAACCTTCCCAGCTCCAGTCAGGCTCCCTGAAGTTTCTCCACCACAGTGGCCGGGTCCTTGTGCTCTGTGGTGAAAATGCGGCTTACGCCGGCTGACCCAGCCGCTCCTGCAACACCGGCTGCACGCCCTTCGGATCGGCCTTCCCCTTGCTTCGCTTCATGACCTGCCCAACGAAGAACGACATGAGCTTGGTCTCACCCTGGCGAAACCGGACCACCTCACCCGGATGGGCCGCGAGCACCTCGTCGACCCAGCCGCCGAGAGCGCTCTGATCGCTCACCTGCACCAGGCCCAGGCGCTCAGCCGCCGCGCGGGGAACCTCCTCCGGTGAGTCGGCGAGCTCGGTGTAGAGCCGCTTGGCTGCCTGGTGGCTCACCACTCCCTCGCGGACCAATCCGATCAGCTCCGTAAGCCGCGCGGCAGATAGAGGGAACGACCCGCTCTCGTTATAGGTGGTCATGACGTCGCCCATGACCCAGTTGGCCGCGGTCTTGGGGTCGGCACCGGCAGTCACCACCGACTCGAAGTAGTGCGCGAGTGCCGGCTCGGCCGTGAGCACCCGGGCATCCTGAGCGGTCAGGGCGTAGGCGTGCTGCAGCCGCTCCCGCTTGGCGTCAGGCAGCTCGGGCAGATCGGCCCGCTGCTCCGCGATCCAACCCGGGCTCAACACCAGGGGCGGAAGGTCGGGATCCGGGAAGTAGCGATAGTCGTGGCTCTCCTCCTTCGAGCGGGTCGGCTT
This sequence comes from uncultured Gemmatimonadales bacterium, assembly GCA_963810165.1. Classification (GTDB taxonomy): domain Bacteria; phylum Gemmatimonadota; class Gemmatimonadetes; order Gemmatimonadales; family GWC2-71-9; genus CAVVWJ01. The sequence goes on from CAWEMG010000019.1 coordinate 35,765, forward strand.
CACCTGCCCCGTAGCCGCGTTGAAGAGGAGAGTCACCTGCTCCACTCGCCGGCCGGATTCGACCAGGGCCACCTGGCGGGCCCGCTCGGCTTCCAGCGCCCGCTCCACGTTGGCGAACGAATTCATGTTCTTGACTTCGGTCTTGGTGCCGAGCTTGGCGACGCCGGCAGGGCGAATCGACAGGTTGGCATCCACCCGGAGGCTACCCTGCTCCATGCTGCACTCACTGACGCCCGCGTATACCAGTATCTGCCGCAGCGTGGTGAGATACGCCCGGGCTTCCGCCGGGGAGCGCAAGTCAGGCTCGCTCACGATCTCAGCCAGCGGAGTACCGGCACGGTTCAGATCAACCGCCGTTTTCCCCGGGAATCGGTCATGCAGCAGCTTGCCGGCGTCTTCCTCGAGGTGCAGCCGGGTGATGCCGACCTCCATGCGTCCGCGCTCGGGTGAGTCGAAGCTGACCCGGCCCGCCGTCGCCAGCGGTCGGTCGAACTGGGAGATCTGGTATCCCTTGGGGAGGTCGGGATAGAAGTAGTTCTTGCGCGCGAACACGCTGGTCTCGTGGACGGTGCAACCCAGGGCCATGGCGCCGCGCACGGCGAGCCGCACCGCCTCCGCGTTGGGCACCGGCAGGGCGCCGGGAAGGCCGAGGCAGACGGGGCAGACGTTGGTATTGGGCGGATCGCCGAACGTGGTGCGATTGCCGCAAAACATCTTGGTCCGGGTACGAAGCTGAACGTGGACCTCCAGCCCGATCACGGTCTCCCACGCCATCAGCGCACCTCCTCGACGGCATCGATGTGCTGCTCCAGCACCCGGGCCGCCGCCAGCATCCGTTCCTCTTCGAAGTGAGGCGCCACCAGCTGCGCCCCCACCGGCAGTCCCTCGCTCCGGCCCACGGGCAGGCTGAGGGCGGGTAGACCGGCCAGGCTCATGGAGCAGACGAAGACATCCGCGAGGTACATCGCGACCGGGTCTTCGGTCTTCTCGCCCGCCTTGAACGCCGGTGTGGGGGTCGTCGGCGTGAGCAGCAGGTCGACGCCGCTATCGAACACCCGCCGGAAATCCTGGGCGATCAGGGCTCGCACCCGCTGGGCCTTCCGGTAATACGCATCGTAGTAGCCGGCGCTCAGCACGTACGTCCCCACCAGAATGCGGCGGCGCACTTCGTCGCCGAACCCCTCCCCACGGGTGGTACGGTAGAGCGCGCGAATGTCTCCCTCGGGGCCGAGGGCCCGGCGGCCGTAGCGGACACCATCATAGCGGGCAAGATTGGCCGCGGCCTCCGCCGGCGCGATGATGTAATACGTCGGCACGGCGTACGTCGAGTTGGGAAGCGACACATCGCGGATCGTGCCGCCCAGCTCCCGGATCCGGTCAGTGGCGCGCTGCAATGCGGCCGCCACGCCGAGATCCAGGTCGGCTGGGAAGTACTCCCGCGGAAGGCCGAACGTCAGCCCGCGAAGATCGGACCTCGCCTGAGGCATCCGCATTGGAGGGCGATCGACCGTGGTGGCATCGAGGGGATCGGGGCCGCTGATGGTGCTCAGTACCCGGCTGGCGTCGTCCACGGTTTGCCCGAAGACCGAGATACAATCGAGCGAAGAGCCGAAGGCCACGAGTCCGTAACGGCTCACCCGTCCGTAGCTCGGCTTGACCCCCACCACTCCACAGAAGCTGGCCGGCTGACGGACCGAGCCGCCGGTCTCGGAACCGAGCGCCGCGGGAACGACCCCTGCGGCGACCAGCGCGGCCGAGCCGCCCGAGGATCCACCGGGCACACGGGTCGGATCGAGCGGATGCTTGACCCTCCCGAATGCCGAGTGCTCGGTGGAGGACCCCATGGCGAACTCGTCCAGGTTGGTCTTCGCCGCAATCATGGCTCCCGCCGCCCGGAGTCGCTCCACCGCCGTGGCATTGTAAGGCGACACGTACCCCTCGAGAATCCGTGAGGCGCAGGTAGTGGGCTGCTCCACGGTCACGATATTGTCTTTCAGCGCCACCGGCATGCCTGCGAGTGGCCCTGGAGAAGACATCGCATCGACTCGTGCGCCTTCGGCGTCGAGCAGCGCCTGGGACCAATGCAAGACCGCGTTGAGAGGTGCGGCCTGGGTCAGCCGGGCACCGGTCTCACGGGCTGTTGCTGCCCCGCTGACCCGCTTTCCCGCTGTCCCCGCCGTCACTGATCCTCCATGGCGCCGTGCCGCGGTACCAGGAAGAACCCATCGGCAAACTCCGGAGCCAATCTCCGCCGGCGGACGGGCGAGAACAACCGGCGCCTCGACATCCTCGCGGAGAGGGGCGGATGCCGGGCCCGCAAGAAACGGCTCGCCCAGCGGATCAGCCTTGACCTCATCCAACGTGGCGACGTAGTCGACGATCCGGTTCATCTGGTCCACCAGCCGGCGCAGCTCGTCCTCTCGGACGGCCAGCTCGGCCAGTCGCGCCACGTGCAGCACCTCATCCAACCCGATGCTCATGCGCTCTCCCACTCTCGTTCGAGACCAGCGTATGCCACCAGCAGCTGCTTGACCCCGACTTCCTCATCGTCGAAGGCGACCGACACCTTGAGGTCTCGCCCCGTTCCCATCAGTCCCTGGATGGTGCCTCCGCCAAAGCGGCGATGCCGCACGCGCTCGCCTTTGACGAACCGAGGCGTGTCCTGCGAGGCCTCCTCTTCAGCGGGGCCGCGGGGCAGCGGGGCAGCAGTTCCAAATGTTCCGGAATTCCTGAACCCACGACCGTACTGTCCCTGCCCCGCTGCCCCGCTGCCCCGCTGATCACCCCAACTCGGCGCCCACAACGACGTCGTCCGCCGTTCTTCGATGATGCCGGGTGGGATCGCCTTGAGGAACCGCGAGGCGATCCCGGGTCGAAGCTCTCCGCCCCGGCGCCGGGCGCGCGCCCAGGTCAGGTACAGCTTGTCCTTGGCCCGAGTGAGCCCCACATAGCAGAGGCGGCGTTCTTCCTCCAGACCCGAGGGTTGCTCCTCCGCTCGCGCCAGCGGAAAGAGGCCATGTTCCAGGCCGCTCATGACCACCACAGGCCACTCCAGGCCTTTGGCGGTGTGGAGCGTCATCAGGGTGACACCCTGCTCCTGTCCCTGTTCCTTGTCCACGGCGGACAGCAGCGCCGCCTCGGCCAGAAACCGCTCCAGCGCGGTTTCGCCGCTTTCGGTGTCAACCGGGACGACCTCCGACCAGTTGGCCGCGCTCGCGACCAGCTCGCGCACATTTTCCCAGCGATCGGCCCCTTCGGGTCCTTCGGCGTGCAATACGGCCTCGTAGTCTATGGCCCGGATCAGTTGCTCGAGGAGGTCGGCGGGTGCGCGCTCCCGATTCTGAGCCGCGGCATCGATCAGTGCCGCAAAGTTACGGAACGCCTGCCGCACGTTAGGACGCAGGTCGGGCACCCGGTCGGCGATCCGCGCGGTTTCAAGCAGGGGCTTGTCCCACTGGGCCGCCGCCTGCCCCAGGACTGCGAGGCTGGTTTCACCGAGACCACGTCGCGGCACGCCGACAGCTCGGAGAAACGCCTCGTCATCGGCGGGGTTGCTGACCAGCCGGAGATACGCCAGCAAGTCCTTCACCTCGCGCCGCTCGTAGAAGCTGATCGCGCCAACCAGCCGATAAGGCACCCCGGCTCGGCGGAACGCCTCCTCCATGGCGCGAGACTGGGAGTTGGTTCGGTACAGCACCGCCATCTCCCGGAACTGCCAGTCTCCGGCGGCGCTACGCTTCTGCAGCTCGCGCACGATCCACTCCGCCTCATCCCGCTCGTCGGCGGCGGCCAGCAGTGTCACCGTTTCTCCACCGCGGCGCCGAGTAGTGAGGGTCTTGCCGATACGGCCGCTGTTCTCCGCGATCACGCCGTTGGCAGCGTCGAGCACCACCTGGGTGGAGCGGTAGTTCTCTTCCAGGCGCACCAGCTTCGCGCCCGGGAAATCCTTCAGGAACTCCTGCATGTTCCGCACATCGGCCCCGCGCCAGCCATAGATGGACTGATCGTCGTCGCCCACCGCGGCAACGTTGCCGTGGGAGCCCAGCAGCTTGATCAGCTCGTATTGGGCCCGGTTGGTATCCTGGAATTCGTCAACCAGGATGAACCGGAAGCGGTGCTGATACGCGCGCAGCCGGTCCGGGTGTTCGCGGAACAGTGTCAGCGGATGCAGGAGCAGATCGTCGAAATCCATCGCGTTGGCGGCCTTCAGGGCCGGGCCCAGCGCCGAGTACACCTCCGAGGCTACCTGGGTGAGGCGGTCGAACGCCGCGCCGGCGACCAGCTGCGAGGGACTCATCATGCGATTCTTGGCCGCGGAGATGACGGCCTGCACCGCCTTGGGTGGATACTGCTTCACGGAATGGCCCTGCTGATCCATCAGGCGCCGGATGAGGCTGAGGCGGTCGTCCTCATCGTAGATGGTGAACTGCCGGTTAAAACCCAGCAAGGGCGCCTCCCGGCGGAGCAGCCGGGCGGAGAGGGAGTGGAAAGTCCCGATCCACAGACCCGACGGATCCCGGCTCAGGAGCTGACCGATCCGTTGTTTCATTTCGCCGGCGGCCTTGTTGGTGAAGGTCACGGCGAAGATCTGATCGGGCGGCACGCCGTGCCGGTCGATCAGCGCCGCGATGCGCGTCGTCAGCACTCGGGTCTTACCCGATCCGGCGCCTGCCAGGACCAACAGCGGCCCATGGACGTGCTCGACCGCCTCCCGCTGGGCGGGATTCAAGGCGTGCTCCACTCCACGCTCGGGCGTCTCGATCATGTTCCCCGCGCGGCCAACGGGATGCGCATCACGAAGCAGGTTCCCTTCTCGGTTGGCTCCAGCGTCAGCGCGCCCCCATGCGCGTCCTCGACCACCCGGCGCGCGAGCGCGAGTCCGATACCCCAGCCTCCGCGCTTGGTGCTCGTGCCGGGCTCGAACAACGTGCGGCGAAGCTCCTTGGCCACACCGGGACCATCATCAATGACACGAAGGGCTGCCATGCTGTCCTCGGCACCGATTCGCAGGATAATCGCGCCGGGTCGGCCTTGCAGGGCGTCGATCGCGTTCTTCACCAGCGACTCCAGGGCCCACTCGAGCAACACCGGATCTCCCAGCACGGTGGGGCCGGCGCCGGCCGCCTCCACTCGCAGGTCGATCATGTTCGCGTGGCGGGGCAGTCGAGGCCGAAAGTATCCGGCCACCCGGTCGGCCAGCGCACCGAGCCCGATCGGCTCACGCTTGGCCGGATTGCCGATACGCTCGAACCGCTGAGCCACCCGATCCAGCCGCTCGGCGTCGGCGCTCAGGTGATCGGCCAGACCAGGTGGCGGCGTTGCCCGGCTGCGGACCCGCTCGATCCAACCCTGTAGACTGGTGAGGGGAGTGCCCATCTGATGCGCCGCCTCACGGGCCATCGCCACCCAGAGGCGGTCTCGTTGCGCCGACATCGCACTCCGGTAGGCGAATACCGCGACACCGACCATGACGGCGATGGTGAGTCCTTGCAGCACCGCCAGGGCGATCAGGTTCCGCTGTGCCGGCAGCGGCCCGTAGTGGACCGTGCCGATGGCGGCGTCGGTAATCGGCGGGTTCTGCCGGTCGAGTCGGCCGGCATACGCTTTCACTCTCGGATCATCGAGCGCGGCTTCGAAAGGCAGGTTCGCCGCCGCGGTCACCCGTCCCGCGGTGTCGGTTACAACCAGCGGCAGCCCCAACGCCCGGACCTGTTCGCCCAGCCGGAGCAGGGCTTCAGCCTCGGCGCCGGGGCGCGGATTGTTCAGGCCGCCGAAGACTCCGGAATACAGGCGGCTGGTAGCGGATGCGTCGGCCTTGAAGTGCCGGAAGATCAGGAGGCCGGTGCCGAAGCTCAATCCGGCGAGCAGTGCTACGAGCGCCACGACCATGGTGGGCGCCAGGCGCTGAAGCCGCTCGCTACCCACGCGGCAGCAAGCGGTCGGTGCCGAGATACGGCACCAGCGCCTCCGGCACTCGCACCGATCCGTCAGCCGCTTGGTTGTTCTCCAGAAGGGCGATGATAGTGCGCGGGAATGCAACGCCCGAGGCATTCAGGGTGTGGACGAACTCGGGTTTGGCCTTGGCCGCGGGGCGATAACGCAGGTTCGCTCGACGCGCCTGGAAGTCGGTGAAGGTGCTCGAGCTCGACACCTCGAGCCATGCCGCCCACCCCGGCGGCCCATACCTCAATATCATAGGTGCGGGCACTGGCAAAGCCGGTATCTCCCGCCGCCAGCTCGATGACCCGATAGGGGAGTTTCAGCCGCTGAAGGATTGCCTCGGCATGCGCGGTGATGCGCTCGTGCTCCGCCGCCGACTCTTCCGGGCGGACCAGGCGGACCAGCTCCACCTTGTCGAACTGGTGAACCCGGATCAGTCCGCGGGTGTCCTTCCCATGGGAGAAGGCCTCACGTCGAAAGCAGGGAGTGTACGAGACATAGGTGACCGGGAGGGCCCGGGCCTCGAGGATGTCGTCGCGATGAATGTTCGTGACCGGCACCTCGGCCGTCGGAATCAAGAACAGATCATCGGGCGGACAGGTGTACACCTCCTCGGCGAACTTCGGCAGCTGTCCAGTGCCGGTGAGGGTGGCGCGGTTGACGAGGTAAGGCGGCGCGATCTCCAGATAGCCATGCTCCCGGGTGTGCAGATCGAGCATGAAGCCGGCCAGCGCGCGACCCAGTCGTGCACCCATCCCGGTGAACAGGGGAAAGCCGGAGCCCGCCACCTTCACCCCGGCCGCCAGATCGAGCAGACCCAGGGAGACCCCCAGCTCCCAGTGCGGCTTGGCCACGAAGTCCAGTACCGGAAGCTCGCCCCAGCTGCGCACCAGGCGGTTGGCCGAGGCGTCCCCATCGGGAACCCGTTCATCGAGAAAGTTCGGCAGGCTCAGCGCCAGCCCATCCAGCTCGGCTTCGATCTCGCGCAGCTGGACGTCAAGCAACTTCACTTCGTCACCTGACGCTTTCAGCCGCTCCATGAGATCGGCCGCGGACTCCCCGGCACGCTTTCTCCGGGCCACTTCATCGCTGGCCGCGTTCCGTTCTGCCTTGAGGGTTTCGGTGCGGACCAGGAGATCGCGCCGCCGGCGGTCGAGCTCGAGGATGGCATCGATGAGGGCCGCGACACTGGGATCGCCACGGCGCATGAGGCTGGCGCGGCTCCCGGCGGGGTCCTGCCGGAGACGCTTGAGGTCGATCACCTACTGGTCTGGGAGACCGGGTTCCAGGCTCCTGAACCCGCAGTTATCGTTGACGAGAACCCTGAACGTGACGATCCCCCGGGTGTCGTCGAATCCGAGAATCTCCAGCTTGGCGTACTTGGGGACGCCGGCGCTGCAGGTGACGCGGCTTCGGACCACGTAGCGCTCCCCCGGCGCGATCGGCACCGGGGTCTCGGTCACATACCCGTCGCCCGGTGGGGTCGTGATCGCCTCGAAGCTCTCCGTCTGCGGCACAAACCCAGGATTTACCGTGTTGGCGGTGTCGATGCCGAGCCCGGCACGAGGCAGGAAGACGTGCTGCCCGTCAGTCTGGAGGTTGTAGGCAAAATCGAAATCGACGCTGAGATCGGTGCGGACCCGGCGGCTGCCTTCGATGGAAAACCCACTCGGCGTCGACACCGGGGTCCCGATCAGGGCCCATAAGGTGTCGGTGCGCTCGACGTTCTCGATGGTGGCGTCGGGAAGGTCGTTCGAATCGTTACAGGCCGCCGAAGCGAGACCGAAAACCACGAGGAACAAGGAGAATGATCGCATGGAGCGGGAAGGTTAAGCCCCGGGAGAATAGGGGTCAACCTGAACGCGGCAGAAACACGTCGGCGCGCCATTGTTGACTTCACTGGTGGCGACTCATACGTTGCGCTGACTTTCAACCCACGCCGGAGGCGTTGCCGTGGCTGGCTTAGCAGAAGTCGTCCGCCGCCTCATTGATCGGGATGGCGTTGAAGCGGTGCTGGTATTGAGCGCCGATGGTCTGCCGATCGAGCATGCCTCCCGCGAGCCTTTCGAGGCCGAGCCGCTGGCCGCGCTCACCGCCACCCTGGCGCAGTACGCCAATCGGCTGGGATTGGGCTCGGGCCGAGGCGCCCTCCGCACCGCGGTGCTGGACTACGAACGAGGACTCCTGGTCGTCGCGCAGATCGGCGCCGGAGACTGCCTCGCTATTCTGGCTCAGTCGGACGCCAACATCGGCGAGCTGCTGTATGATCTGCGGCAGCACCGCCCGGCGCTCGCGGCGCTGCTGTAAGCGGGGCAGCGGGGCAGCGGGGCAGCGCCAGCGGTACAACACTCCCTCTCCTATCGATACATTTCGCTCGTGTTTCCTCTCCCGCGATAGTCGGCTATTTCTCGGAGCTTCATTAATTCGCATGCGCTGAGGCCGCCCCACTGCCCCGCCGCCCCGCTGCCCCGCCGCTATGAGATGGGCTGTCATCCTGGCCGGCGGCTCCGGTACCCGCTTCTGGCCGCTGAGCACCCCCGAGAATCCGAAGCAGCTGTTGCCGCTGGCCGGCGCCACGTCTACGGCCGAGGAGTCGGTAGAGCGGCTGGCGGGGCTGATTCCCCGTGATCGCATCCTGGTGGTCACCGGCACGGCCCTGGCGTCCCGCCTGCAGCAGCGGCTCGGTCTGCCGGCGACGAACATCCTGGTGGAGGCACGCGCCGCCTCCACGGCTCCCGCGCTCATCTGGGCCACCGCCGAAGCGCAGCGTCGCGATCCTGAGGCGGAAGTGCTATCCCTCCACGCGGACTGGGCTGTCGGCGATGCGGCGGCCTTCCGGCGCACCGCCGAGATCGCCCTGGTCACGGCGCGCGAGCACGACCGCCTGGTAACGGTCGGCGTAGTGCCGTCCCGGCCCGAGACGGGATTCGGTTATATCGTGCCCGGCGCTCCGCTGGATGATGGCGCCCGGACGGTAGCGCGGTTCTCCGAAAAGCCGGACGCGGCAACCGCCCTCGACCTCATGGCGGCCGGCGCGCTCTGGAATAGTGGACTCTTTGCCTGGACGGCAGGCCGTCTGATGACCGAGGTAAAGGCGCATACCCCGGAGGTGGCCCCCTTCATTCCTGCGTTGCGGGGGGGAGACGTGAGCGGATTCTTCCGGGACGTGACCCCTATCTCCATCGACGTGGGCGTGCTGGAGCGGAGCTCGGCGGTGGCTGTTGTCAGCGGTGCGTTTGCCTGGGATGACATCGGCACCTGGCAGGCGCTCACCAGGGTCCGGCCCAAGGACCCCAACGGGAACGTCGTGGTGGGAACCGCATCGTTGCACGAGTCAGGAGATTGTATCGTGTGGGCGGATCGGGATGCCGTCGTGCTGAGCGGGGTGCAGGACCTGATCGTGGTTCAGGCCAACGGACGGATCCTGATCATGCCCACCGAGCGCGCAGCCTCCATGAAACAGCTGCTCGAGACACTTCCACCCGACATTCGCGACGTCCACTCGTGAACTCGCTGTATGTACTGGAGCCGGAATCGCCTGGCGCGGCCTGGGCTCCCTTCGCGGGTGTACGGCCCCTGGCAGAGCTGCGAGCCGGGATCTGGCGAGTGCGGGAACGGTGGGAGGCGGCCGCCGGCAACGATGCCACGGCCATCGTGGGAAGCCATGTGGCCGGCTTCAGCGAGGGGGACGAGCCGGCGGTTCGGCCCCTGTCGGTGGTGGAAGGTCCGGCCCTTATCGGTGCGGCGTGGTTTGCACCGATCGGCAGTCCCCTGACTCTCGATCGTCAGACCCGGCGTCTGACCCATCGGGACGAAACCGTCGGCTGGGTCGTGCCCGCGGGCGAGCGGTGGAGCGAGCCTCACGAGGAGGGCCCCGCCCAAGCTGTCGAGGGCGTGCTGCTGCAGGGCGGCTACGACCTGCTCACCGCCCTGGAGACGTTTCTGATTGACGACTGTGCCGATTTCCTGGCGGCGCCCAGCGATGGGGTCCCCGAGGGGAGCATCGTGCTCGGAGACCCGAGCCACGTGGTGTGTTTGGGCGCGGTCGTAGAGCCCGGGGTCGTCTTCGACGTAAGGCAAGGCGCGGTGGTCGCCGACCAGGCCTCCGAGATTCGAAGCGGCACCCGGATCGAGGGTCCCACCTACGTCGGACCCGGCACGAAGGTGCTCGGCGGATTCGTGCGGGGATCGGTGTTCGGGCCGGAGTGTCGGGTTCGGGGTGAGATCTCCACCAGCGTCTTCCTGGGCTACAGCAACAAGAGCCACGATGGATTCGTGGGACATAGCGTCTTCGGCCACTGGGTCAATCTCGGCGCCGGCACCACGACGTCCAACCTGAAGAACACCTACGGACCGGTCCGGCTGGAAGTGGATGGCGAGCGGATTGAAACGGGTCGCATCAACGTCGGCAGCATCATCGGCGACCATGCGAAAACCGCAATCGGAACGATGCTGGGAACCGGAACCGTGGTTTCCGCCGGTGCCAACGTCTTTGGAACTTCGACATCCCCCAAGTACATCCCGCCATTTGCCTGGGGATGCACCGAAGAGCGCATGACCGAGGATGGATTTCTCCGGGTGGCCGAACGGGTGCTGGCGCGCCGCAACGTGGCGTTCTCGGCCGAACGGAGGGAATCGCTGCGGCTCACCTACCAGCGGAGCGCCCGGCGGTGATCACGCTCTACGTGCTCGGGTCCGGGTCTCGCGGAAACTGCTTCGCCGTCGAGGCGGACGGCAAGGCCCTGCTGATCGACGCCGGGTTCAGCGCGCGGGAGATCGAACGCCGAGCCGGGTCGGCCGGCCTGGACCTGGCGATGGTGGCCGGCATCGCGCTCACCCACGAGCACGGCGATCACGCCTGCGGGGCATTACGGCTGGCCCGCCGACTGCGGGTACCGGTTCTCACCGCGCCCGGCACCTGGGCCCGGCTCGGCATCAGCTAGCGGCGATGCCGAGCATCGCACGCTGGGCCTCTGCGCCAAAGTGGAGTTGGGGCCATTCCATATAGAGGCCTGCGCCACCAGTCACGATGCCGCGGAGCCGCTAGCCATCGTTGTGCGGGGGTCGGACGGAACCAGCATCGGCGTGGCATACGATTTCGGCCGGCCCACTACCGCGCTGCGATACCTGCTTCGGGGGGTTCACGGCATCGTACTGGAAGCGAATCACGACGAGTTTCAGCTGCGGACCAGCGACTACCCGCCAGTGGTGCAGCGGCGGATCGCAGGCTCGACCGGCCACCTGTCGAACCGCGCCGCGGCTGAGCTGTTGGCCGAGCTCCACCACCCTGGGCTCCGCGCGGTCGTGCTGGCCCATCTCAGCGAGCACTGCAACACTGCGGCCGATGCCAGGGCCACGGTGGCACCCGCGCTCCGCAAAGCCGGGTTTCGAGGCGCCCTCCACGTGGCGGATCAGGATCGGCCGCTCGCGCCGATTCTGGTGATGCAGCGCGGCGGAGTCCAGCTAGCCCTGGCGCTGTAACTCTCCTCCGCCTAGCTCAGCTCTCCGGCCCGGCAAACCACCGCATCCAGGACGGTCCGGCATCCGGTACCCGGCACTGCCAGGTAGCACTGACCGCCGCGTAGCCGGTGCGTGGCAACACCTCGCTCGATACCAGCAGGAAACCCCAGAAGAGCAGAAGAAGGGAGACGATGTGAGCCGCCGGGTTGCGCAGCTGCCAGGCAATGATCGCGGTCCAGGCGCCGGCGCCTATAATGGCGAGGAGAGCTAACAGGTAGCCGAACAGCGGGAGACCACACTCGTGAAAATACGGCCACCCCAACATCATGGCTCCTGCCGTGACACCGAGCGCAACCCGGCCCCAAAGACCCACCACTGTCGGTGGATCGATTCGCCCGGTCGCGGTGACGTAGCGGATCGGGGTAGCCGTAACATCGCGAGTACGGAGCGTAGTCGTTTGATGCGCCGTGGAGACCGGGCAGCTGCGCCAGCAGCCGATCCACCACGTGCGACATCGGGTCCGGCTGGCGTTTCGGAGGTGGTTTGGGCATGCAACTCCGTGCGCTCGTGTGTGAGACGGCTGCGGGAATCTTGAACGAGCGGCATTTGTCGTACCAACTGCGAGGGGGGCTAAGTGGTTGGTGGGTCAGAGCTGCGGTACTCTGCAGTGCCGCGATAAACGTTGGCTGGTGAAATACGCCATGCAGTGCAAGAAAAACGCCCCGGGTTTCCGGGGCGTTTAACCTTGGAGATCCTTCGTCGCTGCCGCTCCTCAGGATACAAGGTCGGCAGCAGACTTACGACGGAAATAGCCCCGTCGTAAGTCTGGCCGAGCCTAGTACATTCCGCCCATGCCACCGCCCGGAGGCGCGGCCGGAGCAGGCTTGTCTTCCTTCTTCTCAACCACCACGCATTCGGTGGTGAGAAGCAGGCCCGCGATCGACGCCGCGTTCTGAAGCGCCGTCCGGGTGACCTTGGTCGGGTCGATGACGCCGGCCTTGACCAGGTCTTCGTAGGTGTCGTTCGCGGCGTTGTAGCCGAAGTTCTTGTCCTTCGACTCCTTCACCCGCGCGACCACGATCGAGCCCTCGGCGCCGGCGTTCTGCGCGATCATCCGGATGGGCTCCTCGAGCGCGCGCCGCACGATCTCGACGCCGATCCTCTCGTCCTCAGTGCCCTTCACCTTATCCAGCGCGCCCTGGGCCCGGACCAGGGCAACACCGCCGCCCGGAACGATGCCCTCTTCGACAGCAGCGCGAGTGGCGTGAAGCGCATCCTCGACCCGAGCCTTCTTTTCCTTCATCTCGGTCTCGGTCGCTGCGCCGACGTTAATCACCGCTACGCCTCCGGAAAGCTTGGCCAACCGCTCCTGAAGCTTCTCCCGGTCATAGTCGCTGGTGCTCTTATCGATGGCGCCCCGGATCTCGGCAATGCGGCCCTGAATGGCGTCGGACTTGCCCCGCCCGTCCACCAACGTGGTGTTGTCCTTGTCGACCACGAGCCGCTTGGCGCGACCCAGATCGTTGAGCGTCGCGTTCTCCAGCTTGAAGCCCAGCTCTTCCGAGATCACCTGGCCACCGGTCAGGACGGCGATGTCGCGCAGCATCTCCTTACGCCGATCACCGAAGCCCGGCGCCTTCACGGCCGCCACCTTCAGCGTGCCGCGGAGCTTGTTGACGACCAGCGTGGCGAGCGCCTCGCCCTCGACGTCTTCCGCGATGATCAGAAGGGGCTTACCGCTCTGCGCCGTCTTCTCCAGCAGCGGGAGCAGCTCCTTCATGGCGGAGATCTTCTTGTCGTGGACCAGGATGTAGGGGTCATCGAGCACCGCCTCCATCTTCTCGGGGTCGGTGACGAAGTAGGGCGAGAGATAGCCCCGGTCGAACTGCATGCCCTCGACGGTCTCGAGCGTGGTCTCCAGGCCCTTGGCCTCTTCCACCGTGATGACGCCGTCTTTGCCGACCTTCTCCATCGCCTCGGCAATCAGGTTCCCGATCTCCTTGTCATTATTGGCGGAGATGGTACCGACTTGGGCGATTTCCTTCTTGCCAGCCGACGGAGCCGAGATGGACTTGAGCTGCTCGACTACGGCCTCAACCGCGCGGTCGATGCCCCGCTTCAGTTCCATCGGGTTGGCACCCGCGGTGACGTTCTTCAGACCTTCACGGAAGATCGCCTGGGCCAGGACGGTGGCGGTGGTGGTGCCGTCGCCGGCGAGATCAGAGGTCTTGGTGGCTACCTCCTTGACCATCTGCGCGCCCATGTTCTCGATCGGGTCGCTCAGCTCGATTTCCTTGGCCACGGTCACGCCGTCCTTGGTGACCGTCGGCGAGCCGAACTTCTTGTCGATGACGACGTTTCTGCCCTTGGGGCCGAGCGTGACCTTGACGGCCTCCGCCAGGGCGTCAATGCCCCTCTTGAGCTTGGTACGGGCTTCGGTGTTGAAGAGAAGCTCTTTAGCTGCCATGTCTTGATCTCCTGATGGATGTGGATTGAGCCGGCTGCGCCGGTCTCCCCCACGGGTTCGATTTAGCTGATCTTCGCCAGAACGTCGGAGGCCTTGATGATGATCACTTCATCGCCGCCGAGCTGAAACGGCGTGCCGCTGTATTTGCCGTAGATCACGTTGTCGCCAACCTTGAGGTCCATCGCGATCCGCTGACCCTTTTCGACCCGGCCGGGGCCCACAGCGATCACTTCTCCCTGCGTCGGCTTCTCCTTGGCCGTATCGGGGATGTACAGCCCTCCGCGCATCGTCTCTGCCTCGTCCGATGGCATGATGACGACCCGGTCTTCCAGGGGCTGGAGCTTCAGGGTGGGCTTAGCCTTGGTAGCAGTTGCCATGTGTGCGACCTCCACGACGTGGGTGTTGAACATTCTAAGTACTTGCGTTTGAATAATTTGGCACTCGGGCAGTGAGAGTGCTAAGACCGAAAAGATATAGGGTTACCCCCGCCTGTCAAGCGGGCCATCAGGAGCTCCGAGGGCAGTCGGCTGGCGGGGGTGGTTAGGGAAACACCAGGGGCGAGGGCCCGCACGGTGGGACTCTTGGCGCCCGAGGATCTGCGTGGGTGGCCGGCGACACGACCGCCACAACTGATCATTTGACGATCCGCCGCACGCCGACCCAGCGCTTGTACCACCAGCGGCCATAAGGATCGTCGGGGCTCAACACGCTCACCTGCACTCCGCGCGTAGCGCTGTGGATGAAGCGCCCATCGCCGATATACAGTCCCACATGACTCACCTGCCCGCCGCGATTCGAGAACGTGAGGATATCCGCAGGGGCCAGTAGTTTGAGCTTCCGATCGATCTTTCTTCCCTCCCTGGCCTGGTCCGTACTTCGCCGAGGCAGGGCGATTCCGTGCTTGCCATACGAGTATTGGATCAGGCCGGAGCAATCGAAGCCCTCGCCATCCTCGCCGGTGCCCCCGTAGGTGTAGGGTCGGCCCATCGCTTCGGTGGCGGTCGCGATGATGGAGTCGCTCAGATTCTGGGGCGGACGGGCCGGTGGTGCGGCCACCGCGGTCGTGGTGGGTGTCGGGTTTTCGACGCTGACTGGTGGAGCCCGGGGACCAGACTCGTCTCTGCGGCCGCCCAGATGCAACGCCAGCCCCAAGGCCCCCTCGAAACCGCTTTGGTGTCCCAGCGAGACCTGCCGCCAACGTCCCTCCAGCCCGAGCGAGAGGAACGAAAGCGGAGACACGTCGTACCCGGCTCCGGCCGACCAGGAGCCCCAGAGGTCGTTGTAGCTGCTGGAGTGCTCCGATCCCAGCCCACCGCTTAGACCGGCCACCAGATACGGTCCTTCCGGACCGGTTCTGAATGCAGTCAGGTCCACGCCCGGGACCCGCAAAGCCACCGACTCCATCTACCCCGCGCAGCACATCCGCGTGCACCTGATAACGAAAAATCCCGCCCAACGGACGGGTGACACCGAGCCGGTATGACGCCCAGCCGCCTCCATCGTAGAAACGGCCTATCCTGGCCTCGACATCTTGGGCGTGAAGGGTACTCGAGAGGTGCAGGAGCAGGTTCAGCGAGACTGAGGCAAGCAGCGCCCGGCGCAATGGCGCAATCATGAGGCCTGCTTCCCGTCGTCGCGCACCGGCTGACCGCTGCGGAGGTTCACCAGATAGGCGTCCCCAGGTTGACAGTGAGTCCAGAGCACGGCGCGCAGGGTCGAGTCGTTCACCAGTACTGGAGGAGCGCCGGTGTACAGGAGCGGCACTGGGATTTTCCTCCCCTGGCTGCGGATTTCCAACCCTCGTTCCACGCAGGCCTGACCGTCGGCACCCGGTTGCGCTTCGGGCGAGCGTGAACCAGACCTGCGCGCCGCCCGGGCTGGTGAGCACCAGCGAATCCACCGCGCGCGGGGTGCTCTCGGCCGCAGCTCCGGGGGGAGCGGTCTGCCGCCGGGGCAGTGCACGCCGGGAGGGGAATTGCCCCACCCACAGCGAGGAGCCAACGGAAGCCCCCGCCGATATTACGTGCTGGCACGCGAAGCTTCGGGATTCGGCGCCGGCGCCGGCAGCTCATCGACTGGTTCGATCTCCAATTCCGTCGTATCCGGCGTGCCGTCTTCCGTTACCGCCAGCACCTCGCGGATCTCCGGCGACCGACGGAGATAATGCAGCCAGGCGATGAGGCAGGTGAATCCGGCGATACCGCCGCACACCGCCGTGACGGCCAGTCCCCGGACTGGGTCCTCCAGTTTCAGGGCAAGCAACGCTCCCACTACAGCTCCGAAAAATGAAGCTGCCCACGCCAGGAAGGGCGTGAGCAGCCATCCGAAGATGCGGAAGAGGAGGCGGACCCAACGCATCGGCTTAGGCGCGACGCGCCCCCACGGCAGTGAGGACAGTGGCCAGGATCAGCCCCGGAAGGAAGGCGATGGCAAAGGTGGGCAGGGTCCACGTCGCCCCGGGAAATCCAATTATGACAGCGACGGCAGCCACCACAACGGCAGCCCCCACAGCGATGGCAAAGCCGATCAGCGGCGCGGGACGGCCGGCGCGCACCGTCTGGTTGGCCAGGATCCAGGCACCCAGCCACGGAAGAAAGGTGCCCACCATCCACCACACCGGGTGATACCACCAGTTGCTGCCGCCACCGATCTCGTACCATCGGTTGGTGTAGGTGCCGATGTTCTGGAGCAGCGTAACATCCACCAGGAGGAACACGCCGGCTGCGGCGAGACCGATGCCGGCGGCACCTGCAATGCCTTCAATAGTTCGAGCCCGGGTCCACAGCCCCGGAAGCAGGGTAACGGCCGCCAGCCCGGCGATCAGGACGACTCCACATACGAAGAGCTCCACGATGCCGGCCAGGAAACGGGAAGCCAGCGCGAAGAGCAGCACCAGGATGCTCTCCAGCAGCCCGAGCTTGACCGCGCCCTGCACGATCATGGGCACCCGAGTAAGGTCGTACTCGCCCTTCAGTTCCGCCGTGGAGCTCATGCCGTCTCCGGTGAGGGTGGGAGGTTCTCAAAGTATACCGGGGCCGCCGTTGCTCGGCCAAGGGTCGCCGTCAGGCGGCCCAGGCAAGTACCACGGCAACATCGGTCAGAGCCCAGACACCAAGCGCCCGGTACATCCCGCGTTGGTGGTCTCGTGCCGTCATCTGGCGGTGCCGGTGAAGCCACCGCAACAGCAGCAGTCCCCAGGCCGCAGCGCTGACCGCCAGCGCACCCCAGCGCCAGCTCTCATCCGGTCCCCAACCGGCAAGCTTCCCCGCGGCGGTAAACAGCGCGAAGCTGAGCGCCGCGCCCCCGATGGATACCAGCAAGCTGCGCTTGATTCCCAGAGTTCGGGCCAGGGTTCGGTCTCCGCGGCGGGAATCCTCCTCGAATTGGTAGATCTGTGTGAGAGGATACAAGGCGGCGAACAGGGGACCGAAGCCGATCAGGATGAACGCCGCCGCCGGCCGCAACGGCAGACCGGTAGCCGCCCATCCGGCATAGGGCGTGAGCGTACCGAACCCCCACATGTTGATGAGCCAGTCTGCACCCGGGACCGACTTCAAACGGAAAGGTGGGACGGAGTAGAGCACCGAGAGTACCATGCACACCAGATAGGCGAGCCGGTAACCGATGGGGAGTGCAAGGCTGCCCAGCAGGCCCGTGAGCATGAGAGCGACGGCAAAGCCCGCCAGGTGCCGGGGGGGTGGCGGGGGCCGCCGCAGATACGCGATGTCATCCTCGTCGCGGTCGTACGCGCTGTTGATTGCCAGGGTGCCGCCATTGAGACACACAACCCAGAGACCGAGTCCAAGAAGGGCCGCCCCCAGCCGTTCCCCGTCCAGGGCCCCGTGCAAGCCGACGGCGAGCAGGTATCCAACGAGGGTGTGGGCCGCCATGACCGGCCACTCGGCGGGGCGGGTATGCAGCAGGTAATCAAAGTTGGGGCCGAACAGGCGGTACCCTGCCCTGCGCGCGGGCGTTACCACTCCAGGCCGAGGTGCCCGGCCGCAATACGCAGTCCCCGCAGGGTGAGATCGGGATCGGTGAGCTCGATCGTCGTGGTCAGCGGAGCGATGACGGCGGCGAGACCTCCGGTGGCTACCACGCGGGGACGATGTCCTCCGGGCCACTCCGCCGTGATCCGGCGGACCATTCCATCCACGGCGTCGGCAGCGCCGAAGAGCACGCCGGCCTGAATACACTCCTCGGTGCGCCTGCCTATGACGCGGCTTGGTGCCCGCAGCTCCGTGGCCGGCAGCTTGGCGGCACGGCGGGTGAGCTGATCAGCGGAGGTGCGAAGTCCCGGCATGATGGCCCCGCCGATGAACCGCGCATCGGCGGTGACGCAGTCAAATGTCGTCGCGGTACCGAAGTCCACCACCACGCTGTCGGCGTGGAACAGTTCGACCGCCGCCAGAACATTGACGATGCGATCGGCCCCGACCGTCATCGGCTCGTCCACGTCGAGGACCACCGGTAGTGGGGAGCGCGCGTCCACAGCCACCCCGGTGCAGCCGGTGGAAAGGGCCACTCCCTCCACCACACTCTGGGTAGTAGCCGGCGCGACCGAAGCGAGGCAGACGGCGCGAACCTCGTTGGGCGAGTGTCCGCTTTGAACCAGGAATCCCCCGATGGCGCTGCCCCACTCGTCCGGCGTGCGGTCGGGGTTGGTGGTCAGACGCCAGTGAGCTTCCAGATCGGTGCCCTGGAAAAGCCCGACCGTGATCTCAGTGTTGCCGATGTCGAGCGTGAGCAGCATGATCGGAGGTCCCGGCCGTATAGGAGTCGGCGAGCTCCACAGAGCCGCTGCGGAGCGAGATATCAGTCCCGGCTGTCGTGAGCACCAGCAGGGCTCCGTCCTCAGAGAGCCCCCGGACCGTGCCGGCCACGGGTCCGCGGATGAGCCGGCCTCGAAGCCAATCCCGAACGGCGAACTGCTTCAGCTCCGGGCTCGAGAGCTGCCCGCGGCCGAGGTCGAGCTCGCGGAGAGCCGTCAGGACCCGAGGCGCCAGCATCTCCGGCGTCAGCTCCGGCTGGTCCGCGCCGAGCGAAGTGGCCACCGAGCCGAGCTCATCGGGGGTACCATTGCGGACGTTCATTCCCACACCGACGGCGATCCAGCCGAGGCTGTCGCCCTGCCAGCGAGCCTCGCAGAGCACGCCACCGACCTTGCGACCTCGGAGCATGAGATCGTTCGGCCATTTCAATTGCAGCGACTCCGACACGACGGCGTCAACAGCGTCGGCCACTGCCATACCGGCGCGAAGACTCATCACCTCCAGGCCCTCGAGTGTCGGCGGCCGAAACAGAACGCTCAGCCACAATCCGCCCGGTGGTGAGTGCCACGAGCGGCCCCGGGATCCCCGCCCCTCGAGCTGTTCACCGGCGATGACCGCAGTTCCCGCTTCAGCGCCGTCCGCCGCCAGTTGGTGCACCAGATCCATGGTGGAGCCGACGCGCTCAAAGTAGTAGACTCCCGGGCTCATAGCGTGAACCACAGCACAAGGCCGAAGATGATGCGGTACCACGCGAATACCGCGAAGCTGTGGCCGGAAACGTAGGCGAGAAAGGCCTTGACCACGAACACAGCGGATACGAATGACACGATGAATCCCACGGCGAACATGGGAAAATCGCCGGGGGTGAGGACGGACCAGCTTTTGGCCAGGTCATACGTCGTCGCGGCGAGCATCACCGGTATTGCCAGGAGAAAGAGAACTCCGTCGCCGCGGTGCGGGACAGCCCCAGAACATAGCCGCCCATGATCGTGGCGCCGGATCGTGACGTGCCCGGGTACCAGCGACAGAACCTGGGCCAGGCCGATGCCGAGAGCGGTCCGCGGCGGCACGTCGTTGACATCATCCACGGCCGGCGCCGCCGACCATCGCTCGATCAGGAGGATAATGACACCTCCCAGGACCAGTGCCACCGCCACCACAGCCGGGTTGAAGAGCCGGCTCTGATCCAGTCGTGAGTCAGAAACCGACGATCGCCGCCGGCAGAAAGGCGATGACCAGGTTCACGAGGGAACCGGCGGCTGGCCCGATCCTGTCGAGCGCGCATCAGGGTTCGCGTCAGGCGGACCCGATAGATCCAGACGATCGCCAGAATCGCGCCCAACTGAATGAAGATGTCGAACGTCTGGCTCGTTGATCCAGTAGGCCCAGCCAGTGGCTGGCGACGATAAGGTGTCCGGTTCGACGAAACCGGAATGAAACTGGGTGGCCCCTTCGACGAGGCCCAGGAGGGCGGCCTTCAGCAACAGCTCAGGCGACACGCAGCCGCCTCAATC
>CAWEMG010000020.1:0-118410 GCA_963810165.1 uncultured Gemmatimonadales bacterium
CCCCATTCAGAGGGTTGTAAACTCGGTCTGGAAAGCCGTGCGGATGCTGGAAGACCGTCCCGCATCGAGCCGAAGGTCAAGCTCCACGGACGGCGCGGCTTTGGTGATGGCGATATTCCGGCACCCGACCGTACCCCTGACGGTGACTGATCCGAAGCCTATGCGCGAACACGGAGGGGCTGTGGATGCCCGAGAATACCACGAACACTATGCCCTGCTGTGTCACCGATATCGGCACGGGGCGCATCTGGTGGGAATGGCGGCAGGGTCATTGGATCATCACTGCGAAGCCTGACTCTGCGCCTGCACCGAAGCGGCACAAGGCGGACCGCCACGGGTAGCTGAGTTCACCCTCTCGAACGAGCACGAAGCGAGGCTCGGCGGAACTTGCCCGATCTGAGTTGGGTTGGTTCTATGGCCCATTCTGCGCAGGTGGGGTTTGTCATGGCCCAGGCAGCAGAATGAGCTTTGGCGGTTTCCTGGGGATCGGCTGCCAGGAGCGCACAATTCCATGGGAGAGGCTCAAATACGACACCCAGCTTGGCGGCTTCCGCACTGACATCACGCCAGAGGAACTCACCAGGGCTCCCGTGGTCTCCGAGGATAAAAAGGACTGGCGGGACCGCAGGCGGGAGCAGGAACTACATGACTACTGGAAGGTGCAGCCCTACTGGGGGCTGGTGAGCAGCAAATCGAGCCGTCTCAGAGCAGCTTACCTGGATCACGCAGGCTGCCGTGATCACCGGCTGGCGACTGAGATGATTGTAGGACTGCGACGGTGAGCCATGGCACATCTGTCCAACACAGCGACGCACCGGGCTAACCGCCTCCTGGCGGCGCTGGAGCCCAAGGACTTTGCCTACCTCGAACCGCACCTGGAATTTGTGAATCTGCACAGAAAGCAGGTGCTCTATGAGGCGGGTGAACCCATCCGCTATACCTACTTCCCGCATGATGTTGTGGTGTCGCTGGTCAACGTGCTGGAAGATGGCAGGTCGGTCGAGGTGGCAGTGTTCGGGCGCGAGGGGGTGTTCGGTCTGATCAGCGCCCTGTTCACTCGCGAGTCCTTCGGGCGCTACATCGTGCAAATTCCCGGCACGGCCTCGCAGATCGAGATTGAGTGGTTGCGCGAGGCGGTCAATGCCAGCCCACGCATGCGCCTGCTGCTGTACCGCTTCACCGAGGCATTGCTGGCGCAGACCTTCCAGATCGTGACCTGCAATGCGGTTCACAATGTGGAGGCCCGCTGCTGCCGCTGGCTCCTGAGCACGCATGATCGGGTCGAGCAGGACACGCTGCCGCTCACGCACGAATTCCTCGCCGAGATGCTGGGGACGCAGCGCCCGAGCGTCAGTATCGTGCTGCGCACGCTCCAGAACGCGGGCCTAATCCGCCAGCGCAGGGGCGGCATTGTCATCACGGATCGGGCTGGTCTCGAAGAAGTGGCCTGCGAGTGCTACGGCAAAATCCGCCGCAGCTACGAGCGTCTGCTGCCTCACACCTGCCCTCCAGCCGATGAAGATGTTGGCTCAATCGTGTCATGAATAAGGCAGGTCAATGGTAGCGACACTTAACATAGATCAATAAAAGTTGCCCGTTCTGTTAGTTTGCGAACAGACGAATCATGTCTTTCACCGCATCGTCCCTGCGCTGTACGTCAAGAGACAGGGAGGAAAACGATGGCCGACAACAAACCTTACTCTGCACGGTCTGCCCAGCCGGTGACTGAGCCGAGGATGTACTCTCCTGATCTTCAACCGTTGCTCCAGACGCTCCTGGGGACTTTGGCCGACATCGACTTTGAATACGAGCACGAGCGCGACAACATCAATTTCCGCGCGATGGATATGAACCTTAAGATACGCTTGCTGGAGAAGCTCAAGCAGCACCATCGCCAGCGGCGCAAGCCTTACCTTCAGCAACTCGCCATCCTGCAAGAGCGTATCCGCCAATTCTCGCAGTAGGCTGCTCCATCCGTCGCAGGGCCACGCACCATGACCGATGAGGAAATCGAGGTTGTTGCCGAGGAGCTTGCCAAGAGGGATGGCTCGTCTTGGTATCCAGGGCGCATGCAGGGACCGCTCACGCGACTGGTAACAGACTGCTACCGTGACAAGCCCGTACGGCGATTGCGGCCCTGGATTATCTCAGGATCGGTAGTACCCCCTTTCAGTCTCCCGCCCTCAGAGGGAGGGATCGCCGAAAGCCGACCATCGTGGCTCGGTCAATGATGTTTGATCCGGTGCAGCAATCATTTATCTCCCTCCAGGAGACCAATGGGCGAATCCATGCCGGATCGTGGAAACCCAGGGTGATCGCGCCTACTTGGTTTCCACCACATTCCCGGCGATGAGGTTCTGCTCTTCCCGTAAGCAAGTCCCTGAGTGGAACGTTGACGGTTGCTCTGGCGTTTCTCGTGTAGCTCGCCGGAAAAGGAGAGCCGGAATCGAAATTACCCTGCACAACGACATAGCCATCGCTGCGTGTACCGACAGGGATGGGTCGAAATGAACCCTGGTTTGCTTTGAATGGCACCAGGGTTTTCTCGTGGACGGACACAGTTACTGCTCAGCTTGAGGAGCGCCATCAACGGGACCGCGGGCCTTATGTGCAGCAGCTTGCCAATCTCCACTACCAGATCATGACGCTCATGGCGCTCCAGGACATTTGCTCCACTGCCTGAATCTCCAGGCATTGGCTTCTCAGGGGAGCAGGGTCAGGTGGGTACCGCTATGGAAGCGGGATTGTCGAGCGAAGCTCGCCGCTTTGCGGGGAGCCGCGTCTTGACAGTCTTTTGCGAGCGGACCGGCTCGCCTGCCGCCTTCCTGTTCATGAATGTTTTAATGCGCGGTGCGATCTCCAGCCGGTAGCGGGAGCCGTTGAAGACACCATAGTGCCCGACACCAGCCTGGAGATGGTGCTCCTTCTTCCCAGCCGACAGGTTCGGTGTGAGGTCGAGGGCCGCAACCGTCTGGCCGCGTCCGGTGATGTCGTCCTTCTCCCCCTCGATGGTCATGAGAGCACAGCGGTGGATCGCCTTGTCGCCCGACCCGGTGCCGTAGGATTCAGTCGGCGGCGCATCTCCTTGCCTGTCTTAAGATGCCAGACCCAGTGATCGGCACCGAGCTCCACCTCCCCCTCGATCAGGCTGCCCTCGAGCTGCGTCACTCGCGTGATCTGACGCATGTTGGCTCCGGGCAGAAAAGTTTCGTTGACATCGATGAGACTTGACGTCGGGTTGACATCGATGAGGCCCGACACGGGTGTCGCAGGTGACGCAGCAGGCATTCTGAGGCTCCGAAAGTGATGGCGAGTGCGAACTCATTATGACTGTACGCCCACCGACCCTCGTTGGATCTCCAATGTGTTGAGCTCGTTTTCTTAGCAGAAAATGTGACTCGGCTCACCGACGAAGACTGTAGCCTCCCCTCAATTCCCGTCCGGTCCCGCAATCCTCCCCGCTGGGTTGGCTCGCGATGAAGACCTTGATCTCCAAACACTGAACTACTCAATGCCACGATGACGACACCCAACAAACGGTACCGCGGCGCGGTTGCGCTTTTTTTGCTTGCGGCCGCATGCTCACCGCAAAACGGCAAAGGCAGGGACTCAGGTCAGGCCGGCGCGCCAACGACGGATACGGCCGCGACGGCGATGGCAGCTCCTGCCGCGCCCGATCAGCAGATGCAGGCGGTGCTGACCGAGCTTCAGGGCCTCAATCCCAAGCCCATCCCCCAACTGTCGGCGGCCGAGGCGCGCAAGCAGCCAGCCGCGGCGGATGCGGTGAAGGCACTGCTCGCCAAGCAGGGCAAGAGCACCGCCCCGGAGCCGGTCGGCCGCGTTGCCAATCGGACGATTCCGGGTACGGGTGGACCCATCGCCGTCCGCATCTACACGCCCAAAGGCTCGGGGCCATTCCCGGTCATCGTCTACTACCACGGCGGCGGCTGGGTGATCGCGGATCTGGACACCTATGACGCTCTCCGCGCGCGCTGGCCAAGCTGGCCAACGCCGTGGTCGTCTCCTCGCACTACCGCCAGGCGCCGGAGCACAAGTTCCCGGCTGCGCACGAGGACGCGTTCGCCGCCTACCGCTGGGCGCTGGCCAACGCCAAGTCCTCAAGGGCGATCCGCGCAAGGTCGCGGTGGCGGGTGAGAGCGCGGGCGGTGACCTGGCCGCCGCCGTCGCGCATGATGGCGCGAGACAGCGGGGTGCAGATGCCGGTGCACCAGCTGCTGGTCTATCCGATCGCCGGACTACGACCTCGACACACCGTCGTACCAGGAGAACGCCGAGGCCAAGCCGCTCAACAAGCGCGATGATGGCGTGGTTCTTCGAGCAAGTACGTGCGCAGCCCGAAGATCGGCAGAATCCGCTGATTGACCTGGTCAACGCCGACCTCAAGGGACTGCCCGCCGACGACCATCATCACCGCGCAGATCGATCCGCTCCGGTCCGAGGGCAAGACCCTGGCGGATCGGCTTGGAGAGCGCCGGCGGTCGAGGTGGACTACAAGAACTACGAAGGCGTCGAGCGCACGAGTTCTTCGGCATGGGCGCCGTGCTGGATGACGCCAAGGCGGCGCAGCAGCAGGCAGCCGCCGGGTTCGCGAAGGGCTTCGGAAGGACGAAGTCAGAGTCGGCCAGCCGCTAAGGGCGGAAAGATCCAAACCGGGAATCGGGACGTAGTTGGAGAAGGCCGGAGAATCGGCGGAAGTTCACTTTCATTACCTAAGGAGTTGGCACATGCCCACAGAGTCTCTCCAGGGCGAGGGAGAGCTGAACTTCCTCGATAAGCTGGCGCGCACCACGGGTCGCAGAAAGTTTCTGCACTGGTCCGGTGTAACCCTCGCGGTCGTGGCGCTCGGCTGTAGCGACGACGACGACGACGACGGTGGCATGGACCCCGGAGGGCGAAGTGAACCTCGGCTCCGGCGACACCGGTGTCCTCAACTACGCCTATGCGCTGGAACAACTCGAGGCCGCGTTCTACACTCAGGTGCTCGCGGGCGCGTACTACACCGGGGCGCCGCTCAACGAGCAGACGATCCTCGGGGACATCAAGAACCACGAGGTGATCCACCGCGAGTTCCTGAAGGCCGCGCTCGGCAGCGCCGCCATCCCCGCCCTGAAGGTTGACTTCACCAGCGTTGACTTCGGCAGCCGCGCCAGCGTGCTCGGCACGGCCAAGACCTTCGAGGATCTCGGCGTGTCCGCGTACAACGGCGCGGGCCAGCTTCTCACCGTGGCGGACAACCTCCTCACTGCCGGCAAGATCGTGTCGGTCGAGGCGCGCCACGCCGCGGCCATCCGCGACCTCCTGGTCCCCAACTCGTTTGCCGCGAGCGACGTGGTCACCGCCACCGGCCTCGACAAGGCGGATTCGCCCACCACCGTGCTCACCGCCGCCGACCCTTACATCACGACCACCATCAACGCGTCGGGTCTGCCGACCGCCTGAGGAGCCAGGACTCATGAAAGACACGACGATTTTCGGCAGTATCGATCCCGAGCTGACCAAGCTGGTGGTCTCCCGGCGGGGCGCCGTGAGGGAAACCGGAAAGATGGCCGGCGCGATTGCCATCGCATCCATGCCGGTGGCGTTCGGACTCATGGCCCGGAGCGCCTTTGCCCAGGGAACCGCACTGCCGGCGGAGATTCTGGACGTTCTGAACTTCGCGCTCACGCTGGAGTATCTGGAAGACGAGTTCTATCGCGGCGGGCTCGATGCCAGCGTCATGGACTCGGCCGACCGGCCCATTTTCGAGACCATCAGCGCCCATGAAACGGCGCACGTTGCTTTGCTCACCAGCGCCATCAGTGGGGGCGGTGGAACTCCAGTCGACAAGCCGACCTTCGACTTTACCGCGGGCGGAACGTTCCCTGACCCGTTCTCGGATTATCCGACCTTCGAGGCGCTCTCGCAGGGCTTCGAGGACACGGGAGTCCGGGCGTATAAGGGCCAGGCGGGGGCACTGATGTCCAACAACGCCATCCTGACCACGGCGCTCCAGATCCACTCCGTGGAAGCGCGTCACGCCTCGGCGGTACGCCGGCTTCGGGGGCAGAATGGCTGGATTACCGGCAATCAAGCGGACGTCCCGGCGCTGGCCCCGGTCTACGCCGGCGAGGAGAATACCACCCAAGGCACGGTCAACACGGCCAGCTTCGGTACCGTCGCCAGCGCATCTGAGGCCTTTGACGAGCCGCTGACAATGGACCAGGTCAACGCGATCGCCTCGCTGTTCATCGTGGCTTGATCAAGCGCGGCAGAGTGCAGGAGCCCGCCGGTGTTGCCGGCGGGCTTTTTCATGGCTCAGGAGTCCGTTTCAGCTGCACACCCCCCTTGCGGTTAGGCGGCCTATGGACGAACGCCATTACGTCATCCACCACTGGTGCGATGTTGGACCGCGGCAATGCCAACGCCAAGATGATGGTGATGTGGTCGAGGCCCCGGTACAGGATGATCTGTGCGCTTCCTCCTCGCTCCTGTATGCGGGCTGCAAGCCGTATAGAGTTGGCCGGCGACACGAGTCGGTCGCCTCCACCGTGCAGGAGCAACAGAGGGGACGCCGAGCCGTCCACCAGAACCATGGGGTAGGTCCTGGGCCACAGTTCCCGCGGCCCCATGAGCGCCTGCACGTCCGAATCGGTCCAGGTCGTGGCCACCGGTCCGGCCAGGCTGATGAAGCCCTTCACCGCCGAGCCCGGAACGCCGGCGTCCCGGAGGTAATGATCGTCTAGGGCCAGTAGAGTCGCGGTGTGAGCGCCAGAGGAGTGCCCCATGACAAAGATCCGGGAAGGGTCGCCGCCGAACTTCCCGATGCTGTCTCTGACCCAACGCACCGCTCGAGCGGCCTCCTCCACCCACACTGGAAAGCGGACCTCGGGATACTTGTGGTAGTCGGGCACCACGGCCAACACGCCCTCTCTGGTCAGGCCGTCTCCCAGCAGGCGGTACTCCTCCTTCGAGCCACTCTGCCATCGGCCGCCATACAGGAAGACGATGACTGGAGCGGAGTTCTTCAGGTGGCGGGGCCGATAGACATCGAGTCGCTGCTCTGGGCCCGGGCCGTACGGCACATCCGGTGACAATTCGAAGTGGTTGCCTACCAGAATCGATTCCGCGAGCTGACGTGGAGCGCACGCCACGATTGGCCCTGCTAGGAGCAGGGGCAGCGCCTGAGCCCACCGTGGGGCGCGGGCACTAGCCTGCTTATCCCCAACGGCCTCCGGAAACCTGGAGTTAACTATGGCGTCCGATTCATCGGGCCGGGGCCGGCCTGACGGCCTTCGAGCTCGCTCACCCGTCTGCGCTGGACCCCGGCATAGATGCCGAGTGCCAGGAAGGAGCACCACGAGCGACACCCGCGGCGAGCCAGCCATAATCGAGCGGCCGGTGAACCGAGTGATGGACCAGCAGGATGCCGGCGAGACCGGCGGCCACCATCCATCCGCTCCACTGATAAATCATCGAAGAGGCCTTTCGTGTGATCGGAATGGCGCGGTCGGAACGGGCCCGGGCGAGCAGACGGGCGCGGACCGCTGATGAGCGCTCGGGGCCCATGGGACGGGCGGGGAGCTGCAGCGCGAGGGCGGCCGCGGCATCCCGATACTGCCGGAGCAACATGGCACACTCCGCGCAATCTCGAACATGCGCCAGGACCCGCTCCCCCTCCGCCGGGTCCAGCATCTCCAGCGCGGCCTCCGGAAGCATCTCCTGCAGCTCGGCGTGATCCGGTGCGAGGTTCATGACGGCGTCTCCCGCAGTGAATCGAGTCCCTGCCGAAGCTTCTGCATCGCCAGGCGAATACGGGTTTTCACGGTGCCGAGCGGGAGCGAGGTGCGCTCCGCAATCTCGCCATGGGACAACCCCTCGAAATACGCCAGCTCCAGCGCCGAGCGTTGATCGGGCGGCAGGGCGTTCAGCGCCGCGGCGACCTGGTGCTGCTGCTCGGCCCGCTCAAGTGCGAGTCCCGGGATCTCGGGAGTCGCGTTGCCCACCTGATCCTGCAGCGCGTTCACCGTCGCCGGCGCAGCCGTCCAGTCCGCCCGCCGCCGCCGGCCCCGCAGCCGGTCGAGTGCCCGGCTCCGGGCGATCATCATGAGCCAGGTGGACGCCGACGACCTGGCCTCGTCGTACCGGGCCGCGGTCCGCCACACCTGCCAGAATGTCTCTTCAACAACGTCCTCGGCCTCATCCGCATCGTTCAGCATCCAGAAGGCGAGCGCGTGCACCCGCTCGGCCCACTGGTCGTAGAGGGACCCCAGCGCCGCTTCGTCGCCGGCGGCCAACCGCCGGAGAAGGGCGCGATCGGTGTCTTCATGCACGCGTGCTTGGCCTGAAGTGGAGTGGCCGGTGGAGCGGGGTGGACCCCGCTGTTGGTCATCCGTCATCTATACGACTGGAGCCCGCCTTTGGATTGCTATGCCCGCTGTAGTGAATTTGCCTGCCGAACATAACACGGGCCGCATTGGGATATGTCGGGACTTGTCGGTCGTCGGAAGGAAAGCTGGGCGGCGCCGTGAGGCGGAGGAGCGGGTGGGGGAACAGAGTAGACGGATCGTGCAGGGAGACTGATCGACTACGCGTCCGGATCGGGCAGTTGCCAATTACAGGCCACCCATCTCCCTACCGCCGTACCGCGAAATCGCTCCACCGAGGTGCGGCACACCGACCCGTCATAGGCAACCAGGACTGCCGGCCTCTCTTTCTGGATCACGGGTTTCACGGCAAAGACCGGCTGCGGGCCGGCCGCCACCAAGAACCCGGTGTGCGAGACGTAGGAGTAGTCTGGGAGGGCGCAGCTGGAAATGATGCAGGCAGTAAGCAGGGGGGTGGCGGCGCGCATATAGCCTCAGCACTCATTCCTGTTGGTTGGACGACGCTGCCCCATTGTGCCGCACATCCGCTAAGGGCCCGGTCTATCTATTTTTCAGCCAGGACAGTAAAACCCTGGAGGAGACTGGATGAGACCAGCCACAGACTTTTTTGCTGCTGCCACGCTGATGGCGGCCATGGTGCTCGGCTGCGGCCGTCCCGCCGAAGTCACGCAGAGTGCTCCGGCACCTGCCTCACGGGAGCAGTCGGACAGCGCCGCGATAGCCAAGGCGACGCGCGGACAGCCTCCGCTATCCCTATACCCAGGCTGACGTTGATTTCATGTCGGCCATGATCGGCCACCACTCGCAGGCCCTCTTGATGGCCGGCTGGGCACCCACCCATGGCGCCGGTCCGGCGGTCCGTACCCTCGCCGAGCGAATCATCAATGGGCAGGAGGACGAGATCAGGAGCATGGAGCGGTGGCTCCAGGACCGGCGGAAACCCCTGCCGGAGGCCTCCCGTATGGGGGGAACCGGGCATCCGCCCGGTGCGGGGCAGGGCCACTCTCACCACGGCATGCCCGGGATGCTCTCCGAGGCGCAGCTGAAGCAGCTGGAGCAGGCGAAAGGCCCCGAGTTCGACCGGCTCTTCCTTACCTTTATGATCCAGCACCACAAGGGCGCCGTCAGGATGGTGGAGCAGCTGTTCGGGACCCCTGGGGCAGCGCGGGACGAGACGGTGTTCAAGTTTGCCAACGACGTCAGTGTGGACCAGCGCACCGAGGTGGCCCGGATGGAGCGGATGCTTGCCCAGCTGGGTTCCAGTTCAGGCAGTCAGTGATCACACCCCCATTCAAGGAACGCACCATGGTATCCAGTCAGCTTCGGTCACTCTCGCTCGCTGCCGGGTTGTTGTCGGCGGCGGCGTGCGCCAGCTCCACCTCCTCCAGCTCCGACGGAACCCCGTCGCCCCGGGGCACGTCCGCGGAAGCGCCGAAGCCTGACCCCCGGGTGGGTCTCAAGGCGGGGATTATGGATGCCGGCCAAGCGAACTGGAACCTCCGGCTGGTCTCGAATACTCCGCCCTCACAGCAGTTCGTCGGGCAGACCAATTCCGACCTGGCCTTCATCGGCAACCATGTCATCCAGGGGAGCTACAACGGATGGCAGGTGTGGGACATCTCCAATCCCCGCCAGCCAACCCTGAAAACGGCCTACGTCTGCCCCGCATCGCAGAGCGACGTGTCGGTCTACAAGAACCTGCTCTTCGTGTCGGGTGAGAACCTGTCCGCCCGGCTGGACTGCGGGACCCAGGGCGTGGAAGACACGGTCAGCACCGAGCGGCTCCGCGGCATCCGGATCTTCGATATCAGCGATATCACCAAGCCGAGGAACGTCGGCAACGTCCAGACCTGCCGCGGCTCGCACACCCACACGGTGCTGGTGGACCCGAAGGACACCGAGAACGTGTACGTGTACATCTCGGGCTCCTCCCACGTGCGTCCCGAAAGCGAGCTGCCCGGCTGCGTGAGGGCTCCCAAGGATCCCAACTCGGCACTCTTCCGGATCGAAGTCATCAAGGTGCCGCTGGCGAATCCGGCTCAGGCCGCGGTTGTGAGCTCGCCGCGAATCTTCCAGGACCTGGTGGCTCCCCCGAGGCACGGCGAAGCGCCGGAGGACATCGCGGCGGAAAAGAAGCAGCTGGAGGAGGCCAAGGCAGCCGGTCTCTTCACGGTCATGATCGAAGGCGAAGAGGAGATCGTTCCGCCCCAGGCCAGCGCGGCGATGCTGGACAGCCTGGTCGCGGCTCGCGGCGGCACCGGCGCGCCCACTGCCCAGGACAGCGCGGCCCTGCGGCAGGCGCTGCCCGCGATGGTGGAAGCGATGATGGGGGCGCATGCGGACGAGATGCCGGATTCCACGGCGGGCCCGACCCAGTGCCATGACATCACGGTGTATCCGGCCATCGGCCTCGCCGGCGGCGCCTGCGAGGGGTACGGCTTCCTGCTCGATATCAAAAACCCGGTGCAGCCCACCCGGATCGGCGCCGTCTCCGACTCCAACTTCTCCTACTGGCACTCGGCGACGTTCAACAACAGCGGCAACAAGATTCTCTTCTCGGATGAGTGGGGCGGTGGCAGCCAGGCCAAGTGCCGGGCGACGGACAAGCCGGAATGGGGCGCCGACGCCATCTTCACTATCGGCGCAGACAAGAAGATGCAGTTCCAGAGCTACTACAAGCTCCCGGCGCCGCAGACCGCGGCCGAGAACTGCGTGGCGCACAACGGGTCGCTGCTGCCGATTCCCGGGCGCGACATCATGGCGCAGGCGTGGTACCAGGGCGGCATCTCCGTGTTCGACTGGACCGATCCCAAGCGGCCCAAGGAGATCGCCTTCTTCGACCGCGGTCCGGTGGACTCGACCAGGATGGAGAGCGGCGGGTACTGGTCCACCTACTGGTACAACGGCTACATCGTGGGGTCCGAGATGGCGCGCGGGCTGGACGTGTTCGAGCTGACGCCCAGCGCGTTCATCACGCAGAACGAGATCGACGCGGCCAAGTCGGTGAAGTTCGACTACCTGAACACCCAGGGCCAGCAGAAGTTCGTGTGGCCCAAGAGCTACTCGCTGGCCCGGGCCTACCTGGACCAGCTGGAGCGGTCCAAGGGGCTGGACGCTGGAAAGATCGCGGAAGTGCGGGCCGCGTTGGCGACGGCCGAGAAGGGTTCGGCAGCGGAGCGGGGCGCGGTGCTGGAGCAGGTCGTGGCCCAGCTGGAGAGCGATACCAGAGTCATCTTCCGACGCCGCGAAGGTACAGCTGCTGGCCGGCGTGGTGCGAGAGCTGGGATCGGAGACGAGTCTCGCCTCGGGGCGGTAAGCAGTAGGTGATGAGGACGAAGGGGAGGCTTTCGCCTCCCCGATCGTCTCGGGGTCTCTCGGTTTCAGATCGCGACAAGGCAGGCTAAGGGCTGGACGAATCCGGCCGGATGTACGACGTTGAATGGAGACCGCTTCACCGCAAGGAACGCCTCAGCACCGAGGGACGAATAATGCGTACTGGTTTTCTGCTCCCGCTCGCGGCTCTGGTGATAGCGGGCGCCGCAGGCTGCAGCAGGCAGGAAGGTGAGGAGTCAGCGGTGCTACTTCAGCGTGATCTCACGCGGGTAGACCCGGCCCCGAAAGTGGAAGTCGCCTCTCAGCTCGAGCTGCAACAGCCTCCGACGTCGCAGACAGTGCAGCCCCGAGCGACGATCCGGGCCGTACGGGCTTCGCGTCGTCCCAGGAACGATTCCAAGCCGTTGGCGGCGGTGCTGGCGAAACACACCGCGGTGGCCGCCCCCGCCCCCGCCCCGGAGGCCCGGCCCACGCCGGTCGAGGAACCGCGCAACGATCGCGAGCTCTTGCCGGGCAAGACCGTCACCATCATCCCCGTGGGCAGCGGCCCCTCGACCGCGACTGATCCGGGCGAGGACGTGGGCATGACCATGATTCGGCAGGGCCACAGCTGTCCGCCCGCCCGGCCCGGGATCGGCATCGCGGGGCGCCCGCGTCCGCCCGCCCTGATTTTGGATTGAGGCAGCCAGAGCGCGCCTAAGGAGGGAGCAGCTCTCCGCGGGTGCGCATGACCCCGTTGTGCATCACCAGTCGCACCCGGCGGGCGTTGCTGATGTCCGCGGTCGGGTCGGCGTCGAACACCACCAGATCGGCCCGCTTGCCGGGCTCGATCGACCCTATCTCCTTCTCCAACGCCATCGCCCTCGCGGCCACAATCGTGGCCGACGCGAATACGTCGGCCGCCGACATCCCTGCCTTCTGCATCTCCTCCATCTCGTTGTAAATGCTGGGACCGTGAGCGGTGCCGGGGTTTCCCGCGTCGGTCCCCATGGCCAGCGGAATGCCGGCCTGGTGCATCAGCTTGAAATTCTTGCGGATGTTGGAGCGAAGCGCCTTGCCTTTGGGTCCCTCCCAGAACGCCCTGCCTCCCTTCAGCAGGCTGTCCGGCAACACGGTCGTGAGCTTGCGCCGAGTGGCGGAGTCCACGCACTCGAGCGGGTAGCGGTGGGCAGGAGAGCGGCCCAGGGAGACGTCGGCATAGCCGTCCAGGACGGAGAGGGTCGGAATCACGATGACGCCCGACTTCTTGATGGCGGCGACTAGCGCGGGGTCTATCGGCCCGTTGAAGACCTCGTGGACCAGGACCGCCGCGCCGGCATCGACCGCCTCCCTCGCTCTATCGGGCTCGGTCGCGTGAACCAGCAGGCGGAGCCCGGCCTTCCGGGTCTCATCGGCCGCCACCGCCAGCATCTTCTTCCCGTGCTGGCGCATCGAGTCGGGAAGCTCGATGTACCAGACCTTGATCGCCCCGGCGCCGCGGCGTTGGTGGTCGCGCACCGCGGCCCGGACGGTCGAGTCATCCTTCATGACGACCAGCACGTCCATCATGTCGGGCGGAAGCGGGATGGTGGAGAGCAGGGGCCCGGCGGCGACGACCAGGGGAGCGTCGGTGGCCGAGCGGGTCTGCTTCGCCAGGTCGAAGGTCCAGCGGAATCCCCCGACGTCGAACGCGCTGGTGACGCCGCTGCAGAGCGCGGCCCGGTGGAAGTGCTCGGGGTGGGCCTCCAGCTCCCGGATCACCGAGTCGTAGGGGAACTGGGCGCGCAGGTCGGCTGCATCCGGGCGCCCATCCACCCAGCCGGTCTGGGAGTAGTGCACGTGGGCATCGATCAGCCCTGGTCCCACATACGCTCCGGTGAGGTCCACCGTCTTCGCGCCGGCAGGATAGGTGCACGCCGCGCCCGTCCCCGCGCAGGTGATCCGGCCCTCCTGGATCACGATCAACGCGTTGGGGACCGGCTCGGCGCCGGGATTGATCAGCGTGCCGCCCTGTAGCACGGTCGTGCCGGCGGCGGGATCGGCCGGCTGGTCGGCGGAACGACAGGCGAAGGCGGTGACCAGGAGGAGTGCCAGGCAGGTGGTCTTCATACCATGCCCTCGGGTCGGGAGTCGGGAGTCGGGAGTCAGGACGTCCATTAGAGTGCATCCTCCTCACTCCTCGCGCCAGCGGCGCCCCGCAACAGCATGGCCACGGATTAACACGGAAACAAACCGGATCGTTCCCAGACCCGAGCTGCTCCTTCCTGGCTATGAAGGACAGGGACTTTGTTCAAAGCACACCAGCTGACTCCGTACCGTGCCGAATTCAGCTGGTGTGCAGTTGAACAACAACCATGCGATCAGCGCAGTGACCAAGGACGCCTAAACGGCGTCGGAGCGATCTGGTTTGTTTCCGTGTTAATCTGTGGCAAATGCCTTTGCTCTTGCCTGAGCTGGCATCCAGGCCGACTAGCGACTGGCGACCAGCACCCGTACCCTTTCTGTACCCCCATGTCTCCCGAATCCCGACTCCCGACTCCCGACTCGCGACTCGATCGAAACCGAGATCGGCAGCCCGCCCGCGTCGAACTCCTCGTCGATCGGGCCTGCCCGAGGACCTCCTCCAGCAGGCAGCCCAGCGGCTGGGGCTCATCTGCGTCGTCATCGCGGGCCTCTGGATCGCCGAGCTGCTGCTGGGGCACTTCGTCATGCCGATCCCGACCACGTACCCGGATACGGCAGATCTTCCGGCTGTTCGAGGTGATGGGGGCGGTCTCGCTCGCCGTCTCGCTGGGCCTGTTCTGGTACGCCCATACGCCCACCGCTCCCGCCGCGATCCCCGTTTCCTGCTCAACCTCGGCCTGGTCTACGAGGTCCTGGTCGCGCTCTCCGTCGGCCTGGGCGACTGGGCGTACAACATGCCCATGGGGCTCTCCTGGATGAGCATCATCATCCTCATCTTCGCGGCGATCATTCCCGCCCCGCCCTGCGAAGACGCTGGCCGTGGCGCTGCTGGCGGCATCCATGGACCCGGTGGGCGCGCTCATCTGGAAGGCGGCCGGACAGCAGCACGTGCCCGGCGCAGGCCAGGTGTTCCTCCACGCCTTCCCCAACTACCTCTGCGCCCTGATCGCGCCGCTCATCTCCCACATCATCACCGGGCTCGGGCGCGAGGTGCGGAAGGCGCGGGAGATGGGGAGCTACGTGCTGGACGACCTGATCGGCGCGGGCGGGATGGGCGAGGTGTGGCGGGCCAACCACCGGTTCCTGGCGCGGCCGGCGGCGATCAAGCTGATCAAGCCCGAGGTGATGGGCGCCATGACGCCGGAGCAGCGGGACGTCATGGTCCAGCGCTTCCGGCGCGAGGCCCAGGCGGCGGCGATGCTCCGCTCGCCCCACACCATCAACCTGTACGACTTCGGGGTGACCAGCGACGGCACCTTCTATTACGTGATGGAGCTGCTCAACGGGATGGACCTCCAGACCCTGGTGTCGAAGCACGGCCCGCTGCCGCCGGGTCGAGCCATCTACCTGCTCCAGCAGGCGTGCGAGAGCCTGTCCGAGGCGCACGAGCGGGGACTGGTGCACCGGGACATCAAGCCGGCCAACATCCAGGTGTGCCAGATGGGCGACTACTGCGACTGGGTCAAGGTGCTCGACTTCGGCCTGGTGAAGAGCCTGGGCGGCGACGTCCCCGAGGCCGGCCTCACCGCGCCCGACATGGTCACCGGCACGCCCGGCCTATCTCTCACCCGAGAGCGCGCTGGGGGAGCCGGTGGACCACCGGACCGACATCTACGCGCTGGGCTGCGTGGCCTACTGGATGCTGACCGGCCGCTACGTCTTCACCGGCGAGAGCCCGATGCAGATCGTGGCTCGGCACACCTCGTCCGAGCCGACTCCGCCATCGAGGCACAGCGGGTTCGATGTGTCACCGGCCCTGGATGAGCTGGTGCTCGCCTGTCTGAGGAAGAAGCCGGCCGACCGGCCGGCAACGGCGCGGGAGCTTTCCGACCGCCTGGATGAATGCGAGGAAGAGACTGGCTGGACCCGAGAGGATGCGAGGAGGTGGTGGGAGACACCCCACACGCTGGGTCGCCGCTTATGGTAGGTCAGTAGATCATCCAGGAACTAGTATTTCCTGGCCACCCTCAGCTCCGGCCGGTCGCCGTCGGCCTTGCTCATCAGCTTCAGAAATTCGCGGTAGCCGGCCTTCGCTGCGGCTCGATCACCCGCCAGCTCCGCCGCCCGCGCCGCACCAAACAGGCTGCGGGCCCGTCCCGGCTCCCGCATCAGCGTCGCCTGGTACGCCTTCCGCGCCTCGCCGTAGCGACCCGCCTCCAGCAGCATGTCGGCCAGCAGCTCGCGCGCCGGCAACAGCTCCGCCGGCGTCACCGGGTGCTTGTCGGTGACCTCCTCGCGTGTCGGCCGCCGCACGGGCCAGCGCCAGCCCGCCGGCGGTGTCCCCCTCGGCGAAGAGTCACCCAGGCTCGAGCCGCGTCCCGCTTGATCCCGGCGACCCGCGACCAGTAGGGCTCCTTCTTCTCCGCCATCTGCGCGGTGAGCGAGTCCAGCGCCGCGACATCCACCCGTGCCGCCGCAGGGTTTCCACTTCGGGCCGCGCCGATCGCGCGGGTGAAATGACTCAGCATCGCCTGAGTGCCCAGGCCCTGGACCGGAGCTACGGGAAAAGCGGACGCCGAACGCCAGTCGCCAGTCTCCAGTGAGAGTCGAGCCGCCATCGCGGTTCGGTTGTAGTCGCCCACTACGCCCTTGCCCTCGGGAACCCCAGCGCTCAGCGCGGTGGCGACGGTCGCCCGGGCAGCCGAGTCCTGTCCCCGCTGGAGATAGCCATAGACGGCATAATCGAGAGCGTGTAGCACTTCGCCTGCCGGAGGGACCGCTTTGGCTTTGGCGTTCGCCACACCGGCGTTGAACGCCACCCGATTCGAGGCGACGGTCTCGTCCCAGTAGCCCAGCCGGATGAAGATGTGCGACGGCATGTGCTGGGCGTGCGGCGCGGCCGGCGCGATCTTGGCGTACCGCCGCGCGGCGCCGAGGCCGAGCTGGGCCAGCTGGGGCGAGTCGGTAGAGTGGATGATGTAG
Organism: uncultured Gemmatimonadales bacterium; assembly: GCA_963810165.1. Lineage (GTDB taxonomy): Bacteria > Gemmatimonadota > Gemmatimonadetes > Gemmatimonadales > GWC2-71-9 > CAVVWJ01. The sequence goes on from CAWEMG010000020.1 coordinate 16,803, forward strand.
TGCGCCAGGCCCGGGTGCTGCGGGTAGCGGGCAAACAGTGGATTGAGAATCGCGGCCGCGCGCTTCTGCTGGGCGAAGGTGGTGTCGGTCTTGGGCGCGGTGGCGATCAGGGCGAGGGCGTAGTAGATGGCGACCTCGGTGTCCTTGGGAAAACTCCGGTACAGCCGCGCCATGGTGTCAGCGTAGGCCTGGAGCCGGACGGCGTTGGATGTCGTTGTCGGCATCGCGATAGAGCGCGGCCACCGCCGCGATGAACCCCCGCTCCCGGCGGCTGTCGGGATACAACGACCACGCCGTGGCCGCCGCCTCGGCACCTCGGGAGAGCGCCGGCTCCGTCGGCCCGCCGGCGAACGGATTGCCCCAGGCGTTCATCGCCAGGCCCCAGTACGCCATGGCACAATCGGACTCGGCCTCCAGCACCCGGTTGAAGGCCGCGTCGCCCTCCTCCCACCAGAAGGAGTGCAGTGCACCCATCGCCGTCTCGAACCGGCGGCCGGCCTCGGGAGCGCAGGATACGGGGAAGGTGACCTTGCCCAGCTGGCCGAGACCGGGGCCGTGATCCGCGTGATCATCGTGCGCGGGCGCCTGTGCGTTGCCGGCGGAGGCCATGGCCAGCATGGCTCCGAAAGCGGCGGCGACTATGGATCTCACGAAGGACCTCCGAAGGGAGAGCGACTCGAATATAGACGTGCGGAAATATCTTGACACCGCCCGCCGGCGCCAACATTGTATGGATGGCGCCGATCCGCGCCCAACCTCTCGAGACTCCGCCCCAGCCGGGGTCCACTGCGAGGCAAAGGGGGGCACACTCCCGGATCAGCATCGTCGGTCCTTTGCGTCACCGCGGCGCGCTGCTGGGGAGTCAGCCGTGGTGCACCCAAAGGAGAATGGCGATGCCCCGCGATAAAGACCTCAAGCGCCTCGTTCGCACCCGCATGCAGAAGACGGGCGAAGCCTACACCGCCGCCCGGGCGCAGATCCTCAGCAAGCCTCGCAGGAAGACCTCACCCGCACCCAAACTGGATTACGCCGAGCTCGCCGGCACCAGCGACGCGACCATCAAACAGAAGACCGGCTGCACCTGGGAACGCTGGGTGAAGGCGCTCGATCACCACGGCGCGGCGAAGCTGTCGCACCGGGATATCGCCCGGCTGGTGAATACCACGTATAAGATCGACGGCTGGTGGTCGCAGACCGTGACCGTCGGATACGAGCGGATCAAGGGACTGCGGGTGAAGGGCCAGCGGCGCGACGGGAGCTACGAGGTGAACAAGTCCCGCACCTTCGGCGTCCCGGTGGCGGCGCTGTACGACGCCTGGGCCGAGCCGCGACGTGCGGGGCCGCTGGCTGGACGGCGAACGCGTGAAGGTGCGCACCGCCACCCGGCCGAAGAGCATGCGGCTCGGCTGGTCCGACGGCACGATCGTCGTGGTCGGGTTCACCGGGAAGGGCACGTCCAAGAGCGCGGTGTCGCTGGCGCACACGAAGCTGCAGGACAAGGAGGCAGCGAATCGGCTGAAGGAGTACTGGTCGGAGCGGCTGGATGTGCTGGGGGAGGAGATGCGGGGTTAGCTAGAAGGGGGTAGAGGATGAATGGAGCCTCATCCCGAGCTCCGCGAGGAGCCTGCCCTGAGTCGGCGAAGGGTACTCCGGTTGACGGCTGCGGTAGTTCGTCTCCCGTTCCATCACGGCTCAGGGCAGCACGACGACAGCTTTGGTCACGGATCCCGGGATGGGCCCGTTGGAGGTCGGAGTAAAGACCCGTCCTTCCACTACAATGCTGGCCTCTCCCGGGACCGTGAACAGCCAAGTCTACCGGGTGCGGCATGGGGGACATGTCGGGGGTGCACCCAAAGTCGTCGTCCGATCACTACCCGATCGTACGGGATCACGCGCGCGGTGGCGGCCTCCAGCGTGAGGTCGACGCCGTCAGGCGTGGTGCAGCTCGAGCTGCCGAAGGTATTCACCGTGGCGGCGAACCTGACGCCGGCCTGAACGGTATCAGGCGCCACGATGGTGGAGATCGAAGGATCGACGTCGATGATCCCCACGACCCGTTCGGTGTCGGGTCCGGTAGAGCACGCAGCGGTGCTGGCGAAGGCGAGAGCCAGAAAGCGGGTGCGCATCGGGTCCTCCTTGCCGCCGGTTTAGTCGAAGATCGGAGATCCCGAACACCCGCCAGGTCCCCACGATCGCAAGGTCGGCATCGTAACCGTAGGCCAGCAGCGTCGAGTCCTGCGCCAGCGGTATCTCGGGACTGCAGGTCCACACACCGGTGTACTCGGCGTTGGATAAGCTGCCTGGCCCGAGCGTCGCGGTGTAGGGGCCGACACCGAGGGTGAACTGAAGACTCTCCTCCCCCAGACCCACGTAGTCCATCACCACCTCGGCAATCGTGGTGTCTGCCGCGGTCAGCTCGATGTGCGTGCCGCTGATCTCCTGCAGGTTACGGAATACCTGGACCGGGAAGCGTACGGTGCCGCTGGGTGGAACCGGCCGGGTGAGATCGAAGAAGCCGTGAACCAGGCAGTCATGAGTGCGCACCCGGTCGACGGTCGTATCGGATGCCTGTGCCACGAGCATGAACTGGTATGATGCCACTCGATTCGGCTCATTCTCACCGCACCCGGCAAGGGCGAGTGCGACCGCCACCGAAAGGGTGAGGTGCTTCGGCGAGTGGTTCATGGCGAGAAGACCTCGGGCGAGGGTCTCCTCCAAGTATGCATCTCGTTTTTGTAACAGCCAGTCCTGTCGTCACGACGTCTCAGCTTGGAGCAACCATTCATTGTCATCCTGAGCCCTTCGCATGCTCAGGGTAAACTTCGCGCTGAATCTCTCAGCATGCTATCGAAGGGATTCTTCGCTGCGCTCAGAATGACAACGTCGCGGTCAGGATGACGTGTCCGGTGCAACGGTCGGGAGAATGATCCGCGACACATGGGGCGCCGAATAGTGGATCCGGATCTCGCCCGCCCGCGTCTCCGCCGACTCGAACTCCTGGGCGCCGGTCTGCGGATTGACCGAGAACAACGGAAAGAACGCGGTGGAGAGCACGATCCGGAGCCGGTGCCCGGGGAGGAACCGGTTGGCGGTGAGCAGCCGGTCGAGCTTCAGTCGAACCACCTCACCCTTCCGGACCAGTCGGCGCTCCGGGCCCCCATCGCGGTAACTCGCCCGGAGCAGGCCGGTGCCGGGGCTGGAGAGGTTCCACGCGGTGCCGTCGGGCGCGACATCGTAGAGCTGGAGCCAGACGTCGAAATCCGGGACGTCGCGCTCGCCGCCAGCTCGGCCACCACCGTCCCGATGATCTCGCGCGGCGCGGTGAAGGGCGCAGTCTCGAACACCGCCAGCTCGGGGACGCCCTACCAGAGCGCGATAGTCGTGCGGTCCGGCTCGGCCCTCGAATGGATCGGCCAGCGGTGCGGCCGGGTCGGAGACGATGACGCTCTGGCCGTCCGCTGCCTTGGCCGGCATGGGGAGGAGGCGTCCAGTGGCGCGTCCGACCTTCCGGCGCGCCGAGATAGAGCGTGTCCGCAGCGAGTGCCGGGCAACGGCCAGCGATTCGCCGAGCGCCACTGGTTGGCGCCCATCACGAACACCTGAACCGCTGGGCCCTGCTTCGCGCCGAGGGCCGCGTCCTTCACGTAGCGGTCCATCCAGTCCAGGACAGTTGCCGCTGTAGTCGATCGCCGCACCCGCACCGAAGTCCCGGTCTCCCGCCTTCCTCCGATCCTGCCCGCCGTGGGTCCAGGGGCCGAGCACCAGGCGCGACCGGAGTGAGTCGGGAGAGCGAGCCGCCGCCAGGCCCAAGTGGTTACCGACGGCGCCGCTCGGCCCGTAGGGCTCGTCGAACCACCCCGAGAGATTGAGGACCGCGGCGGTTACGCCCGCGTACTTGCCATCGAGCGCGGCCCAGCGCCACCAGGGGTCCCGGGGAGGGTGACGCATCCACTCGTAGTACCACGGGGCGATGTCCTTGAAGTCGGGCAGCGTGCGAAGTGGACGGTGCCGCCGGGCGGCGGGCCCATCCCGCTGCCACGCGGTGTCGGCGGCCTCGCCGCTCTGAGGCCCTGACACCCGGAGTCTCCGGCGCAGATCGGGCGCGATGTTGAGCCAGGTCCAGTCCAGCCAGGAGCCGTCCCACACCCCGCCGGAATACCAGAAGCTCTCCGGGTCGCTGTAAGTCATGGCCGGCACCATGGCCTTGAGCGACGGCGGCCGCTCCACCGCGGCCAGCCACTGGACCGCACCGGGATAGGAGAGGCCGAAGCTGCCGACGGCGCCGGTGGACCACGGCTGGCGGGCGGCCCACTCGATGGTGTCGTAGCCGTCTTTCCCTTCATGACGATAGGGCTCGAACTCGCCGGCGGACCCGTAGCGTCCGCGAACGTCCTGCAGCACCACGGCGTAGCCGCGGGCGACGGCGGCGCGGACCAGTTCGCTTGCCCCACCGGCGCTCCGGCCGTACGGGGTGCGGTACACCAGCACCGGGAACCGCCCGTCTTTCGACGGCCGCCAAAGATCGGCCCGCAGGACGACGCCGTCCCGCATGGGCACCGCCACGCCGGTGTCCACCTGGACCCGCGCCTGGGCGCCCAGCGTTGCCCGCCGACGGCCACGCCGAGGCTGAGCCGCAGACCGAAACCACGGGAGGAGGCGCTTCATAGGCGAAAGGGTACGCGTTTCCGGAAGGTGTCCAGAATTTTCCGACCGGAGAGTCCTTACGCCTTGCGGGCGGCAATTTACGAGCGACTGCTACAAGATTTGGCTGGCGGGAGGGCTTTGCCCTCGGCGGGAACGGCATTGTGACGGGCAGTCACAAAGTTCGCGGGCGAAGGGAACCCAATCACAGTCGTCAGTCGTCCTTTACATCGTAGGTGCCTGTTCGCCGTGGCAATTGCGTTCCCGATTCAGGCGCGGATCCGATATTTCCCGGCGACTTCGTTGCTGACGCGATTCGCAGACCTCGCGAGGCCGAACCGAGCGCTTCACACTGAGCGGCATCCTCCCGACACATTCGCGACAGCTCGCGGAGTGGCCCAGCTCCGCTCGCGAGACGGGACGCACAGGTCGCGGATCGCCTGGACCCCGGGAGCGGGGCGGAAGCGCAGGGGGAAGTACACAGTGGCAGCCATGACCTGAATGTACCCAATCTAGTCGGGAAGGACGGGAAAGACGGGAAGGAGCGAGCGGCGCAGGCAGGGTGTCACCCTGAGCGAAGCGAGGGGGCCGAAACGGTAAGCGTTCGCGATTATCGATGAGTGTGCGAGACCATTCAGGTTCTGGCCCCCTGGGTCGCTACGCTCTCTCGGGATGAGGAACCCATCGTGCTCGCTCCTTCCCGTCTTTCCCGTCCTTCCCGTCCTTCCCGCCTGTCGATTTCGACGGCCCACGTTCGACATATGTATAGAGGGTCGAATCGAGAACCGAAACGGGAGGAGATCATGTTGAAGCCGACCATCTACATACCGTCAAGCCAGCTCCGCCAGCCTCCGCTCGAGGAAGTGTCGCTGTCGCTCCTGCGTGGTGAGGCTCAATGCCCTTTGAAATGACCTGGCCGCTTCGTCCATGCGTCCCAGTCGGCGGCACAGCTCTGCCCGCGCCGAGTGGGCCACCGGATAGTCGGCCAGGTCACCGCGGGCCAGGATCCCGTCTATCAGGTCGAGCCCGGCTTCAGGCCCGTCCCGCATGGCCACCGCGGCGGCGCGGTTCAGCTCCACCACCGGCGACGGATCCGCCTTCAGCAGCACGTCATACAATCCCACGATCTCGGCCCAATCGGTGTCCGCCGGTGTCGATGCCCCGGCGTGCACTGCCGCAATGGCGGCCTGAAGCGTGTACGGGCCGAAGCTTCGGGAGCGGAGCGCCCGCTCGACCAGCGCCGACACCCTCCGCGATCATCTGCTGGTCCCAGCGGCTCCGGTCCTGATCGTCCAGCAGCACCAGCTCTCCATCGGCCGAGGTGCGCGCCGGGCGGCGGGACTCGTGCAGCAGCATGAGGGACAGAAGGCCGAGCGCTTCGGGCTCGGGGAGGAGCTCGACCAGGAGGCGGCCGAGCCGGATCGCTTCGGCCGAGAGGTCGTACCGGGTGAGCGACTCGCCCGAGGTGGCGGAGTAGCCCTCGTTGAAGACCAGGTAGACAACGTGGAGCACGGTCGCCAGGCGCTCGGGCAGCTCCGCCCGCGAAGGCACCTGATAGGGGATCCGCGCCGCCTTGATCTTGGCCTTGGCGCGGACGATCCGCTGGGCCAGGGTGGGCGCCGGGGTCAGGAATGCGCGCGCGATCTCTTCGGTGGTGAGGCCGCAGACCTCGCGCAGGGTGAGCGCGATCTGCGCGTCGGGCGGCAGGGCAGGGTGGCAGCAGGTGAAGATGAGGCGGAGCCGGTCGTCCTCGACACTCTCGTCATCGAGCTCGGCCGGCGGGGTGACGCCGTCGCCCAGACGATCGGCAATGCGGGCGAGCGAGGCGTCGAACCGGGCCCTCCGGCGCAGCCCGTCTATCGCCTTGAAGCGGCCGGTCGAGACCAGCCAGGCCCGGGGATTCCGGGGGAGTCCCTCCGTCGGCCAGCGCTCCACCGCCGCCGCGAACGCCTCCTGCAGCGCCTCCTCCGCCAGATCGAAGTCGCCCAGGAGGCGGATGAGGGTGGCGAGGACTCGGCGGGATTCTTGCGCGGTAAACGACCTCCACAGCGTCCGACATAGCACAATACCGTCATCCTGAGCGCAGCGAAGGACCTACTCGAAGCTTCCAAGACTATGCTGAGCAGGTCCCTCGCGTTGCTCGGGATGAGGATGCAACTGCTCACGCACCCGCCGTCGCACCCTCCTGCCCCTGCTTCTGCATCTCCTGCGAGAAGTCGATCACCGGCCGGACCTCGATCGACCCGTGACGGGCCGACGGAATCCGCGAGGCGATCTGAATGGCCTCGTTCAGGTCGCCGGCGTCGATGAGGTAGAAGCCGCCCAGCTGCTCCTTGGTCTCGACGTAGGGCCCGTCGGTGGTGGAGATCTTGCCGTTCCGGACCCGGACGGTGGTGGCGGTCGCCGTGGGCTGCAGCGCCTCGCCGGCTACCAGCTGGCCCTTGCTCCGGATGCCCTCGGTGAAGGCAAAGTATTCACCCATGACGGCTTCGGCCTCCGCGGGCGGAATCGACTCCCAGGCTTTCTCGTTCTCGTAGATCAGGCACAGGTAGCGCATGCGTCCCTCCAGATGGTGTTTGAGTGATGCTCGGCAGATAGTCGTTTGGCGGAGCCTGGAATCGACATCGACCCGGTTCACCCAGTACGCCTATGGCTCCGATGCCGTTTCAGATCTCATCGCCGGGATCGGCGCAGCAGGAAGGCATGTCCTGCCGAAATGATTCAGGGGCAGCTTCGAGGGGACAGTTCCAGCGGCAACGGACCCGGTGCCGGTTCTACCCCGAAATCGGCGAAGTAGGTGCCCTGGCCCCGCCAACGTCCTTGCTGGTGCCGCAGGGAGAAGCTGTAGCCGGTATACCCGCCGCCGAGGACCAGCTGGATCGTACCGCCTGAACCGGGGGCCCACCAGGAGAGCGGGGCCACCGGCTCGGCGTTGCCGGGTTCCCGCACCAGGAGGTGACCCGGTTCGACCCAGAGTGGTGCCTGTTCAGCTGAAAGCTCGATGAGTGCCGGAAGGTACACGTCGGGTGCGGGGTACCACCCAACACCACCGCATAGCACCCGGTGATCGCGCCGGTGGACACATCGGGGTCAGGGACCGGTGACGACTCCGTCACCGGCGAGGAGGAGCAAGATGACAGGAACAGTGCGGTGGACAGGACCAGGTGTGGGCGCATGAGAACCTCCGCTGGAGATTCATCAAGGGAGACGTAGCACGCGTCTCCCGCCCACACGCAGCCAAGGTCCTACTTGGGGATGGCGTCCACCCCGCTGCACCACCGACGCGACGGCCCCGTCGCGAGGGGGGAGGCTGTCGCTGCCGACGTACACGATGCGGCCATCCCGAGGCACACCGCCCAGGCCGGCAGCCGGAGAGATTTCATGGCTGCGGATTGGAGCGATTCTTCGCTTCGCTCAGAATGACAACCTGTCGCTCAGAATGGCATTACCGGGGACCGGCCGCCAGGTTCTTCTCCAGATAGCTGGTGAGCAGCGAAAAAAGGTGAAGTGAGGTCCCCTCGCCCTCGCAGATGCAGTGGCTCCGGTTGGGGTAGGTCATCATGGTGAAGGGGCGGTTGGCCGCCACCAGGGCGTTGATCAGCCGCTCGGTCGAGGCGTAGTGCACGTTGTCGTCGCCCGCGCCGTGCACCACCAGCAGGTTGCCGCGCAGCCGGTCGGCATAGGTGAGCGGCGATCCCTCCTGATAAGCCTCCGGGTTCTCCTGCGGCAGGCCGTAGTACCGCTCCTGGTAGATCGTATCGTACAGGCGAATGTCGGCCATCGGCGCCACCGACATGCCGGTCTGATAGAGATCGGGGTAGCGGAACAGGAGGTTGAGCGTGGTCGGAGCCGCCCCCGCTCCAACCCCAGACACCGATACGGGTGGAGTCCACCCACGGCCAGGCCTTCATGGAGCGAAGCGCCGCGGCCTGATCGGCCGAGCTGATGGCTGCGATCTTGCGATACACCACCTTCCGGAAGGCGCGTCCCCTGCGGCGCCGGCGTGCCGCGGTTGTCGAGCGACGCGACCACGTACCCCCGCTGGGTCAATAACAGGTGCCAGAGGTAATTGCCGCCGCCCCAGCGGTCCAGCACGGTCTGCGACGCGGGCTCGCTGTACACATGAAAGACGACGGGATACCGCCGGGTGGAGTCGAAGCCGGCCGGCTTCATGACCCAGCCGTCCAGCTGAAGGCTCGCTCCGGCTGGAACTTTCACGAACCCGGCGCTGCCCCGGCGGAGGCGGGCTACCGCCGCGCGCAGCCGATCGTTCTTGACCAGGGTGCGCACGACCTTGTGGTCGGGCAGGCTCACGACGTCCACCACCGGCGGCGTGCTGAACGTCGAGTAGGTGTGCAGCGCCCAGCGGCCGTCGCCCGAGATGCGATAGAGGTGATAGCCCGGCTGATTCTTCGGAGTAAGCCGTTCCGCCTTGCCCTTGCCGTCCAGCCGGCTCCGATAGAGGTACAGCTGGGTCGCGTTCTCCGGCGAGGCGGTGTAGTAGATCCAGCCTTTGGCTGAATCCACTCCCGTCACCACCGGCTCACCGAAGGCGCTGGCGGGGTTGTGCAGGTCGAACGGCTCCTTGGTAACAAGGCGCACCTTCCGTCCGTCGCGCGAGACGACGTAGAGATGGCGCCATCCGTCCCGCTCGCTGATCCAGGTAAAGCTCTTCCCGCCGTCCACCCAGCGAAGGTCGTTCACCACGTCGGTCCAGGCGCTGTCCCGCTCGACCAGCACGCTGCGCACCTGGCCGGTGGCGGCGTTGCCCAGCATCACGTTGTTGGTGTTCTGCAGCCGGTTCAGCTGTTGCAGCACCACCTCGTCGGAGTTGGCGGCCCACTCCAGCCGGGCGATGTAGTTGTTGCGGGGGTCGCCCGGCACGCCGAGCCAGACGGTGTTGCCACCGGTGGCACTCACCACGCCGACGCGCGCGGCCGAGTTGGTGGTGCCGGTCTTGGGGTACTGAACCGGAATGGTGAACGAATACGTGGAATCGGTGTTGTTGATCAGCAGGAAGTCGCGAACGCCGGATGCGTCGAGCTGCCAGTAGGCGATGCGCCGGCCGTCCGGGACTCCAGCGAAACCCATCCCGCAGGCTGAGCTCCTCTTCGTAGACCCAGTCGAAGGTGCCGTTGATGATGGTGCGGGAGCCGTCGCTGGTGAGCTGAGTGATCCGGCCGTCGGCCAGGTTCTCGACGTACAGATTGTTCTCGCGAACATACGCCACTCGGCGCCCATCGGGAGCGAACTTGGCGAACATGAGGGTGGAGGGCTTCGCGTCGCCGCCCAGCTTCCGGAGCCGACCGCTGGCGAGGTCGAAAGTCCAGAAATCTCCCCGGGTGTTTTGTCGCCACACCTTCTGGGAGTTGGTGAACACCAGCAGCTGCTTGCCGTCGGGCGAGACGTTGTAGTCCTCGACTGAGAGCGGCATCGAGTCGCCTTCCGGTACCAGACGGCTGGCCGCGACCCATACTTCACGCTTGCCGCTGGCCGCGTCGTAGCGTACCAGCGAGCGGCCGCCCGGCGTGGCGCTGTCTGTCTCCAGCTTCACATAGGCCGCGGCATTGTCGAGCCAGCGGACCGGACCCAGCCGCTCGGGGGCGAACTCGGGTGAGTTGAAAATTCGCTCGAGTGAGAGCAGGGAGGAGTCGGCCTGCTGCGCCGAGAGTGGCGAGAGCAAGGCCAGCGCGAGCGCCGGCAGGGAGGCGAACCAGCGAACGGGACGGGCATGGTGGTCTCGTTCTAGGGTACAACCGCAAACTGGAGCGTGAGATCCGGCCCGGTCTGGTGGCGGGACCGGTGGAACGGTTACGGAGGCCTCGAGCGGGTTGGCCGTTCCGGTGAACTCCAGCGTGCCGGCTCCCTGGATCTCTGCCTGGAAGACGAGCTGCCCGCCGCTCTGGGTGACTGTGCCAGCATAGAGCCGGCCCAGGGTGCTCGGCTGCCCTGTGCTGCAGTCGAGGGGCCCGGAGAACTCGAGGGTGTACGTCCCGGCAGGCTCAGGATCAGCTCACCTTCAGCGATAAGACTGTCGCAATCGGCATCGGAGATTGCTAGGTAGGGCAGCGGATTCCCTTCGACGCCCACCAGCGCGTAGGTACCGAACACCTGGTCATCCGGCTCGCTGCCACAGCCGAGCAAGAACAGGAGCCCGATGAGTCTCCAGGCTGAAAGGCGGATCATGGATGGAATACTAGCACGCTGATGAAACCTCGACCTTCACCGGGCCGTACACTCTCATTCATGACCATATCTGCTGGATTGTTTTCATCTCTCGTTCTCGCATCGGCCGGCTCAACCTGCCGCCGCGCCAGCCGCGATCGTACAAGGCCCGGTGGATACCATGGTCAGCGTAGGCGGCCACAAGCTGCACTTCGTTTTGCACCGCGGCAAGGTGCCGGTCACGATCCTGCTCGAGGCAGGCGGAGGGTCAGACCTGACTTCGTGGGCTGCCGTCCCCCGGCTGCTGGCCCAACAGACTGGGGCCACGGTAGTCGCGTACGATCGCGCAGGACTGGGAGGCAGCGAGCTGGGGCCCGCCGAGAGCCGGCCCGATGACGAGATCCGGCAGCTGCGGACGGCGCTGAGTCATCTGAAGGTGCCCGAGACCACCATACTGGTCGCCCATTCCTACGGCGCGATGCTCGCGCTGCTGAATGCGGGCCGGCATCCCGAGCAGGTGGCCGGGCTGGTGCTGGTGGATCCCATGAACAGCCGGTTCATCAAGGCCACCGGTGATTTCATCTTTTCCACCGTCCCCAAAATCGAACGCCCGTCGAACAACCGAGAAAAAACCGTGGTCCGCATGGTTGCCACCTTCCCCAGCCTGATCGAGGTGGTAGACCGGTTGGAGCCTGGCTTGCGCCAGCCCATGGTCGTGATCACGGCCGGCAAGCCGTTCTGGGGGAAGCCCGACATAGACAGCGCCTGGCGGCGCAGCCATGAAGCTCTCGCCGCCGCGGGACAACAGCGCCGCCTGGTAGTGGCCGAAGGTTCCGATCACGGAGTACCGGAGCAGCGTCCCGAGGTTATCGTTGTCGCGGTTCAGGAGCTACTGAAGCGCCGGCGCGACTAAACTCAGCGGGGGTCCGCCTGTCCTATCTCATGTAGGGCAGTCGGGTACGCTGTCGGGCTCAGGTCCACCGGGGCGCTCACTTCCAGCACCTCGTCCGCGGCAATAACAAACGCGCGGTCCTCGGGGCTCGGCTGCACCGCGCCCAGTCCGGTGAAGCTTCCGAAGGCGGGTATGATCGCGCCGCGGGGGCCGACCAGAAAACAGGGCAGCGTCTCACGCTGAAGTCCCCGGCCCACCAGGGTGAGCCCGGGATGGACGTGCCCCGCCAGGCCGTACGCCCCTTCCACATCCACCGGCTCGTGGCGGAAGATGAACGGGGGGACGAACGCCGGCGCGTTGACGCAGTTGATCTGAAGATCGTTGGGCGGGTCACCGGCGTGCCGGTCGTGGTTGCCGCGGACCAGCAGGATCTCGAAGGTACCCGCCAGGCTCCGCCAGCGGCGCAGCTCCGCCAGGGTATGGGAGGCGATCCGGCCGGCCTTGGCGTGAAAGAGGTCTCCCAGCACGACCATGCGGCGGGCGCCGGTCCGCTGCAGCGCGCTATCGAGCCGGGCCAGGTCATCACTGGTGGTGCCGATGGGCAACGGGATCCCGGCGGCCCGGAAGGTGGACGCCTTGCCCCAGTGCAGGTCCGCCACCACCAGCGTGCTGGTTCCGGGCCAGTACAGCGCCCGCTCGCTCAGCAGATACACCTTCTCGCCCGCCAACGTCAGACACACATCGGTCATCGAAATCCTCTGCCGCGTCCGCTGCCAAATCTGATGCGTCCGTTGCCCCGGTCCGCCGCACGCTCGAGCGGAGCCGCCAGCCGGCGCACACGATCCAGAAACTTCTCCGAGCTCACCTGCTCCCGGGCCCGGTCCACCAGGAGCGGGAAGGCGAGCGGCGTGGGGCGCTCCACCTCGCTGATCGTGACCCGCCCACGGGCGATCCGTTCCAGGGTCCGTCCCAGCCGGCTTTGCTCCAGCTGGCGCTCCAACACCTCGCGATGGGCCTGAAACAACAGCAGGTTCTCGGGGTCGTACCGGGCGAACACGTCGTACAGCAGGCCGCTCGAAGCCTGCACCTGCTTTACGCTCTTGTTCATTCCGGGATACCCCTGGAAGATAAGCCCTGCCACCCGCGCGATCTCCCGGAACTGGCGCCGCGCCAGCTCGGCGGCGTTGAGGCTGGCGGGAATGTCGTGCAGCAGGTTGTCGGGCGACACCAGCCCGGCGTCGAGGGCTTCCTCCAGCAGCGCCGGCTCGGGCGACAGCAGCTCGAAGCCGTAGTCGTTGGCCGCGAGAGTAAAGGTGATGGGGCCGAGCTGCGCCAGCCGATAGGCGAACAGCGCCGCCAGACCCTCGTGCACCAGCCTCCCTTCGACTGGATAGAAGAACAGGTGATGCCCTTCCCGGGTGCGCACCCGTTCGACCAGCAGCTCATCCGGTGCCGGCAGCCGGGACCATTTCGCCTGCAGCTCCAGGATCGGCCGAACCGCCTCCATCTCGGCCCCATCGAACATGCCGCGGCGGGCCTGGTCCAGCTTGGCGCGCACGGCGGAGGCAAGCTCGGGCGACAGGGCCAGCCGGGCGCCGGTCCAGTGGGGAACCACCGAGGTGGGCTCGTTGGTCTTTCGGACCCACGCCGTCATGTCCCTCACCCGCACGAACTTCAAGGTCCGCCCGGCGAAGGTGAAGACGTCTCCCGGCCGCAGCCGGGCGATGAAGTTCTCCTCTACGGTGCCGATCGTCTTGCCCCGGACGAACTTCACCTTCATCGCGGCTTCACTCACGATGGTGCCGATGGACATTCGATGCCGCATGGCGGCGCCCCGGTCGCGGATGACGTGGCGGCCGTCGCGCTCCACCACCTTGTTGTACTCCGGATACGCCCCCAGCACCTGGCCCCCGTGGGTGACGAAGTCCATCACCCAGCGCCATTCCGCGTCCGACAGGCGGCGGAAGGCGCGGGTACTGCGGACCTCGGCCAGCAGCTCCTGGGGATGAAACCCGCCTCCCACCGCCACCGTGACGGCGTGCTGCGCCAGGAGATCGAGCGGCTGTTCCACCGGCGGGCGAGACTCGATAGCGCCGAGCCCAAGGGCATCGCGCGCCGCGGCGACATCGAGCAGCTCGAGTGCGTTGGTGGGCACGCAGGTCAGCCGGCTCACTGCTCCGGGCTGGTGCCCGCTTCGTCCGGCGCGCTGGATAAGGCGGCCCACCGCCTTGGGACTGCCCACCTGGAGCACCCGGTCGACCGGCGTGAAGTCGACGCCCAGGTCGAGGGTGGAGGTGCAGACGACGCAGCGGAGCCGGCCGTCGCGGATTCCGTCCTCGACCCATTCGCGGGTCTCACGATCCATGGAGCCGTGATGCAGCGCGATCACACCGGCCCAGTCGGGGCACGCCGCGAGCAAAGCCTGAAACCAGATCTCTGCGGTGGCACGGGTGTTGGTAAAGACCAGCGTGGTCTTGCCCTCCTCGATGGCGCGGACCACCTCGGGTACCATCCGCAGTCCGATCTGCCCGGACCAGGGGAACCGCTCTATGGTCTCGGGGATGAGGCTGTCCACCTCCAGCGCCTTGGGAACGAGGCCCTGGATGATCCGCCCGCCATGGGGGACGCCATCGGGTGTGACGCCGAGCAACGTGTCTCGCGCGATGTCGAGATTGCCGAGCGTCGCGGAAAGGCCCCAGGTCCGAAGCCCGGGGCGCCAGCGGCGGAGCCGGGCGAGCGCCAGCTCGGTTTGCACGCCCCGCTTCGACGCCATGAGCTCATGCCACTCGTCAACCACCACCAGCTCGAGGTGGTCGAACAGCTCAGCTGCATCAGTGCGACTCAGCAGCAGCGCGAGACTCTCCGGGGTGGTGACCAGCGCGGTCGGGAGCCGCTGACTCTGGCGGGCTCGAATCCGGGGAGCGGTGTCGCCGGTGCGGGACTCCACGGTCCAGGGGAGGCCCAGGTCTTCGACGGGGGCGCGAAGCGCGTCTTCTGTATCCGCAGCAAGAGCCCTCAGTGGAGTGATCCAGAGGACGCGAAAGCGGGTGCTCCCCGGCGTCCTGCCCGGGTGCCCAGCCGCCCCGCGAGCCGGGTAGTCCCTCAGCCACTCGAGCAGCGGCCCCATCCACGCGGCGTAGGTCTTTCCGGTGCCTGTCGCGGCGTGGATCAGTCCGCTCTCGCCGGCGAGGTAGGCGTTCCAGACCTCCTCCTGGAAGGGGAACGGCTCCCAGCCCTCGCTGGCGAACCACTCGCGGACGCACTCGATCGGCTCGCGGCCGGCGCAGTCGATCGGCCGAATCGCTCGGCGCGGCTCCGGTGTCTCGGCCGGCTGGGCCGCCCGTTGCTCCCGCTTCCGCGCCGCGCGTGCCCGGCGGAGATCGACGGCGAGTGCGGATCCCCGCCGTCAATCGCGCCGTCCGCTGAATGCCGGCTGCGAGGTAACGGTCGGCCGAGAAACGGAGGGCCTGCTTGGCATCCTTGAGGATGTTCTGGCCAAACCACGCCCCATAGATCTGATCGAACTCGAACGGTTCGACCGCCTCCACGATCTGCCGCACCGTGCGCGGGCTCAGCGGGATGTAGTTCGGATAGCTGTACATGAAGCTCACCGTCTTGCGGTCCAGCCCCACCTGGATCACATCGCCGGTCAGCAGCGCACCCTTGCCCTGGGCTCCGCCGGCCCAGTGCAGCACGGTGCCGCCGGGGAAGTGGCCGCCGCAGCGGATCAGCGTGAGGCCCGGCGCCAGCTCGTGGGTGTCGCCGTGCCAGAAAACGATGGCGGGATGCGGCCGCATGACCCAGTCGCCGTCCGCCGCGTGCAGATAGATCGGCACGTCCCCCAGGGCCCGGCTCCACTCGATCATCGAGGCGTAGTAGTGCGGATGGGAGATGGCGATGGACGACGCGCCGCCGAGTGCCTGGACCGCACCGACGCTGCGGTCGTCGATGAAGCTGATGCTGTCCCATAGAATGTTGCCGCCGCCGGAGCGTAGATGCAGCGCCCGCTGGCCGATGGCAAACTTCGGCTCGGTGGAGATGCTGATGAGCTCCGGGCCCTCCACGTCGAGCTGGTTGCGATGGGTGGCCTGCATCTCCTTGAGCGTGGTCCACTTCTGCCCGCCGGCGGGCACGTACTGCCGCTCATCCTCGCAGATGGCGCAGTGCTCCGGCGGCAGCGCGGAGTCGGCCTGCTGCACGCCACAGGTGGCGCAAATAAATTTCATGTCAGGGAAATAAAGAGCGTGAGCGGAGGTGAACAGCGGGAGCGGTAACTCAGGACCGCTGCACTGCTCAGAGTCGCACGTCGTCACAGCCATTCACTGCTCACGCTTCTCTACTGCTCACCTCTTCAGTTCTCGCCTCAAGCAGTCCCCTTACCGTCTCGATCGTATCCGCCTCTTCCGCCTTCTTGTCGGTCCGCCACCGCAGCATTCTCGGGAAACCGACCGCGATCCCCGACTTGTGGCGGCTGGAGCGCTGGATCCCCTCGAAGGCCAGCTCGAACACCAGGTCCGGCTTGACCGTGCGCACCGGTCCGAACTTCTCCAGCGTGTTCCGCCGGACAAACGCATCCACCCTGCGGATCTCCTCATCGGTGAGCCCGGTGTACGCCTTGGCAAAGGGAACCAGGTGGCTTCCCTCCCAGATACCGAAGGTGTAGTCGGTGAAGAGCCCGGCCCGCTTGCCGCTTCCAGGCTGGGCATAGATCAGCACCGCGTCCACCGTGAGCGGGTCGACCTTCCACTTCCACCAGTCGCCCCGGCGGCGGCCCACCCCATAGGGCGATGCCAGGCGCTTGAGCATGAGGCCCTCGGCCCCCAGCTCGCGCGCGGTGATGCGCGCCGCCGCGGCCGCCTCCCAGTCGGGCGCGGGCACCGCGCGGGACAGGATCATGCGGCCGGCCGGGAGGTTGGCGAGCAGGGTGCCGAGTCGCCGACGACGCTCCACCAGCGGAAGCGGGCGGATGTCCTCGCCCGCGTGCTCCAGCAGGTCGTAGGCGACGAGCACCACCGGCACGTCGTCGAGGATCTTCCGGCCCACGCTCTTCCGCCCGATCCGACGCTGGAGCTGGGCAAAGGGCAGCGGTGCACCATCGAGCCAGGGAAGCACCTCGCCGTCGATGACGGTCCCATCGGGCAGCAGCGCTCCTGCTTCCTCGATCTCGGGAAAGCGCCCCGCCAGCAGCTCCTCGCCCCTGGACCAGAGAAAGGTGCGCCCGGTCCGGCGAATGAGCTGTGCCCGTATGCCGTCCCACTTCCATTCCACGATCCACTCGTCCGGGTTGCCCAGAGTGTCGGGGGCCGCCTCCAGCGGATGCGCCAGGAAGAACGGATAAGGCCGGCTGGTGTCGGCGTCGCGAGTATCGGGCGCGACCAGCCGCTCAAAGAACTCCGGGGTCGGGTCCCATGCACCCATGAGCCGGTGAGAGATGACTCCCTCCGGCACGCCGCTGATCTGCGCCAGGGCCCGGGTGACGAGCTGCTGTGACGCGCCAACCCGAAAGCTCCCGGTGATGAGCTTGTTCCAGACGAACCGCTCGCGGCTGTCGAGCTCGCGCCAGCTCTGGACCATCGCCTCCCGCTGCACGTCCTCATCCTCGTCCCGGAGGGGGAGCAGGCGCTGCTCCACCCAGTGGGCCAGTGCCAGCTCGCTCGTCTCACCATGATCGGGAAGCACCAGTGTGATGGTCTCGGCCAGGTCACCCACCGCCTGGTAACTCTCTTCGAACAGCCAGTCGGGGACGCCGGATTCCTCCGCCGCCCACCGCCGCAGCTTGCCGGTGGAGACCAACCGCTTAGGCCTGCGGCCGCTGAGGAAGTGGACCGCCCATGCCGCATCGGCCGGCGGGGCCGAGGGGAAGTAGGCCACCAGGGCGGCGACCTTCTCGTTGGTGGAGGTGGTCTCGTCCAGGGCGGAATAGAGCCGCGCGAAGCTCTTCACAGCTGAGGCAGCGGGGCTGCGGGCGCAGCGGGGCAGGTGCTGCCGCATCCTCCTCCGTACTTGCGACCAGCTCCTCACGTTCGCCCTCAAACCGGGTCTGCACCGAACGTGCATCGAGGCCGCGCTCCTGGAGCCAGCGCACCACGGGACCGGTATAGCCGTGGGTGACCCATACCTCACCCGCGCCGGTCGCCTCGATGGCAGCCAGCAGGCTGGGCCAGTCCACGTGGTCGGAGAGCGTGAATCCCCGGTCGAGTGCGCGCTGCCGCCGAGCGCCGCGGACCATCATCCAGCCAGAGGCAAAGCCGGTGGCATGGTCGCCGAAGCGCCGAGACCAGAGCGAGGCATCGGCACCCGGCGGAGCGATGACTATGGCGCCGGTGGCGTCGGCCCGGCTCTGCCCCGCGCCGGCGTAGCGGGTCGCGGGCAGCGCGATCCCCCCCTCGCGGTAGACGGAGGTCATGCGCTCCACGGCTCCATGAGTCAGGATCGGTCCGATGCTCGGGTCCAACCCGGCCAGCAGCCGCTGCGCCTTTCCCAGCGCGTAGCCCAGCAGCAGGCAGGTCTTGCCCCGGGCGGCGTTGGCGCGCCACCAGGCATTGATCTCCTCGAACACCTGCGCCTGGTTGGGCCAGCGGTAAATCGGCAGCCCGAACGTCGACTCGGTGACGAAGGTGTGGCAGCGAACCGGCTCGAAGGGGGTGCAGGTAGGATCGGGATCGGTCTTGTAGTCGCCCGAGACCACCCAGACCTCCCCGGCGTACTCGATCCGGACCTGGGCGGAGCCGAGGATATGCCCTGCCGGGTGGAGCGAGATCGTGGTGCCGTTGAGGCTGATCCGCTGACCATACTCGAGCCCACGGATCGATGATCCCGATTCCAGCCGGGCCCGCAACACTCCCACTCCCTGGGCCGAGGTCAGGTACGCGCGCGAGCCCCACGCGGCATGGTCGCCGTGGGCGTGGGTGATCACGGCCCGGTCCACCGGCTCCCAGGGATCTACGAAGAAGTCACCGGGCTCGCAGTAGAGGCCGCGGGGGGTGAGGGGAGAAGGGACATGGTGGAAAACTAAGGCGGGAGCAAAGGCGGGCAGCGGGGCAGGAACGGATGTCACCCTGAGCGGGAGCGTAGCGAAGCGTAAGCGGTGAGCCAGGAACTCTGAAAGGTCCGCGCACGTCATCGACATCTCGCGAACTCGTTGCCGCTTCGGCCCCTCTCGCTTCGCTCAGGGTGACACTGTCCTTGTCCCGCCCAGCCTGCCCCGCTCGCCCCGCTGCCTTCTCGACCTCACGGCCTATGTTGGTACGTCCCCATCAGCTCTCCCTGTCCCAGGATGTGCTGGTTCATGGCCTGTTCCAGCTCGCTGCGAGTTGCGCCGGGAGCCAGGCCCAGCAAGATGTCGAGCGCGTACAGCCGGAAGAAGTAGCGGTGGGGCTTTCCCGGGGGAGGGCAGGGGCCGGCGTACGCCATGTCGCCCGCCGTATTGCGCCCGTGGCGTGCGCCCAGGGGAGTCTCGGCCAGGGTCGGCACCGCCTGGGTCAGCTCCACCGCGGTGGCCGGGATGTTGTACAGCACCCAGTGCACCCAGGTGCCCCGGGGCGCGTCGGGGTCGTCCAGGATCAGGGCGAAGCTTCGAGTCTCCAGCGGCGCACCCTGCCACTGAAGCGGCGGCGAGACGTCGTCCCCTTCGCAGGTGAATCGGACCGGGATCTTGTCGCCATAGGCGAACGCAGCCGAGGTGAGCTGGATCTGGGCGCCGCTCTCGGTCGCCATCAGCGTTTTCCGGCTTCGATCCAGAGCCGGATCGCCATCAGCACGATGAACACGGCGAACATGCGCTGGAGGATAGCGGCAGGGATGGCGTGAGCCAGTTTGGCGCCCACCCACGCACCGAAGAACAGCCCCACGGCGATCAGGATCGCACCCTTGGGGTTGAGGTTCCCCGCCTGGTAGTAGGCGTAGGCGCCGAGCAGGCCGACCGGGAGCAGCATCGCGCCGAGGGAGGTCCCGATCGCCAGCTTGGTATGGAAGTCGGCAAAGAAGATGAGGGCGGGAATGATCAGGATTCCCCCGCCGATTCCGAACAGGCCCGACAGGACTCCCGCCGCCAGACCGATGGCGAGGAACAGGGGCTCCATAGGCGGCACGCTCCGGGTGGTTAATGGCTGGGGGCTGTGGGCTATTGGCTATTGGCTACGAGCAGCTGGTAGTTATCAGCTGGTTAGACCCAATGGCAACCGCGTTCGGTAAGCTAAGGCACCGACGACCCAAGCAGCGAGAAGCCAACAGCCAGCTAGCCACTCCCAACTCCCAGCCATAACGCTTGTCCCGTTCCGCGATCCATATACCTTATTCATCCTGCATTTCTTGCGGCCAACCTGTTGCGGTGCTCTGGAGATGAAGATGGTCGAGCGGAGACAGGTGAAGCGGATGACACCGATCATTCTTGCGGCGGTGGCGGTGCTGGTCGCCCTGGATGCGGTGGGTGAGCTGGCCGGCGAGCCCATGGGTTTCCCCTACCCGCCACTCGGCGTGGTATCGGTGTTGATCTATTTCAGCGTGGGCGCGGTGTGCGCCTGGCGGACCAGCTTGGCGGGCGGATTCATGGCAGCCACGGCCGTGGGTCTGCTGGCCGGCACGGTGGGGCCGCTGGCCGCGTGGCTGATCGGGTCCGGGCCCGTTGCCCAGGAAGTGACCGAGCCCAGGATCTTTGCCTACCGCGTCGCCGTCGTCACCGCGACCGCGGCTGGGGCGGGCCTCCTCGGTGCCGCGGCGGGAAGCTGGCTGGAGCGGCGTCGCGGGCTTGCCGCTGGGGTGCGCCGTGAATCGTAAGCGCCTCAGCTTGGATGGGCAGTGGGAGTTCTATCCCGATCCGCAACAGCAGCTCAGCCCCACGACTCTGCAACCGCACGACGCCCGCAGCATCCAGGTCCCGGGTCCCTGGCAGGCTCAGTTCGACGATCTGCGCGACTACAGCGGGGTGGCGTGGTATCGGCGGGGGTTTCGAGATGGCGGAACAGGCGGAAGAGGCGGAAAAGGCGTAGGACTCGAGGTGCCACGTTCCGCTCCTTCCGCTCCGTCCGCTCTTCCGCCCGTCCACCTCCTCCACTTCGGCGCCGTGGACTACTCCACCACCGTCTGGCTCAACGGCCAGCAGGTGGGCGAGCACGAGGGTGGCTACCTCCCGTTCGAGATCGACGTCACCGCGAACCTGCGCCCGGGACTCAATGAGCTGGTCGTGCGCGTCATCGATCCCGGCAACGACGCCGACTTTCTCCCGAATTCACCTTCGCCGAGATCCCCCACGGGAAGCAAAGCTGGTACGGGCCGATCGGCGGCATCTGGCAGAGCGTGTACCTGGAGCAGCGTTCGCCGGTCCACCTGACGCGTTTGAGGGTGACCCCTGACGTGTCCGGCGAGCAGGCGCAGGTCCGGGTTTCGCTCAACCGGACCAGCGAGCGGCCGCTGGCGCTGTGGCTCAACGTGACCGATCCGCGGGGGCAGGTGCGCCGGCACCGGTTGCTTCTGTCCGGCAGGCACCGAGAGCCAGGACGTGGCGATTCCGATCCCGGAACCGCTGCTCTGGGATACGACCACCCCCCATCTCTACCAGCTTCAGGGCGTGCTGCTGGACGGCAGCGATGACCGGGCCGAGCCGCTCGACACTCTGGCGACGCAGTTCGGCATGCGCACCATCGCCACCTCGCCCACCGGCCACCTGCTGCTCAACGGCCAGCGTGCTGTACCTCCGCGGAGCGCTGGACCAGGACTACTATCCCGACCTCATCTACACGCCGTTCAGCGACGCAGGAGCTCGATGCCCAGTTTGCCAAGGCGAAGCACATGGGCCTCAATCTCCTCCGCACCCATATCAAGATCACCGACCCGCGCTACTACGACGCCGCCGACCGGGCCGGGATCCTGATCTGGACCGAGCTACCGAACTGGCAGGACCTGACCGACGCCGCCAAGCGCCGCGCGCAGGAGACCCTCTTTGGGATGGTGGAGCGGGACTGGAATCACCCCTCGATCATCATCTGGACCATCGTCAACGAGAACTGGGGAGTGGATCTGGCGGTCAACGCCGGGCACCGCGCCTGGCTGGCCGACATGTACAACCAGCTCAAGGCGCTGGACCCGCACCGGCTGGTGGTGGGAAACTCCCCCTGCTTCACCAACTTCCACGTGGTCACCGACATCGAGGACTTTCACAATTACTACGCGATGCCGGACCACTACCGGAAGTGGAGGGACTGGGTGCAGACCTTCGCCAGCCGACCGCCGTGGACCTTCGCCCACGTGTACGAGAACATCGAATCGTGGCGGGAATACATCCGCGATCCGTGGAACCCAGTGGCCCGACAGCCGGCGCCCGAGGTGCGCCGCCGCGGCAGCGAGCCGATGGTGGTTTCGGAGTTCGGCAACTGGGGCCTGCCCGACGTGGACAAGCTCAGGGCCCACTATGGCCGGGAGCCATGGTGGTTCGAGACCGGCATCGAGTGGGGCGATGGCGTGGTCTACCCTCACGGCATCGAGCAGCGCTTCAAGGCTTTCCATCTCGACAAGGTGTTTCCCACCTTGTCGGACCTGGCCGCCGCCAGCCAGCGCATGCAGTTCACCGCGCTCAAGTACCAGATCGAGCAGATGCGGCGCCACCCCAGCATCGTCGGGTACGTGATCACCGAGTTCACCGACGTGCACTGGGAGAGCAACGGACTGCTCGACCTGTGCCGCAACCCGAAGGCGTACTTCGACGTGATCGGCCAGGTAAACAGTCCCGATGCGATCGTGCCGACCGACTGGGAGCGGATCGCCTTCTGGGAAGGGGAGCGCTGTGAGGTCAAGCTGGCGCTGTCGCACTTCTCGTCGGCCGACCTGCGGAACTCCCGCCTGGAGTGGAACCTCGATGTCTGGCCCGAGATGCGAGGGAGCTTCGAGGGAATCACACCGCAACGGGCTCAGCTCACCAATGTCGGAACGGTGGTGTTCGACGTGCCGCGGCTGGAGCAGGCCACGCGCGCCCGACTGGAGATGCGACTGACCAGCGCCGCGCGGTGAGCTGGTGACCCGGAACCATCACGAGCTGTACTTCTTTCCGCGAGCGGAGTCTCGCGAGCGGCACGTGAAGCTGGCGGTCCCCGGACTGCCAAGGCTCGCCGCCCGCCTGGCCGGGATGGGGTACGAGCTCACCGACCAGGAGTCGGCGGACCTGGTCGTGGTCGAGCGGATGACCGACGAGCTCCGTTGGTACGTGCAGAACGGCGGACGGGTGCTCTGGCTGGCCGAGGAAACGAATTCGGAGCAGACCCACCTGGGCAACATCAGCATCGCGCAGCGGCAGGGCCGGAGCTGGCAGGGCGACTGGGCCAGCAGCATGAGCTGGATCCGCCAGGACAAGATCTTCCAGCGGATTCCGACCGGCGGCACCGTGGACTTCGCCTTCGCCGACCTGACGCCGGAGACGGTGATCGTCGGCCTTACTCCGCGCGACTTCGCGGCAAACGTGCACTCGGGCTTGTTCGTGGGTTGGGTGCACCACCTGGTGGCGCTGGTGGCGGAGCGGCCGATTGATCGGGGACGGGTGATGATCTGCACCTACCGGCTGCGCGAGCATCTGGGCAGTCATCCCGTGGCCACGCTGATGATGCGTGACATGATCGAGCGGATCGCCAAGCGTCCTGAAGCGGAGGAGCCGGCCGGAGGCGGGGGCGTCAGCGTCAGCACCGCCGAGGGATCCTAGGCTCTACGCCGGACCGCCCCCAAGGCGGTGCTGCACCTCGCGCAGCTCGTCGGCATAGTCCTCACAGAGCACCCGCTCCAACCCTCCTGCCGCGTCGCGCCTGAGGTCCCACAGCCCGCTGTTGTGCCAGTGGTCGGGGTTTTCCCAATCCGGGCGGTCGATGATAGGGTAGAGGCAGAGACCCTCTACTTGCACTCCCGTCTGCCGAGCATGCGCCACCTCTTCTGCCACCTCCCGCAGCCATCGGGCCCGGCCTGAGCCGAAGTGGCTGGTCTCGCTCACCACGACCGGCCGCCAGTAGCGGAAATACATTTCGGCGAGCAAGGCGCTGAACGACATCCAGCGGGGGTCGCGGGGCGTGTCCTCCCAGCGGAGCCGCTGGTCAGGGTACTCCCATTGATTGGCGTGGTAGTAGTTCACGCCGATGACGTCGAGGTAGCGGGGATGTCCTCCCAGGTGGGGCTCCATGGCGCCGGCAAGCATATCCCAGGCCTCGAACTGTGCTGCCCGCTGGTCGGCAGCGGCCCGCGCCAGCTCCGGTCTACCTCTCGGCGTCACCACGTGGATGATGGGATCGGTCAGCAGGATGCGCGCCCGGCGGTCCACCTCCCAGATGGCTTCGATGCCGTGGATGGATGCCCTCACCAGCTGGTGCTTCATCTGGGTGGCAGCGTCGTCGCGATGGGGATAGAAGTACGCCTTCTCTCCGGCGGCCCATGCCAGAAATGAGACCTCGTTGATGGGCGTGTAGCTGTGAAGCTTGTCGCTGTGGTCGCTGATGGCCCGCGCCACGGCGCCGCAGTAGCGAGCAAACCGGTCGACAAACGCGGGCGAGAGCACATCCAGACCGTCGGGCCAGCCGTAGTGGCACAGGTTCCACACGATCTGAATTCCATGCCGCTGCGCCGCTCTTACCCGGTGCAGCAGGGTCGAGAAGTCGAAGTCGCCGCCCGACTCGATCAGATGCCAGTGGAGCCCCTCGCGCACGGTGCGGATGCCCCACTGAGCCAGCCGGGCATAGTCCTCGTCCACGAACCGGTCATGCTGAGTTGCCGCGATCAGGTCCAGCCTGGTGCCAGCCCGGTTTATGTGGCTTGCAGATTCAAATCCCGCCATCCAGAAGGAGCGGAATAGATGCGAGCGGGCGAGCGGTCGGCCCAGAGGGGGAGTGTGCCGTGGTGCCTGGGAAAACGGCCAGGCCGTATGTGAAGGTGAATCGAACGGGAGCGGCATAGTCAGGCCGACAGACTCTGCTCGAGGCCAAGATTGCCGATCGAATTTTCGGAATCGGCAACGTAGCTGCGGAACTGCTGCACCAGCGGCGTCGGTCTCCAGCGCTCCCCTGATCCATCCAGGTTATAGAGGCCCAGCTCCAGGTGATACTCCTGCAGGGGCCCCCGTCCAAATCGGTATTTCCAGTCGATCATGGTGAAGAGCGGGAACCAGGTGTAACCCAGCACCGGGATTCCTCGGCCCCTCAGGACGCGGATGGCCGCCACCGACGCCTCCAGCCAGCGGGCCCGTACCGTCTCGTCTCCCCGGGCGCTGGTCTCGGTGACCATGATGGGCAGCCCGTATCGGCGGTAGTAATCGTCGATCAAGGTGCTGAAGCCGGCGCCGTCCTGCTCGACCGGCTGGTAGGCCAGGCGGCCCTTGCGGTCGATATAGAGCTGGGTGGTGGACCACTGGGGATAAAAGTTGAGTCCCATCAGACTGAACGGCACCGGCTGCGCCGCGATCTCTGCCAATCGGTCGGGAGACGCGCCGTTGCGTACCAGCCAGGGGAAGAGTGGATGACCCGGGGTGACCCGGCCGGTGAGAAGATCGAAGGGAAGAAAGGTGCGCGACTGCTCCTCCTGGGCCACGGCATGGAGATCTTCCCGGGCGGTGCGGCTGAGCCCGGTGGCTTCCACATGCACCAGGACCATCTCCGGGTTCACCGCTCGGAGCGCGACACAGGTCTGAATGATCCCTTCGATCGCCTGGAGCAGGATCTGCACATATCCCGTCTCGCTCTTGAGATAGGGAGGCCACAGGCCCCGCTGGCCGCAGTACAGCGCGGTGACGATCGGCTCGTTCAGCGGGGTGTACCAGTTGACCAGCCCGGCATAGCGTTCCGCGAACGCCCCGGCGTAGGCCGCCACCGCGGCGGGATATTCAGCGCTGGCAAATTCACGGCGCAGCCAGAAGGGGCAGCCGTAATGCATCAGGTCGATAATGGGGGTGACTCCCAGCTCCTCGACCATGTAGGGAATAACCTGATCGGTCCAGCGCCAGTCGAACTCGCCGGGCTGAAACGGCTCCAGGCGATACCACGGCACCCCCCAGCGCACCAGCTTCAGGCCCAGGTCCCGCACCAGGGCGAGGTCCTCGCGCCAGTGCTCGTAGTGGCCCATCAGCTGGTACTCGTCCAGCGCGCGGTGGCCGGGGCGGGTCTGGGGGACGAAGGTGTCCTCGATACCAGTGGCCCAGAGGAAATCTTCGGGCCGACGGCGCAGAAGGGCGTGGGTCATGAGGTAAGAGAAGTAAGAAGGGAGAAGTAAGAAGTAAAGAAGTGAGAGGTGAGAGGTAAGAAGTAAGAAGTGGGCGGCACCTCTCACTTCTTACCTCTCTACTTCTCACTTCTCACTTGCCCGACAATGACACGGCGGTCGGCTCGTCGAGGAACTGGCGCTGCCGCAGCTGGGCCACGTCCTCGGCCGCCTTCTTGCCCGCGATGAAGGCGTGATCCGAGTTGTAGTATTCCCACTCCGCGTAGCGGCCGGCCAGCACGATGTCCTGCGCCGACAGCCACTCACGGATGAGCGCGACGTTTGCGGCCCGGTCGTGATCGTACACCACGTAGGCGATCGGAAGGTCCACCTCGTGCGCGGCCCAGATCGGGTCGTCGGGCGTAAAGAATCCCACCTTGTGGCAGTCCTCAATGCAGCGGCGGATCAGCGCATCGCCCTCGACCGGCAGGGGCTTGGCATCCGAGTAGGTGATCTCGCAGGTGAGGCCGAAGCCGCCCGGCGGGTTGCAGTGGGGACTCGCGTTGCCCTGCACGAAGATTCGGTGAAAGACCGTATCCTCCGGATAATAGATCCAGTGCTTCTCGGTCAGGTTCTCCCGGCCGACCCCGATATTGACGCAGCGCACCGAGACGTGCCGCAGCGCCGCGGCGGCCCGGCGGACCTCGGCCGGTGCCTCGGCACCCGATCAGGCGCACCAGCGACGGCAAGCGGCATGGTGCTGATCAGGTACTCGTAGGACGTTTCGCTGCCGTCGGACAGCGTCACGCTGTGCCGCCTCGGTGAGACGGCCGTGACCTTGGTGTTGAGCCGGAGCTCGCCCTTCAAGTGCGGGAGAAAGCCATCCATCAGGGCCTGGAACCCGCCCCGAAGCGGATAGCCGAACCGGGCGTTGGGTCCCATCGGCTTCGGTACCGGGGAGAGGGCCCCGTGGATCATCTCCTCGAGGTTGGGGAGCGGCACCCGTCCGCCCAGCCAGGAGGTTTCCATCTCGGTCAGCGGCACCGCCCAGAGCTTCTGGTTGTAAGGGATGGCGAAATGCTTGGCGATCCCCGCTCCCCACACCTTGTAGATGAACTCCTCGAAGTTCCGCGGCTCGCCTTTGTGCACCGGGGTGGTTCGCCGCTCCTTGCCCGAGTAGGTCAGTCGCTTGCCGTTGCCGTTGGCCTTCATCAGCGGCTCGAACATGCCGCGGCGCTCCGGCCCGGTGTAGTCGCTGTTGGCGCCTTTATCGGCCGCGGGCTTCTTCGCCGTGAGGCTTCCGAAGCGGGCCTCGATCGCGCCCACGATACACTCGGAAATCACCTCCGGCGGCAGCCCGTACAGGGCTCCCTGGAACGGGTAGCGGGTATAGACGTTTTTGCTGAAGATCCACGCTTCCCGATCCTGCCAGTGGACGTTGTCCCCCAGCAGCAGCCGATACATCTCATGCACGTAGGGGTCGTTCGAGAACATGATGTGCCCGGCCATGTCGAAGGTGAAGCCGTTGTCTTCGACTGACCGGCACCAGCCGCCCACCCGTCCCGCCTGCTCGACCAGCAGTGCGTCCTCGCCGAGGTGGTATGCGGCGCTCAGACCGGTGGGTCCTGCTCCGACGACGACGACCGGAGCAGCGGCAGTGGAATTGTCCATATGCTTAGGTGGCATGTGAAGAGCCTGAATCCTTTCTATTGCTATGAGCCGTAAGGCTCAAGTGTCTGTGCGAGCTTCAAGCGGGCAGCCCCAGGGTCGTTCTTCCAGCCATGGCCTCTGTGAGGAGTCGTTCCATCGCCGAGACCGTCACCTCCCATGAGGTTCCGGCCAGCACCTCGCGCATCCGGGCCGTCCGCGCTGCCCGCTCTTCGGCCGACGAGGCGAGAGCCGCCTCGCAGGCCCGGACAAACTCGTCCGGCGTGTCGCCCAGGTACACGATCTCCCCGTATGGCTCGGCGACGTCGGTGATCGGCGTACTGACGATCGGGAGCTCGGCCGCCATATACTCCAGGGTCTTCGTCGGGCTGATGAACTTCGTCGCATCGTTCCGCGCGAAGGGAAGGAGACAGACGTCCCAGCCGGCGAGATATCGGGGCAGCTCGTCGTATGAGCGCTGGCCGAAGTAGTGAATATTCGGCTTTCGGGGAAGCCGAGCCGGATCGATCTTGACCACCGGCCCGACCAGGACGATCTGCCAGTCCGGGTGCTCACCGGCAAGCCGGTCGATGATGTCGAGATCCAGGCGTTCGTCGATGACGCCGTAGAACCCCAGCCGCGGGTGCGGCAGCTCAGCCTGATCTTCGGCCTCACTCACTTCGTTGCCGCCGGGTCGCGTCAGTCGAAAGTGGCCGGCGTCGACGCTGCTGGGAAAACAGTGCACATTGGGGTGGCGCGACTGCTTGGCGCGAAACAGGCTGGGCCCCCCGGTGAACATCACATCGGCGTACTCCAGCAGCTGCTCCTCGAGGGCCAGCAGCTCGGGCGGAGCGCCAAGAAAGAGGGACAGCTCGTCCATGCAGTCGTAGACCACAGCGTCAGGATCCAACGCCAGAGCGAGCGGCAGCGCCATGGGCGTGTAGAGCCAGGCCAGCAGATTGACGTCACCCAGCTCCGCGGTGAGGTCGGCCATCAGCGGCTCCAGTACGGGGAGCTGCTCGGCATGAAAGCCGGGGGCAGCTACCGGAGTGCGGGGCCGGTACACTGTCACATTTGGATGGGGACTGCTCCGCTCCCATCGGGCGGGGCCCTCGGCGTCGAACTCGGGCTCCTCCACGAACACGACCGGGTGCATCGCGGCGAGACGGGAAAGAAGGTGCTGGGGGCGTTGATAGACGAAATTCCAGCGGAGGTGCGAAAAGGCGACAATCGTGTATGGCAGCTGCATGAAGCGCTCGTGCGTTTGCGAGTAGAACTTCGGTCCAGCGGCACTCGTTGCGGCCCGGATGTCGGTGTGCAGACCCTCCTTCGCCAAAGCAGCTCAGCTGCTTTCGCACTCGAGTGCGTGTTAGCCACGGCTGATCTATCAGCGGGGGGAATCTGCCATTACCGACCAGTCTTTTCGGGGTTGCGCACCTCCTAAAGCGTGTGAGTACCGTCACAGAAGAGTCCGCGAGAAACGCGTGAGTTTCTACCTCAGGAGGAACAATGGCGCTCAAACTGTTTATCGGTGGCCTCACCGCCGGCGCAGGCCTGGTGTATCTGCTCGACCCCGAGCGGGGGCCCACGCGACGGCAGCAATTAACCGAGCGGCTGCGTCCCCTGCTGGAAGGAGCGGGGCGCGTGCTGGAGCGTGGCGCCGGGTCGGTAGTTCCGCCAACCCCGGGCTACGGTGCGCGCATCGGCGACCTGGAAGGCCTTGGGGCTGCTACGCTCAGGTCCCGGGACCGGGAGGGATCCTCTTCCGGCGGCAGGACGACCGCTCTGAAGGTCGTCGGTGGATTGTTGGCGCTCTATGCCCTGACCCGGAGGGGAATGGTGGCAACGATGCTGCGCACCGTCGGAACGGGCCTCCTGGTCGGCTCAGCCGGCCGCGGCAAGCTGGGGATCGGCGGAGTATCGCCCCTCGACCGCCGGCGTGCCGTCGACATCCAGAAGACCCTGTACATCGACGCGCCGGTCGAGCAGGTATATGCCTTCTGGAGCAACTACGAAAACTTCCCACTGTTCATGTCCCATGTCCGAGCGGTCGAGGACCTGGGGAGCGGGTCGGTCGCGGTGGAGCGTCAGTGGTCCCGGGGGGGTGCCGATCGAATGGAGCGCCATGCTTACGCAACAGGCTCCGGGCCAAGTCATCGCGTGGCGGAGTGAGGCGGGATCGATGCTGGAGAACGCCGGCGTCATCCGCTTCACTCCTTCGGGGAGCGGCACCCGGGTGAACTTGCGGTTTTGCTACCACCCGCCCGCGGGCGGCGCGGGACAGGCAGTGGCGGAGCTGCTCGGCTCGGATCCGCGGGCTAAACTGAACGAGGACCTCGGGCGCATGAAAGCGCTGCTCGAGGCCACCACCAGGAGTGAGTTACATGGCAAGGAATCTCAGCCGTAAATTCGCGACCATGACGGAGGAGGAACGCCTCCAGTTCGCGCGGAAGGAAAGCGAGGGTACCGACGATCGTCCGACCGAGCTCGATTTCGAGGAGCCGCGCGACGATAAGAACATGGGGCCCGGCTTTTCCAATCTGAAGCAGGAAGTGGCCGATCCAGAGCATCGCGATGGTATGGCGGCCCTGCTGGACGATGAAGGCGCACGACCGTGCGGTCCAGCAGCAGACCCGGGACCGGCAGGCGCCGGAGCCCGAAGCGGAATGAAGCGAGCCGGAAAGCATCACCCAGAACGGCTCTCTGCTGCACCGCTGCTCATCATGGCCGGGGTGTCCTTCGTCGCGGTGCGGCGCCTGCGTGCCCGGCTGGGATACAGCCTGGAAGGCCGTGTCGTGCTGATCACCGGCAGCTCCCGGGGACTGGGCCTTGCGCTGGCGCGGCAGATGGCGGAGGAAGGGGCTCGCGTAGTCCTCTCGGGGCGGGATCCCGAGTCGCTCGAGCGCGCGATGGCCTCGTTGGCCGATACCGGTGCCGACGTGCTGGCGGTTCCGGCAGACGTCACCGACCCCGGCTCCGTGGCGGACATGATCGCGGCCGTTCGGGAGCGCTACGGCCAGGTTGACGTGCTCGTGAACAACGCCGGCGTCATCGAGGTGGGTCCCGCCGAGACCATGTCGGTGGCGGATTATGAAGAAGCGATGGCCACCAACTTCTGGGGAATGCTCTACCCCACGCTGGCTCTCCTGCCCGACATGCGCGCCCGGCGTTCGGGGCGCATCGTGAACATCACGTCGATAGGCGGGAAGCTCGGCATTCCCCACCTGCTGCCATACAGCGCCAGTAAGTTTGCCGCCGTCGGGTTCTCCCAGGGACTGCGGGCCGAGGTTGCCGCGGACGGGGTGAAGGTGGTGACAGTCTGTCCCGGACTCATGCGCACCGGGAGTCCGCGTAATGCCATCTTCCGCGGTCGGCACCGCTCGGAGTACGCGTGGTTCAGCATCAGCGATAACTTGCCCGGTCTCTCCATCAGCGCCGACAGCGCGGCGCGACGGATCGTGGCTGCCTGCCGCCGCGGTGACACCGAGGTGCTCTTTCCCTGGCCCGCCAAGGCGGCCGCCGTGGTAAATGCGGTGGCGCCTGGTCTGACTTCCGGGATTCTCGCTACTGTGGAGCGGCTGCTCCCCAGTTCCGAAGGCGGTCAGCCAGGGCGCAGGAAAGGTGCTGACAGCCAGTCCTGGCTTTCTCCCTCATGGCTCAGCCGTCTGGGCGACCGGGCGGCCAGGAAATACAACCAGATCGCCCCGTCGGAGGGCGCCACAGCATAAGGGAGGTCCCATGGCATCGCCCAAGAATGGCAATACTTCGAATGAACGTTGGGAAAACCTGCGCCGACACCAGCAGGGCGAGCCCGATATGGGCAAGGCTCAGCGGGTGGTCTCCGGGCTGGCAGGCGTGACGCTGATGGCGCTGACGCTGCGCACCCGAAGGCTGCGCCCTTTCCTGGTTCCTGTGGCCACCGGCTTGATCGCGAAGGCACTTACCGGCCGGCCCGGGCAGCAGAAGCTGAGCGATGTCTGGCGCCGCAGGGGCAAGAGCCCGGTGGCCAGCATCGGGCGAGGGCAGGGGATCAAGGTCGAGGAGAACGTCACCATCAACCGTCCGGTGGTGGAGGTGTATCGCTTCTGGCGCAACTTCGAGAATCTTCCCCGGTTCATGGACCATCTCGAGGCAGTAACCGTGGTGGACGACACCCACTCGCACTGGGTCGCCAAGGGGCCCGCAGGCACCCGGGTGGAATGGGATGCGGTCATCCACAACGAGGTCGACGACGAGCTGATCGCGTGGCGTTCACTCCCCGGTTCGGAGGTAAGTAACGCCGGATCGGTGCACTTCACTCCCACGCCCGATGGCGCCGGAACCGACGTGCGGGTGGTGCTGAGCTACGACCCTCCGGCCGGCAAGCTCGGTGCGGCCGTGGCCAAGCTCCTGGGCGAGGAACCGTCCACACAGGTGGCCGAAGATCTCCGCCGGTTCAAGCAGGTCATGGACTCAGGGGATGTGACGGCCGGCTCGCGGCCCCGCGCAGGACGGGCATAGCTCCAGCGTGGCGTACGACTGTGCGGTGGTAGGCGGTGGACCAGCAGGGCTCAGTGGTGCTCTCATGCTGGGCCGCTGCCGCCGCAGTGTACTGGTGTGCGATGCCGGTGAGCCCCGCAACGCGCGGTCCCACGAGTTGCATGGATATCTCACCCGCGACGGGATCGATCCGGGAGAGCTCCTGCGTCTCGCCCGGGAGGAGTTGCGCCGCTATCCGTCCGTCGAGCTGCACCGCGGCAAGATCGTGGACGCGCGCCGAACTTCAGTTGGATTCACAATCGTCTGCGAAGGTGGTCTGCAATTCGATGCCCGGAAGCTGCTCCTCGCTACCGGCGTGGTAGACGAACTTCCGGCTGTGGAGGGCTTGCGCGAGCTCTACGGCAGAAGCGTCCATCATTGCCCCTACTGCGACGGGTGGGAGTGGCGGGATCAACCTCTCGCGGTATACGGCCGGGGAACACCAGGATCGGCTCTGGCTCTGGGACTTACGGTGTGGAGCCAGGACATCGTGCTCTGCACCGACGGCCCCAGCGGCCTCACTCGAACGGGAAGAGGAAGCGCTCGGAGAGGCTGGAGTCGAGATCCGGGAGGATCCGGTCGTGCGGCTAGAAGGGCGCGATGGGCGGCTGCAGCGGGTGATCTTCGGGGTCGGCACGCCGCTTCCACGCAGCGCGCTGTTCTTCTGCACCGGCCAGCATCAGCGATCTCCTCTGGCCGAACAACTGGGTGCCGAATTCAACGAGAAAGGTACCGTTGACACCGGCGTCTGTGAGTCTACCAACGTGCCGGGCCTATATGTAGCGGGTGACTCGTCCAAGGAGGCTCAGTTCGTGATCGTGGCAGCCGCCGAAGGGGCCAAGGCCGCCACCGCAATCAACCAGGCCCTACTGAAGGACGACCTGGCTCAGAAGAGCACCTCGAATCCCAACCGGAACAGGCGGGGAGAGCCATACGCGAAGAGCGGTTGAGTGAAATCCCGCGCCGCTGACTGGTAGAGGGGATACAGCTCATCCCGGCCGGAGATGTATCCGTTCCCGTCCGTGTCGGCATACGCCCGATAACGCCCTGATTCATACGGGATGTCTTCCGGATGTGCCTGATACGCCGCTTCCGCAAGTGAATCAATACCGGCCGGTGTAAGGTCCGGCTCCCCGGTATCGCGACGCACCGCGACGACATTCCGGCGGTTCAGCAGATTCCTCACGTCGACATAGATCCCTGCGCGGACGCCTCCCAGGCGCAGGGGCCGGCGTACCAGCAGATCGACGGTCATCACCGCCGGCAGGCGAGCGTCGTTGGGCAGGCCGATCAGCGAGTCGCCTGCGAGATTGACGCGGGAGTACGGCAGGCCGGAGCCGTACCGCAGGATAGCGGCGCTTTCCAGGCCCGCGAGCAGGCGAACTCCGGCGAGCGCGGGACCCGCACTGTCTGGAACCTGGGCCCGTACCACGGCGGTGACGGTGTGCCGGCGGTCATAGTCGAGCGGGAACTCGGCGGGCGCAGGGCGGACCGTGTCGCCGGTTGATGGGTCAATAGTGATCACGCGGTTGAGGAGGAACGCATCAGACGCCGTCGCGACCGCGTTCTGCAGCGTGTAGGCCAGCCGCAGCCCGAAGCCATCCCGCATCTCGCGCTCGAAGAGCAGCTCCGCACCCTTCACACTGCCGGCGTCGGCGTTGCCGAAGATGGTAGAGTCGGGATCGATGCCGATCGGCACCGAGGCCACCAGCCCCTCCAGGCGTTTCACGTATACGCCGAGACGAAGGGAGGTGACCGAGGTGGGCCGGACTCGAAGGCTCAGCTCGTATTGGGTTGCGTCCTCGAAGCCGATGTTCGGATTTCCTCGCCGGAAACGGCCGGTGCGGGTGCTATCGTCGAATGCGGCATCTACCAGATACTGATAGTCCGGGGCCTGAGAGAAGCGGCCGTAGCTGGCTACAAAGGTGGCGCCGGCCAGGACGGTGGACACTGCGAGGCGGGGACTGACTCGGCTCTGGGACCCGCGAGACTCCGCTGCCAGGTCGCTGCCGCCGTCAAACTGGTCGTACCGGACACCGCCGGTGAACGCCAGGTCCTCCAGACGAAACTGGGCCTCGAGGTACCCCGCGGCGCTCGACGGCGAAAAATCGGAGAGCGCCACCGGCGGCACGCTGTCACCGGTGCCGACCGGCAGATAACCGAGCGCCCGCTGATAAGTATCGACCCGCTGCCGCGTCAGCTCGGCCCCGGCGTAGAGGTCGACCCGCTCGCTCGCGCCGAAGGTCACATCCAGCTGACCCCGCGTCTCGCCGAAGTGGCTCCAGCCCAGATCGCCGCGCGAGCCGGTACCGACGAAAAACGCCGGCACTCCCCACGGCGTTGCGAAGCTGGCCTCCGGTCTTTGGAGCCCGGCGATCGGCGCCCCGGACGGGTCCTGCGCCCGGGCCTGCTCTTCGCCGATGAAATGAAAGCGCCGGCCGGTCAGGGCCCCGAAGGCGTAGTCCACCTCCTCGCTCAAGGTGCCCCGCGCGAACTCGCGCGAAAACCAGCCGAACCTGAGATCCACGACCAGTGGCTTGCCGTGGCCCGGCGCACTAGCGTACTGCGCATGTCCGTTCAGGAGGTCACCCCGCAGCCGCTGCCCCGGCGCCAGATTCAGGTCGTACTTGTACGCAGGGTCATAGAGCAGGCTCTGGTCCTCGGTGTGGAGGCCGAGCAGTCGTAGAGTGAACTGGTCCGACACCGGGAGCACCAGCTTGCCCAGCGCGCTCCACTGTTCGCCGCTGTTATGAGGCAGGAGGAAAGGAGCGGCTGTCCGCGGGTCGCGCGGGTCGGTCGGAGCCGGGGCGTTCACCGGATCGGCATCGAGTCTTCCCGTCACATCGAACGCTGCGACAAATCCGAGACGTCCCACCACTGGCCCGTCCGCCTGGGCCACGAACCGGTCGAGCCCGAGGTCCGCGCCTCCCGCCAGGGGACGGTCAGTCTCGTATCCGACCCGGCCTTGCCAGCTTTCACCCGGCTCCTTGGTCACCACGTTCACCATGCCGGAGAGCGCCTGCCCATAGCGCGCAGAAAAGCCGTTGGTGACGAGAGACGCCTCGCTCAGAACATCCGGGGGAATCTTGAGGCCGAGCCCGCCGTTGGCGGCGTCGAGCTGGTTCTTGACGCCGAGTCCGTCGAGGATGAACGACTCCTCTCCCAGCCGGCCGCCACGATAGCTCTGCCCCACGCTACCGGCCGAGAGCGCGATGGCCTCCTCCAGGGAGCTTATCGGAAGCTCCCGCAGGTCCTCGGCGGTGATCTTCTGTTCGGTAGCGGTGGCGAGTGGGTCGAGCACCGGGTCAACCGGCGCGGTCACGACGAGAGGGGCCAGCTCCAGCGGGTTGGTTTCGAGAGTAAAGTCGAGCGTGACGGTTGCGCCGCCCCGCACGAAGACGCTGTCCTGCACCACACTGCGATATCCGATCAGCCGGGCGGAGATCCGATGCCAGCCGCTTCGCACCCCGAGCGCGCGGTAGACGCCGGCCGCGTCGGAGATGGCTCGGAGCCGGTCGTCCACCAGCACCTCGGCTTGCGCCAGTCCCGCGCCGGTGCGGGCATCCACTACCCGGCCCGCGAGCGCCCCTTCCGACTGGGCGGAGGCTTGCTGTGGCACAGCCAGGGCTGCCAGCAGGCCGACCGCCATTCCCGCCCGCTGCAGGACACTCACGGCAAACCGTACAGATAGAGATCTCGCTGCGCCGACTCCACGGTTGCACTCGGCGGGTCGTCGGAGAAGATCACCGGGTAGACCTCGACCACGAGAGCGGTTCCCGAGGGTGAGATCTGGGGCCGGCGGAAGAGCCCAGGGCCATCGGTCGTCTCACCGCTACCCGACTGGGTATCTACGACAGGACCATCGACCGTCACATCGCTACCCGACTCGATATCTACGACATGAAGCACGCCGCCGCTGTCCCACTGGGTCGGACCGAATGCCGGATCGACGCCGTACGTCACCCGGCCACCGACCACCACCGCCATCCGGTTTCCGACCACGTGTACATCGCGAGCCATTCCCGCGGCACCGAAGTCATGCACCACAGACACCGCGCCGGTCGACAGAGTGCGCCGGAATACCCGGGCGTCGCCACTCAGGGTGTAGTAGATCTCGTCGGCGCTCGCGCCCGCTGATACGCCCGATGCGTTTTCGGTGCCGGGAATCGGCTGTGGAGTGCTGCCGGGAACCCGCACGTCGATCGAGACCACGTCGATACCGGTGGGCAGGGTGTCCCATGCGCTGCATGTGTCACAGGTGTGCTTGTAATCCACCCGCTCACCGAGGTACAGCAGGATGTCGGGACTGAGCCAGCGCAGCTGAGACGCCCCTGAGTGCAGTGTCCCGGACGGGAGCCTGTACGGCAGCGGCTGTACACCGGTACGGGCCGCGGGGTTTACCTGAGAGCCGATCGAGATCGCCATGCTCCTTGGCGTAATCGCGTTGATCGGAGAGCCGAACGCCACGAATGCCACGCGTCCGTCCGACGTGGGGGCGGGCGATTCGATGGCCTCGGTCGTGTCGGCGCCGATAGGCGTGAGGTCGCACGAGAGCCGCCGCTGACTCCCACCGGTTGGGGGAATCAGGGCCAGGCAAACATCGTTGTCTGGTCGTTCAAGCTGCTGGGTGGAGTAGAGGATGCCCGAGCCGTCCGGCAACCATGCGGCGCTCCGGTCAGGTCCCGGATTGACCGTCAGCCGCGCGGGAGGCCCGATCTCGAACGGTTGGTCGGTCCCCGGCGGCGTCGCCGTGAATGGCTCGGTGTGCCCGCATCCGGGCAGGGACAGGAGAAGGAGCCAGGCGCGCAGGGGGAGGAGACCAGGTTGCACCGTCAGCGCACCGCCGTGTGTCATCGGTGTGTCGGAAGGGAGGACGTTCGCAGGGGGACGCCAATAGCGGGGGACTTCGCACATCGCATCCCAAAATTGTTCGATTTTGGGAAAGCTCGAATCCCGCAACCGCACAATTCCTCCTGGGCTCCGCCCGCTGGGCCATTCTCAAGAGCTTTGGGCACAACAATTTATCGGATGTGGCTCCGTGGCACGAGCCTTCCTTAAGGGTGGCGTGAAGGCAGCGGCCGTCGCCTATATAAGGAAGAGCAGCTTTGGATATCCCCCGCGCTCCAGTCAACCGTAAGCCCCGACGTGTCATCTATGGTGTGGGCGTCACCGCCGCGCTGGTGATCGCTACCCTCGGCCTCAAGGGCCTCAAGCCGGCCGCCCCTCAGGTCGATCGCGCCACCATCTGGGTGGACTCGGTGCAACGCGGACCGCTCGTCCTCCAGGTCAGGGGGCCGGGTACGCTGGTGCCGGAGAGGGTGCGCTGGATCTCTGCAGTCACCGCCGGGCGAGTCGAGCAGCGTCTCGCGGAGATCGGGCAGAATGTCAAGCCGGAGACGATTCTGCTGGTCCTGAGTAATCCTGACGTTCAGCTGGAGGCGCTCGAGTCCGAGCGTCAGCTCACAGCGGCCCAGGGCGACCGGGTCAACCTGCGCACCTCACTGGAAAGCCAGCGATTGAACCAGCAGGGGGCGCTGGCCGTGGCGAAATCGGAATTCCTGGAGGCTCAGCGCAACGCGGTAGCGGCGGAGAGTCTCGCGACGAAGGAGCTGATCTCGGTAATGGAAGCCAGCCGGGCCCGCGATCGGGTGGAGGAATTGGCCACCCGTTTCGAGGTCGAGAAGCGGCGACTGGCGGTGCTGTCGGACGCCATGAGCTCTCAGCTGGCGCTCCAGGATGCGCAAGTGGATCGGCTTCGGGCGGTGACCAACTTTCAGCGCGGACGAGTACGCTCCATGGAGGTAAAGGCCGGCGCAGCGGGAATCCTGCAGGACCTCACACTCGAGGTCGGCCAGTGGGCCCAGCCGGGGGCCACGCTCGCCCGCATCGTGGAGCCGGGACGTCTCAAGGCGGTTCTGAGAATTCCCGAGACCCAGGCGAAGGACGTCGTGCTCGGCCAGCCGGCCACCATCGATACCCGCAACGGGGTCGTTCAGGGCCGGGTCGCACGGATCGACCCCGCAGTACAGAACGGCACCGTAACCGTGGACATCGCGCTCCAAGGAGAGCTCCCGCGTGGAGCCCGCCCGGATCTCTCGGTGGACGGAACCATCGAGGTCGAGCGTCTCAAGGACGTGCTCCACGTGGGCCGGCCGGCCTACGGACAGGGGCAGAGCAGCGTGGGCCTGTTCCGCCTGGTCGAAGAGGGCCGCGCCGCGGTGCGCGTCAACGTGGAGCTGGGCCGCACCTCGGTCAACACGGTAGAGATCCGGGGCGGCGTCCAGCCGGGGGACAAGCTGATCATCTCGGATATGTCGCGGTGGGACGGGTACGATCGAGTGAGGGTGGAGTGAGCCAGTCGCCAGTCGCCAGTCGCCAGTCGCTAGTTAGCCAATAGCCCTCAAGGAAACCCATGACGTCCACGACTCCGCTGATCCGTCTGCAAGCCATCAAGAAGGTGTTCTACACCGATGAGGTGGAGACCCATGCATTGTCCGATGTCCACCTGGAGATCCGACACGGGGAATACATCGCCATTGCGGGCCCCTCGGGATGCGGCAAGACGACGTTGCTCTCCATCCTGGGTCTGCTCGACTCCCCGACCGATGGCATCTACACGCTCGACGAGGAGCCGGTAGCCCGGCTCACGCCATCGGAGCGCGCCCGGGTTCGGAATCGCCAGATCGGATTCATTTTCCAGGCCTTCAACCTGATCGGCGATCTCACCATTTACGAGAACGTCGAGCTGCCGCTCACTTATCGGGGACTTCCGGGGGAAGAGCGGAAGCGCCGAGTGCAGGCGGCGCTGGAGCGGGTCGGGATGTCCCACCGGATGAAGCACTTTCCCGCCCAGCTCTCGGGGGGCCAGCAGCAGCGGGTGGCCGTGGCGCGAGCGGTGGCCGGCGATCCCGCCATCCTGCTGGCCGACGAGCCGACCGGAAACCTCGATTCGACCAACGGCGAGGCGGTCATGGAGCTGCTGCGCGAGCTGCACCGCGGCGGGGCCACGATCTGTATGGTCACCCACGATCCGCGCTACGAGCGCCACGCCGACCGGTCCATCCACCTCTTCGACGGCCGGGTCGTCGAGGAGCGGCAGCTCACGGCGGTGGGATAGTCCGTGCCACTAGCCATCGATCCGCTGATCCGCCTCCAGGGCATCTCCAAGATCTTCCACACGGAGGAAGTGGAGACCCATGCCCTGTCCCGCATAGATCTGGACGTCAGGGCCGGCGAGTATCTGGCCATCACCGGACCATCGGGTTGTGGCAAGACCACGCTGCTCTCCTTGTTGGGCCTGCTCGACTCGCCCAGCGAAGGATCGTACGTGCTGGCAGGCGAGCCGGTCTCCACTCTGTCCGGAGCGCAGCGGGCCCGCGTGAGAAGCCGTGCCATCGGCTTCATCTTCCAGGCTTTCAATCTCATCGGCGATCTCACCGTGCGGCAGAACGTGGAGCTGCCGCTGAAGTACCGGGGCCTTCCGGCGGAGGAGCGCCGGGACCTGACCCACCAGGCCCTGGAGCAGGTGGGAATGCTGCACCGGCTGAATCACTATCCGGCTCAGCTCTCGGGCGGCCAGCAACAGCGGGTCGCCGTTGCCCGCGCCGTGGCGGGTAAACCATTGGTGCTTCTGGCCGACGAGCCCACCGGCAACCTCGATTCGAATAACGGAGCCATGGTCATGGACTTGCTGGCGGGGCTTCATGCCGGTGGGGCCACCATCTGCATCGTGACGCACGATCCCCGCTATGTCACGGCGGCGCAGCGCGCGGTACATCTCTTCGACGGGCGTCTGGTGTCCAACGAGCCACCTCGTCGGGAGGTGGCGTGATGGGCTCGCTGATGGCGGATCTTCGATACGCGCTACGGGGGTTGGCCAGGAGCCCGGGCTTCGCGGCGGTTGCGGTTTTCACGCTGGCACTGGGTATCGGCGCCAACACGGCAATGTTCAGCGTGGTGAACCAGACGCTGCTGCGGCCACCGCCGTTCGAGGACGCGGACAGGCTGATCATGGTGTGGCAAAGCCGGCCCGCAGTCCGCCCGGAATCCGGCGTCGTATCTCGACTTCAAGGACTGGAGAGACCAGAACCAGGTCTTCGAGTCCATGACGATGTTCCGGGGTACCGAGGTCAGCCTGTCAGGCACCGGCGGACCTCTGCGGCTTGGTGCCGCGCTGGTGACGGCCGACTTCTTCCGAACTCTCAGGGTCGCGCCGGTCCGGGGCCGGGGATTCCAGCTCGACGAGGACCAGCCGGGGCGCGATCTGGTGGCCGTACTGGGCCACAACCTCTGGCTCACCCGGTTCGGTGGCGACCCGTCGGTCATCGGCCGCAGCATCCCCGTCGAGGGCAAGAGCTTTACGGTCGTTGGCATAGCGCCGGCCGGGTTCCGCTATCCCGACGCAAGCGGAGCTGTGGCTGCCGGTCTCTCACGACTCACCCGACATACTCGAAAGCCGGGGACTGCACGGCTATTCCGCGATCGGCCGGCTGCGCCCTCGGCTACGTTGCCGCAGGCCCGGGCCGCGTATGGCGCTCATCGGTGAACGACTTGCCGGCCAGTACCCGGAGACGAACAGCGGCACGGGCATGACGCTGGTACCACTCCACGAGGATCTCGTTCGCAACCTGCGTCCGACGCTGCTGGTGTTGCTCGGCGCGGTGGCGTTCGTGCTGCTCATAGCCACCGCCAACGTGGCGAACATGATGCTGGCGCGGGGCACGACGCTCGCTCGCGCGAGATCGCCATCCGTACGGCGCTCGGTGCCACCGTCGGTCGTCTGGTACGGCAGCTGCTCACCGAGAGTCTGGTGCTGGCGTTCATCGGCGGAACCCTGGGTTTGCTGGTGGCCCCTGGGGCGTCGATTTTGCTGCCCGTCTTTGGGCTCGCCGAGTGGGCTTCCGGCACAAGGGTCCGGTATCAGTGCAGCGGTGCTCGTCGTTCACACTGGTCATTTCGACGCTGATCGGGGTGCTGTTTGGCCTCATTCCTGCCCTGCGGGCCGGACGTCCCAACCTGAACGAAGCTCTGGCCGATGCAGGACGAACCACTGGCGGGAGTTCACCGTCAGCGGGTCCGGGGGCTGCTGGTCGCCGGCAGAAGTGGCGCTGTCACTGCTGCTGCTCGTCGGGAGCCGGGCCTGATGATCCGGAGCTTCGTCCGGCTTCAGGGCGTGAATCCGGGATTCAACCCCCACGGCGTACTGACTGCTGCGCTGTCGCTGCCGCCGGCCGAGATATCGCGATACCACGGCGGTCATCCGCTTCTATGAAGAGCTGGTGGGACGGATCCGCTCGCTTCCATCCGTCACGTCGGCCGCGGCGGTCAGCTATGTCCCGCTGGGCAACCAGATCGCGCGATACCGGTTCATCATCGATGGCGGCCCTGCCGAGCCGAGCCGATGGAACGCCCCGGCGCCGATCTGCTGGTGGTCACGCCCGATTACTTCAAGGTCCTGCAGATCCCCCTAATGCAGGGACGGCCCTCTCGCGTCCTCGGACCGGTGGTCTATCCCCGCCCGTCGTCTGATCAACCACACCATGGCCCGACAGTTCTGGCCCGGCGAAAGCCCGGTAGGAAACGGCTCTCGTTTGGAGACCCCGAGGACAACGCGTGGCTCGAGGTGGTCGGCGTGGTCGGCGACGTGAAATCCCGCAAACTGGGAGAAGAGACGCGGCCCCAGGTTTACGCGCCGCAGGCGCAGACCGGTACCGAGGCCATGACCCTGGTGGTCCG
Organism: uncultured Gemmatimonadales bacterium; assembly: GCA_963810165.1. Taxonomy (GTDB): domain Bacteria; phylum Gemmatimonadota; class Gemmatimonadetes; order Gemmatimonadales; family GWC2-71-9; genus CAVVWJ01. The sequence goes on from CAWEMG010000020.1 coordinate 58,555, forward strand.
CAGCTCCGGCGATCCGTTCGCCCTGGCCGGCGCGGTGGAGCGGACGGTGCTTGGTCTCGATCCGGACCAACCGATCTCAGCCGTTCAGACACTCGACGGGGTGGTGGGCGCATCGCTCTCCGACCGAGCGGTCGAGGGCCTGGCTGCTCGGGGGGTTCGCGGCGCTCGCGCTGGTACTCGCCACCATCGGTGTGTACGGCGTGGTCGCATATGGCGTGAGCCAGCGGGTGCGGGAGATCGGCGTCCGCATGGCGCTCGGCGCAGCGACTTCCGACGTGCTGCGCCTGGTGGTGCGGCAGGGGATGCTGATGGTGGGGGTCGGAGTGCTCGTCGGTGTCGTCGGCTGCCCTGGCGCTCTCGCAGGTTCTGGCTTCGCTGCTCTATCAGGTGCAACCCACGGATCCCGCCACCCTACTCGCCGTGGCCGCGCTGGTACTGGTGGTGGCGCTGGCGGCCTGCGCCATTCCGGCACGCCGCGCTGCGCGAGTGGACCCTGTTATCGCCCTCAGGAGTGAATGAGATGAGCGCTTTGCTGCAGGACCTCCGCTACGCCGTCAGGTCGCTGCTCCGGAGCCCCGGCTTCACCGCGGTAGCAGCTCTAACGCTCGCCCTCGGCATCGGGGCCAACACCGCCATCTTCAGCGTGGTGAACGCCGTGTTGCTACGGCCGTTGAGCTACCAGCAGCCGGAGCAGCTGGTCTCGCTGCGGGCCCGGCTGACATCCCGCAACGTGAACGACGTGCGAATATCGGCCCCGGAGTATGCCGACTTTCAGCGGGAGGTGCCGGCGCTGCGTGATGTCGCGGCGATCTGGCCCATCAACATCAACCTGACGGGCTCGGACCAGCCGGAACGGATCCAGGCCGCCGTGGTCAGCACCAACTATTTCGACCTGCTGGGCGTAGAGCCCCTGCTGGGCCGGGACTTCACCAAGGCCGACGATGCGGGCCGTATCGGCTACGTGGCGCTGATCTCCTGGGACCTGTGGCAGCGGCGGTTCGGTGGCGCATCCGACGTCATCGGCAAGAAGGTGCGGCTGGATGACGATCCCATGACCATCATCGGGGTCATGCCCAGAGAGTTCCGCCACGCGGTAGAAAGCGGTGCGTCGCCGATGGAGCTGTGGGCCCCGATTGCTCTCGACAGCCCGGACACGAATTTCGTCAACGTTCGCGGAGCCCGGGTGTTCGACGTCTTCGGCCGAATGCAGCCAGGCGCCACCCTCGAGGAGCTGCGAGCCCAACTGGCGACGCTGGCCCGCAGGCTGTCAGGGCAATATCCGGCTGCATATCCGAGCGCAGCCGGCTGGCAGCCTGACGCGGTGCCGCTTTCGGAACGGGTGGTCGGCAATGTGAGGCCGATGCTCCTGATCCTGCTGGGCGCCGTGGGCTTCGTGTTACTCATCGGATGCGCCAACGTAGCAAACCTCCTGCTGGCCCGGTCCACCACGCGAGACCGCGAGATCGCCATTCGCACGGCGCTGGGGAGCAGCCGCATTCGACTGGTGCGGCAGCTTCTCACCGAGAGTCTCGTTCTCGCCACGCTGGGTGGAGTGCTGGGTCTGATGATAGCGGTGTGGGGCACCACCGCGCTCGGGCAGCTGGCGGCGCTGTATCTGCCTCGCGCCCGTGAGATCGGCATCGATGGAACGGTCCTCGCCTTTACCGCCTTTCTCATTCTGCTGACCGGGATTCTGTTCGGGCTGCTCCCGGCATTACAGGCATCTCGTCCCGATCTGCAAACTGTGATGAAGGATGCGGGCCGGGGGGCGAGCTCCGGCGTACCCCGCGCCCGGATCCGGGCCGGGCTCGTGGTAACAGAAGTTGCCGTGTCTCTGATCCTCCTCGCCGGCGCCGGCCTCCTCCTGCGCAGCTTTCAGCGGCTCATTGCGGTCGAGCCGGGCTTCAATCCCGAAAACCTGCTGACGCTCCAGGTCTGGCTGCCCTGGCAGAACGAGCCCGAGAAGGGGCGCTACTTCACCGACGCGCAGCGTCGCGCTTTTTACGAGGCCGCCACCGCGGCAGTTCGCCGGACGCCCGGCGTTCGTGACGTGGCCATGGCGTCGAGACTCCCGTTCAGGGGTGAGAATACCGTCACGTTCCGAATCGAGGGCGTTCCGGTCCCCGACGATCAGATACCGCCGATCGCAGAGCTCCGGTTTGTGAGCCCCAATTATTTCGAGACGATGCAGATCCCCATCATCGATGGGGCCGGCCTCTCCCGGGTGGCGGACTCGGCCTCCGCGGGCGAGGTGATGATCAACCACGCACTCAAGGAGAAGTTCTGGCCCGGCGAGAGCCCACTGGGGCAGCGGATACGGATATTCGGCCCCGACAGCCCCTGGTTCAGCGTGGTGGGAGTCGTAGGCGATGTGCGCCAGGTTTCTCCCGACCAGCCCGCGAAGCCTGAGATCTACCTCTCCAATCTGCGAAAGACCGGGACAGGAGATGGCATTTATCGTCCGCACCGTGGGACCACCGGAAGAGGCGGCAACCGCCGTCACCAGGGCCATCCGGGAGGCCGATCCTGAGCAACCCATCTTCGGCATCATGCCGATGGAAAAGCTACTCGCGAACGCGTCGGCGGAGCGCCGCTTCTCCATGTTTCTCCTGTTGCTCTTCGCCGGACTGGCGCTGGTCCTGTCCTCCGTGGGGATCTACGGCGTCATGGCCTACACGACCACGCAGCGCAGACATGAGCTGGGCATTCGCCTGGCGCTCGGCGCCAGGTCAGGCGACGTCCTGGGTTTGGTGCTGGGGCAGGGGATGCGGCTGGTGGCTGCCGGTGTGGTGCTCGGGTTGGCGGGGGCCTGGCTCCTGAGCCGGGTGGTCGCCAGCCAGCTGTACGGCATCTCGGCGCGCGATCCTCTTACCTACGCCGTGGTGGCCCTGCTGCTCGGTGGAATTGCACTGTTGGCCACCTATCTGCCGGCCCGGCGCGCTACCCGGGTCGACCCGATGCTGGCACTTCGCAGCGAATGATGGCCGCGCTCTTTGGCGATCTCCGCTTCGCCCTGCGCCAACTGCTGCGCAATCCGGGCTTCGCCACGGCGGCGATTCTGACGATCGCGCTTGGCATCGGTGCCGTGACCGCGACGTTCAGCGTCGTCAACGCCGCAATACTCCGAGGGCTGCCCTTCGTCGCCCCTGAACGCCTGGCGTTCATCTGGGGCACCTATGGGCCCGAGCATGAGATCCGGGGAGCGTCATTCCTCGAGGTTCAGGACTGGGGCGCCAACAGCCGGACCTTCGAGGCCATCTCGGCTTACGGGGAGACGTCCCTCAACCTGAGCCACCGCGGTGGAATGGTGGCGCACGTCGAAGCCGAGATCGTATCGGCGAACTATTTCGACCTGCTTGGCGTCCGCGCCGGGGTAGGCCGGGTGTTCACGGCGGAGGAAGATCGCACACCCGGCATGCACCCCGTGGCCGTGGTCAGTCACGGCCTCTGGACCGATCGGCTGGGCGGCGATCCCGGGCTGGTCGGAGGCACCCTGACACTGAATGGCTCGGTGTACACCGTGATCGGTGTCATGCCGAGGGGATTCCGCGGCCTGTCGTTCGACACCGAAGTGTGGATCCCCATGATGATGGTCTCGGCCATACGCCCTGTTGACATCCTCAGCGAGCGCGGCGAGCGGTGGCTGGGCGCAGTGGGGCGACTCAAGCCCGGTGTCTCACGCAACGATGCCCAGGCCGATCTCGACCGAGTCGCGGCCAGTCTGGGCGAGGCACACCCGGCCTTCAACACAGATCGAGGAGCCCGCCTCACCTCGCTGCATGACTATCATCTGGGCAGCACTCGCACTCTGCTGCTCATTCTGTTCGCCGCGGTGGTGTTTCTCCTCCTGATCGCCTGCGTCAACGTCGCCAACCTTCAGCTGGTCAGGTCGGTCGCCAGACATCGCGAGATGGCGATACGATCTGCGCTTGGCGCCGGGCGCCCGCGGGTCGTCCGGCAGCTGGTCACCGAGGGTGTCGTGCTGGCACTCATCGGGGCCGCGGCGGGCGTGGTTCTCGCGGTCTGGGGAATTCGAGCACTGCTGCCCCTGATTCCTGACGGAGTGCTCCCGGCGTATGCCGACGTCACGCTGGATGGGCGCGTCCTTGCCTGCAGTCTGCTCCTGGCGGGACTGAGCGGCGTGGTCTTCGGATTGGTACCCGCGCTCAAAGCTTCGGGCATCGATCTGAGTCAATCACTGAAAGCATGGGCTCCTCCCAGCTCCCGGGACGGCGCAATCTGGCGCACCAGTCCGCAGCAGATTCTCGTGGTCTGCCAGATAGCGCTGGCGCTCGTGCTCCTTATCGGCGCCGGGCTGATGATCCGGAGCTTCCAGCAACGCATCGCGGTTGATCCCGGCTTTGTCGCGGACGGCTTGCTGTCCGCCAGACTGACTCTGCCCGAGAGCCAGTACGACGCGGGCGCCCAGGTCAGGTTCAGCGAGGCTCTGGTCGAGCGGTTAGGGGCACTTCCATCGGTGGAAGTCGCCGCGATCGGGTCCGATCTGCCTCTGCGCGGCAGCAGCAGCGCCGGCATCCTCAGAAGCGAGGACGGTGACGAGCAGGGGATCCGGTATTATCGCCACTGGGTATCACCGGAATACCTCCCCGCCCTTGGCATCACACTTCTGGCTGGCCGACCATTCACGGCGGCGGATCGGGAGGGTCAACCCGGCGTGGCTATCGTCAGTCAGGCGATGGCGCAACGAGTTTGGCCCGGAGCGGATCCGCTCGGAAAACGGATCAAGCTTTCCGCTAAAGGTGAATGGGTCACTGTGGTCGGCGTTTCGTCAGATGCCAAGTTCCGGGACCTCGCGGCAGGTCCCATCGATCTGGCGACCGGGCCGGACCTGTTCCTCCCCTTTGCGCAGTCTCCTGATCCGGGGCTCGAGATCGTGGTTCGATCCCGCAGCGACCCTGCCGCACTGGCGACCCTGATCCAGCGCGAGGTAGCAGCGATCGATCCGGGGCTGCCCGTCTTTCGAGTCGAGCCCATGTCCACGACCTTGGCGCTGCAGACCGCCAACGACCGGTTCGGGGCCTGGCTTCTCGCCTTGTTCAGTGCGCTCGCCCTCACGCTGGCCGCGGTCGGCATCTATGGCGTGCTGGCGTTCGTGGTGCGGGGGCACCGCAAGGACATTGCGATACGCATGGCCATCGGGGCCAACGCCGCGGAAGTCGTGCGTGGGGTGGTGAGGCAAGGCGTGCTACTCGCAATTGCGGGCGTGGCGCTCGGTATCGCTCTCGCACTGCTCACGACCCGGGTGCTATCGGCCCTTCTGTTTGGAGTGACAGCGACCGACCCCGTCACCTTTGGGGCCATCTCGCTTCTCATCGGTGTGGTCGCGATGTTCGCCAGCTATCTGCCGGCCCGTACGGCGGCGCGAGTTGATCCCATCACCGTCCTGCGGAACGACTGATGTCGGAGCTGGGACAGGACCTCCGCTATGCGCTGCGCCAGGCGCGAAAGAATCCGGGCTTCACCGCCGCTGTGGTGCTCACCCTGGCCCTGGCGATTGGGGCGAATACTGCGGTATCGAGTCTGGTGAATGGAGTGTTGCTGCGTCCGCTGCCTTATGGCGAGAGCGGCCGGCTCTACACCGTATTGCAGCAGCGCTCGCCCGACGAAGCCCGGCTGGCATCGTATCCAACCTTTGTCGATTGGCAGCAACAGGGCGGGGTATTCGAGAATCTGGCATATGTGCGCGGCCTGACCATGATCCATCCCACCCCCGATGGTCCCGAACAAGTCCTGGCAGGCTACGTATCAGACGACTTCCTGGCCACGGTCGGTACCCGCCCGATGCTCGGGCGCGGTTTCCGGCCCGAGGAGCTGCGTCCCGCGGAAAGTCATGTGGCGGTTATTTCGCATACGCTCTGGCGGCGACGATTCGGCAGCGATCCCAAGGCCGTCGGCCGATCGATGACGCTAGGCAACGCGAGCTTCACCGTCATCGGGGTCATGCCGCCGGGCTTTGCCTACCCTGACTGGGCATCGCTGTGGATTCCGTTGGCGGCGCTGCCGAGCAATGACCAGGCGGTTCTGACTCAGCGGGGTAACCACACCGACAGTCGGGTGATCGCTCGCGTGCCGGCGGATCTGAGCCTGGCTGCGGTACAGACGCGGGCCGACGCAATGGCTGCACGCATAGCGGCGGCGCATCCGGCGGACAATGAGGGTTGGACTCGACTCCAACTGGTGCCGCTGCGCGAACAGGTCCTGGGAGACGCCCGACCGAGACTGCTGGTCCTCACCGGAGCAGTCATTCTCGTGCTCCTGATCGCCTGTTCGAACCTCATCGGCCTCTCGCTGGCCCGGGCGACGGCCCGGTCAAGTGAGCTGGCAATCAGGATGGCCCTCGGCGCCCACCGCGCCCGGCTCATTCGCCAGCTGCTGGTGGAGCATCTGCTCCTTGCCCTGATGGGAGGGGTGCTGGGCTGGTTGCTGGCCGAGGTGGCGGTGGCCGGGCTGAAGAACAGCGCGCCCGATGTGCTACCCAGGCTCGATGAGGTGACGGTGGATGGCCGGGTCCTGGCGTTATCTGTGGCTGTGACCGTGCTGAGCGGGGTGATCGTTGGGCTGATCCCGGCCTTGAGAGCGACGACGCCCGATCTGACCGGCTCCCTGCGGGAAGGAGCGCCGGCGGCCGGCAGTGGCACCGGGAAGGTGAGGCTGCGCTCAGCGCTCGTTGTTGCCCAGGTGTCGCTGGCGCTGGTGCTCCTGATCGGCGCCGGCCTCCTCATTCGGAGCTTCTGGCGGCTGCAGTCAGTAGAGCCTGGGTTCAACACCCGGGATCTCGTCACCGTCCGGATCATGCCGCCCTCACCGCGATATGACGAGCCATCCCGCGCGGTGGCACTTTACCAACGGCTGGTGGAAGTCACCCGAGCGGTGCCGGGAGTGCAGTCGGTAGCTCTCACCAATCACGTGCCTGTCACCGGGGCTTCCATGCCGGCCCAGGTTCAGATCGAAGGCCGGAACAGTGCCGCCGCCGCGGGTGACATGGCGCTGTTCCGTACGGTGTCTCCCGGATACTTCACCACCATGGGTATCCCGGTCTTGCGAGGCAGGTCCCTGGATCAGACCGACATGACCGCGGCAGGCGCGACGTTGCTGGTGAATGAAAGCTTTGCGCGGCGGTACTGGCCCGGTGGGAATCCGCTGGGAAAGCGGGTAGGCGTCCCGAAGTCGGTCCAGGCCCGCGCCGATTTTGGTCAGCTCGTGACCGGCACCGTCGTCGGTGTGGTGGGCGACGTGAGGCACTACGGTCTGGAGTCCGACCTGGAACCGGAAGTGTACCTGCCCTATACGGTCAATCCACCCCGGTGGATTGCTCTAGTCGTCAGGACCGGCACCCAACCGGAGCAAACCATTCCGGCGTTGCGGCAGGCCGTCCGAAGCGTGGACCCGGATCTGCCTGTCACCGGCGCCGACTTCTGGGCGGGCTTTGCTACTATGGAACAGTACCTGGCGCAGGACGTGGCACCTCGCAAGTTCAACATGAGGTTGCTGACCGGCTTCGCGGGAGCGGCGCTGCTGCTCGCTTTGGTTGGCCTGTATGGTGTCATGTCGTACATGGTGGTTCAGCGCAGACGTGAGATTGCGGTGCGGCTGGCGGTGGGGGCCAAGCCATCGGACGTGCTGCGACTGGCACTGCGGCGAGCCATGGGGCTGACGCTCGCCGGCGTGGCGATCGGGGCCGTGGGCGCCTTGTTGCTCACCCGCCTGATGACCGGCCTGCTTTTCGGTGTTGCGCCCACGGATCCCTTCACTTTCACCGTCGTGGTGTTGCTGGTGACGGCGGTGTCATTCCTCGCCAGCTACCTTCCAGCCCAGCGCGCCTCGCAGGTTGATCCCATCATGTCGCTTCGCGCCGAATGAGCGCACCGACTCCCATGATCGAGCTCACGAAGTCGAGCGGGCCTATCGCACCGGTCCCACGCTCACCTATGTGCTCCGGCAGATCGATCTGCGGATCACCCCGGGTGAGTTCGTGACGATCATGGGCCCATCCGGGGCAGGAAAGTCTACTCTGCTCAGCGTCCTCGGGATGCTGGACACTGAGTGGACTGGCCAGTACTGCTTTATGGGAGAGCGGGTGGATGCACTGTCCGCAAAGAAACGAGGGGAGCTGAACAAACAGCACATCGGCTTTGTGTTCCAGAAATACCATCTGATAGACGACCTCACCGTTCAGGAAAACCTCGATCTTCCACTTTCGTATCGGGGCATCAAGTCCAAGAACCGGGCCGGTATCGTAGCCGAGACGCTGGACCGGTTCGGCATGGTGGGGAAGAAGGATCTCTACCCCAGCCAGCTCTCGGGCGGGCAGCAGCAGCTGGTGGGTGTGGCCCGGGCCGTGATCACGGAGCCTCAGCTGCTCCTGGCCGATGAGCCCACTGGGAACTTGCATAGCGCGCAAGGCGAGGAGATCATGGATCTGTTCACCCGCCTCAACCGCCAGGGCACCACGATCGTCCAGGTCACCCACTCCGAGCGGAACGCCAGCTATGGCAATCGCATCGTCAATCTCCGCGACGGCTGGATCGTGGACCGGTAGTCTCGACAGGCTGGAAACGCCGGTTCCGTTGGTGGATCTCGACCGGCTGAACCGAAACCTGGACCGGGCGGCCTCCTATGCCGCGACTCACGGCCTGGCGGTACGCCCGCATATCAAGACCCACAAATCACCCCGAATCGCCGCCGAGCAGTTGCGCCGCGGCGCGGTTGGGTTGACCTGCGCCACGCCGCTGGAGGCAGAGGTCATGGCAGAGGTCTGCGCCGACCTCCTCCTGGCTTATCCACCGGTTGGCCGCGCAAAGCTGGATCGACTGATGTCGCTCCCCGAACAGGTCGCACTCACCGTCGCCCTCGATTCGCAGGAGTCTGCAGAACAGCTGGCCCTCGCGGCCGCCGAGCGGGGCCGGTCGGTGGGCGTGTACGTCGAGCTGGACCTCGGATTGCACCGTGTAGGGGTGTCGCCGGCAGAGGAGATGCTGAAGCTGGTGCGATTCGTGGCGCGCCGTACTCCGCTGGTCTATCGCGGGATCACCTTCTATCCCGGCCATATTCGGGCCGCCGGTCCTTCCCAGAAGCCCGAGCTGGTACGGCTCGGCGAGGATCTGCGGACCGCGCTCGAGCTGTTGGATCAGGCGGGTCTGCGCCCGGGCGTCGTCAGCGGGGGATCTACTCCCACCCTATGGGACAGCCATCTGATCGAAGGCCTGACCGAGATTCGGCCCGGCACCTATGTCTTCAATGACCGCACCACCGCGCAGGCCGGCGCGTGCCATTGGGACGACTGTGCGCTGACCGTCCTCGCTACTGTCGTCAGCATCGCTGTCCCGCGGGCAGGCGGTAGTGGATGCCGGCAGCAAGGGTCTGGGGCGGGAGCCGTCCGCCATCGACGGTGACGGCTTTGGTGCGCTGTTGGACCGGCCCGAGGTTACGGTATCGAGGCTCTCCGAGGAGCACGGCATTCTGGACCTGGGCCGAACAACATGGCGTCCTCAGATCGGTGAACGGGTGCGGATCGTGCCCAATCATGTCTGCATCGCGGTCCATCTTCACGAAGTGATTTACGGGATCCGGGACGATCAGGTCGAAACCAGCTGGCCAGTGACCGCTCGGGGCAGAAACCCGCGACCGGCGGTCCCCGCCATGACCGCTTCATGAGTACTCGAACGTTCGTTCGCCGCATCGCCAACCGCAGCTCCACATCGAGCTAGTGTGGCTGACGCCCCTCGGATTCTCGTTGCCGACGACCAGCGCGACGTTCTGGAGGCTCTCCGGCTCCTGCTCAAGGGCGAAGGGTACGAGACCGAGACGGTGGGCTCACCCGCCGCAGTGCTGGCGTCGGTGCAAAAGGCCGACTTCGACGCCGTCTTGCTGGACCTCAATTACGCCCGGGACACCACTACCGGGCGGGAAGGACTGGAGCTGGTTTCCCAGCTCCGAGCCCACGACGCCAGCCTTCCCACGATAGTCATGACGGCCTGGGGTAGCATAGACAAGGCAGTCGAAGCCATGCGCCGCGGCGCGAGAGACTTCATCGAGAAACCGTGGGAGAATGCCCGCCTTTTGGCCACGCTGCGCAGCCAGGTCGAGCTGGGCCGGGCGTTGCGACGGAGCCAGCGCCTCGAAGGTGAGAACCAGCTGCTCCGTCCCGAGGGAGCGCCCGCGCTGATCGCCGAATCCGCCGCGATGCGTCCGGTGCTTCAGCTGCTGCGCCAGGTGGCACCATCGGACGCCAATATCCTGATCACCGGCGAACACGGGACCGGAAAGGAAGTCGTGGCGGGCTGGATCCACGCCGCATCTCCCCGAGCCACGCGAAGCCTGGTGGCGGTCAATCTCGGGGGCCTGGCCGAAGGGCTATTCGAGAGCGAGATGTTCGGGCATGTAAAGGGAGCGTTCACCGATGCGCGGACCGATCGTATCGGGCGCTTCGAGCTGGCAGAGGGAGGAACCCTGCTGCTGGACGAGATCGGCACCCTGTCGTTGAGGCAGCAGGCCAAGCTGCTTCGGGTGCTGGAGAGCGGAGCACTGGAACGCGTGGGATCGTCCCGCACAAGGAAAGTGGACGCGCGGGTGCTGTCGGCCACTAACGCGGACCTGCGAGCCGAGGTCGCAGCCGGCCGATTCCGTGAGGACCTGCTCTTCCGGTTGAATACCATCGAAATCCACCTGCCTCCCCTGCGGGAGCGGCGGGAGGACGTTGGCGCACTGGCGCAGCACTTTCTCAGCCGGTACAGCGCTCGCTACCGCAAGCCGGTCATTGGATTTGAGCCGGAAGCACTGAGCGCCCTCGAGGCCCACCGCTGGCCCGGCAACGTGCGCGAGCTGGACCACACGGTCGAGCGCGCGGTTCTGCTGGCCACCGGCACTCGGGTGACCCCGGGCGAGCTGGGCCTCAAGCCGGCAACCCCCGCCGGCGCGCTGGATGACATGCCGCTGGACGAGGTCGAGCGCGTGCTGATCCGGAAGGCGCTCGACCGTCACGGCGGCAACGTCAGCCACGCCGCCAAGGCGCTTGGACTGAGCCGGAGCGCTCTTTATCGCCGACTCCAGCAGCATGGATTCTGACCGCCGGTCCAAGGTCAGCCACGAGACTCGGATCTTCTACGGGGTACTCGGCTCCGGCCTTCCGGCGCTGGTGCTGGGGTGCTGGCTGCTCTGGGGCACTGAGCACCCCCTCCGGGTCAAGGTGACGGCCACGCTGGTGGTCGTCGGGGCGTGGATCGGCGGCGCGGCGCTGCTGCGCGACAAGGTGGCGCGGCCACTGCAGACCATCTCGAATCTCCTGGCGGCGCTGCGAGAGGGCGACTACTCCATTCGCGCCCGCGGAGCGACGCCGAACCATGCTCTGGGCCTGGCGTTGCTGGAGGTCAACGCCCTGCGCGAGACGCTTCGAGGCCAGCGGCTTCGGGCGCTGGAGGCCACCGCGCTTCTCCGGCGCGTCATGGAAGAGATCGACGTTGCGGTCTTCGCTTTTGACAGCGACGACCGGCTTCGCCTGGTCAATCCCGGCGGCGGCCGTCTTCTGGGCCAGCCCTCTGAGCGGCTGTTGGGTCGCACCGCGGCCGAGCTCGATCTGGGCGACTGCCTGGTAGGAGACTCACCTCGCACCCTCGACGCGGTGTTTCCCGGCGGCGCCGGCCGGTGGGAGGTACGCTGGAGCACTTTTCGGCAGGACGGACTGCCTCATCGTCTGCTGGTACTCTCGGATCTGAGCCGGGTGCTGCGCTCGGAAGAACATTCCGCATGGCAGCGGCTGATGCGGGTGCTGGGACACGAAATCAACAACTCTCTTGCCCCCATCAAGTCGTTGGCCGGCAGTCTACGAACCCTCTCCCAACGCTCCGGTCGGCCGGCGGACTGGGAGCAGGATCTGCAGTCGGGGCTCAGCGTCATCGAAGGCCGCTCCGAGGCACTGGCCCGTTTCATGGGAGCCTACGCCCGTCTCGCCCGGCTCCCTCCTCCCCGCCTCGGTGCGGTGAGTCTGCCCGATTGGGTCCGGCGGGTGACGGCGCTGGAGAATCGCGTGGAGCTGGTGGTGCTCGACGGACCCCCGGTCCAGATTCTCGCGGACGGTGACCAGCTCGACCAGCTTCTCATCAATCTGGTTCGTAATGCGGCCGATGCCGCCGCCGAAACCGGCGGGTGCGTCACAGTGAGCTGGCGCCTCGGGGGTGGGGCGGTGGAAGTGGTGATCGAAGACGAGGGTCCCGGGCTGCCCGATCCCGGCAATCTTTTCGTGCCCTTCTTCACAACTAAGGCCAACGGATCCGGAATCGGCCTGGTCCTGAGCCGGCAGATCGCCGAGGCACACGGGGGAAGTCTTGCATTGGAGCAACGCGGAGACCGGAGCGGTGCACGGGCGCGACTGCGGCTGCCGGTTAAGAAGAGGTAGGCTATGGGCTATGGGCTATGGGCTATTGGCTATTGGCTAACGACAACTGTCTTTATCTTCACGAGACTAATCGATTGTGAACCGTAGCCAATAGCCAATAGCCAATAGCCGCACAGCATGCTCCTCAAACGGTTCTACGATCCCAAGCTTGCCCAGGCGAGCTATCTCGTCGGCTGCCCCACCACCGGTGAGGCGCTCATCGTCGACCCTAACCGGGATGTCGCTGGGTACATCCGCGCGGCTGAGGCGGAGGGCTTCCGGATCGCCCATGTCACCGAGACCCACATCCATGCCGACTTCGTCTCCGGTGCACGGGAGCTGGCGGAGCGCACCGGGGCTCGCCTGTACCTGTCCGACGCCGGGGGCAGCGACTGGCAATACCGGTACTCGACCGCCGCAGGCGCCACCGGCGCTTCACGACGGCGGCTGCTTCAGAGTTGGCTCGGTGGAGGTCCGCGCCGTTCACGTTCCGGGACACACTCCCGAGCACCTGGCGCTGCTCGTCACCCACACCACGGTGGCGACCGAGCCCATGGGAGCATTCAGCGGTGACTTCATCTTCGTGGGCGACGTCGGCCGTCCTGACCTGCTCGAACGAGCGGCGCAGCGTCGCGGGACGATGGAGGAGAGCGCGCGTCAGCTGTTCCGGTCGCTGCAGCGGTTCCGCAGCTTTCCCGACTACCTCCAGCTCTGGCCGGGCCACGGAGCGGGCTCTGCCTGCGGCAAGTCTCTAGGCGCGGTACCTCAGACCACCCTCGGATACGAGAAGCGCTTCAACTGGGCCTTCGGTGTTACCGACGAGGCTGAGTTCGTGCGCGCGGTGCTCGCGGGGCAGCCAGAACCACCGGCGTACTTCGCACAGATGAAGCGAATCAATCAGGCGGGACCTCCGATTCGGGGCGACGTCCGGCGTCCACCGACGCTCTCCACCGCCGAACTGGCGAGTGCCCTGGCGCAGGGAGCAACCGTGGTGGATACTCGGCAGGCAGCGGAGTTTGGCCGCGGCGCGATACCGGGCACCATCAACATCCCCCTGAACCGCGCGTTCACCAGCTGGGCCGGATCGCTGCTACCGTACGATCGCGACTTCTACCTCATCACCGACGATGGTGGAGGCCGAATACTGGATGAGCTCGCCCGAGACCTGTCGGGCATCGGGCTCGACCGGCTCGCCGGACACTTCAGTGGGGAGACGGTGGAGAGGTGGCGGTCCCTCAAGGGTGAGCTGCAGTCCACGCCGACCGTGAGCCTGGCCGAGGTGGCGGACCGCCTGCGCGGGAACGCGGCCACCCTGTTGGATGTGCGCCATGAAGGAGAGTGGAAGTCCGGCCATGTCCCCGGTACCCTCAACATACCGCTGGGACATCTGAGCCGGTCGCTGCAGGCAATTCCTCGAGCGCGCCCCGTCATCGTGCATTGCCAGACCGGTGCGCGGGCGGCGATCGGGGCCAGCCTGCTCCAGGCCGCCGGGTTCGAGGACGTCAGCGTTTTCGTGGGAGGCTATGCCGAGTGGATCGCGGCAGGTCAGCCGCGGGTTTCCGAGGGGACATCAAGCGGGAGTTAGCACTCTGGGCGATCTACCACCAAGGAGCGGCGATGTTCAAGGAATTCAAAGCCTTCATCATGCGCGGCAATGTGCTCGACCTGGCTGTGGGCATCATCATCGGCGCCGCATTCGGCACCATCGTCAAGTCTCTGGTGGACGACGTGATCATGCCACCGGTGGGCCTCGCGCTCGGCAATGTGGATTTTTCGAATCTGTTCGTGGTGCTCAAGGAGGGAGCCAAGGCGGCGGCTCCGTACGCGACGCTGGCCGACGCCAAGGCGGCCGGAGCGGTCACCCTCAACTACGGCCTTTTCATCAATAACATCGTGACCTTCCTCATCGTGGCATTCGCCATCTTCCTGGTGGTCCGAACGGCCAACCGTCTGCGTCCGCCCGAGGCTGCGGCAGCCCCGAATACCAGAGACTGCCCCTATTGCCGGATGCCGATTCCGGTGGGCGCCACCCGCTGCCCCCAATGCACCTCGGATCTGAGGTCGGCATGAGTTGGAGCCGGTGGGGTCCCCGGCTGGCCGCGTTGGCGCTTCTCGCCTGCCACTCAGGTGGGGCGCGCACTGCCGCCAACGCCGAGCTCGACGGCTACCTGTCGGAGTACGCCCGACAGTATCAGCGGCTGAGCTACGAGAGCAGTCTTGCTGAGTGGGCGTCGAACACCCGCATTGTAGAGGGCGACTCTTCCAACGCGATCCGAACCCGCCGGGCAAACGAGGCACTGGCCCGGTTCGTGGGCAGCAACGAAAACATCGCCAGGATTCGCGGGTACCTGAAAGACCGCGATCGCCTGAGTCCTCTGCAAGCCCGCCAGCTCGAGGTGATGCTGTACCTGGCCGCGGAAAAGCCCGAGACCGCCGGAGATGTGGTGGCCCAGCGCATCGCCGCCGAGGCGGCGCAAACCGAGAAGCTCTACGGATTCCAGTTCAAGCTGAACGGTAAGGCGGTAACCGCCAACGCCATCGATGACTCCCTCCGCACCAGCCGCAGGCTGCCGACTCGGTTGGCGGCATGGGAAGCCTCCAAGGAGGTGGGGCCGGTTCTCAAGCCGGGAATCCTGCGTCTCCGGGAGCTGCGAAATCAGGTGGTGGGCAGCTTGGGGTACCCCGACTTCTACAGTTACCAGGTCTCGGACTACGGTATGACCGCGGACGAGATGCTCCGCGCTCAACGACGACCTGAATCGAGAGCTCCGACCGCTCTATCGCGAGCTGCATACCTGGGCCCGATATGAGCTGGCCAAGCGGTACAAGATGCCGGTACCGGAGCAGTTGCCGGCGCACTGGCTGCCTAATCGCTGGGGGCAGGACTGGGCGGCGCTGGTGGAAGTCGAGGGGATGGACGTCAACGGCGCCTTGCGGCGGCACGATGCGGAGTGGGTGGTCCGCCAGGGCGAGCAGTTCTACCGCAGCCTCGGCTTCGACTCGCTGCCTCAGACCTTCTGGGAGAAGTCTTCTCTCTACCCCCTTCCGGCGGACGCGCCCTACAAGAAAAATACCCACGCCTCGGCATGGCACCTGGACCTCGACCGCGACGTCCGGTCATTGATGAGCGTGGAGCCAAACCGCGACTGGTACGAGACCGCGCACCACGAGCTGGGCCACGTCTATTACTACATGAGCTACAGCACACCCGACGTACCGCTGGTGCTGAGGCAGGGCGCGAACCGGGCCTATCATGAAGGCATTGGGTCCATGATGGGACTCGCATCACTGCAGCGTCGCTTCCTTGCCGGCCGCAAGCTGGTCCCACCCGAAGCGAAGGTGGATAGTCTGGGCCAGCTTCTTCAAGAGGCGCTCTCGTATGTGGTGTTCGTCCCGTTCGCCGCGGGCACCATGACCCGGTTCGAGCATGCCCTCTACGCCGAGCGGCTGCCGGCCGATCAGTTCAACAAGAAATGGTGGGACCTCACCCTCAAATATCAGGGAATCGTTCCTCCATCGCCGCGCGACGAGCGCTGGGCGGACGGCGCTCACCAAGACCCACGTCAACGACGACCCGGCCCAATATTACGACTACGCTCTCTCGTACGCGCTGCTCTTTCAGCTGCACGACCATATCGCCCGAAAGATCCTCAAGCAGGATCCCCACGACACGGATTATTACGGCAGCCGAGAGGTGGGAGACTTCCTCAGGCGTCTGATGGCGCCGGGTGCGACGCGCCCATGGCGGGAAGTCTTGCGCGAGACCACCGGGCATGAGCTCAATGGCAAGGCGATGGCCGACTATTTCCAGCCGCTGTACCACTGGCTCCAGGAGCAGAACCGTGGACGAAAGGCGACCCTTCCTGACTTATAAAGCCAGAGACGCTACCCACCTCACCCATCGGCTCAGCATGGGTAACGCAGACCCACCGAGCGGTCCCGACCTTCAGGCCGGAGTCTCGGTCGGCGAGATTATCCGAAGGCGCGGTATTGGCGGGCCATGTGGGCGACAAGTCCGTGCTGTTGGTCCGACAGAGAGTCGCAGTGGCTCGCCATCGGCGCGGTCTGTACCCACTATAGCGGGCCGTTGGCCGAGGGCCTGGTGGTGGGCGACACGATACGTTGCCCCTGGCACCACGCCTGTTTCAGCCTGAAGACCGGTGCCGCGCTCCGGCCCCCGGCGCTGAACGACGTTGCCTGCTGGCGGGTGGAAGAGCGGGCCGGAAAGGTGTACGTCACTGAGGAGATCAAGCCCGGTCGTCCGGCACCGGTACGTCAGCACCGCCGGCGGCGCGCATCCCGCTTCCGTTGTGATCGTCGGCGCCGGCGCCGCGGGGGACGCCGCCGCCGAGACGCTACGGAGAGAGGGCTATCAGGGTAAGCTGACTCTCTACGACCCCGACCCCGATGCTCCTTACGACCGGCCCAATCTCTCGAAGGACTATCTGGCGGGCTCGGCGTCTCCCGACTGGATACCGCTCCACCCCCCGGAGTTCTATCGCGATCTGGGCATAGAAATCGTGCACGGCCGGCGAGTGGTGCGCCTGGAGCCGAAGGCGCGGCGGGTCATCCTGGACGACGGCAGGGCGCAGGAATACGGCGCCTTGCTGCTCGCCACTGGGGCCACTCCGGTACGGCTGCCGGCCGAGATGGAGCAGGGGAATCCGACGGTGCTCTACCTGCGCAGCTTCGCGGACAGCAAGGCGATCGTGGAGGCCGCGGCGGACAGGGCGAAGAGTGCCGTGGTCCTGGGCGCGAGCTTCATCGGCCTCGAGGTGGCGGCCTCTCTGCGGGCCCGAA
This sequence comes from uncultured Gemmatimonadales bacterium, assembly GCA_963810165.1. GTDB lineage: Bacteria > Gemmatimonadota > Gemmatimonadetes > Gemmatimonadales > GWC2-71-9 > CAVVWJ01. The sequence goes on from CAWEMG010000020.1 coordinate 75,746, forward strand.
AGCTCGACGTACATGTCGTTGCTCCGGATGCCCGGCCGCTGGAGCGGGTCATGGGCGCCGAGCTGGGGGACTTCGTCCGGCGGCTGCACGAAGAGCACGGCGTCACATTTCACTTAGAGCAGAAGGCCAGCGCGATCGGCGGGGGTGCGGTGACGCTGGAGAGCGGCACCCGGCTTCCGGCAGACCTGGTCGTGGCCGGAATCGGAGTCAGGCCAAATCTCGAGCTGGCGGAGCAGGCGGGGCTGAAGCTGGATCGCGGGATCGTGGTGGACCCGCGCCTGGAGACCAGCGCGCCAGGGGTCTACGCCGCCGGCGACATCGCGCGGTGGCCCGATCCCCACACAGGGGAGCGCATCCGGGTGGAGCACTGGGTCGTCGCCCAGCGTCAGGGGCAGGCCGCGGCCCGAAGCATCCTCGGGGCGAACGAGCGCTTTGCCGCCGTGCCCTTCTTCTGGAGCCAGCATTACGACGTGCCGATCAACTACGTGGGCCACGCCGAGCGCTGGGATGCGGTCGACGTCGAAGGCAGCATCGACGCGAAGGACTGCGCCGTCCGCTTCATCCGCGAGGGTCGCACTCTCGCCACCGCCACGATCTACCGCGATCGGCAGAGTCTCGAGGCGGAAGTAGCAATGGAGCGGGCCCTTGCTGCCACTGCATGAGACTCAGCCGTAGGCGTTTTCTTGCGGGCGTCGGGGCAACGGGTTTGGTCATCGCGGCCGACGCGTTCGGCTTCGAAGCCCACCGGGTGGTGGTAACCCGCCATGACGTCCGCATTCCCGGACTGCCATCCGGCCTGGACGGGGTACGAATCGCCCAGGTCTCAGACGTCCACTTTCCCGGCAATCGTACCGCTGCTGCCGCCGCGCTGGAGCATCTGCAACGGGAAAAGGCGGACATCGTGCTGCTCACCGGGGATATGACGGAGTCTCAGGAGGCACTCTCCCAGGTGCGGAGCTTCGCCGGCAACGCGCGGGGCCGGATTGCTACGGTGGCGCTGCTGGGGAACTGGGAGCACCGGGTGGGCGCGGTGGGTCGGGTAGGGGAGGAGCCGTACCGCTCGACAGGAGTCGACCTTCTGGTGAACCGGGCGCTGACAGTGGATGTGAACGGGGTACCGCTCACGCTGGTGGGTTTGGACGACCCGGTCTCTGGCCGCCCCGATCTGCTCGCCGCGCGCCGAGGCGTAGTTCCCGGTTCGACCGAGATCTGGCTGGTCCACGCCCCGGGCTATCTCGACGAGCCACCAGCCCGCACCGCAGCTCCGCCCGCCCTCCTGCTGGCGGGGCATACCCATGGCGGGCAGATCCGCATTCCGTTGCTGCCGCCGGTCAAGCCGACGGGGGCCGGCCGGTTTCTGGAAGGGTGGTACTACGACACGGTCGCGCCGCTCTACGTCTCGCGCGGCGTGGGAACCACCGGCATTCCGGCTCGATTTCTTTGTCCCGCTGAGCTACCGGTTTTCACGCTGCGGCCTGCCTGAGCCCAGCAGGTCCCGCGGCCGATGGATCTCGCCGCCCAACACCACGTACTGAATCCGTCTAGTGTTTCTCAGGTTCTGGAGCGGGTCCGCCTCGAGGATCACCAGATCGGCGCGCTTCCCCGGTTCGATCGTTCCGGCCTCCTCTAGAATGCCGAGCGCCTGCGCCCCGTTTCGGGTCGCCATTGTGAGAATGTGGGATCGCGAAAGCCCCGCGCTCTCGAGGAGGACCAGCTCCTGGTGGAATGCCACGCCGGGAATGACCCAGGGGCTGGCGAGGTCTGAGCCAACCGTCAGAAGAACACCCGCCTGGTGCAACCGCCGCACCAGCGCAAGCTGCTTGGGCCAGGCGGCGTGGGCCCGGGCGAACTCCTCGGCGGTCCAGTCCGCCGTGTGCATCCCGAGCACTCGCCAGATCGCCAGGACCTCAGGCACCAGCGCGCTGTCCGGGTCGCGTTGATAGATGGAATCGCCCCACCAGAACTTGGTGTGATAAGCAATCAGCGTCGGGTCGATCGATACGCCCCTTTGCCGCACGGTGGTTATCATCGAATCCACGGCCGGGGAATCGAGCTGCAGCCATTCGAGCCAGGCAATCCGCGCCCGCATGCCACCGCCCAGTGCCTGATACGCTTCCCGGCGTGAGACCGGCAAATACGATTCGTGCCAGTTCCCCCCGTGGGTGATGAAGTCGATCCCACTCTTGGCGGCCTCGGTCCAGGAGGTGCGCTGAAGATGACCGATCACACGCAGCCCGAGCCGATGGGCCTCGTCTACGGCGACACGCAGCTGCGCCGGTGTGATTCCGGCGTACAGCTTGATGTAGTCCACCCCCGCCGCCGCCTGCCTGCGGATGGAAGCCCGGATGCCTGCCTCCGACAGGCTTGGACTCGAGAGGATCTGACCCGCGGTGAATATCCTCGGCCCCAGCACCCGACCGCCGGCGACGTCGTTCCGGAGAGTGACCGCCGCGGTGACCGGCGACGCGCCCGGATCCCTGATCGTGGTGATTCCCTGGGAGAGCGCCACTCGCAGCAGTCGCTCCGCCAGGGCACGATCATAGGTGCTGTCGAGTGCGTCCTCCGGGTTGCGGCGGTACCGCATCGCCCCGGTGATCACATGGTAGTGCATGTCGATGAAGCCGGGGGTCACCACGCGATCGCGTAGGTCCAGTACTTTGGCACCAAACGGCACTTCAGTGCTGGAGCTCGGTCCCGTGTCCTCGATGCGCCCATCTCGAATGACAATGGTGGCGTCGGAGAGCGCGGGCCCGCCTCGCCCGTCGATCAGGGTTGCATGGATGAGAACGGTGGGTTGGTCGGGAGTGGCGCCTTGAAGGCTGCCTATGGCCGCAAGAAGGGCGAGCCGCTTCAGGAGCCTGGCTCGGGTCCGCTGTTCCACATGTCCAGCGCCATCTTCCATCCGTCCGGGTCCTTCCGCCAGACCACCAGATACTTCCCGTGGAATGGTCCCCAGGACTTTCCGTCCCGCTCCCCCGCGATCTCATATGTTCCGTGGTCGTAAGCGTGCTTGCCGTCCACTACCACGCTGGTTGGCGTCAACTGGTGTCGGGTGACGCGGGTCCCTTGCCCGCGGGTCCAGTACCGTCGAATGGCGTCCTGGCCCGAGATCGCGTTGGAGCGCTCGGGGAAGATCACCGCGTCCTTGGTGTACAGCGCCATGATGGCATCGGTATCGCCCCGCATGTACGCGGCCGAGAACCGACGACCGGCCTCGGCGATAGCGGCGGTCTCGGGCCGTGCGGTCTGCGCCTCGGCGGAGCCGGCCTGTGCCAGTAGGGCGAGGTGCACGATGACCCATCGCGGCTCGGGAAAAACTCATGGGGTTCTCGCGAATCTGCTCGCAGCCTCGCCGGTGCCGAGCCCATACTTCTCCCGGAGTACGCCGAGGTGATGGGTCACATGTCCCACGATGATGTAGATCAGCGCGCGGGCGCTGACCCGGTTGTCGCTGGCCACGCCCTGCGCCGACCATGCGGCGGCGGGAGTACCGGATGCAAGTGCCATCGTGCTGAGCCTGACGGCGCGAAACTCGGCCAGTAGCTCGGCGAGCGGCCGCTCATCGAAGTGGCCCGCCGGGACGTAATCGTTCTGCTCGAAGCCAGGAAGGGGAGTGGCATCGCCCCGGCTGATCCGGAGCAGGCGATAGCTGAAGATGCGCTCAGCGTCGTTGAGATGACCCAGCAGCTCCTTGATGCTCCACTTGCCCGGCTCGTAGCGCGCCAGCGCAGCTTGATCATCTAAGCTGGCGCAGAGGCGCTCGACTTCGGCCAGCTGGTCCAGCAGCTGCTCTCCGATGTTGGTACCGGGAACCTTCGCGATGTAGCTCTGGTAGTACGGCGCTGCTTCTTCACTGGTCGGACGGGACACTGTGAGGGATGTCATCTCTGCTCCAGAATCAGGGCGAACCGGTCAGGTAGTATAGGCGCAAAGAGAGCCGGCGGATTGGAAACACGTGCGGGACTGCCGAACTGGAGAGTCGGGTGTCAGACCACCCCGGACTCGACGCAGGTGCGGGTCCAGGGGATGAGGTCGAGTCGCTCCAGGGGGATCGGCTTCCCGGTGTTCTCGCAGATGCCGAAGCGTTCCGGCTCCTCGTAGAACCGGTGCAACGCCTCGTCGATCTCCTCGAGCTCTCGACTGGCGCGCTGCGCCATGATGACATCCATCTCCTGATCGTAGCTATCGGTCCCGCGGTCCGCGACGTGGAAGGGATACTCGGAGATGTCCCCGGAGGCTTCGGCCGAACTGGTGTCCCGGCTGTCCTCGAACTGGCGCAGGACTCGCATCACCCGCTCCCGCTCTTCGTGCAGACGCACTTCGATGCGCTGCCGGTCCTCTTCGTTCAATGCCATGGTCCTATCCCAGACAGAGCGCCGGGAGCCGGAGTGACCCGCGGCGAATTTCAAGCTTACGGCCCGTGCCAATCGAAACGCAACACCTGGGACTACGGTTCCTCGTCCGGTAGCCGGATGGCCGGCAGCTCGAGGCGCCAAAGTATGGCCATGAAGCGGAGCACAGCAATCGCGCTCATGCCCACCAAAGCCGCTGCGTCCGGCATGACCCCCCAGCGCACCAGCAGCACATAGCTGGCCGCCCCCACAATTGCGGCGGTGGCGTACAGCCGTCCCGGTCTCATGACCAGCGGGATTTCCCTGGTCAGCACATCGCGAACAACCCCGCCTGCTACACCCGTGATCACGCCCATGAGGACCGCGATCAAGCCGGTGACGCCGGCCTGCTCCGCGATCTGGACCCCGGCGATGGTGAAGAACGCGAGGCCCAACGCGTCGGCCACGAGCAGCGCCCGCCGCGTGGCTATCCAGAATCGCACGTAGCCCAACGTCACGACGGTGGCGGCAAGAATTACCCAGAGATAGGTGGTGTCCGCAATCCAGAAGGTGGGGTGACGGTCGAGGAGAAGGTCTCGCAGCGTACCGCCGCCGACCGCGGTTACGACCGCGATCACGGCGACGCCGAGCAGGTCGAGCCCCTTGCTGCCTGCGGCGAGCACGCCGCTGACGGCAAAGACCGCCACGCCCAGGAGCTCGAGTGCATAGCGCATCGACGCCTACTTGGCCTCACGGGCTGCTGCTTCGCCCGCCGCGCGGCCGGTGGCCCAGGCCCAGAGAAAGTTGTATCCCCCGATGGGACCGAAGGCGTCCAGTATCTCCCCGCAGAGGAAGAGGCCCGGCCGGCGCCTGCTCTCCATGGTGCGAGGATCGATCTCGCCCAGGCTCACCCCTCCTCCCGTTACTTCAGCCTTCTTGTAGCCCTCGTCTCCGGTCCAGGGCAGCTCGCCCCGCACCAGCGTCCCGATCAGCCGCAGCCGTTCATCACGGGTGAGCTGGGCCAGCGGACGTGAAGGAGGAATGCCCGCCGAGTTCGCCAGGGTATCGGCCAGGCGCTCCGGCAGCTCTCGGCGCACCACTCCACCCACTGTGCGAGTCCCCTCAGGCTTGAGCGCTGCCTCCCATCCGGCGTCGTCGAGCCTGCTCCACCGCACGGTTAGTCGCGCACCGTTGTTGCGGCCCAGGCGGGAGCGGGTCACGACGTGAGACACGTCCAGCACGGAAGGGCCGCTGTAGCCCGCGGTGGGTAAAGAGGAACCCTCCGGTTGCGGTGGACGTCCTGGACGAATCGGTGCCGTAATCGTCACCGGCAGCGAGACACCGGCCAATGCTGCGAAGGGAGAGTCGGCGGCCACAACAGGCGTGAGGGCCGGGTAGGTCTGGTGGACCGTGTGACCCAGTGCGGTGGCAATCGCGCAGACCACCGCCGTCGCTCCCGGTGCTCGGCACCGAGAGGCCGCCACTGGCGAGGATCACGCGGTCCGCCTCGAGCGGCGGAGCGCCATCGAGCTCTACCCGCCAGCCGGCTTCTGCCGGGGTGACATCGGTGACCCGGGTGCTCGGCAGAAACCGGACGCCCCGGCGCTTCGCGAGCGACAGGAGGCCATCACGAACATCTCGGGCGCGATTCGATGCCGGGAACAGTTTGCCCGTCTCCGTCTCCTCCACCAGCGTCAACCCCAGCTCGGTCTCGAAGAAGGCGATCTGCTCCGGCAGCGGCCAGGAGCGCAGGATCTTTCGCAAGGGTATTGAGTGAGGAATCGGTGACGAACCGCCGTTCGTCGGGTTGGGCGGGGAGGATGTTGCATCGGCCACCGCCGCTGATGAGAATCTTGCGGCCACCGTCACGAGTGCGCTCGAGCAGCAGGGTTTCGGCGCCACCCGCCGCGGCGAAGATTGCCGCCATTGTGCCAGCCGCTCCCGCGCCCACCACGGCCACCTTCGGTCCGGCTATCGGAAGATCTCGAAGTTGCGTGTCATGGAACACAGCGGTTGAGGGTGGGTAGACGCCCCAGCTTGGCGCGGGTACCTCGTCCGACAGCGCCACGAGGACGCTCGCCGCTGCTTCATGAGGCCGTGGACGCCGCCTGGGTGACCCGGTGGGGCAGGTGGAGAGACTGGAACAGCGTCCGGGCGGCTCCCGCGACGTCGTGCACGGCCCGGTCGAACGCGTCCTGATTGGCCCGTGAGGGAGCGTTATAGCCGCTGATCTTGCGCACGAACTGCAGCGCGGCGTCATGCAGCTCCTGATCGCTGGGTGCGTGCTCAGGATGTCTCAGTCGCTTGATGTTTCGGCACATCCTTCATTGCCTTTCGTGTTTGCTGTTCCCTTCCACCGGGATATCCTCGGTGATTCCCGGCTCACGTTCTGCAATGATAATCAGACCGCGCGGGCTTCGGTTCCCCCACCCAGCTCCCGAACCGCCGGAGCGTAGCGAAGCGTCATAGCCGACGGCCTAGATAGATCTCCCGTCCAGATGAGTCGAGCGCGGCGTCTGCGGCAAGCCCCGCATCGTTGAACCACTTCAGCCAATCGGACCGCGGGAAGAGGCCCTCGGTATGCCGGTCGTGCTCGACCGTCACCGTTCCATCGGGCTCGCGGAGGAGAAAAGCGTATTCCACGACATAGGTCGTGTCAGCGGGATCGGGGTCCCACCGCCACTCCAGATACCGCAGCCCGCGTCCGTCCGGCGTGTCGTGCCCATCGCATTCGGTTCCCGGAACGAAGTTTTCTCGGATGTAATCGGGCAGCACGGCGACGGATCCCCCGGAGCGACAGTGTGTGGCGGCCGTCTTCAGCGCGGCCTGCACGTCGGTGGACTCGGTAGCATACATGATCGCGTCGTGGATGAGCACCACGTCAAATTCCCGGCCGAGCCGGAGTGACCGCATGTCACCGGGGAGGTGCTCGCATTCGGGATTCACCGTCTGACTGACGGCGAGCATGGCGGGAGACAGGTCGGTAAGCGTCAAGCGGTAGTGGCGCTTGAGGTGAAACGCGAGGCTACCGCCGCCCGACCCCAGCTCCAGGAGCGTGAGCGGCGCCGCGATGTGGCTGTGGGGCAGGCGGCCCAACAAGTCGGCCGCTTCGTCATCGTACTCACTGGGCGGCGAGAGCAGCGGCCACCAGCGGGCCAGCTCACGGTACATCCTCATTCCAGATTCCATTCTGGACGCCGGTGTCCCGATCAGCGACGCCGCTGGCTGCTCCACAACAGGGCTGCAATCAGGCAGATCTGAACCGCGGCATCAGCGAGATAGATCGGAGAAATTCGTCCGCTGAGCCCATACCAGAGGTCGATCGCTGCAAAGGCGAGCGCACTGCTTACCGCCAGCAGCGTAATCTCCGCGGACTGTACCTGGGTTCGTCGCGCGCTCACTCCCAGCACAAGGCCGATGGCGGCGGCCAGGAGCCCTACCATATGAACCAGCCAGTCATCTGTCTTCGGGCCCGTCACGGCCTCGAAGCTTGGCAGGTGTATCAGGGGCCAGAGACCCGTCACACCATAGTAGCCCGCCTGCGCCGTCAGCAACCACCGCCAAATCGTGGGCATCAGATCAGCTCTGCGGGCGCGGCGTTTGCACGGCGGAACCCGTCATTGGCCCTTGGGTCGTCGGCAGCGAGAGTGAAATCCCTGAAGTCGAAGCCGGGGCCTACGGTGCACCCCACCAGGGTGTACTTCCCGGTCGACCGTGCCGCCTGCCACCAGCCGGCGGGAACGGTATAGACCGGCTGCTGGGCACCGTCCAGAGGGCCGAGGCGATGGTGGGCCACAGCGTATGAATCGGGGTCCGCCGTCCACAAGCTCGAGCGGTGCCCCTTCGTAGAAATGCCAGACCTCGTCCGACAGGACCCGGTGCCAGCGGCTCACCGCATCCGACGGGAGCAGAAAATAGATCGTGGTGAGTGCTGGCCGGAGGCCACGGTTGTCTTCGGGTTGGACCGTCGCTCGGGACCGGTGGATCTCTCCGTAGTAACCCCCTTCAGGGTGGGGGATCAGGCCCAGCGTTGCGATCAGGCTTTCCGGCCGATCGGACGTCATTCCCAAGTCACATCCGCTCCATCATCAGGAGGAAGCCTGTCAGCACCGGGCCGTGCATCAGGAGGGCTCCCGGCAGCAAGGCCCAGCGAGCCTGTCGGCTCACCCAGTTCTCTCGCGCCGCTCGGCGCAGGAGATACACCGAAACGGGAAGGTTGAACAGCAGTGCTGTGACCACCCCTGGTGCGTATCCATTGAAGATCAAAATGGCTGCGCTGACGTGCCAGAGCGCGTTGAGCAACAGGGTCGCCTGAACCAGCAGCAGCAGCCACACTGGCACCACGTTTCCCGGGCGCAACGTGGCCCAGGTGGCGAGCACCACCGGTACCAGAGTAATCAGCACGAGCGCGGTCCACATCTGGCCCAGGGTCATGGCCCCGGCAAGCGGTTTCCAGCTCTCCGGCAGACGGGCAAGAACCAGCGGCAGGTAGCGCGGGAAAAACATGGCTTCTTCGGCGTTGTGTAGCACCATCACAGCGGGGACCAGCCACAGCACACGCAGCCGAGTTGTCATTGTTTGCCGCTGCCTCACTCTCTCAGATACGATCGAGGAACTCCACGACGCCCGTCTCCAGCGAATACTCCGCTCCCACCACACGTAAACCCCCGTCGCGGATGAGTAGCTCCAGAACCTCCGAACCGTGACGCAGATGGTCAACCGAGGCCCGGATATTCGCCCGAACCCCCTGTGTCACCAGCGCCTCCATATCGTGCCTCAGCTCGGTTGCCAGAAGTCCCTCGACGGAGGGTCGGATCCGATCCACGATCGCGGCCAGGTTGCGGGACTGATTGGCGGTGGGACGCTGCAACTCCTCGAGCGTGGCGACCACGGCGCCGCACTGCGAGTGCCCCAGCACGACAACCAGCCGCGTGTCGAACCGGGCGGCCGCGAACTCGACGCTACCCACCTGCGAAGGGGCCACGATGTTACCGGCGACCCGGATGACGAACAGGTCTCCCAGACCTTGATCGAACACGATCTCTGCCGGAACCCGCGAATCAGAGCAGCCGAGGATGATGGCGAAAGGCTGCTGGCCGGTGGCCAGTGCGGCGCGTTGCGCGTTGCTCAGCAGGGGCTCGGAGCCTCGAGCGGTGGATGCGAATCGGAGGTTTCCCTCTCGTAGCCGCTCGAGCGCCTCACGCGCTGGAATCATTGACCGCGGGTCCTTGCTTGGGGATTGCAATCCCAACCCCCACCCCCCCCCCCCCTCAACTCCATTCAGGTCAAGTCTCTACACCGACGCTCCACGTACTTCTTGAGCCCGGCAAGCATCATCCCCCAATTCTTTTCTGAATGCTGCCGCGCTTCCTCGGTTGGATTGTTGTCCTGAGAGAGCTCCACCCGGGTACCATTGCCCTCGGCAGTGAGCTCAACGGTGACGGTATGGTAGTTGTCGGGCGTATCCGGCAAGCCGGACAGCGGGCTGAAGTGGGTGTAGGTGAGTGTTCGACCCGGCTGCACCCGAACGATGACACCTTTATCCTCGTAGGATTTGCCCTGCCAGTTACCCTTCCATGTGATCGGACTGCCTTCTTTCCAACTGGACTCGACGGTGGTGCCGAACATGTACTCCTTGATGGCGGCCGGTGTCACGAGCGCCTGCCACACCTTCCTGGCGGGAGCATCGACAGTGATCATGGACTTGGCGACATGGTCGGTCTTCATATGCCCTCCTATGATGAGGCCGCGGCGGGGCGGCGGGCTGCTGCGGTCTACCTTGCCTTTGAATTCAATGCCTGGTCGTAGCAGCCACCACACCAGCGCTGCCAGCACGATACTGATCACAGCCACCGCGACATCTACCTGTGCGAAGGTGAGGTAGGAGGCGGCTCCGGAAGGATCGCGCTCACGCCACACGCGGTACTGCTGCCAGGACTGCACCGCCTCGATGGCTCTTCCACCAGCAAAGATGCCGCCTGCCAGGGCCACGGCATAGCGAGCGATCTCCCGCCCCACCTTTAGTCTACGCTGGCCAGGTTGTACATCGCCCGCCAGGCCCGGAACACCTCGCGGTAGTCATCAGCGGTGTAGGTCACTGTCCGACCGCCGGTCCGAGTGCTCCCGGGCACCAGCTCGGCCATGTCCGCCATCTGCGTGAGCGCGAAGTCCACCTCCAGCCGGATGGGTGGCTCGATCTTGAGCAGGGAGTGTTTGCGGCGTAGCGCCGAGGCTGCGCCGGCCCGTATTCGGTCGCAGGCGATGGACGGCGCCACGCTTCGGGCGGCAAATCGGCCGACGGCATGCTTCACGACCACGGTCTCGATGCCGGCGCCCAACAGGGCCCGCGCCTCCGCCGCCAACGCCTGGTCGCCGCTGACCAGCGCCACCGCAACGCCGTGCACTCCAGCCATGGCCGCGTTCAACGCCAGCTCGCCAACCGGCTCTCCGTTCAGGCGCGCCTCGTATACCCGGCTGGTGTAGGTGTGATCGATCGTGGCATTCCGCGTCCCTGCTCGGGCATGATACCCGATGAACATTGCTGCATCGAAGCCGGTATCGATGCCTTCGACCATCGATAGCTGCTTCGGTCCGCCACTCAACAACTCGGCGGCCGGGTTGAGATCTTCGGCAAGGAGATTGCGCATCAACCAGTGACTGTCGTTCACGAGGACGGTCTTTGCACCGGCGTCGAGTGCGCCAGCGATTGCAGCGTTTGCTTCAGCAGTCATGAGTCGGCGAAACCTGTTATACTCTCCCGCATGGCGAGAATCGGTCGGGTCGGTCTGATCTTCGTGGGCGACTCCAGCGATTCCCTCCATATCAACCGAGATGTAGACCCGCATGATCTCTCCGGTGGCTGTCCGGCGCGAAGAATACCGAGGACGAGCTATGGATGCACGCAGATGGGGACTGGCGCTGGCTTTGGCGGTTGCGGCCTGCGCGTCGCCCGAAACCCGGACCAATGGGCAGTTCGTCGAGCACGGGCGGCAGTATACCGCCTGGCTCTACGGCAACGAATACAACAAGCTCTGGGACCGCTTCTCGCCCGAAATGCGGCAGACGTTCGGCAGCGTCGCGGACCTGGCGACCTTCGCCGGCCGCGCGGTGACTCAGCTGGGGCGGAGCGGAGGGTGGTGGACGAGAGCGTCCAGGACGCGGATCCGCTCGTGGTCTATACCCGCGACGCGTCGTTCGACAAATCGCGCCAGCGGATGCTGATCGAGTGGAGCCTGGCCAAGGATGGTGAGGTGACCGGCCTGGTGGTGCGGCCGGCTCCCGCAGTGAGAAGTAAGAAGTCAGAAGTGAGAGGTGAGAGGTGAGAGTGAGAAGGAGCTCCTCTCACTTCTCTACTTCTTACCTCTCACCTCTCACCTAGTAGACCCTCCCCCCACCGGCACCTCCCGCTCGACTGCCAGCAATACCGTTTCCCCGGTCTCGTCCGGCACACCCAGCACCAGCACCTCGGACGTAAAGCCCGCGACGTTGCGCTCCCCCAGGTTCATCGCCGCAACGACCAGCCGGCCCGGCAGCTCGTCTGCCCGGTATCTGGCAGTCAGCTGAGCACTGGAGGTCTTCTCGCCCATGGGCCCGAAGTCAATCCAGAGCTTGTAGGATGGCTTGCGAGCCCGGGAGTTAGGCTCCGCGCGGAGGATCCGGCCCACTCTCAAATCCAGGGCCTGGAACGCCTCAGGACCGTTCATGACCGGTTCAGTGGAGGATCTCTCCCCGGAGGACGGTCACTGCCCGCCCACCGAGGTGCACCCGGGTGCCCTCCACTCGAACGAGCACCGTTCCTCCCCGGGGTGACGCCTGGTACCCAACGAGCTCCTGCTTCCCGAGACGCGCCCCCCAGAATGGGCCCAGGCCGCAGTGCGCCGAGCCGGTGACCGGGTCTTCCGGGACGCCGGACTGGGGAGCGAAGAACCGGGATACGAAATCGTGCTCCCCGTCGTCACCGGCGGCGGTGACGACGACACCGCGAGCCGGCAATCGCGCCAGGTGTGTCAGGTCGGGGCTCAGGGACCGGACCGCAGCGGCGGAGTCGAGCTGCGATGAAGTAGTCGAATGTCGTGCGGCCCAGGTACTCGATGCGCGCGCCCAGCGCCTGCTCCAGCCCCGCGACCGATGGAGCCGGAGCGACCGGTGTCGCGGGAAAATCGAGCCAGATCAAGCCATCCCGCCGGGTGGCGGTCAGCTCGCCGCTGCGGGTGTGAAAGCGGGCGACGGCGGCGCCGTGGAGATGGCCTTCCTCCCAGAGGGCGTGGGCGCTGGCCAGCGTGGCATGTCCGCAGAGATCGACTTCGACCGCGGGTGTGAACCATCGCAGATCGAATCCATCGGCTCGCGGCACCAGGAAGGCCGTCTCCGCCAGGTTCATTTCAAGGGCAACCTGCTGCATCCAGTGGTCGGCCCGCGCGGCGCCAAGCAGACATACCGCCGCCGGGTTGCCGCTGAACGGGCGATCGGTGAAGGCATCGACCTGGGTGAACCGCTGTGCCGGGCTCACGAAAGGATCGCCTCTGCCTCGATCTCCACCAGCATGTCGGGCGAGATCAGGCGGCTCACCTCCACCATACTGGAAGCGGGACGCACATCCCGGAAGCACTCGCCGTGCGCCCGGCCGATCTCCTGCCACTGGTCCATGTTCGTGACATAGATCCGGGTTCGCACCACGTCCGCCAGCGAGCCGCCGGCGCTCGCGAGCGCGCGTTCGATGTTGCGGAGAGTCTGCACTGCCTGGGCGTACGGATCACCCTTGCCGACGATCGAGCCATCCGGGGCGGTGGCGGTGGTACCCGATACGTGGATCCAGCTGCCGACGCGGACGGCGCGGGAGTATCCGACGGTGGTCTCCCATGGGGCGCCGCTGGAGATGAGCTGCCGGTCCATGAGAGCGCCCGACGTCAGTGTGGGAGTGCGGAGGGGCCTTCGTCGAGGGTCTTCAGGTCGGTCAGGACCGCGGCCGCAATCCAATGCGAGGCCGGGGGCTGGTCGTAGAAGTTCTGCTGGAGGCGATGCAGAATGAGATCGAGCCGGCTGGGCTCGATCGTGCAGACGCTGCGGGGGTCCTCGGCTTTCGGCAAGCTCAACCTTCCGAGTTCGGGTGCTTTCCTACCGCAGAAGTTGTCGGTCCGCCGCCGTGGAATCTTTACGCAACTGCAACCGTTCTCACTCCCACCCGCGACAGTTGTACATCCATTGGTCAGAACATTCTAACCAGCAGAGCGGGAACCGGCCAGTGCCCTCGGCGGTAGCTCAAGTTAACTGCTTCCGCGACCGATCCTTCACTGGAGTTTCTCCAGGAGTTTCATGCTCAAAGTCACCGTGCCGGAACGTATTCTGATTGTGGACGATGGCCCCGAGGCGCGCGCGACGCTCGAGGCTCATCTGCAGCAACGGGGATACGAAGTGCTGACGGCGGCCTCGGGACTGGACGCCCAGGCGATCCTGGTGCGGCAGAAGATCGCCTGCATGATCGTGGAGGCCCGTCTGTTCGGCAGCAGCGGAGGTGACTTCCTCTCCCGGTCGCTCACCCGGGATGCCAGCCTGGCGGTGCTGGTGCTGAGCTCGCGTCCCGATGTCACCGACGCCGTGAACTACCTCCAGTACGGCGCGCTGGACTATCTCCCCAAGCCGCTCGATCTCCCGATCGTGGAAGCCGCTTTGCAGCGCGCGTTGCGCCGCCGCACCGAGCTGATCCAGGAGCGCGCCGCGGCCCGGCTCCTCAGGGAGGAGCTGGTCAACCTGGGCGCCGAGCTGGCACGCGAACGCGCCAAGGTGGAAGACCTGACGATCGCCACCCTCGAGTCGCTGGTTCGCGTCGTCGAGGCGCGGGATCCGTGGTTCGCCGGCCACGGACTCCGGGTGGCACAGCTTGCCGCTTCAGTCGCTTCCGAGCTGGGACGCACCGATGAAGAGGTCGAGACGGTGCGCCGCGCCGGACTCCTGCACGACATCGGTATGATCTGTGTGCCGGAAGAGGTGATGGGGAAGCAGGGTTCCCTCACTCCCGAAGAGTTCGAGCAGATCAAGCGGCACGTGCTGGTCGGCTCTCAGATACTGGCACCTCTTCCGCACCTTCGGCACGTCGGGGCATTCGTCCGCAGCCACCATGAGCGCTGGGACGGACAGGGCTATCCCGATGGTCTTGAGGGTGAGGCCATCCCGTGGGGAGCTCGACTGATCGGCGCGGCCGAGGTCTACGATGCGTTCACTACGGCACGACCCTACCGGGATCAGCTGACTCCCGAAATGGCGGTGGAGAAGATGTGCGGCTTGATCGGGACGGTGCTGGCCCCGGAGGTTCACCGGGCCCTCGGCGTGGTAGTGGAACGGGGCCGGGCCTTGGTCTTTGTGGACGAGGAGCGGGGCAAGGAGCCGGGTCTGGACGGGTCCCAGATGCGGGTGGCAAGCTGAATCCCCTGCAAGTTGCCGACAACCTTGGCCCTTTCGGGTGCAGCGGCGTCCGCCGGGCACCGGAGGCGACCAGTATGCCACGTTTCTGTGCCTCGAGAGATCCTTATTAGAGAAGCGTAAGTTCAAGCTTTCCAGCCATCTGCGTAGCGCTGCAAGAATCTGCACCCTTCGCCGCCTTCCCCGACATCCTCGCTTGGTACAGCGGTTGCCTTTACCACCCGCCAGAAGCGCGGGGGATTCCTCCGCCATCCGACGACACTCCAAGACGGATACCTGATGCTGCCTTCCGTGAAGCCTGCCCGGAGCCGGGTGTGACCGCGCGTCCCATGCCGGAATCCGAGGCTCGGATCGACATTCTCTGGGCCCGGTACCGTTCCGCCGGCGACCCGGAGGCCCGCGATCAGCTCCTCTCGCGGCACCTCGGTCTGGTGCACCATGTGGCGCGCGAGGTCTCTCGCCGCATTCCCTCCATCGAGATTGGGGAGCTGGTCAGCGCGGGTGCGCTCGGCTTGATGAAGGCACTGGACAGCTTCGATCTGAGTCGGGGGCTGGCGTTCAGCACCTATGCGGTGCTCCGCATACGAGGAGCCATCCTCGACGACCTGCGCAGCCGCGACTCCACCCCACGATCGGTGCGGATGAAGCGGCGGAAGATCGAGAGCGTGGCGTCCGCGCTCGAGGGTGAACTGGGCCGCTCGCCCACCCCCAAGGAGATCGCCGAGCGACTTGGCGTCGATCTGGAGACCTACTGGAAATGGAAGGATGCCGTGGGGATCCACTGCGAGACCGATGTCCCAGCCAACTCGAAGGGCCAGCGAGCCTCCCGTGATGCGGAGAATCATGCGGATCCGGCGGCGACTCTGGCATCCCACCAACTGGTTGAATCCGAGCACACCGCCCAGTTGCAGCAGCTGATTGCACGACTGCCCGAGCAGCAGCGGCGGGTGCTGGCCCTGTACTACTACGAGGAGCTGAACCTCCGGCAGGTCGGTGAAGTGCTGAAGGTCAGTGAATCGCGGGTGTCTCAGATTCGCAGTCAGGCGCTGCGCCGGCTCAAGTCGGAGATCACGGCCTCGCTGGCGTCCTGACCCTTAGGCCGAAAAAACGCCCGGAGCCATCAGGTTCCGGGCGTTGTGTTTTGTTAGGGACCGCTTCAGGCGTCGTCTACGCCGGGATTGGGGTCGGAACGCTGCTTTGCCTTCCCGGCCTGGTCCTGAATCTTCCCCTTTATCTCCTGCGCCTTGCCCTTCAGCTGCTCTCCGGTATCTCCGGTAAGACCTCCTACCGCATTGCGAACTCGACCTTCGACTTCCTTGGCTGTGCCTTTGAGCCGGTCCGCGGTGCCTTCGGTCGCAAGATCTTTCTTGTCCGCCATTGTTTCCTCCATGCGTGAATCGGTCACCCAAGCTGGAACCGGCTCGCCAGCCCGGCCGTGACCATCATCACGCTTCCCTAGGCGACGCCGACTTCAGCGACTCTCGGGGTGCTTTCAGCATAGTGGCACGCCGCCACGGTGCCGGCGACCGGCCGGAGGGGAGGCACCTCGGTCCGGCAGAGTGCACTCTTGAGCGGGTGAAAGCAGCGGGTGTGAAAGGGACACCCGGGCGGCGGATTCGAGGGGCTGGGGAGATCCCCGCTGAGCACGATCCGGCTGCGGCGCGCCGAAGGATCGGGCTCCGGCACGGCCGAGAGTAGAGCAACCGTATACGGGTGTCGTGGGTCGGACAGGATCGCATCTGTCGGGCCCTCCTCCACAATGTGCCCCAGATACATGACCGCGATGCGATGGGCGATCTGCCGCACCACCGCCAGATCGTGTGCGATGAAGAGATATGACAGACCGCGCTGGCGCTGGAGGTCGGTGAGCAGGTTGAGCACCTGTGCCTGCACCGAGACATCAAGCGCGGAAACCGGCTCGTCGCACACGATGAACGACGGCTGTACTGCCAGCGCGCGGGCGATTCCGATCCGCTGCCGCTGCCCCCCGGAAAACTCGTGGGGGTAGCGCCGGGCATAGGTGGGGTCGAGACCGACCTCCTCGAGCAACGCCGCCACTCGAGCCGGAATCTCGGCTCGAGGGGCAAGCCGATGGATCTCGATTCCCTCCGCAACGGCGGCGCCTACACTCATGCGAGGATTGAGCGAGCTGTACGGATCCTGAAAGATGATCTGCATCTTCCGGCGGAGCTGCCGGAGCGCGGTGCGGTCGAGCGAGAAAATATCCACGCCCTCATACAGCGCTTGACCTCCGGTCGGCTCTTGTAGCCGGAGGATGGTCCGGCCCACCGACGACTTGCCGCAGCCGGATTCTCCCACCAGCGCGAGTGTCTCCCCCGGCCGACGTTGAACGACACGTCGTCCACCGCGCGTACCACGGGAGCCGAGCGCCCGAACAGCCCGGCGGCCTTGTAATGCTTCACCAGATTCCGAACCTGGAGTAATAGCGTCACGGACGGGTCCGGTTTCCCGCCTCGTCGGCCAGCCAGCAGCGCATCCGATGATCCGGGCCCACCGGAATCAAGGGCGGCTCGGTCTCACTGCGGTCGAAGGCCTTGGGGCATCTGGGACGGAAGCGGCAGCCGCTGGGCCACGCCGAGGGCGCCGGGACGCTGCCGCGGATCGGATTCAGTCGCTGGAGCGGCCCCGAGATGCGGGGCACCGACGCGAACAGTCCCTGGGTGTACGGGTGCGATGGGTTTGCGAACAGCTCGGTGGTGGGTGCCTCCTCCACGATTTGTCCGGCGTACATGACGGCGACCCGGTCCGCTCTGCCGGCAACGATGCCGAGGTCGTGGGTAATGAGCAGCACCGCCATGCCGCGACGGCTGCGCAGCTCATCGAGCACCTCCAGGATCTGCGCCTGCACCGTCACGTCCAGCGCGGTCGTCGGTTCATCCGCGACGAGTATCTCCGGCTCTGCCGCAAGTGCAATGGCGATCATGACCCGCTGCCGCATCCCGCCACTCAGCTGATGGGGGTAGGCTTTGAGCCGGTCGGCTGGATCGGGGATCCCCACTTCCTGCAGCAGCCGTAATGCGCGATCGCGCGCTTCCGCCTTCGAGATCTTGTAGTGCGCCAGAATCCCTTCCGTGATCTGGGTTTCCACGGTGAAGACCGGATTCAGGCTCGTCATGGGGTCCTGGAAGATCATTCCGATGCGCCGGCCGCGAATCCGCCTCAGCGCTTCGCCCTTGAGTCCGAGCACGTCGGTGTCACCCAGCCGGATGGTGCTGCCGGCATCGATCCGGCCCGGCTCGGGAACCAGCTGCAGCAGGGCCAGACTCGTCAGGCTCTTGCCGCAGCCTGATTCGCCCACCAGCGCCAGCGTCTCGCCGCGGCGCAGCGTAAAGCTCACGCCATCCACGGGATTGAAGCGGGTGCGGTCGCCTCCGGGGAAAGACACCCGGAGATTGTTCACCTCGAGAACGTTGGTCATGCGCTTCGGGGATCCACGGCGTTGCGCAGCGCGTCGCCGAACAGGTTGACCGACAGAACCGTGATGACGATCGCGAGCCCGGGAAAGATGCCGATCCAGGGAGCGCTGATCATCACCTCTCTGGAATCCAGGATCATGCCGCCCCATGACGGTGTCGGTGGCTGTATACCGAGCCCCAGGAAGGAGAGACCGGCCTCCAGCAGGATTACGTCACCAACCCCCAGCGTTGCGGCCACCAGGAGCGGTCCGAGCGCGTTCGGGAGCAGGTGCCGGAAGATAATCCGCCGTCGCCGGGCGCCGAGCGCTTCGGCCGCACGGACGTAGCCCTCCTCCCGAAGCCGCAGCACTTCTCCCCGGACCAGTCGGCTGGTGGCAAACCAGCCGGTGGCCCCGATCAGCAGAACCAGGGCCAGGACCGGGACCCGCTCCCACACCGCAAGCACCAGAAGAAGGATGAAGAGGCGCGGAATGGCGAGAGCCCCATCGACCATCCGCATGAGTGCCGCATCGACCGCGCCTCCCCAATAGCCGGCCATCACCCCCACCGTGGCGCCCAGCGTCACCGAAAGGGTGACTGCCAGCAGTGCCACTCCGAGAGAGATTCGCCCGCCCGCAACGACCCGGGCCAGCACGTCCCGGCTCAGCTGGTCGGTGCCGAACGGATGGCCCAAACCGGGAGGGCGGCCGGCACCGAGGACGTCTGGCTGCGCGAGCGGGTCGGGCAACACCAGAGGGCCGACGAGAGCGGCAGTTGCCACGATGAGGAGCACCAGCGCGCCGGCTCTGCCCCGCGGATTGCGCCACGCGCTCCGCAGTATGTCCAGGACCGTGGTCACCCGAGCCGTACCCGGGGGTCCAGCAGGGCGTACGCGACATCCGTCAGGAAGCCTCCCACCACGACCAGTGCGGCGACCAGCAACGAGGCACCCATCAGCAGCGGATAATCCCGGCTTCCGACCGCGTTCGCCGCTAATGAGCCCAGCCCAGGCCAGGCGAAGACCGCCTCGACGAAGACCGATCCACTCACCAGAATCGGCAGCCACAGACCGAACAACGTGATCACCGGAAAGAGCGCGTTTCTCCACCCGTGGCGCCAGGTGACGCTCCGCTCCGAAAGTCCTTTGGACCTCGCCGTTGTTATGTACGGAAGCCGCAGGACTTCGAGCATGGCGGTGCGCTGATATCTCATCGTCGCCGCGATGCTGACGATAGACAGGGTGGCGGCCGGCAGAATGAGGTGTCTCATCACATCTCCGGCTCTGATCAACCAGCCCGCATCGGGATCGAGCAGAGGATCCTGCATACCGGCCGCCGGGAGCAGGCGCCACTCGACTCCTACCAGCCATGCCAGGACCAGGCCGAGCCAGAACGAGGGCATGGCATAGCCGGTGAGCGAGAGAGTAGTCAGCCAGCGGTCCTCCCGGCGCCCGTGGCGCACCGCCTGTCTCACCCCCAGCCAGAGGCCCAGCGTGAAGTTGAGCAGGAGCGCGCTGCCGCCCAGCAGCAGCGTGGCGGGAAGCCGCTCGGCCAGCAGCGCGGTCACCGGCCGGCCGTGCTCGATCGAGACGCCAAGGTCGCCGCGGAGAAGCCCGCCCATGAATGCTGTGAGTTGGTCGCCCAGGGGCCGGTCGAGGCCGTACCTCGCGCGGAGCACTGCGATTTCCTGGGGAGAGATGGGACGGTCGGCGCTCAGCCGGAAGAGCGGATCCCCCGGTGCCACCCGCATCAGCAGAAAGAGCAGTCGCCAGCGCCACGGCAAATGTCACGGCCGCCTGGAGCGAGCGACGCAGAAGCCAGCCGCTCACCTCACTTGCTCCGGTGGGAGTCCGGATCCGGGCTGACGGACCACTTGCGAAGGGTGATCCAGCCAGATTGGGGGCTGATGGTCA
Organism: uncultured Gemmatimonadales bacterium; assembly: GCA_963810165.1. Taxonomy (GTDB): domain Bacteria; phylum Gemmatimonadota; class Gemmatimonadetes; order Gemmatimonadales; family GWC2-71-9; genus CAVVWJ01. The sequence continues at coordinate 95,821 of CAWEMG010000020.1, forward strand.
CGCCGCGATACCGGCGGTTCACCGCATACGCGAAGGTGGGCGCGTAGAGAAATGTTGCGGGGGCGCCTTCCTCGATCTGCCGCAGCGCCTCGATCCAGGTCTCCGCCGGATCGCCTCGGCCGAGCATGGCTTCGGAGATCAATGAGTCCACGGTGCGGTCGCAGTATCCGGCGACGTTGCTGCCGCCGGTACAGGTCCAGGACTGCGTCAGCCCGGAGGGAGACGCGTCCTGGCTTACCCCGGAAAAGTCCACGTCGAAGTCTCCGGCCGAGCGACGCTCCTGCCAGATGGGAAATTCCAGCTGCTGGATTTCAATCTGGATGCCCAGCCGGCGGAGCTGCTCCTGCACCAGCAGCGCCATCTGCCGCCGGATACTGCTCGTATTCGGGAGCGACAGGAGCAGGCGCAGTGGCCGCCCTTCGCGGTCCAGGGTACCGTCGCCATCGGAGTCTCCCCATCCGGTGGATGCCAGGAGTCGCCTGGCTTCGGTGACGTTGGGGGCGTCAGGCTCGGGCGCTCCCTGGCGGATCCACAGCATTTGGGAGACGGGCCCATACGGTACAATACCCTGGGTTCCGAACACGGCCTGGAGCATCTGTCGCCGATCGAGCGCCAGAGTGATCGCCCGGCGAACCCTGATGTCCGCAAGAATGGAATGGGGCCGGGCCCGATTCTTGGGATCACGCTGGTTGAATAGCAGGTAGCCGACGGTAGAGGACGGCACGGAGATCAGGCGCAGCGCCGAGTCGGCGGCTACCCGGCGCAGGTTGTCCGGCGGCGGAGGGATGATGTCCATCGCGTCGGCCTCACCGCTCAGTAACAGATTGAGCCGTGCGGCGGGGTCGGCGGCGGTCCGAAAGATGACCCGCTGGATCTTCGGTGTGCCGAGAAAGAATCCCGGCACCGCGGCGAGCTCCACGAACTGCCCCGGGACGTTGCGCACCCAGCGGTAGGCACCGCTGCCGACTGGATGGGCGGCATACGAGGAATGGGCCAGCTGGGCCGGGGGAATGGAATCGAGGAGGTGGGCAGGGAGCGGCGCTACGTGAAAGGTGGCATCGTACAGTTGCTCGGCATATGGGCGAGCGTACCGAAAGACAACGCGGTTGTTTCCCTCGGCCGTCACCGAGACAACTTGCCGGAGCAATTCGGAGAGGCGGGGAGCTATGGCCGGGTTCCTGGCACGGCCCATCGTGAACACCACGTCCCGTGCCGTGACGGGAGTTCCATCGTGCCAACGAGCCCTGGAGTCCAGATCGAACACCAGCGTCACCGAGTCGCGCCGGGTCCAGGATCTGGCCAGCGCCGGAACAAAGTCCCCGTTCGCCCGAGGTCTGGAGCTTCGGTCCGAGATCCGCCAGCCGGAGGAACAGCTGGTCCGCGACGTCGAGGTTGCCCACGCTCTGCTCCGCTCCCTCCATCAAAGTAGGGATGGGAAGCGTCGCTTGACCGCCGGTCACGATGACGATGCTGCGTGCCTCGACGCCGGCTCACCTGGGCGTCGGCCGTCGGAACGAGCGCGAGCGCGAGTGCAGCAACGACGGCGATCCGTGGCGTCCAAGGCGTCACAGAGGCTCCAGGGCTACGATGGGTGGGGTGGTTTCGACGGAATGTACTCTGCTCACCTCGCCCACGTCCACGAAGACGACTGGAAGCGCGAAGAGTGGGTGGAGGCACCGGACAGGATGGCCGCGTGGTCTGCAAGGGGCTTCCAGCTGCCGCTCCAGCGGCGCTGTGCCTGTGTGGCTATCGCTTCGGCTATGTCCGAAGCTCGGGCCCAGGGCGCCGTGTTCGACGGCACTCGCCGGCGCGGCCGGGCGCCGGTTGTCACATCGCGCACGACCTCCTGCTCATCCTGGAGCAGAATCGAGCCGTGCTGCAGGAAAGCGCTTCCCATCCGGAGCTGAGCGCTGCCGATCAGCTTCCGGCCGGAAAGCATGATCTCGCCGCCCACCGCCTGCGCAAAGCAGGCCCCCGCGTCGAGGGGAGGAGTCGCAGCCTGAGGGGCTAGATACGCCGGCACGCCGATCTGGCTCAGGGCTTTGGCCAGCATGCAGTGTATCTCCAGGTAGGCTGCGCGTAGAGATCCGAATTCGGCAGCGGGCGCTGCTACGGCGTAGGTCAGCTCCTGGGCGTGCCACACCGCTCGCCCGCCGGTGGGACGTCTGACGGTATCGATGCCCAGCGCGGCGATCCGGATGGCATCGTACCGGCGCGTGGCAGGTTCATGCCGGCCGAAGGAGAGGCAGAAGGGCGACCACCGGTACAGCCTCAGCCAGCGCTCGCCGAGCTGTTCGGCGCGTTCGAGCAGGGTCTGGTCGATGGCCATGTTGGCCCAGCCCGGCCGCGCCTCCTCATCCATCCAGAGCCGAAATTCCCTCTCCGGCGTCTCCGTCCTCTCCGTCCTCTCCGTCCTATTCAGAGTACGCCTCCACCGGAGGACAACTGCAAACCAGGTTCCGGTCGCCATAAGCGCTGTCGATTCGCCCCACCGTGGGCCAGACCTTGTACTCCCGTACCGCTTTGGTCGGGTACGCAGCCCGTTCCCGTGGGTAGGGCCGGTTCCAGCCATCGGCGATGACCTGCTCGAGCGTATGAGGCGCGTTGGTGAGCAGGTTGTTCTTCCGGTCGGCGCGCCCCTGCTCGATCTCCCGGATTTCCTCCCGTATGGCGATCAGCGCGTCACAGAAGCGGTCCAGCTCCTCCTTCGACTCACTCTCGGTCGGCTCGATCATCAGCGTCCCGGCCACCGGGAAGGAGACCGTGGGCGGGTGGAAGCCATAATCGATGATTCGCTTCGCGATGTCCTCGACGTCCACCCCGGCCGAGCTCTTGAAGGGGCGCGTGTCGATGATGCACTCATGCGCCACCAGGCCATTCTGGCCGGTGTAGAGCAGGGGAAAGTGCTCGGCCAGACGCCGCGCCACGTAGTTGGCGTTGAGGATCGCGACGCGGGTGGCCTCAGTGAGCCCGTCGTAGCCCATCAGGGCGATGTAGGCCCACGAGATCGGCAGGATGGCCGCGCTTCCCCAGGGCGCCGCCGAGATGGTGCCGCAGGCCGAGCGATGGTCCAGCTCTACGACCGGATGGCCCGGCAGGAATGGGACCAGGTGCTCCGCCACGCCGATCGGGCCCATCCCAGGACCGCCGCCGCCGTGGGGGATGCAAAAAGTCTTATGGAGGTTGAGATGGCAGACGTCGGCGCCGATATCGCCTGGCCGGCACAGGCCGACCTGTGCGTTCATGTTGGCGCCATCCATGTAGACCTGGCCGCCGTGCTCATGCACGATGCGGCAGATCTCTTTGACCGACGCCTCGAACACACCGTGGGTGGAGGGGTAGGTGATCATGAGCGCCGCCAGGGTGTCGCGGTGCGCCGCTGCTTTGGCACGGAGGTCATCCACATCGATGTTCCCCCGCGCGTCGCTCTTCACCGGCACTACCTGCATGCCCGCCATGACCGCGCTCGCCGGATTGGTACCGTGGGCAGATTGGGGAATCAGGCAGGTCGTGCGGTGGGCATCCCCTCGAGAACGGTGGTAGGCCCGCACCACCAGGAGCCCGGCGTATTCTCCCTGCGAACCGGCGTTCGGCTGGAGCGACACCCCGGCGAAGCCGGTGATCTCGGCGAGCTGGTACTCCAGCTGGCTGAAGAGCAGCTGGTAGCCCGCGGCCTGGTCGCGCGGGGCGAAAGGATGCAGCCGGTTGAATTCCCGCCAGCTGACCGGCATCATCTCGGTGGTGGCATTGAGCTTCATGGTGCACGAGCCGAGCGGGATCATCGCGGACGTCAGCGAGAGGTCGCGCGACTCCAGACGCTTGATATAGCGCAGCATCTCGGTCTCGGAGTGATGGCGGTGGAACACCGGGTGATCGAGAAACGACGTCCTCCGCCCCAGCCCCGGAGGTATGGCGCGATCGTTTTTTACCCCGATGTCGTCCAGCATGAACGGCAGCGCCTCGTTGAGCGAAAAGATCGAGATGAGGTCCGCCAGATCCCCCAGCGTAACGGTCTCGTCCAGCGCGATGCAGAGCCGCGTGCCGGATAGCGGCCGCAGGTTGATGTTCCGGACTCGCGCGGCATCGAGCAGCCGGGGCAGCGCCCAGCCCTCCACTTCGACGCAGATGGTATCGAAGTAGGCCTCGTGCACGACCTGGTATCGGAGCCGCCGAAGCGCGTTGGCCAGCAGCACGGTGCGGGTGTGCACCCGCTCGGCGATCCGGCGCAGGCCTGAGGGCCCGTGATAGACCGCGTACATGCTGGCCATGACGGCAAGCAGGACCTGCGCGGTGCAGACGTTGCTGGTGGCCTTGTCGCGTCTGATGTGCTGCTCCCGGGTCTGTAGCGCCATCCGCATAGCCGGCCGGCCGTCGCGGTCCTTGGATACGCCGATGATCCGGCCGGGAAGGGCGCGCTTGTAGGCATCCCGCGTGGCGAAGAATGCGGCATGGGGGCCGCCATACCCCATCGGGACCCCGAACCGCTGGCTGTTGCCCACCGCGATGTCGGCGCCCCATTCTCCCGGGGGTGTAAGGAGAACGAGACTCAGGAGGTCGGTCGCTGCTGTAATCAGCGCCCCCGCTGCATGGGCCCGCTCGGCCAGCCCTCTGAAATCGCGGACTTCGCCGTCGGTGGCTGGGTACTGCACCAGTGCGCCGATCACGCCGGGGACAAAATCGAAGTCAGCCGGCTCCGCCACTGTCACCTCGAATTCCCCGCGCCTCGGCCCGGGTGCGCACCACGTCGATCGTCTGCGGGTGGCAGCGAGCATCCACCAGGTAGATCGGATCTTCCTTCACTGCGCTCACGGCCAGGCTCAGGTTCATCGCCTCCGCAGCCGCCGTCGCCTCGTCGAGCAGCGATGCGTTGGCCACTTCCAGGCCGGTCAGGTCGGACACCATCGTCTGGAAGTTCAGCAGCGCCTCCAGGCGGCCCTGGGCGATTTCCGCCTGATAGGGCGTGTACGCGGTGTACCAGCCCGGATTCTCCAGCACGTTCCGCTGGATGACCTGAGGGGTGAAGCAGCCGGCGTATCCCATTCCGATGTATGACCGGAACACCCGGTTCATGCCGGCAATCCCCCGGAGCGCCTGGAGCACCTCCCGCTCGCTCCGTCCGGGCGGAAGGGCCAGCGGACGTCGCAGCCGGATTTCGTCGGGCACCACGGCGTCGATGAAGGCGTCGAGCGACTCATAGCCGAGCAGCTCGAGCATCTCGTCCACGTCGGCTCTCCGGGGACCGATGTGTCGGTACGCGAAGTGCGAGGGATAGAGCACGTCCGGCGTCTGGGCCGTCATCTTGCGTTCGAGCACACTCGTCATCTGGGGACCTGGCTCCTCTCCAAATAAAAGGCCCCGAGACTGGGCTCTCGAGGCACGGCGCTTCGCTTCATTGCTTCGTCTGATTCCGATTGGCAAGATTTCGCATCGATCCCCGCGGTCACTCCCCGATGTGCGCCCGGTACTCGGCTGGTGACATGAGGCCTTTCAGGTCGTCGGGGCTCGAGATCCTGAGCGTGATCATCCAGCCGGCGCCGTAGGGATCGCGGTTGACAACACCCGCATCCTGGTCGAGCGCGCTGTTGATCTCAACCACTTCGCCGGCGAGCGGGCTGTACAACTCGGAGACCGCCTTCACTGCTTCGATCTCGCCGAATGCCTGATGCGAGTCGAGGCGCTCGCCGGGCTTGGGCAGCCGCACGAAGATGACGTCGCCCAGCTCGCCCTGCGCGTAGTCGGTGATGCCCACGCGGACGACTCGCGGATCGCCGGTACGAGCGACGTACTCGTGTTCGGCGGTGTAGACCAGATTCTCTGGTACGTTTGACACCCGCGATCTCTCTCTGTGGTTGCGCGTCGGAGGATAGGTGGGACGGAGTGAGAGGTCAAGCGCGATCGAGCAGCGACTGCCATACCCCGCGGGCGGCGCGCTCCAGCGACGGCAGATCGCCGTCGTTGTCGATCACATAGTCGCTCCGATTTCGCTTGGGCCCGGACGCCAGCTGGCTTCGCATCATCCGCTCGGCCTCCTCGCGCGTCAGGCCGCGCGTGGCCAGGAGCCGGGCCCGCCGAACCGGCTCGGGCGCATCCACCAGCACCACGGCGTCGAACGCGGAGGGGTCGTCGGCCTCGAAGAGCAGGGGAATGTCGCTCACCACGATGCGGTCCCCCCGGGCCCGGGCTTCAGCGAGGAGCTCCAGCCGCCGGCGACGGACTTCCGGGTGAACGATGCGGTTGAGATCGGCGAGCGCGGCGGGATCGGCCAGACACCCTGGCGCCGGAGAGCGACGCGCCGGTCCAGGCTGCCGTCAGCCGAGCAGATCGACTTCGTACGGGCTCCCGAAGCTGGATCTCGCGATCACTGGTCTGCGTCCAGGATCGTGGCGCCCTGGCCTGGAGGCCTGCGACCTCGTCTTACCGGCACCAGTTGCCGTCAACGCGTCAGATGACACGATTGCGCCACCACCGGCTCGAGGGACATACTCGGCGACGCATCGGTCTTACTCAGCGCCAGATGTTTACCTGGCTCAGATGTCGTGACCGGAGAGCATGCCGCTGTGCCTCTGTTAACTAAAGCAACGCCGTCTGGTCCTCGTCCCTCCGCGGCACCTTGTGGCAGTGCCTGCAGCGCGCCTGGTAGCTCTCACGCCCGCCGATCATGATCGTAGGTGAATCGTAGCGCGCCGGATTGCCGTCGATGAGCCGCTGATTGCGGCACGCGGGATCGCCGCAGATCACGCAGATGGCCTGCAGCTTGTCTACCATCTCCGCCACCGCCATCAGCTCACCCATGCAGCCGAACGGCTCTCCCCGAAAATCGGTGTCGGTGCCGGCCAGGATCACCCGGACACCGCGGCTGGCCAGCTGGGTGGACACGGGGACGACCTGCGGATCGAGAAACTGCGCCTCGTCGATGGCCACGATCTCGGTGTCGGGCCGAACCAGACGAAAAATCTCGGCCGCGGAATCGACCGGACTGGCTTCCAGCTCGGTCCCGTTGTGGCTGGCGACGCTGTAGAGACCCGCATAGCGACTGTCCAGATGAGACTTGAAGACCTGCACCTTACGCCGGGCAATGGTCGCCCGCCGGACGCGGCGGATCAGCTCTTCGCTCTTGCCGCTGAACATGACGCCGCTGATCACCTCGATCCATCCGGGGTGCATCCCATAGTTCATGCGACGGCTCTCCGACTGTGAATGTTGAGGGATGCAAATGTAGAGGGCCGCGCAGGAAACTCCAGGCATCTTGCGGCCACTTCGCCTCAGCGACGATATTCGTCCGCCGCGTCGTACCGTCCGACCTCAAGGAGCGCGTGTGAACAAGCAGGAGCTCGTCGCCACGGTGGCCAAGCGACTCGGCCTCACCAAGGCCAAGGCGAACGAGATAGCCGAACTGTTCTTCGCGCCCGGGGGCGTCATCGCCTCCGAGCTCAAGCGTGGCGGCAGGGTGGCGATCAGTGGATTTGGGAGCTTCGAGGCCCGGAAGCGGGCGGCGCGGGAATGGCGCGATCCCCGCACCGGCAAGGCGGTCAGCATCAAGGCCTCGGTGGTTCCCGCTTTCCGCGCCAGCCGGGCCCTGCGCGATCAGCTGAACCGCAAGCGGTAGGCTGCTCCGTCTACGGGCGCCGGGCCGGCCGACCCACGGCCCCGTTCCGCCCGGGCGGACGGCTGGGCCCCCGGTCCACCCGGGCGGTCACCCGCCGCCGGCGTATCGTCACTCCGTTGAGCGCCAGCGCCACCCGCTCCGCTTCCTGCGCCGGTATCTCCACCAGCGAGTACGCATCCCGTAGCTCGATGCGCCCAATCTTGGTCCGCTCGACCCCTATCTCCTTGGTGAGCACGGCGACCAGATCGTTTGCCGTCGCGCCGTCCTTCTTTCCCACGCCCACATAGATCTTCGCAGTGCCGGGGAGCTCGGCCGCCGGAGCCGCTGGTGCGGCGGGGGCGGAGGATGACCACAGATCGAAGAGCGCCGCGGCCACGGCAGCAGGGTCGTGGCGCTCGAACAGCGGCGCCAGAGTGAGGAGCGCCCGGTCCGGGTTGCCGGTCTCGATCGATCTCACGATCGTGGCCCGCTGCGCTGCGGCCCGGCCCGTGACGCTGTCCGCCAGGCCCGGGAAGCACCAGCGGCCGGCGAGGGTGCGCGATCCGGGCGGCGTAGCTCTCGGTGCCCGGTGGAATCAGCATCACCACCTCGCCCGCGCCGGCAAGCTGCCGCGAGCCGCTCGGCGGTGGGCAGGTCAAAGGCGATGATAGTCTCCGCCGGCGGCGCGTCCCCGATCACCAGGCGCAGCTCGGGTTCGTTCAGGCCCACCGCCTGGGCAAGTGCGTCATGGTAGCTCCGATCGGCGGTCCAGATCGCCAGGGAGGCCGGATCGAGCAGCTCCACCAGCTCCGCCACCGCGGCAACCCGGCGCGACCAGGGAACCCCGACGGTCCGAACCGCCGTCTGTGTCCCATGCTCCAGCCCCGGCGCCGTCGCGGTCATCGCCTTCCGCGCGTAGCGCTCGATCAGGGATTCGACCCGATCCGGCGCCGCGGTGTAGATGACGCGCTGGGTCTCTCGGGGTAGATCCTGCATCAGCGGGGTGATGCTGTCCTCGTCCCCCCAGCTCTCCGGCCAGGCCAGGAAGACGGCCGTGATCGCCTCCGGCTTGAGCGCGGAACGGCCGAGAAGAGTGAGGGCGGTTTCGGGCGTGGCGATGACCAGATCCACCGCGTCGGCCTTGAGGCGCCGCATGGCTCGGGCGGTGCCGTGCGCCACCTGGACCCTGATGCCGCTTCTCTGGGCGAGCCCGTGCGCCACTCGTCCCCACTCGTCCAGCTGGCTCTCAGGAGCGAGCAGGAGCGCCCGGCTGCCCGGCCCCAGACGGGTGAGGACCCCCGCCAGGGCCGGAGCTGCGTAAGCTGGGACCGGGGGAGTTGCCGCGACGAGATTATGGCCCCGGGCCGTGGTCGGAGCTGTGTCTCGGGCCATTGGATCGTTGGCGTCCCAGCCCAGTCGTTCGAGCGCGGCGGCCAGGGCGGCGTGAGATGGAGATCTTGAAAGGAGGGCACCGAGGCTCCGTTGGCAGACGCGTGATGCTTCGTCCGACGAAGCTAAGCTGCCCGGTGAGGCGGTCCAAGAGGCTGGCTGAGCCGACGGCCCGTGAGGGATCGTGCCGTTGACATCACCGAGCCGAGGACAAACTTTTCCCCGGTCTGCCGCAGCTCACCTCAGATTCGGACCGTCCCATGCCTGACCCCTTGTCGCTGAACGTCCAGCACCTCAAAGCCTCGGAGACGGTCGCCATCAGCAACGAGGCCAAGCGCCGCAAGGCCGCCGGCGAGGACGTGCTCGATCTCGGCGTCGGCGAGCCCGACTTCGACACGCCGGCCGTCGCGGCCCAGGCGGGAATCCAGGCCATCCAGAAGGGAATGACCCGTTACCCCCCGAACGTCGGCATTGCGGAGCTGCGCACCGGCATCGCCAAGCAGCTCTCGCTGATGTCGGGAGGCCGGGCGGTCAATGCCGACAACATCGTGGTGAGCTCGGGATCGAAGCAGTCGATCTTCAACGCCTGCTTCACCCTGTTCGGCCCCAAGGATCGGGTTCTCATTCCTTCACCCGCGTGGGTCTCTTATCCCCAGATCGTGCACCTCACCCGCGCCGAGCCGGTGCTGGTGCCGGGTGATCCGGAATGGGGACTCAAGGTGAGCGTGAGGGATCTCGACCGCGCCAGCCACAAGCTCACCCGCGGCATCATCCTCTGCTCACCCTGCAACCCAACCGGGGCGGTCTACACCCTGGCGGAGCTGAAGGCGATCGCCGAGTGGGCCAAGAAGAACGACGTCTGGATCATTTCGGATGAGATCTATCGCCGCATCAACTACGGTCCCGGCCCCGCGCCGTCGCTGCTGGATCTGCCCGATGAGCTGCTCGAGCGCACGGTGATCATCTATGGGGCGAGCAAGGCGTACGCCATGACCGGCTGGCGGATCGGCGCGGCCCTCGCTCCGCCTCACCTCGCCAAGGCGATGGCGGCGCTACAGTCCCACACCACCACCGGGGCCAACCACCCCGCTCAGTGGGCTGCCGCCGCGGCGTTCAACGACGAGCGGGTGGATGCGGAGGTGACCCGCATGGTCGGCGCGTTCCGCCGCCGGCGGGACTATCTGGTCGATCGGTTTCGCAGCGAGGCGCCGGGGATCGAGTTCGTGGAGCCGCACGGCGCGTTCTACTTCTTCTTCCGGGTGGATGGCATCCGTGACTCCGATCCGGTCACCGGCCAGACCTTCTGCGAGCAGCTGATGAAGCAGGAGGGCGTGGCCCTGGTCCCGGGGGCGGCGTTCGCGGACGATCGCTGGGTGCGGCTGAGCTACTCGGTGTCCGATGCGGAGCTGGAGAAGGCGCTCGACAAGATTCTGCGCCTGATCCATCGTCTTGCCTCTGCCCGGGCAGCCTGAGGCCGGCCCGATGAGCATGGACGCCCGTATCGAGCCCTTGAGCGGAGCACTGCCCACCATCAACTGGCGCTGGGATTCCGAGACCGACATTCTCTCGGGCGCCTTCAAAGGCAATCGCAAGAGCGGCGGCCTCACGGGCTCGGTCGAGCTGACCGACGCCGAAGGCTCCGTGGCGGTGCTCGACGTGAACAACGGAGTCATCTGCGGGCTGGATGTGGTCGTGTGGCCCGAGGTGGTTCCGGTGGGAGATCTGAAGGTCCCGGCCAAGCTGACCGACGGCCGGGTGGTGCTGCCGGCACGTCCTTCCCGCCCCGGCGTCGCCTCGGTGGAAGTGGACACGACGCTCTCGGTCCAGACCAACCGCAACGAAAGCGTCTTTCACCTGCAGATCGGCCCGCGCCGGCCGGTGGAAGGGGTGCGGGCCGCCGACAACTTCTTCATCGAGGTGGATCAGCAGGGTGGGCTGGCTGGGTTCTGGCTCACTAACGTGCCGCCGTTCGCGCCGCTCGACGTGGAGTAACCCGACCCGCCGAAGTGAGCTACGCCGCCCGCTCCGATTCTCCCAGGAACCCTCTCGTCTGCCGCGCCACCAGCGACGCGTAGTACCCCGCCTGAGACAGCAGCTCGCTGTGGCTGCCGGCTTCCGTGATCGCCCCGTCCTTGATGACCACAATACGGTCGGCATCGCGCACAGTGGACAGGCGGTGCGCAATGACGAACGCGGTCCGCCCATGCAGCAGCGTTCGGAGCGCACTCTGGATCAGATACTCCGACTCGGTGTCGAGCGCCGAGGTGGCCTCGTCCAGGATGAGGATCGGTGGATCCTTCAACAGCGCCCGCGCGATAGCGATGCGTTGGCGCTGCCCGCCGCTGAGCCGGCTGCCTCGCTCGCGTACCACCGTGTCATACCCCTCCGGTAGTGCCATGATGAAGTCGTGCGCGTGAGCCGCCTGGGCCGCCGCTTCCACTTCGGCCTGCGACGCCGTCGGCCGGCCGTAGGCGATATTGGCCCGGACCGTGTCGTTGAAGAGATGGGCATCCTGGAACACGACGCCGATCTGGCTCCTGAGACACCTTTGGGTCATCCCACGGATATCGACTCCGTCCACCGTGATGGAGCCTTCAGTCAGACTGTAGAACCGCTGCAGCAGCGCCAGGAGGGTGGTCTTGCCGCTCCCGCTCGGTCCAATCAGGGCGATGGTCTCACCCGGTCGCGCCGTGAGACTGACGTCCCGCAGGACGGCCGAGCCCGGTTGATAGCCGAAGCTTACCCGGCGGAACTCCACCTCTCCCCGCAGCGGCCGAACGTCCGAGGCTTCCGGACCGTCCGCGACCACGTCTTCCGCATCCAGGATGCTGAAGATCGCCTCCAGCGAGACGGTGGCCTTCCGAAGGGTCTGGTAGGTGTTGGTGAGGCCCTGGACCGGTCCGAACAGGCCGCCGATATACCCCAGAAAGGCCAGCAGCGTGCCGACCGTCATCTCTCGGCGGTAGATCAGGTAGCCACCGACGCCGAGCGCCGTCAGACGCGCGGCAGTGGCGGCCAGCGTCCGCAGGGTTCCGGTCACGTTGTCGGTCCGCACACCCCGGCGCACCACTTCATTGCCTTCCCGGACTCCCTGCATGAAGCGGCGCTTCTCCTCCTCCTCCATCGCGAATCCCTTGACCGTCATCATCCCTGCCAGCACTTCGTTGAACCGCCCATAGATCGAGTTCCACCGTTCGACCAGGCGGCGCTCCCGGTGCATCTGTTCCGGTGCGGCCCAGGCGCCGATGATGGCCGGAATGGGTGCGAAGACGATCACGGCGGCCGCCAGACGCCATTCCATGCGAAGCATGGCAGTGACCGACAGCACCAGGTACAGCAGCGTGGGAAGGAGATTGAATGCCGTCTCACAGAAGGCGGTGACGCACCCGGCAATCCCCTGATTGATCCGGTTCATCGTGGCGCCGATCGTCTCGCCATGGTGGAACGACATCGGCAGCGAGTTCAGCTTGCTCATGACCCGCTCCCGCATGGTGTAGTCCACGCCAAGACGCACGTCCCAGCTCAGGACCCCGAGCCAGGCCTGGAGTCCCGCCCGGGCCAGCTCCAGCGCCACCAGTCCCGCGATGATCGCCGCCAGCGAAGACAGCCCGCTGCGGCGCTCCAGCGCGTCGAACAGGTATTTCATGAGGAGGGGATCGAGCGCGCTCAGTGCCGCAAGTACGAGGGCGAGGGCGACAACGCCGGTCAGGGTGCCTCGGTACGGACGCACGAACTGGAGAGACCGCTTGGCCAGCTGAAAACCAGTGCTTTGCATTTCATTCGCGGGGATGGGGGATTCCTGCAATTCCGTGATGGAGGTGCAAATTCAATGCCCCTGACGACGCGGGAGAGGCAGGAGAACTGAGCCGCGGCTGCGCGGCTAAGTTGAAGGTTGCTGAAGGGTTGGGACGTAACCAGTTACCCCCCGGGCGATGGTCGAGGGGTGGACGCCGGCGGGTGATTCTCCACCGGCCGCGGTCTCTAAGACTTCCCGGTGGAGCCGCGGCGCATCGTGCACGAGCGCTATCGAGTTGCGCAGATCACCCTCCTCTCTACGGCTGACCATGAATTTCGACGCCATCCGCCGGGCCTTTCGCCTCAACGGCCTCACACCCGCCTCCGTGCTTCCCGAGGCGAGCGCTGGGCGCCTGGAGGAGGCCGCGATCCGGCCCGCCCAGCTGGTAGAAGGCGAGGTACTTCGGAGCATACCGCTTGACCCCCCCGAGGCCTGGCCCGGAACGGTGGGATATCTCGACGGCATTCAGCAGGCGGAGATCATCGGATATGCCGGGTCAGCCCCGCTGTTCGGTGCGGTCCTAGGCGCGGCGGTGCGCGAGCGCCGCGAGCGCCGCCTTCACACGGTCGTTGAAGCCCGTCGCTCGGTCATCCTGGGGCGGCCAGCAGCCCTCGCTGCTGCCGCGGACGCATTGTCGACTCTCGAGACGATCCCTCTGCCGGACACCGAACCCGGTCATCCTCTGCGAGATCTCCTGAACGCGGGCGAGGCGCTGGATCAGGCCCGAGGGGCGTTGGAGATCGTTGTGGGAGACCGCTACCGCGAGCGCTGCGATGGGTGGCTGCTGGTGGACGGTGCCCTGTCGGTCAGCCCCCGGTGGGCGGGGGACCCGCGCATGGTCGCGATCTCGAAGAGTCACTCCATCCTTCCGTTCGATGGCGCCGATCTACACCAGTACCTCCGCTTGCCCTGCGGGCACCGGTCATCGGTGTACGCACCGGCCACTCGGAGCCTCGCTTCGGTCAGAGCCTGGGGCCTCCGGCTGTGGCCCTGGGAAGGGAAGGATCTGCTGTACGGCCTGGTTCGAGTCGAGGTGGCGCCCGAAAATGGATCACCCGAGCGGGCCAGCGCTATCTCCCGCTGGATCATGGCCGACCGCGCGCCGGTCAGCGCACCCGACCGGCGCTGGGATCGTCTGCTTTACGGGATGTACAGCGTCGAACAGTATCTCAAGGCAAGGGCATGAGCCCACCCGCTTAGCTGTCCCTGCCCCCTCCGCTCGGCTAAAATTCTGTCATGCAAGCGCAAACACCGGTCGGCCGGGTAGTCGCCACCGAGCTCAAGCCCTCGACTCCGCACCAGTTCCATTTCTGGACCGCCCGCGAGAGTCCCATTGGCATCGGCGCCATCGTTCGGGTCGAAGAGGGCGGCCGTGTGGTCTACGGCGTGGTCACCGACGGCTTCGCCTACTCCGATCTGGCGACACCGATGCACGCGGTCATTGGAGCCGATGGGGACCCCATCGCCGCCGGCACCGAGGCAACCGTTCGCGCCGAGATCCGGCTCTTTACGGCTGCGGTGCTCCGGCAAATACCCGAGGAGCCACTGCAGCCGGTGCCGCTGGGATCGGTGTGGATGGCCTCGGATGCCGACGTGGTCCTGGCCCTCAGAATGGACGCCTATACCGGCGGCGACCGGCCCACCGGAATTCCGGTAGGGTTGTACGCGGCCGGCGGGCTCGAGTCCCCGGTCTACCTCGACTGTGACTTCCTGCTCGGCCCGGAGGCAGCGCACCTCAACATCACCGGCGTCTCCGGTCTGGCGACCAAGACCAGCGCCGTCGAGTTTCTTCTCAGCAGCATCTTCCAGACCTTTCCAGCTCACAAGGGATCTGTCGCCGCGGTCTGCTTCAACGTGAAGGGACCCGATCTCTGCTTCCTCGACCAGCCCGCCCGCCTGGATGAGGAGGACGAGCGGCAGTATGCCCGGCTCGGCCTCCGTGCGGAGCCGTTTCAGGACGTGCGCTATTACGCCCCGCTCAAACCCGATGGGGTCAACCTGAACAGTCTCCGGACCAACGAGGCCCTGGCCGCCAACACCGAGCCGCTCGTCTGGGGTCTGCGCGAGGTCCTTGACTACGCCGAGGTCGTCCTCAATCGCGATGACATAGACGCGAAGGCCGACGCCTTCATCGACTTCCTGGCCGAACGGGTAGTAGGCCGGGAGTACGTGGACGAAATGCTTCGGGGAAAATCATTCAACGTGCAGAGCTTCGCCGACCTGGACGAGTTCTTCCGCGCCATCTTCGACTTCATGGAAGCAATGGGACGCGGCTCCGAGGTCTGGAGGACCCACCACGTTGCGACCATCCGCAAGGTGCGCAACCGCCTCAGCAATATCAGCACCCGCTCCAAGGGCCTGGTTACCGACGACGGCGTGCCGAACGACCTGCCCTGGGGAAGGTTTGACGACCGCAGCGTGCACGTGGTCGATGTCGCCGGACTCGATCCGCTGGCCCAGGACCTGGTTTTCGCCCGGGTGGTATCGAAGCTGCGCGAGCACCTGGAGCGGCGTGACTTGGGTGTCGACCACGTAGTCGTGTTCGTGGATGAGCTAAACAAGTACGCGCCGGCCGATGGCCCCGATACCTACGTGCGAAAGATGCTGTTGGACCTGTCCGAGCGCGGGCCGTTATCTGGGACTGGTTCTCTTTTCAGCCCAGCAGTTCCGCTCTCAGGTGCAGCGGCGGGTCGTGGGGAACGCCGGGACTGGGATCTACGGGCGCATGGACAGCGATGAGCTCGCTATGCCGGCGTACGGCACCCTCTCGCCGGCAACGAAGATCAAGCTGGCCACCCTGCCCAAGGGCGAGCTGATGTTGCGGCATCCGCATTTCACCCAGCCGATCTTCGTCAAGTTCCCCCGCCCCGCAGTGTTGACCAGCCGGGAAGGCATGGAGCGCTTTCCGCCTGCCGCCGAGCTGCCCTTCGTGGATGCGGTGGTGCGCCACCTTCGGCGGCTCGATCGACGGGTATCGGGCGATGCCGTACGGACGCTGATCGAGGGCCGCCGGGAGGAAGATGTGCGGCGCGCCCTGGCTGCGACTCGACGCGAGCGCCCCATCGACGCATACGCCTTTTTCACCGCCTGCCTGGGCCGCCGGGTCGAACGGAGAGGTCGCCGCGCCGCGCCGGGGAATTCCCGCCCTCAAGCGTGTGGACGACTCCTACGGAGCGTAGGACAGACCAGGCGGGCAAGTCTCAAATCTCTGCGTTCTTGCCCTTTGCAACTCTTCGGATCATTCTCCACCCGTGAAACTGGCGCACATCGCCGACTCCCACCTCGGCATCCGGCAGTACCACCGGCAGACCTCCGGCGGCATCAACCAACGAGAAGCCGATGTCGCGCAGGCGTTCCGCCAGGCAATTGACGGGGTCATTGCCGCGCGACCCGATGCCGTGGTGGTGGCGGGTGACCTCTTTCATTCCGTCCGCCCGACCAACTACGCCATCGTCTTTGCGTTTCGGCAATTTCAGCGGCTGCGAGAAGCCCTGCCGCACGCGCCTGTGGTACTGATCGCCGGCAACCACGACACGCCCCGCACCGTGGAGACAGGATCGATCCTTCGGCTCTTCGAGGAGCTGGGGGTGGAGGTGGCGACCGACGAGCCCCGGCGGCTGGTCTACCCTGAGCTCGATCTCAGCATCTTCGCGGTGCCGCGGCAGGCCACGCTGTCTCCCGAGCCGCCCGCGCTTGCTCCCGGAAGGGTCCCGAGAAGCACCAGGTGCTCGTGGCCCACTTCGAGGTCGAGGGCGAGTACCCCCTGGGCCATGTCGCCACGGACTACGGCGGCGCGGTCGTCAACCGCCGTGAGCTTCACCTGGAGGACTGGACCTACATCGCGCTGGGACACTACCACACGCAGCATCAGGTGGCCCGGAACGCCTGGTACGCCGGATCGCTGGATTTTATCGGGCCGAACATCTGGGGCGAGGCGGCGGACGAGGTGGACCACGGCTCCCATGGAAAAGGGTGGCTGCTGATTGATCTCGAGACTCAGCGAGTGGAGCGCCATGCGGTGCCCCGAGCTCGGGCGGTTCTCGATCTGGAGCCGATCCGGGCGCAGGGCCATTCGGCAGAGGCGGTGGACAACCTGATCGCGGAGCGCCTGGCCTCAGTGCCCGGCGGCGTGTCCGACCAGATCGTACGGCTGCGGGTATTCGATATCCCGCGGCACGTCGCCCGGGAAATCGATCACGCGGCCGTCCGGGCCTACAAGGCCGACGCACTGCATTTTCAGCTCGATTTCAGGAGGCCGGAGCTGCACCGAGTCACGGGAGTGGGGTCTCCAGGACGGCGGCAGACCTTACCCGAGCTGGTGACCTCCTATCTCGAGGGCCGTCCCCTCCCGGCGGAGCTCGACCGGACCGAGTTCGTCCGGCTAGGCCGGGATCTGATGGATAGCGTCGAGCGCGATCTGGCGGGTGGGTAATGCAGATCAACCGGGTTCGTCTGCAGAACTTCCGGCAGCATGAAAACACCGAGATCGAGTTCGGTCCCGGGCTCACCGGAATCATTGGCCCCAACGGCGCCGGCAAGACTACGCTGCTCGAGGCCATCGCCTGGGCGATGTACGGAATGCCGGCGGCCCGGGGCAGTCGGGAGACCCTGCGGCGCCGGGGAGCGCCGCCCAAGGCGAGAGTCGTGGTCGAGGTGGACTTCACGCTGGGAGCGCATGGCTATCGCGTCGTGCGCTCGCTCAACAGCGCCGAGCTGTATCAGGACGGCGACGTGTCTGCCGTCGCCAACAGCATCGGCGCGGTGACCGAACGAGTGACTCGGCTCCTGGGCATGACCCGGGACCAGTTCTTCAACACCTACTTCACCGGACAGAAGCAGCTGGCCGTCATGGCCGCGATGAGCGCGCCCGAGCGGGCCCAGTTTCTTTCCCAGGTTCTGGGATACGAGCGTCTGCGGATCGCGCAGGAACGCCTCAAGGAACGGCGCTCAGCGTTGCGTGCCCGGCTCGAAGGACTGCGGGCCGGACTCCCCGACGGCAGCGAGCTGGAGGCCGCCAGGAAACAGGCCGACGAGCGGTTGGCGGCCGCCCGCGCCGCGGAAACGGCGGCGGGCGCGGCCAGCGGCGCGGCGGAGCAACAGCTGGCGACCATTCGGCCCCAGTGGGAGGCAGCTCCAGCAGCTGCGGGAGACGGCCGTGGCGCTCGAGGCCGAGCTCAAGCTCGCCGAGCAGAAGGCGACGGCGGTCACGGAGCGGGCCGGGCGGCTGGAGCAGGAAGCCGAAGGAGGCGGCTTCGGCCCGCCAAAAACTCGAGGAGGTACACCGCCGCCTCGCGCCGCTGCCGGCGCTGCGCAGCGAGGCACAGGCGCTGGAGCGCCAGGCCGAAGCCTACGCCGCGCGGAAGAGCTACCAGGCCCAGCTGGACGAAGTGCGGACCCATCTGGCCTCGATCCAGGAGCGCATCTCCCGGCTGCCATCGAAGCAGCTCCTGGACGACGTTCTGAGTCGAGTCAATGCGGTGCGCGCATCGCTGACGGCGGCCGCGCTCGAGGCCGAAGAGCGTCGAACCGTCTGGGTTCGCGATGCGCAGGACGCCAAGACCAAGCGCCAAGGGTTGCTGGACCAGTATCAGGAGCTGAAGGACCAGCGGCAGCGGATCGTCCAGGCCGGCGCCGAAGGGGTCTGTCCCACCTGTGCCCGGCCGCTGGGCGTGGAATACGCCAAGGTGCTGGAGCTGCTCGACCGGCAGATCGAGGAAGTGCGCTCGAACGGCAACTACTACAAGCAGCGGATCGAACAGCTGCAGCAGGAGCCCCAGCCGCTCACCGAGATCGATCAGCAGCAGGATCGCGCTGGAGCAGGAGCTGTCCCAGGCCACCACCGAGCAAGGCCGGCTCCTCGCCCAGGCCCAGGAGGCAGGCCCGCTCCGGGAGGAACAGCAGCGACTGCTGCTGCGGGTGGGTGAGCTGGAGGGGGCGCTGGTAGGGCTGGCCGAGACCTACGACCAGGGCCGCCATGAGGCGGTCGTGCGCGAAACCCGGGCCCTGGAGCCGCTCGCGCTGCAGGCGGAACGGTTCCGGGTCGTCGCGGAACGAAGCGAGGCGATCGCCGCGGAGCTCCAGGCCGCGCGTGACTGCCAGCTGCCGACTCGGTCCTGGGGCATCACCGAGCTGCGGACCAAGCTGGCCGGATTGGGTTTCAGCGAGGCCACCTTCAAGGCGCTCCGTGACACCGAGCAGGCCGCGGAACGCGCCCGCCGCGAAGCCGAGTTGGCGCTGGTCCGGGCCAAGGCCGAGCGCAGCGCCGCCGGCGAAGCGGTCCAAGCCGTCATTCGGCGGCAGGCGGAGCGGGACGAGCGCGAGCGGGCCGCCGGGGAAACCGCAGGCGAGCTGGCCTTGCACCAGGAGCTGGACCGCGCCCTTACCGATCTGCGCAGACGATCTCAATTCGAGCTTGCGTCCCGACCTCTCGGACATCGCGTCCGGCTTCCTCAGCGAGCTGACCCACGGGCGGTACGTGGAGCTGGAGCTCGACGAGAACTATTCGGCGACGGTGCTCGATAATGGCGATCCTCAGACCGTGATCTCCGGCGGGGAGGAGGACGTCGCCAATCTCGCCTTCCGGTTGGCCATCAGTCAGATGATCGCCGAGCTGGCCGGGCAACCGCTCTCGATGCTCATCCTCGATGAGATCTTCGGCTCGCTCGACGAGGCTCACCGCAGTGCGGTGACCGATCTGCTCCGAAGCCTGGCCGACCGCTTTTCGCAGGTCATTCTGGTCACCCACATCGAATCGTTGCGGGAGAGCGTCGACCATGTGGTGCGGGTCGGCTTCGACCAGGCCACCGGCGTGGCCAGCGTGCGTCGACGATCCTCGGGGAGGCCGTGATGTGGCGGCCTGACCGCAGCGTGCGCGGGCCCGAGCGGGCCACGCTGCGGGATATCGAGTCGCTGAACCGGGTCTTCACCGAGGCCTTTACCGACCGGTATAGCCGGGACGGTCTCGTGGGGGTGCAGAGTGCCGCAGCTCAACAGCCTCGTCTGGCGCTATGCCCTGGAAGATGCGGGCGACGGCTCCATGGTGTGGCGGGACGCCGAGGGACACATGGTCGCCTTTAACATGGTTCATCGGTCCGGCACCGAGGGATGGATGGGACCGCTAGCCGTTCGGCCGGACCGGCAGGGCGAGGGGCTGGGGTCAGCGATGGTGCGGACCGGGATCGACTGGCTCCGAGCCCAGGGCGCCACCACGATCGGGCTGGAGACCATGCCGCGGACGGTCGATAACATCGGCTTCTACAGCAGAATCGGATTGGTGCCGGGGCATCTCACAGTCACCCTGGTCCACGACGTGCCGCGCCGGGGAAGCGGCGCCCCCGAGCTCCTCTCAGCTGCCGGGCCGGCCTGGACGGAACGGTTGGAGGAATGCCGCCGGCTCACCGACCGGGTCCTGCCGGGAGTCGACTTTACCCGCGAGCTGGCCCTCACCCGGGAGCTCGGGATCGGCGATACCACCCTGACCCGCGACGGAGGGGCCCTCACCGGTTTTGCGCTCTGGCATTCCACCCCGCTGGCGGCCGGCCGGCCCAAGGATGAACTGCGGGTGCTAAAGCTGGTCACCGCCACGCCCGATACTTTCGAACGTCTGATCCACTCTGTGCAGCTTTCCGCCACATCCGAGCGCGTTGCCCGGGTGGCGATTCGCTGTCAGACGGAGTTCAGCGCCGCGTACCTGAAGCTCGTCGAGTTAGGGTACCGGGTTCACTGGACCGACTTGCGGATGCTCCTGCAGGGGTACCCACAGCGATCCCCCCAAACGGGGATCATCATGTCGAATTGGGAAATTTGAGGTGCCAGGGAAGCAACGGTGGTCGGGCTTGACTTTTGTGACTCAGGTCACGATAATGGCTGCCGCGAGGCTTTAACGACAACGAGATGGCGCTACCCGGCGACCATTCCTCGCTCTGGAGACTCACTCTCAGTTCGTTCCAGCGAACCACACTCTGTTACAACCTAAGGGGCCTTACGCGTCCGTCGTGCCTTAGCGCACGGTCGCTGTAACCCCACCTGCGCGTCAGGACCACCTGACGATGAGCCACCGTTGCGGCCGTGCCGCACGCTGGCCCCTCGACCTACCGCAGGCACCGTCAACTAAGTACTAAGGGGACACCAGAAATGATCCACACGCTCACCCGTGCCGCTCGATGGGCCCGACTGCGAGCCCCGCTGCTCGCCCTCGCTGGCTCTCGGCGGCGCATGTGACAGTGCCGACAATCTCGCGACCACTGAGCCCGTTGCTCAATTCGACTCCGTAGCCGCCGACTCGGTTGCGACTCCCTCAACAGACTCGCTTGCAACTGATTCGTCCATCGTTGCTTTTGAACCCACCCAGGCTTCTGTCCGCTACACCGGCGTTCCGTTCGGCCCGTTCGGGTTGTGGAGCTCACCCACGACCACGTCGACAGCTGGATTGGCATTCTCAGGCAGTCACAACTACAGCAGCGCAAGCAACATCATCACACACATCAGCTCTGCTCGGAATAAGAGTCACCGGTTGGTGCTAGCCATGACCGGCGGTCCGTCCTCCAACTACACGACCAACGGCAAGTTCGATTTCACCAAGTGGAAGAGAAAGATGAACACCTTCAACACCTCTGCCATCAGGAGGGCGGTGGCGGCGGCGGTGTATGATGGTACGATCACCGGAAACGCCCTGATCGATGAGCCGGAGACACGGCAATGGGGTGGCGTGATCACGAAGCGCCTGTTGGATCAGATGGCCAGCTACGCCAAGGCTATCTTCCCAACGTTGCCGATGGGCGTCAATTACGGTCCCACCGGCTATCAGTGGCGGGCGTCTGAGCGGTACAATGTCGTCGACTACACCCTGAATCAATACTCGTGGTGGGTCACTCAAGGGAATGTCAGCGCCTGGAGGGACAAGGTCTGAGCCCAGGCGACCCGGGACGGAGTCAAGGTTGGCTTCAGTCTCAACGTCTTGAATGGCGGCGTCCAGGACCGGAATGGTTGGGATTGCCGGGGCACTGGAGGTCTGGGGACGAGGTATCCGAACTGCCGCATCACGGCGGACCAGTTGAAGAGCTGGAGTACTAACCTCGGCGCCAGCGGTTGCACGATGATCATGTGGAAATACGATAAGGCCTTCGTGACCAAGTCTACCAACGTGACGGCAATGAAGGCCGTCCAATCCAAACTGAGCTCGCTGGCCCGGCGCAGCTGCCGGTAGCTCGGTGGCGGGTGAACCCGCGGGCGACAACGATGGGCGGACCAGCGGAGGTTGGCTGGTCCGCCCTCATCTTTTCTGCTATGAGGCTTTTTCGGCTGGAATGGAATGCGGTAGGCCTGTGAGGCGGTCGTTCGCAACTACCTCCTCATACACGGCCAGCGTTTTTTTCACACTCACATCGAGTGTGAACTGCTGCTCGTAACGATTACGAGCACTGAGCCCCATCCGCGTGCGCAGCGACGGAGCCCTCAGCAGCCCCTCCATCCGCTGCCGCAGCCGTATCACGTCGCCGCGGGGAACGACATAGCCGGTCTCCTGGTCGATAACAGCCTCGTCGATGCCTCCGACCGCCGATGCTATGACTGGGAGTCCCGCCCGCATCGACTCGAGAATGCTGAGGGGAAAGCCCTCCCAGTTTGTTGCCAGAACACTCACCTGCGCCTGAGCGAGCAGCTGGTCCACATCCATGCGCTGGCCCAGGAACCGCACTCGCTGCTCCAGCCCCAGTGCTCTCGCGAGCCCTTTCATCTCACCCATGAGCGGACCGTCACCCACCAGGTCGATCTCCCAGGGCAGGTCCCGAAGCCCGCCCAGCGCTGTAAGGAGAGTGCGGTG
>CAWEMG010000021.1:0-16281 GCA_963810165.1 uncultured Gemmatimonadales bacterium
AACAACATTTTCCTGGCGACCCGATCTTTCCCGGCACGCTGATGATCGAGGCCGCCGGGCAGCTGATCGCGCTGTGGGCGTGGGTCCATGGCGCACGAGGTCGCCCCCGGTTAGTGAAGACCGGTGCCGAGTTCCAGCACCCGGTGGGACAATGGAGCCCGCGGCTGGTGCTGAAGGGTGAGGTGCGGCGGAAGCGACATCTGTATTTCGGGGAGGTGCAGGTCTGGTCCGAAGGGATTCAGGTCGCGCAGATCGAGGGCGTGTTGGTGGTGCTTCCACCGGGCTGAGCCCGCTATCTTGGAGACATGGAGCCTCACGAGCTCGCCGGCGTCCTCGACTTCCTCCGGGCATCCGAACGTCTCAAAGTCACTCACCGCAGCGCGTACACCTCCGAGGGCCAGCAGGAAAGCGTCGCCGAGCATACCTGGCGCCTGTGCCTCATGGCGCTGGTCCTGGCGCCGGAGTTTCCGCGGGTCGATTTCGCGAAGCTGGTGAGGATCTGCCTGGTCCACGACCTGGGCGAGGCTGTGGGTGGTGATGTCCCCGCACCGGAACAGGCTCGCCGCCGGGCGGCGGGAGTGTCAACTGGAAAGGGTGATGACGAGCGCCGCGATTTGATGACCCTGTTGGAGCCGCTGCCCGCCGTCACCCGCCAGGAAATCGCGGCGCTGTGGGATGAATACGAGGCCGCTAGCACCCCCGAGGCCAGGCTGGCCAAGGCGCTGGACAAACTGGAAACCATCCTGCAGCACACCCAGGGAAAGAACCCTCCGGCCTTCGATTATCGCTTCAACCTGGGCTACGGGCGGGAGCACACGGCGGGAGAGCCCCTCATCGAGGCAGTGCGGACGATTCTCGACGCGGAGACCGAACGGCTGGCGGGTGAAGCCGACCGGGTCCTCTGAATCTCCGATGCCGGTCCGCTCCTGCAGGCCGCGCCGATCCATGAACCGGCAGAGGACGACTCGCGACTTTCGACCGGCGACTCGCCTAGCGGCGACTACTGAGCTCGTCCCTAATGGGACCAGGACGGGTGCGAGTCGGCCGCGGTATTGCTGGTCAGCTGGGTCAGGCCGGACCCGTCGGCATTGACCAGGAAGATCTCCTGCTCTGGGGTGTCCTCCGCTCCCCGGCTGAAGGCGATCTGGGTTCCATCCGGCGACCAGGTCGGCGCATGATCGTCGCCGGTGGTCACGCGGGTGACAGCCGAGCCATCCAAACCCACCACGAAGATTCCTGGCCCGTCCGCCTGCGAGGGACTATCGAAGGCGATCCGGGTGCCGTCGGGTGACCAGGACGGATTGTGCCCGTCGCTGGAGAAGATGGCTTCAGGAGTACCGCCGTTGGCGCTCACCGTCATGATCGCGCCCTCGCTCTCAAAGGCGAAAAAGAGTCCATCGGGTGACCAGGCTGGCTTGCCCGCGGCGATTCCGCGGAACACGTAACGAAAGTCGCTGAAGTCCGCCGGGATCACCGCGATGCCGCCACCCGCGTCCACGTTGATGAGGAAGGCAATTCTCGTCGCGTCCGGCGACCACGAGGGTTCGGCCTCGAGATCGCCACTCTCCGTCAGGTTGAACGCGCCCGAGCCATCGGGAGCGACCAGAAAGATGTCATCGCCCGCATCGGTGGATTGCACGAACGCGACGGTCGACCCGTCGGGCGCCAACGAGGGGCGGATGTTGACCAGCTCGTCCTGGGTAACCCGGCTCTGAGTGCTCCCGTCGGGATTCATGGTGTAGATCTCGGGGAAGCCGTCGCGATCGCTCTCGAAGGCGATCAGGTTCGGCCCGGTCAGCGGAGGCGCGCTGCAGATAATCGAGTAATCGATGGGCTGGGTCTGCCCGCCGACGACGGTCAACGACTGCGTGGCATCGGGAGTCACCGCACAGTTGTCGGCCACTCCCTCCACCACGAAGGTGTGATCGCCCACAGGTATGCCGCCGAAATCCGCCGTGCCGTGCAGCGGCAGCTCCTGGGTCAGGCTGTTGGTCCCGCCGGGATCGAGGGTGACGGTGTACGCGTCGGCGTCCAACCCCAGGCCCGCCGTGACAGCGGAGACCCGCACGAAACCCACGTCGCCAGTAGTTTCATTCGTGATCTCGCCGTCGGTGGATTCGCAGCCGGCGAGCGAGAGCAGGAGCAGCGGGATCAGACGCGAGCGCATGCGACCTCCGGGAAACACCCTGGTGGAGCACCACTGAGATCTGGCTCGGAAGAGGACAGCAGGTAGCGAGACTTTACGGGGCGATTCCGGCGGAGTCAAGTGACTGGTGACTAGCGACTGGCGACTCCCACGGTTGCGGCACGGGTCCTTCGTGGGGTCGTGGCTTGATGAAGGATGGATGGCTGGTACGGTTAGCTTACCGCCTGGTTTCACGTCCGTCAAGAATTCGCATGCGGAAAACCCTGGCGGCCTCGACAGTCGCCGCCCAAGGCTGCATGTTCGTCATATGCCATCCCTTTCCCTGCTTCGTTCGATCCCCACGCTACTGGTCCTCCTGACCGCGGCTGCGGCGGGGAATCACTGGCACCGGGCACGCTGGAAGAGACATACTCGCTCACCCATGTCGCCAATGATCCCTTGCCTGCCGTGATTCAGGACAATGAAGATGTCACCATCCGGGTCATTGCCCAGGTAATTCGCTTTGGCCCGAAGGGAGCCGGCTCCATCTCGGAGACCAAAGAGGTAGTGCCCCATGATAATTCGAACCCCACTCCCCCTGCCGACGTGACCTATGGGATGCATTGGGTCGAGGTTGGCGGCAGGATCGAGATCGAGTTCGACTGCCCCTCGAACGCCAACTGCGCTGCTGGACCTCATCTCATCGCGCGGGTCGACGGACCCGATCTCCAGGCGGAGTGGGGGCCGCACATGACCGGTCGAGACCCGCTGCGCTACGAAGCCGTGCCTTCCACCCAGTGAACCCGGCCCGCCTGCTTCTCGCGGGGACGATGCTGTCGACCGGTTGCGATGGCGGCTCTCCGCCGGCGCGCCGAGTTCTTTCCCATCCCCGGAAACAGTTCCCTGCCCTTCTCGGAGGCGGTGCGAGTGGGCGACATGCTTTACCTCTCCGGCCAGCTCGGTACCGACAGCAGCGGCCGGCTGGTTCCCGGCGGTATTCAGGCGGAGACGCGCCAGGCATTGACCAACATCGCTTCCATCCTCGAGCGGCACGGTTCCTCCATGGACCGCGTGGTCAAGTGCACCGCCATGCTGGCGGACATGAGCGAGTGGGCCGCCATGAACGAGGTCTATCTCAGCTTCTTTTCCACTCAACGCCCGGCCCGGAGCGCGTTCGGCACCAGCGGCCTGGCGCTGGGTGCTCGCATGGAGCTGGAGTGCATGGCGGTGATATGAAACGGCTCTATGCCTCCCTCTCCGTCCTCGGATACGTTGCCGCCAACTGGTTCGTGATACTGGTGTCGCTCGACACCGGGAACGTGCTGCTCTGGACCCGCCCCTTCGAAACCATGGCCGGGATGTTCGCCAACCGCATCGCGGCGGCGTTCGCGATCGACCTGCTGCTGACCGCGCTCGTTGCCTGCATCTGGTTCTACGCGGAAGGCAAACGGCTGGGAATGAGGCGAGTCTGGATCTACTGGGCCCTTACACTGGCCTTCGGTCTCGCCGGCACGCTGCCGCTGTTCCTGCTCCACCGAGAGGACTATCTCGAGTCGGAGAGTCCCCGGCCCGCATGATGGCGCAAGGCGGGTCGCCGGCTCACGTCGCGTTCGACCCGGCCGTAGCGACGAGCCTGGCGGTCGCGGCACTCATCTGCCTGGTGGGCCCCCTGCTGGCCGCGCTGTGGTGGCACCGGCGCACCGGGGCGCCACTCGCAGCGCTCGGAGCGGGCGCGCTGGTGTTCTTCATCTCGCAGGTCGTGCTGCGGCTTCCCTGGCAGATCCCTCTGGGCCGGTGGGTCCAGGGACACTCCCAATGGCTGATCCCATTCCTGCTCTTCTCGTCCTTGACCGCCGGCGTGTTCGAGGAGACCGGCCGTTGGGCCGGTTACAAATATCTCCTTCGGCGGGAACGTAGCCGCCGAGTCGCCGTGATGTTCGGGTTGGGTCATGGCGCGCTGGAGGCGATTCTTCTGGCGGGTCTGCCCCTGGCCGGGCTGCTGGTGAGCTGGGTCCTGGCGGCACAGCGGAAGGATTCCAGCCGGCATCGCGCTGGAGGGCGTCCGCCAGCAGGTGGCGGCGCTCGACGGCTGGAAGATTCAGCTGGCGGCTCTGGAACGCGCCAGCGCCATGGCGGTGCACGTGGGCCTGGCGCTGATCGTCCTGCAGATGTGGCAGCGGGGCGGAGCTCGATGGCTGATCCTCGGCATCACCCTACACTTCGCGGTCAACGCCGCGGCTGCCGTTCTGGTGGTGGTGCTGGGCCTCTCGCCCTGGATCGGTGAGCTGGTGCTGGTGGCCATGGCGGCCGGCGTACTGACACTGGGTTGGCGGCTCTCGACCCCGGACGACGCGACATGAGCGTGTGGCCCAGGATTCTCCAATTGACGCGCCCGCCTCACGCGGCCATCGCTATTCTGCTTCCGTTACTCGTCACCACAGCCCGGGCCCAGCAGGAGACCGGTTTCCTCAACCGAAGTGTCCCTCTCGGCGGCAGCACCAGCCGCTATCAGGTGTACGTCCCCCAAGACTACACCCGCGGGCGTGAGTGGCCGGTGATCCTGTTTCTCCACGGGGCCGGCGAGCGGGGCACCGATGGCCTGCGGCAAACCCAGACCGGGCTGGGAACGGCGGTTCGGCTGCATCCGGACCGATTTCCAGCCGTGATCGTCATGCCCCAGGCTCCTCCGGACAGTATCTGGCGCGGCACGGTGGCAGAGGCGGTAGTGGCCGCGCTGGAGGCAGCCATCAAGGAGTTCCGAGGCGACAGGAGCCGGATCTATCTCGTCGGTCTGTCCATGGGCGCCTACGGTTCCTGGACGATGGCTCTTAAGCGGCCGCGGATGTTTGCCGCCATTGTAGCGGTCTGCGGAGGGCTCTTGCCCCCAACCCATTTCACCGAGCTCGAGGTGGGGCTGCGCGAATCTGATCGGTACGCCGAGCTGGCCCGGCGGCTGGCCCACATTCCAGTCTGGCTGTTTCACGGAGCGCTGGACTCGCTCGTGCTCCCGGTCGAGTCCCGCAGGATACACGCGGCCTTCCACAATGCGGGCGCCAAGTCCAACTACACCGAGTACCCGGATGTGGCGCATGAATCCTGGGACCCGGCGTTTGCCGATCCTATGCTGTGGCAGTGGCTGTTTCAGCAGCGGCGCTAATCGGCCTCCAGCTGACAGCTATTACTCGATCCACAGATGACGAGGGCCGCGACTAGGACGCCGCCAAGCGTAAGCCCCACGGTTTTCCAGAAGCCGGCAGTGGGATTGCCGGCCCGGAGAGAGTCCACCGTCGCCGCGGGAATTGTCACGCGACAGCTATCGCAGTCAGGTGGCCTGATATATGGCACACCAGTTACCTGTTCCGCCGTAACGGAAATGGCGTGAAGCCGCACCGCCTTCCCTTGCTGCCACACTTCGATCTGCTGGCGGACTGGCAGGCTGGACGGCACCGCGGGCTGATCCGGCGCCACCCGGCGCCGCAACCGCTCTGCGTGGCCAGCAGGAGTAGCAGGACGGCTCGTGGACGTTGCGCCCGCGAGAAAGCAGATCGGGAAGAGACGCACCCTCACCAGTATGGGCTGACACAAACATAGTAACGAGCATCTGCCGGACCTTGACCGGGACCTGACTACCTCAGCGAACGAGAAATTCATGTGGGTGTTTCTGGCCATCGTCGGCGGCGCCCTGCTCGTTCTGCTTATCGCAAACCTGAGCACCAGCGAGAAGAAGATCGAGCAGGAAATCGAGCACCTCTACTCCGTGCGCGAGCCCGAGTTTGCTCGTTCGCTGGGTACTCTGCTCGGTCCTGCCATTCTCGCCGGCAACAGCGTGACGCCGTTGATCAACGGGGATCAGATTTTTCCCGCAATGCTGGACGCGATCCGCGGAGCCCGGCGCACGATAACCTTCGAAACGTTCATCTACTGGTCCGGCGAGATCGGAAAGGCGTTCGCGCAGGCCCTGGTCGAGCGAGCGGCGGCAGGAGTCCACGTCCATGTCCTGCTGGACTGGATCGGCACCGGCAGGATGGACAAGGCCGTGCTGCAGCAGATGGAGCACGGCGGTGTGACCGTGGTGAAGTACCACCCGCTGCACTGGTACAACCTGGGGCGCGTCAACAACCGGACCCACCGCAAGCTCCTGGTCATCGACGGCCGGGTCGGCTTTACCGGCGGGGTCGGAATCGCGGATACCTGGCTGGGGAACGCCGAGGACCCGGCCCATTGGCGCGACTCGCACTTCAAGTTAGAGGGTCCTGCCGTCGCGCAGATTCAGGCGGCGTTCATGGACAACTGGATCGAGGCCACCGCCGGAGTGCTGCACGGCGACGACTACTTTCCCGAGCTGAAGCCCGCCGGCGGCCACCAGGCGCAGATGTTCAAGAGCTCCACCAATGAAGCGAGCGAGAGTGTACGGTTGATGTACCTCCTGTCCATCGCATCGGCGGCGGAGAGTGTACGGATCGCCAATGCCTACTTCGTCCCGGACGAGCTGGCGGTCAGGACCATGGTAGCGGCGCAACGCCGCGGGGTTCGGGTCGAAATCATCGTCCCGGGACGTCACATCGACGCCAAGGTGGTGCGGCGGGCGTCCCGCTCTCGATGGGAGCCGCTGCTCGAGGCCGGGGTCGCGATCTATGAGTATCAACCCACGATGTACCACACCAAGGTCATGGTCGTGGATGGGATGCTGACCTCGGTCGGCTCCACCAACTTCGACAACCGCTCGTTCCGGCTGAACGACGAGGCTAACCTGAACGTGCTGGACGAGGGGTTCGCGGCTTCTCAGGTACAACAGTTTGAAGCGGACAAGCAGCGATCGAAGCAGCTGACACTCGAAGATTGGCGGAACCGGCCATGGAGTGAGCGGATGGTGGAGTGGCTGGCGGGTCTGTTGCGGCTCCAGCTGTAGTCAGGCCGGCGGCGACCGAACGATCGTCCAGCACCTCGCGCCCACGCGTGATCGGGCTTCCTACTGGCTAACCCACCTGGACGAATAGAGTTGCTTAGGTTAGACGCTGGAGTTCCCGCTGCGTGCATCCTCTTGTCTGGAGATCCGATGTCGAACCACATCTACAAGACCATCGAACTGGTGGGCTCGTCGACCCGGGGCATGGAAGACGCGGTCCAGAAAGCGGTGGCGAAGGCCGCGGAAACCGTGCGCAACCTCCGGTGGTTCCAGGTGGTCGATACCCGCGGTCACATCGAGGGGGCGAAGATCGCGCACTGGCAGGTCACGCTGAAGATCGGGTTTACGTTGGAGGACGAGTAGGAAGCCAGCGTGAGCGGTGAGCGGGAAACGAGAACTGCCGAAACCACCGACGCTTGAAAAGAGTAAACGGTGAAAGGGATCGCCCCCTTCACCGTTCACACTTTCTCTTACCGCTCACGCTGTTGTTTTACAGCACCTTCCCGCGTCTCACGCGGAAGTCCACCACGTTCTTCATCCAGGACCAGAGCGAGTCCTGCCGCTCCGGAGGGGCCGAGGCCACCACGTGCCGGCGCCAGCCTTCCATAACGTCCGCATCCTGGGTCCAGAGCCGGACCCGCTTGCGGGGCACGTGCTTCTCCCAGCGCTGAGCCACCTTCGGCGATGCATACAGGAGGCGCACCGTGACGCTGCGGGAGAGATACTCCAGCGGGGCCATGTTGATGCGGCGATAGAGCTCATCGCCCTTGGCGCCGGGGATATCGGGTATTCCGTCAGAAAACATCACGATGCTCAGCGGTGCCAGCGTGAGATTCTGCCGCTGGACGTGCACCGAGATCCGATCGAAGAAGGCGTTGTAGTCGGTGATCGGATCGGTTTCCGGGAACCAGGCTCTGAGGCTGGCCGCGATCTGAGCCGGGGACTTCCCGCTGAGGTCCTGGATCGGATGAAAGGTCTTGGCTTCCCCGCTGCGGATGCCGCCCATGGTCCCGACGAACACATCGGTGGGCCGGCGCAGGTCGTGGAACCCTTTCATGTGCGCATAGATGTACAGTGAGGCAAACTCGAGCGCGTCGTCGAAGCGCCCGCTGTTCCGGAACGAGCCGGATACATCGAGGCCGATGACCATCGTCGAGCGCGGCGGCGGCGCGTTCGCGGGCGGCGTGCACCCGAGAACAGCTCCAAGGAGAGCCGCAGTACCGAGTGCGCGCCTCATGCCGCCGCCTGGGGCACGGGAGTCCGACCCGCCGGCTTCCGCTCCATGCTGAGCGGCGTCGCCGCCAGCACCTCATCGAGCGAGCGGAAGGGCAAGGTGAAGAGCGGCCGGCCCAGCAGAACCACCAGGCAGAAGTTGAACCCGGCGGCCACCAGCTGCAGCACTGGCAGCGTCAACAGCTCGAACATCTCGCGTCCTTCCTTCTTGAACCAGTCGACCTCCGCCTTGAGGGCGGTGATCGGAGCCTTCCAGAACTCGGGCTGCCGGGGCGGCGCCATGTCTACATTCGCGCCCTGGCGGCTGATCGTCTCCCGGGCAAGCACGGCGATCAGTGCCGGCGTGCCGTACCGTCCGAACAGGAACCAGGTCATGCCGCGAACACCGAGCCAGCCGGCGAAGGCAATCGCCAGTGTCCCGCCGATGCCCAGGTTGAAGCCCTGCTGGGCCATCCACGGCGTGATGGCGTCCACCAGCTCGCGATAGAGGAACAGGACCTCGAACATCGCCACCACCGCCTCGATGAGCACCATCGAGATGATGGTACCGTACTGCTTGCTCTTGATCGCATCATTCAGCGCCTGCACGCAGGCGAAGCTTCCGCCCACGAGGAAGAACAGGAAGATGTAGAGCAGCGCGGAGAGCATCACGGGGTTCGGCTCGAACCCGGTGAGGTCGGCGAGCAACTCGTTCATCGTCGGGCGTAGCGTAAACGTGAAGATGATGGCCTCGATGGCGGACCACAGCAACAGCAGCAGGAACGCCAGCCACGGCACACCGGGCTGGAAGTAGCGGCGCGAGGTCCAGTCGAGCACCGCGAACGGCGAGTTGAGCGCGCCTTTAATCGTGTTCCAGACCAGCCGGGCGGCCGCCTTGATCAGGCTTCCGATCCAGCCAACCAGCACGAAGAGGAAGCGGCCCATGCCAGCCCAGTAGAACCAGGCCATCCGACCCACATCCCACCACGACATAAGGAGGGCGGTGAGGAAATAGCCACGTCCGGACCGGAACGGGAGGGTGTACAACGACACCATCATCGCCCACAGGCTGACGATGAGGACTGCCGCGGGAAGCAGGAGCAGGGCGGCCTTGAGCGCCGTAAGCGCGGGTGATTCTCCACCCAGCACGAACCCGAACAACACCTGCTGAAGGTCCATGATCCAGGACATGCCCGACCAGATCCAGGTCCAGAGCTGGGTCACCATCCAGCTCCACTGTTCGGTCTGGCCAGTGCCGTAGGTTGCTTGCATGAGCGTACTCCCTCCTGAAGGTGCGGAGGAGACAGGGTTGTTTTACTTGGGAGTCGTTGCGGTTCGCAGACGGGACGCGGCAAGCGACGTGCCTGTAATGCTATTTGGCACCGCGTCCAGGGAGTTACCGGTTGTGGCCAGCAGAGTTGGAGGAGCTCGAGCAGGGAGTCGGCCAGGGGTTGAGGGTGTGGGCGCGGCATGCATCGCAACTCTCTTTCCGCGAACTGCGACCAAGTACATCGGCCACCGCAAATTACGAGTGAGAGGAATTGCACCCCCGGGCCCCGACGCTCTTCATTTATTGGTGAGTATAGGTTTGCTACATGGCCGGTTCCCTGGAAGTAATCTGGATCAAGCGGTCGCACCGCGGTGAGATGGACCCGGTGCCGACCGCCGCGCTCGTAGCCGGCCGTGGAATTGTCGGGAACGCCGACCAGGGCCGCCGCCGCCAGGTCACCATTATCGCAATCGAAAGCTGGGATGACCTCATGCAGCAGTTGGACAGCTCGATCTCACCCGATGCCCGCCGCGCCAATCTGCTGGTCAGCGGTATCGACCTGGTCCAGAGCCGAGACCGGGTTATGCGAATTGGGTCCTGTCTGGTTCGAATCGGAGGGGAGACAAGGCCATGCGAACGGATGGATGAGGCCCTGCCCGGGCTGCGCGCGGCGATGCGGTCGAACTGGGCCGGTGGCGTCTTCGCCCAGGTGGTCGAGGGTGGGGAGATCTCAGTGGGAGATGAGGTGGAGTGGGTGAAGTGAGAAGTAAGAAGTCACCTTCTCACTTCTCACTTCGCACCTTTACGCCTTCATCTTCTTCGCCTTGGCCCGCACGAATGCATGATTGAGCGTCGGCAGCGTGTTGATATTCGTAGCCTGGCGAAACATCTCCGTGGCCTTGGCCTCGTTGCCGGCTCCTTTGTACGCCTTTCCCGTCCGGTACAACACGTAGGGATCCTGTTGATTCGCCTTGCCGAAGTGGGCCAGCGCGTCCTCATACTGCTTTTCCTTCAGCGCGAGGTGCCGGCGAGGTCGTGAGCCTGGCGGATCTGGCCGCTGTTCTTCTTGGCCGTCGCGCCCTTCATGTACGCGTCGGCGTGTTTGCGGGCCGCCGCGAGGTCCTTTGAATGCACGGCCACACGGCCCAGGTTGAATTGGTTCACCAGCCTGGCATTCTCCTTCACCTCGGGTGACAGATCGGAGCCCTCCAGCCGCTTCAACGCCTCCTGGTACAGCGCCCGCGCTTCCTCGGGCTTACCAGCTTCGAGCAGCACGTCCCCCATCGCGACGGCATCGGCCGCCATATTGGCCGGATCATTGATCTTGGCGGCGACCGCCTGCTCCTTCTTCAGCTCGGCTACCGCCTCGTCGAACTTACCTTCGTCCGCATACGCCACCGCGGAGGCGAAGAAAGCGTTCCGCCGATCGGCATCGTTGCGCGCCGACTCGTGGAGCTTCCACGCTTCCTTCCGGGCCGCCTCGTGCTTGCCTTGATACATCAGGTTGCTGGCGATGCCGACATGGGATGGGGAGAAGCTCGGATCGGTCTCAAGCGCCTTGCGATACATGCTGATGGACTCATCAAACCGCCCCATCTTCATGAGGAGCTCGGCGTAGGAGTCGTACGGGTTGGGATCGTTGGGGATCAACTCGATGTACTTCTTGAACGCCTTTTCCGCATCGTCGAACCGTCCGACCTGTCGGTAGGCATAGCCCAGCAGGTTGTACGCCGGGGCGAAGTCAGGAGCGATCTCGACCGAGCTCTGATACTCCCGCAATGTCTTGGGATAGTCCTGCTGGCCGAAGTAGTTGCCGCCCAGAAGGAAGTGGGCGCGCTCGTCGCCCGGATAGGCCGCTACCAGGTGCTCGTAGTATTCGCGCTGCTTCTCGGGATTGGCGTTGGCACCGGCCTCGAGGCCCAGGATCATCAGCCGTTCGCCATCAGAGGCCTTGCCGGACAGCTTGACGGCTTCCTTCAGATGATCGAAAAACTCCTTGGCGGTGGGGGAGTTGAGGGCCAGGCTGTAGTGCGCCAGGGCAAAGCCGGGATCTTTGGCGACTGCCCTCTGGAGCACCTCGCGGGAGTCGTGGGCCCGGAGGTTCTCGCCCAGCGTCCGGCCCTTCAGATACTCGGCTCTCGCCTCCGCCGATGCGGTGGTTACCGGAACCTTGGCCAACGCGGCCGCCCCGCGATCCTGCGCCAAGCCCTGGTGAGACATGCGTGGCCATGGCCGCCAGCGCCAAGCAGGTAAGTCGCGCGAGCGATGCCGCCGATCGTTGCGACATGAAACCCTCCGGAGTGTAGGAAGTGAGTGGGACGAAGGCCCATAAGGCTCTACCCACCGGTCTTCTGAAAAGATTCAGGTCGCCCTACCTTCTTCCCATGTCCGACCTCCTGGCCGCACGCTCCCAGATGGCGATGTCACTCGCCTTCCATATCATCTTCGCGGTCGTGGGCATCGGCATGCCGGTGCTGATGGTCATCGCCGAGCGGCGCTGGCAGAAGACCGGCGATGCCATCTAGTCTCGAGCTGGCCAAGCGCTGGGCCAAAGGCACGGCAATCCTGTTCGCGGTGGGCGCCGTCTCCGGCACGGTGCTCTCGTTCGAGCTGGGTCTCCTCTGGCCCAAGTTCATGCTCGCCGCCGGCCCGATCATCGGAATGCCGTTCTCGCTGGAGGGATTCGCCTTCTTTACCGAGGCGATCTTTCTGGGGATCTACCTCTACGGATGGGACCGCATCTCGCCTCGGGCGCACCTCTGGGCCGGGGTGGCGGTGGCGGTAAGCGGCGCGGCTTCCGGGATCTTCGTCGTGATCGCCAACGCCTGGATGAATTCGCCGACGGGATTCGAGCTGGTCGGCGGGCAGATCACCAACATCGATCCGATCGCCGGCATGATGAACCCGATGGCGTTCCAGCAGACGCTGCACATGACCCTGGCCTCGTACGCCGCCACCGGGTTCGCGGTCGCCGGAATCCACGCGCTGCTGCTGCTGATCGACCCCGCCAACGCCTTCCATCGCCGGGCCCTCACCATCGCGCTGATGCTGGGCGCGCCGGCGGCCCTGCTCCAGCCGATCTCGGGCGACATCAGCGCCCGGTCGGTAGCTCGCTACCAGCCGGCCAAGCTGGCGGCCATGGAGGCGCACTTCGAGACCGTCCCGGCCGCACCCCTGCTGATCGGCGGGCTGGCCCAACATGGATACCGGCGAGACCCGGTACGCCATCAAGATCCCGTACGGGCTGTCGCTGCTGGCCTTCCATGACCCGCATGCCGTGGTGAAAGGGTTGAACGAGTTTCCCCGGGAAGACTGGCCGAACGTGCCTATCGTCCACACCGCCTTTCAGCTCATGGTGGCGCTCGGCTCCTACCTGGCGCTGGTCTCACTCTGGGCCGGCTGGATGGCCATCCGCCGGAGGGACCTGGCCTCCAGCCGCCGGCTGCTGTGGGCTGTGGCGCTGGCGGCGCCGATGGGGTTCATCGCCATCGAGGCCGGCTGGACGGTGACGGAGGTGGGCCGGCAACCGTGGATCATCTACGGCGTCCTCCGCACCGCGGACGCGGTGACGCCGATGCCCGGCCTGGTCGTGCCGTTCGTGCTCTTCACCCTGCTCTACTGTTTCCTCGGCGTCATCGTGGTCTGGCTGCTCTACCGTCAGATCATCCGGAGCCCCAAGCCCACCGAGTGGACCCGGCTCTATACTCCTCGGAGAGTGCCCGTGGCTGAGCTCACCCTTCCCGATGCGGTGGCCGCGATCCTGGCTCTGTCGTTGAACGCGTACGTTCTGTTTGGCGGCGCCGACTTCGGCGGCGGCGTGTGGGACCTGCTCGCATCGGGGCCCCGCCGCCAACGCCAGCGGGAAGTGATCGCCCACGCGCTGGGGCCGATCTGGGAGGCCAATCACGTCTGGCTCATCCTGGCCATCGTGATCACCTTCACCTGCTTTCCGGCGGTCTATGCCCGGCTGGGCACCTCGCTGCACATACCGCTCACCCTGATGCTGGTCGGGATCGTGCTGCGCGGCTCGGCGTTCACCTTCCGGACCTACGACAGCCAACATGATGCGACCCAGCGGCGCTGGGGCCGGATCTTCGCCAGCGCCAGCGTCATCACGCCGGTGCTGCTGGGAGTATCCATCGGTGCGGTGGCGTCGGGCCGGCTGGGCAGAACCCCACCGGAAGCTTCGTCGCAGCAGTACGTCGAGCCCTGGCTGACACCGTTCGCCTTCAGCGTGGGGCTACTGGCGCTGGTGCTCTTCGCCTTTCTGGCGGCGGTGTTCCTGACGCTGGAGACGCACGATAGCCAGCTGTGCGAAGACTTCCGGCGCCGTGCGCTGGGGGCGGGCGTGGCGGCGTTCTTCGCCTCAGGCCTGGTGCTGCTGCTTTCGAGCGGGGAGGCGCCGCTGGTGATGGAGGGGCTGCTCGGGTCCCGCTGGGCGATCCCGCTGCATCTGGCGACGGGCGTAACGGCGATCGCCGTGCTCGCCGCGCTCTGGCACCGCCGATTCCGGCTGGCGCGCATCGGCGCGGGGCTTCAGGTCTCGCTGATTTTCTGGGGCTGGCCTCTGGCGCAGTATCCGCTGCTGATGCCGCCGGAGCTGACCATCGCGCGCGCGGCCGCGCCGCGACGCCACCCTGCGGCTGGTGCTCCTGGTGCTCGGGATCGGTGGCATCGTGCTGCTGCCCTCGCTCTGGTACCTGTTTCAGATCTTCAAGACGGTTCCGGCCGACCAGGGAGCCGGCGATGCGTAGCACGCCACGACTGGAGCCTGACTCCCATGAGCGCCGACGCCATCGAGGCGCTCCTCGCCGGCGACGCCGAGCGGCTCCGGTCGCTCACCGGCGCGGAGTTTCCGGACTCCGCCGGTCCGCCACCCTACATGGCTGAGTCGCTGCCGGTCGTGCGGGATCGTCTGCGTGAGCATCCGGCCGAGCTCGAGTGGTGGAACTGGCTGGTGGTTCGCCGGGACAACCGCCAGGCGGTCGGATCGGTGGCGTTCGCCGGGATGCCCCGGATGCAG
The DNA here is from genome assembly GCA_963810165.1 of uncultured Gemmatimonadales bacterium. GTDB lineage: Bacteria > Gemmatimonadota > Gemmatimonadetes > Gemmatimonadales > GWC2-71-9 > CAVVWJ01. The sequence continues at coordinate 14,537 of CAWEMG010000021.1, forward strand.
CGGGAGCGGTGCTGATCGGCTACGCCATGTACCCGAGCGCGAAGGAAGCGGCTATGCGACCGAAGCGACCCAGGCCATGGTCGAGTGGGCCTTCTCCCAGCCGGGTGTACGGATCGTCAGGGCGCTGGCACCGGTCTGGAACACCCCGGCAGTCCACGTGGCGGAGAAGGTCGGGCATGCGGCCGGTGGGCTCGTACGAGGACGACGAGGTAGGAGAGGTGCTGATCTACGAAATGGTCAAGCCGTAATACTCAAGACCGCTGCAGCATTCGGGCTATCGGCCGGATCAACAGAGCCATGATGAGGGCGGAGGCCAACGCCGTCAGGCAGTCACCGCCGTGAAGAGCGTGGGCAGCGGCATGGTCTCGTACACGCTCGATGCCATTCCCGCCAAATAGCTTCCCACCGACAGTGCCAGGAACCAGACACCCATGACCAGCCCGGCAATGCGCGCCGGCGCCAGCCGGGTCATCGCGCTGAGGCCCACCGGGCTGAGGCACAGCTCGCCCAGGGTCTGTAACAGGTAGGAGACCACCAGCCACATCGGACTGACCCGAACGCCGGTCTGGGCCACGGTGGCCGCGCCGATCATGATCGCGAAAGCGAGCGTGAGCAGAATCAGGGCGATGGTGAACTTGGCCGGACTGGATGGGTTCCGGTTCCCCAGCCGCAGCCAGAGCGCGGCGAAGACCGGGGCGAAGAGGATGACGAAAAGCGGTGGCAGCGATTGGTACCAGCTGGCGGGAAAGCGTGGCCCAGCACGACGTTGTTGGTGTTTCGCTCGGCAAACAGGTTGAGGGTGGAGCCGGCCTGCTCGTAGGCCATCCAGAAGACGGTGGCGGCGGCGAACAAGACCGCGATCACCACCAGCTGCTTCCGCTCTTCCCGGGTCCACTCGGCCTACCAGAAACAGCCAGGCAAAGAATGCTACCGTTATCGCGATCAGCACCCACTTGAAGCTGCGGGAGATCGCTTCCGGATCGAGCGTCACCACCCCGGTGACCACCAGCGCGGCACCGACGACGAGAATCCCCAGGACACCCAGGCCCACGCGCCGTACCTGGGCGTCGGCCTTGGCGGCGGCGACCGGATCGGCCGGCCTCACCGGATGCAGGCCCTCGGGCGGGAGATGCTTGCCACCGAGGGTGTACTGCACCAGGCCAAGGAACATTCCCACCGCCGCCGCACCAAAGCCCCAGTGCCACGAGCTCTCCGGAGCCACGCCGGCGGAGCTGAGAATCCCCTTGAACGTGGCTGCCCTGCGCCAACCAGCCGGTGACGAGCGGAGCGATGAAGGCGCCGGTATTGATCCCCATGTAGAAGATCGAGAAGCCGGCGTCGCGCCGGACGTCCTCCGGCCCATACGAGCTTCCCGACCAGCACGCTGACGTTCGGCTTGAGCAGCCCGGTGCCGGTCGCGATGAGCACCAATCCGAGATAGAACGTCGTCATGGAAGGCATCGCCAGGCAGATATGCCCCGCCATGATGATGACGCCACCGACGAAGACGGTCCGCCGGAGTCCCAGTACCCGATCGGCGATCCAGCCTCCGGGCAGTGAGAGCAGATAGACCGAGCTGACGTAGAGTGCGTAGATCGGGCCCGGCCTTGGCGGTGTCGAAGCCCAGCCCGCCGGCGGCGACCGGCGCGGTCATGAAGAGGATGAGGAGCGCCCGCATGCCGTAGTAGCTGAAGCGCTCCCACATCTCGGTGAAGAAGAGGGTGGAGAGCCCGCGCGGATGGCCG
>CAWEMG010000022.1:0-77242 GCA_963810165.1 uncultured Gemmatimonadales bacterium
CCGGAGTGGATACCACCATCACAATACGGTACCAACGGGAGCTCGAACCGGATGAGTTCGCGGTGGGCCGGGTGGAGCTGCCGCTCCCTCGGGGAAGATGGCGATACCGGGCGTCGCTGCAGCAGGGAGACAGCTCTGGCGTGGTCCTCCCACGCAACTCTGTCACGGTGGCCGACATCTACAGCGGCCGTCTCTCACTCAGCGATCTCGCGCTCGGCTCTCCTGGCCGGGCCATCCCCTGGGTCACCGATGCGGCGGACACCGTCCTTCTGGCGCCGTCGGCACTCTTCAGGCGCGGCAGCGAGATACGACTGTATTATGAGACGAGCGGCGTCACGAGAGGTCTCCGCTACCGACACGAGATCACCGTGCTGCGGCCGGAGGGCCGCGACGGCCGGCGCGGTCGCCCGCTGGTGGCGCTGTCATTCGAAGAGGAGGCGCCCGACTCGGTGATGCGGTCGCACCGGTCCGTGAGGCTGGAGCAACTGAAGGAGGGGAGCTACGTGGTGGAAGTGAAAGTCACGGCGCCTGATGGGGAGTACACAGACTCGCTGGCGACCGATACGTCTGATAGACCGGTGAGCATCCGAATTTTTTCCCTCCACGCGAACTCGGGTCAGGGTGACAACCCCGCTCACCGCTCACGCTTTTCTTACCCGCTTACGGTTTCGACCTACTCCCATTCGATCGTGGCCGGCGGCTTGGAGCTGACATCGTAGACCACGCGGTTCACGCCGTCCACCTCGTTGGCAATCCGGTTCGATATCTGCGCCAGCACCTCGGGGGGAAAGGGAAACCAGTCGGCGGTCATGCCGTCCCGGCTGGTGACTGCCCTGAGGGCGATGACCTGATCGTAGGTCCGGCCATCGCCCTGGACGCCGACCGAGCGGATCGGCAGCAGCACCGCGAACGCCTGCCAGATCTCGTCGTACAGCCCGGCAGCCCGAATCTCCTCGGTGTAGATGTGATCCGCCCGCCGCAGCATCTCCAGGTTTCCGGGGGTGACGTCACCCAGAATGCGAATGGCCAGGCCCGGGCCGGGGAACGGGTGGCGGCCGACCATCTCCTCGGGCAAGCCGAGCTCACGACCCACCTGCCGCACTTCGTCCTTGAACAGCTCCCGCAGCGGCTCCAGCAGCTTGAACGGAAGTCGCTCGGGGAGCCCCCCCACATTGTGATGGGTCTTGATCGTAACCGACGGGCCTCCCAGTGGCGACAGCGATTCGATGACATCGGGATAGAGGGTGCCCTGCACCAGGAAGCCCACGTCATTCCCCACCTCCTTCGCCTCGGCCTCGAACACGTCGATGAAGGTATGGCCGATCCGACGCCGCTTCTCCTCGGGGTCCGTGACGCCCGCGAGCCGCTCCAGGAACCGGTCGCGGGCATCCACCACCCGCAAATCGATGCCAAGGTGGCGGCGGAACGTCTGCTCTACCTGGTCTCGCTCGTGGAGACGGAGGAGCCCGTGGTCCACGAAGATGCAGGTCAGCCGCGCGCCCACCGCACGGTGCACCAGCGCCGCCGCGACCGAGGAGTCCACTCCGCCGGAGAGGCCGCAGATGACCCGCTGATTCGAGCCGACGACCTCACGGATGCGGGCGATCTCGGTCTCGACGAAGTGTCCCGGCGTCCAGTCGGGCGTGCAGCCGCAGACCTCGAACAGGAAGTTGTTCAGGATCTCGCCGCCCCGAGGGGTGTGGGCGACCTCGGGATGGAACTGGACGCCGAAGAGCGGCCGCTGCTGGTGCTCGATGGCGGCGACCGGAGAGTTGGCGCTGGATGCCGTGACCTGGTAGCCGGGCGGCGGAGAGTCGACATGATCGCCATGACTCATCCAGACCGGCGTTTCCTCGCCCCGGCCGAAGCCGCGGAACAGGCGGCCGGCCTCGACCCGCACGTTGGCGCGGCCGTATTCGCGCCGGCTGGCCCGGATCACTTTCCCTCCCGAGAGGTGGGCTAACAGCTGCATGCCGTAGCAGAGCCCCAGGACCGGGGTGTTCAGCTCCAGGAGCTTGGGGTCGGCCGTGGGAACGCTGTCGCCGTACACCGAGTTGGGGCCACCGGAAAGGATGATTCCCTTGGGCTTCCAGTCGCGGATCCACTCGACGGTCCGGCTGGGCGGATGGATCTCGCAGTAGACGTGCGCTTCCCGCACCCGCCGTGCGATCAGCTGGGTGTACTGGGACCCGAAGTCGATGATCAGGATGCCGTCATGATGGGATTTCATTCGGGATACAACTTCTCTGAGTCGAACAACTCTTCGACCGCTCACGAGGCCTGGCCACCCACCACTTCCCCTCATCGACGAGGATCTCCGGAGGCCGGGGGCGGCTGTTGTAGTTGGACGCCATGACGAAGCCGTACGCGCCCGCTCCCAGCACCGCCAATCCATCACCAGCCTCGAGACCAGGAAGGTCTCGGTCGAGCGCCAGAAAGTCACCGGTCTCGCAGACGGGACCTACCACATCCACCCGTTCGCCCGGCCGGCCCTGCTCCGCCAGCTCCACGATCTCGTGGTGCGCCTGATAGTGGCTGGGCCGCACCAGATCATTCATCCCGGCGTCCACCACCACGAACTCCTTTCCGCCGGAGTGCTTTCGGTAGAGCACCCGGGTGAGCAGCACACCCGCGCTGCCGACCAGGAACCGGCCGGGCTCCAGATAGACGGTGAGCCCCGTAGGCTCGAGCAGCGGTAGCACCGCTGCCGCAAATGCCGTCGGGTGAAGCGTCGGCTCGTCCAGAGTATCGGATCCCGAGACCGCCGCCGATGTCGAGCACCCGGAGGGTGGGGATGCCGGCCTGGCGGATGCGGTCGACCAGGTCCACCAGCCGCCGGATACCCTGCTTGAACGGCTCGGTATCCACCAGCTGGCTACCGAGGTGCATCGCCAGCGTGGTGAGCTCGAGCCGGGGGTGGCGGTACACGAATTCCGCGGCGGGAATCACCTGGTCGGTGGGAACGCCGAACTTGATGCCGCTCTTGCCGGTCGAGATATACGGATGGGTGTCCGCCGTGACGTCCGGGTTGACGCGGATCCCGACCTTCACCGGCGTCCGCTCGGCCTCGGCGAGGTTGCCTATCAGCTCGAGCTCCTCCACCGACTCGACATTCAGATGACCAACTCCGGCCCGGATGGCAGTGCGAAGCTCATCGGCGGTCTTCCCCACCCCGCTGAACACGATGTGCTGCGGGTCGAACCCGGCGGCCAGTGCGCGGGCCATCTCGCCGGCGGAGACGATGTCGGCGCCGGCGCCGAGCTCGCGCAGGATGCGGAGTACCGCGAGGTTGCTGTTGGCTTTCACGGCGAAACAAATCCGATGGGGAACCGGCTTCAGCGCGGCGTCCAGGGAGCGATACCGATCGCGGATGGCTTCGGCGTTGTAGACGAAGGCCGGCGTTCCCACCTGCTCCGCGATCTCGGCGAGCGAGACACCCGCGAGCAGCAGCGCGCCATCCTTGCGCTCGAGCCCTGCATCGTCGAACAGCGGTGAGACCGCCCGCCTGTCCGCCTGCCCGCCTGTCCGCCCGGTCAATACGCCTTCGCCCACACAGCCTCGACGATGCTGGGACGATCGCACCACATGCAGCGGGTCGGCGCCACCGGTGAGCGGAACTCCGGATCCGGCAGTACCCGGATGGTCGCCTTGGTCTGGTCCTTGATCTCGGTTTCGCACACACCGCGCCCACAGAAGCCGCCGTAGACGAAGCCGCCCTCGTTCTCCATCCGGGCGATGAACTGTTCCTTGGAGACGCCCCGGACGCTGGCTGCCTCGCGTCGGGCCACCGCGGCGGCCAGCAGGTCGGCCTGAAACTGATCGATCGCCGCCGTGAGCCGCGCGGGCAGCCCTTCCATCGGCACCGTTTCCTTCTTGCCGCCGGTCCGCCGCGCCAGCACGACCGAGCCGGCGGCGATGTCCCGCGGGCCGACCTCCAGCCGGAGCGGGACACCCCGCCCTTCCCACTCGTAGTACTTGGCGCCCGGCTTCATCCCCTCACGGGAGTCCACATGGGCTCGGATCCCGGCGGAGGCGAGCTCCTTCCGCAGGCGCATGGCAGCCTCCAGCACAGTGGCCCGTTCCGTGTCAGTCTTGTAGATCGGCACGATGACCACCTGGTACTGCGCCAGCCTCGGCGGGCAGACCAGGCCGCTGTCGTCACTGTGGGTCATGATGAGAGCGCCCACCAGCCGGGTGGATACTCCCCACGAGGTGTTCCAGACGTGGTCCAGGTTTCCGGCCGCGGTCTGGAATGTCACTTCGAAAGCGCGGGCGAAGTTCTGGCCCAAGTTGTGGCTGGTGCCGGCCTGGAGCGCCTTGTTGTCCTGCATCAGCGCCTCGCAGCTGTAGGTCCGCAGCGCGCCCGCGAAGCGTTCACTGTCGGTCTTGAGGCCGGTCAACACCGGCATGGCCATCCACTCTTCCATGAAGGTGCGGTAGACACCGAGCATACGCCGCGCCTCCTCCTCAGCCTCGGCCTCGGTGGCGTGGGCGGTATGTCCTTCCTGCCAGAGGAACTCGGTGGTGCGCAGGAAGAGCCGGGTCCTCATCTCCCAGCGGACCACGTTGGCCCACTGATTGATCAGCAGCGGCAGATCGCGATAGCTCTGGATCCACTTGGCGTACATCGCGTAGATGATCGTCTCCGAGGTGGGCCGGACGATCAGCGGCTCCTCCAGCTCCTTCCCTCCGCCATGGGTGACGACGGCCACCTCAGGGGCAAAGCCCTCCACGTGCTCCGCCTCACGGGAGAGGAAGCTCTGGGGAATGAACAGCGGAAAGTAGGCGTTCTGGTGCCCCGTGTCCTTGAACATCTGGTCCAGCGCCCGCTGCATCTGCTCCCAGATGGCGTAACCGTTGGGGCGGATGACCATGCACCCGCGCACCGGGCTGTAGTCGGCCAGCTCTGCCCGGGCGATGATCTCGTTGTACCAGGCGCTGAAATCAGTGGCGCGAGGGGTGAGTGCCTTGGTCTCAGCCATGGATGCGGGCCTTGATGGTGTTCACGATCGAGTGCACTGAGACTGCCTCCTGAGAACCGCTCCGAAGATCCTTGATCATCACTTCGCCCCGGGCCCACTCGTCGGGGCCGACTACGACGGCGAGGCGCGCATGGCGGGCGTCGGCGAGCTTGAGCTGCTTGCCGACCGCCTGCGGGCTCAGGGCGTACTCCGCTCTGAGGCCGGCGTCTCGCAGCTGGTGGGCCAGCGACAGCACGTGGCGCTGGTCGTCGCGGGGTAATAAAGGCGAGAAAGACGTCGATACTGGACACGTCCGCCGGGACCAGATTCCGATCTCTTCAGCAGCTCACCCAGCACGACGTCGCCCATACCGAAGCCGACCGCCGGAAGCGGAACGCCGCCGACGGCGTCCAGCAGATTGTCGTAGCGTCCGCCACCGCAGATCGCCCGCAGGGTGCGCCCGGCATCGAACAGCTCGAAGACGGTTCCGGTGTAGTAGGCCAGTCCGCGGACGATGGTCAGGTCGATCTCGATAAAATCCGCCAGCCCCATGGCAGTCAGCGAGTCGACGGACGCTTTCAAATGACGCACCAGCGTCGGACAGTCGACGGATCTCGCGCCAGCTCCTTCTCGAGCTGGTCCCAGCCTCTGATCCTGAGACATCTCCTAGCAAGTCAGTCGGTAGTCGCCGGAGCAAATGCCTCGGCCCTGAAGCCGAATCTGGATCTCTTCGCTTACGAAGCCGCTCAATCTTGTCGATGAACTCGAAGGCCTTGCCATGCCGGATCGGGCACTCCGACGGTCTTGCAGGATCGCGGTAAGCACCCGCCGATCGGAGAGCCGGACCCGGACGTCGCTCGCGGTCCGAGACCAAAGGCACGCATCACGTCGATCGCCAGGGCGATCAGCTCCGCATCGGCCAGCGGGCCCGGCTCTCCGATCAGGTCGCAGTTGAGCTGGAAGTGCTCTCGAAGCCGCCCCCGTTGCTGCCGCTCGTACCGAAACAGCTGGGGAATCGAGAACCAGCGGATGGGTTTGCGGAGCTTGCCGGCCTGAGCCGCCACCATGCGCGCCAGCGTCGGCGTCATCTCCGGCCGCAGGGCGACCTGCCGGTCTCCCTTGTCGGTGAAGTTGTACAGCTGCCCGACGATCTCGTCACCACTCTTGGCGGTGTACAGGTCGAGCGGCTCCAGCGGTGGGCCGTCGTACTCCTCGAAGCCGTACCGGGTCGCCACCGTACGCCAGGTCTGGAAGATGTGGGTACGAAGGGCGAGATCGTCGGGGTAAAAATCACGAAAGCCCGGAAGGGCCTGGGTTTTCATGTCGCAAGTATAAGGGGGGCAAGCCTCGCGTGTCATCCTGAGCGCAGCGAAGGATCGAGCGGGCCTACGTCGGCACGAAGATCTCGACCGCATCGACGATCCGCATTGCAGCGGGAGCGGTGAGCTGCTTATCACACGTCCATTCCGAGCGTCTGCATCACATCCCCTACGGTGTGGAACGAGCCGGTCACCAGCACCGTCCCCGCCCCTTCCTGCACCGTCTTGATCGCTTCGTTGAAGTCAGGAATCAGGGTCCACTCCGCGTGCGCCGGCGGACGCGACGGATCCCGCAGCCAGCGTCCCAGCCATTCGATGTCCCAGCCGCGGGCCGCGGCCGTGGGTGCGATGGTGAGCACCCCGCGATCGATCGCCTGGTCCAGCTGCGACCAGCATGTCGGGCCAGTCCTTGTCGCCCAGAATCGAGACCAGCGCGTGCAGCGGGCGCGCCGGACCGATGGCGCGGAGCGCCGTGACCAGCGACCGCATGCCGTCCGGATTGTGCGCCACATCGAACAGCCAGCGACCCCGCCGGTCCAGCCGCCCGGCCACCCGCACCGATCCAAAGGCCTGCGCGATCTGCTCGTCGCTGGGACGGTACGGCGCCGGAAGCGCCATCAGGATGCCGTGGGCCACCGCGGCATTCCGACGCTGGTGGGGCCCGGCCAGACTCAATGGCCCGCACCATTCGTAGTCAGGGGGCAGGACTCGTATATCGGCACCGTCCGCCCGTCCGCCCGTCCGCCCGTCCGCCCGTCCCACGGCCCGACGTGCCTCGCGCCGGAGAACCTCCACCAGACCAGGGTCGGTCTCCCCGATGACGAACGGCACGCCCGGCTTGGCGATCCCGGCCTTTTCGCCGGCGATCAGCTCCAAGGTGTCGCCCAGATACTTCATGTGATCCCGGGCGATCTTGGTGACCCCGCTGACCAGGGGGCGCACGACATTGGTGCTGTCGAGCCGGCCGCCCAGGCCCACCTCCACCACGGCGATCTCGACACCGCGCGCGGCGAAATCGGCAAAGGCGAGCGCGGTGGTGGCCTCGAAGAACGTGGCCTTCCGCTCGAGGATTGGCGACATCAGCCGGCCGGTCCACATCGCCACCGCTGCCTCGGAGATCGGCACGCCATCCACCTGAATGCGTTCCCGAAACGAGATCAGGTGAGGCGAGGTGTACAGCCCGACCCGCCAGCCGGCCTCCCTGAGAGCGGCGGCCACGAGGGTGCTGACGCTGCCCTTCCCGTTGGTGCCGCCCACATGGATCGACGGCATCATCTCGTGTGGGTTGCCCGATCGACTTCAGCAGGGCGCGCGTGTTGCTCAGCCCGAACTTGATGGTTGTGGTCCGAGGGAACAGAAAGTCCAGGGCTTCGTCGTACGTCAGCGACATTGCGGCTTGAGCCATCATAGTATGCAAGGCAAGAGCAAAACGTCTCGTTGCTCTTTCGTGCTTTCGTGTTTGCTTTTGGATGGGAAGTGTGGCGCTTACGGTCGGATTTCATAGCGGAAACGAGACGCCCCACCCAGGATGGCCTGGGTGGGGCGCTGCAAGCGGGATTCCGCCGGACCTCAGCCCACCTCAGCCATGCTCCACGTGGGGACGCTGCCCCTGCATGTGGCGTACGAGTCGGGCCGTCGTGTCGCGCAGGGACGCGCGGGGCACCACGTCATCCACCTGGCCGTGCTCCAGCAGGAATTCGGCGGTCTGAAATCCGTCGGGCAGGTCCTGGCCGATGGTCTGCTTGATCACCCGCTGCCCGGCGAATCCGATCACGGCGCCCGGCTCCGCCAGGATCACGTCACCCTGCATCGCAAACGATGCGGACACACCGCCGGTGGTCGGGTCGGTCAGAATGGAGATGTACGGGATGCAGTCGCGAGTGAGCTGCGCGATGGCCGCCGAGGTCTTGGCCATCTGCATCAGGGAGAGGACGCCCTCCTGCATGCGCGCGCCACCCGAGGTGGACACGATGACCAGGGGAATCTTCTTGTCCAGCGACCGCCGGGCCAGCCGGGAGATCTTCTCGCCCACGACCGAGCCCATGGAGCCGCCCATGAACGCGAAGTTCATCACGGCGAGGTTGAACGGCAGCCCATCGATGCGGCCGGTTCCGGTGTATACCGCATCCGTCTCGCCGCCCTTTTGCCTGGCTTTAACCAGGCGGTCGGCGTAGTGCTCGAACTCCAGCGGGTCCACCGAACGAAGATTGCCGTAGAGCTCGCGCCAGGTGCCGGGGTCGGTGAGCAGATCGATGTACTGCTCCGCGCTGATCCGCCGATGCCACCCGCACTCGGGACAGACATTCAGCGCCTTCTCGAACTTCTCGCGAATGTCGATGTGGCCGCACTTGTCGCACTTCTCCCACGCATCGGCGGGGATCTCGAGCCGCTCGCGCTGGGAAGTCCGGGGTTTGCGTTCCTTCTTAAACCATGCCATCACGGCCATAGGAGACAGGTAGGTCCGAGGGATAGGGGGCCAGATGGAACATCCAAGGCCGCTGGAATCTCATGACTCCCGGCCCTCCGCGCCAGACCCCCGCTCATAACTCGCTGTCACGCATCGGGATAGCCCGACGCCCTCGAGTCGTACGCCACCCTCAGGGCAACCCCCAGACACAGAAGGCATATAATGAAGAACGAGCCGCCGTAGGAAAAGAGCGGAAGCGGAATGCCGGTGATCGGCATCAGGTTCACGGTCATGCCCACGTTCTCGAACACGTGAGTAAAGAACAGCCCCACGATACCGAACACCACCAGGCTACTGAAGGGATCGGGTGCGCGCCGAGCGATCCGAACCAGCACCAGGAACAGCATCAGAAACAGACTGAGCGCCACGAACACGCCGAGGAAGCCGAGCTCTTCCCCGACCACGGAGAATACGAAGTCGGTGTGCTGCTCCGGCAGGAAGGCCAACCGTTTCTGAGGGCCCTCCGTGTATCCGGTGCCGAACCAGCCGCCCGATCCAATGGCGACCCGGGACTGGATGGCGTGATAGCCGGCGGCGCGGGGATCCACTTCCGGATTGAGAAAGGTGAGCAGCCGGTTCTGCTGGTAAGGAGCCAGGCGGGTCCAGAGCGGCATGGCGATGGCGCCCATGGCGATGTTGGCGGCCAGGAACATGGTCCAGTCCCAGACATACGGTCGCCAGGCGATCAGGATCAGCACGAAGACTATGATCCAGCCGCTCCAGGCCAGCGTGTTGAAGGCGAGCAGCAGGCTGATCCCGGGAGTCGCCATGAGAAACAGCAGCCGGGGGCGGACACCGGACCAGAACAACATGGCGAAGAAGATCCCTACAAACACCAGCGCGCTGCCCAGGTCGGGCTGCTTGAGCACCATGAGGAACGGCACCCCGACGATCAGCGCTGGACCGATCAGGTCCTTGAGCGACCGGGGCGCCTCTTTTCGGCTGGACAGGAACCGGGCCAGCATCGAGGACGGTGGCAACTTTGGCCAGCTCCGACGGCTGGCCGATCTTGTGTCCTCCGATGGAGAGCCAGCTGTGGCTACTCTCCGCGGTGCCGCCGCCGGTGCCGACCACGAGCACCAGACCCAGCAGCAGGATGCTGAGGGCGTAAAGTGCTGGTGCCAGCCACTCCAGCACCCGGAGTGAGACATTGTAGATGACGAAGCAGGCCACGATGCCTACCCCGAACCAGATGAACTGCCGGTGCCACACCCCGGCCGCTCGGGTCGGCACATCGGTCTGGCCGGCGGAATACAGCGTGGCGAGGCCAAAGAGCATGAGCCCCAGGCTCACCATGACCAGATTGCGGTCGATAGCGGGACCTCTCATCGGACGATCTCCGCTCGACGGGCCGAATCTTCCGCGGCCCGCCGGGCGGCCGAATCAGGATTGAGCTCCAGCGGCCGGGGTGCGGTGTCACGCTGGGGAGTCAGCGACTCGTCGAGCAGCACTCCTATCTTCACCGGACCGACCGCCTCCGGGCCGAGGATGTAGCGCCGCAGTGTCTGCACCACGTAAGGCGCCACGGTAGTGCCGTGCTCCGCGAACTCCATGATGCCGCCCACCACCAGCTCTGGCTTGCCGGCCGGGGCAAACCCGATGAACCAGCCGTGGTCTTCGCCGTGCGGGTTTTGCGCGGTGCCGGTCTTCCCGGCCACCGCCAGATCTCCCCTGTCGGCTGGCGGCGCGCGGTACCCCGCTCCATCACCGCGATGAGCGAGTGGCGCAGGGCGTCGAGCTCCTTCTCCGACATGCCCAGCGACCTTTCCTTGGTGGAGCTGGGCCGCACGATGTACGGAGTGAGCGCGACCCCGGGTCCGGCGAGGCCCTGGTAGAACTTCACCATGTTGATGAGCGTCTGGGTGTTCTCGCCCTGGCCGATCGAGAAGTTCAGCGTGGTGCCGGGCGGACTCCAATGACGGGGACCGTAGAGCCGGTCGAAGTACGCGGTCGAGGAGGGCCAGATCGGGCTGAGCTCGTTCTCCAGGTCGATGCCGCTCTTGTCGCGGAAGCCCATGAACACGCCGTCCTGGATGATGGCGTCCAGGCCGAGCTGAAGCCCAAGCTGGTAGAAGTACACGTCGCAGCTGGCGGCCACCGCGCCGATCAGGTCGAGGGTGCCGTGGCCGTCCTTCTTCCAGCACCGGAAGACGCGGTTGCCCAGGCGCATGCCGCCGCGGCAAGGCTCCGGCATCCGCGTGCTCAGCCGGACGAGGCCCCGTTTCAGCGCCATGGCGGAGATGGCGAGCTTGAATGGCGATGCGGGTGGGTAGCGTGCCTGAATGACCCGGTTGAGCAGCGGCCGCGCCGGGTCGGTGTTCAACCTCCGCCAGTCCGACGAAGAGATCCCGCCGACGAACTTGTTGGGATCGAAAGTGGGCGCCGAGTACAGGGCCCGCACCTCGCCTTGGGGCGTCAGTGCCACCATCGCGCCGCGAACACCGGCCGGCCAGATGCTGTCGATGAACCGCTGCAAGTCGAGGTCAATCGTGGTCGTAATGGGGTTCCCCGGCGTCGGCGGCAGCGAGGCCGAGGCCGCCCCTTCGCGCACCAGTCGGCCCCGGGCGTTCACCTCGATGTAGCGCACCCCCTCGGTGCCACGCAGCGTGTCGTCATACTGGCGTTCCAGTCCGGCCTTCCCGACGATCGAGCCCAGCACGGCGCCCGGATAGCGATCGGCGCTGAGGTCGGCCTCGGTGACTTCGGAGACGTAGCCGGCAAGATGGGCCACGGATTTGCCCGCGGGATAGAGCCGCTTCGGCTCAGCCTGGATGACCAGCCCAGGCAGGGCGGACCGGTGCTCCTCCAGCTTGGCAATGACGTCGAAGGAGGCGTCGCCGAAGATCAACGCCGGCTGATACCGGGCCTGACGATACCGATCGATGATGTCCACCACCCGGGCGCTGTCGACCGGCACGAAGCGGCGCACCCGGTTGAGCACGGCCAGCAGCGAATCGGTCGACGACGCCAGCAGCTTCACCGAATAGCCGGGGACATTCTCGGCGATCACACGGCCGTGGCGGTCCAGGATCGAGCCCCGCGGTGGGGTCAGCGGGATCGGCCGCAGCCGGTTGGTCTCGGCCTTCAGCTGAAACTTGTCGTGCTGGATGACCTGGGTTCGGAAGAAGGCGCTACAGAGCACCACGAACGCGGCAACCAGTACCAGCCGCGCGATATCGGCGCGCTCACGCAGACGGTAGGAATCGAAACCGTTCATACGTCGAGGCGGACGGAGAACATGCTCCGGAAGGTGAGCAGCACGACCAGGGCGAAGCCCGCGGTCGTCAGCGCCTGCAACGGACTGTAAAGGGTCAGCTCGGTGAACAGCTGGCGGTGATCGGTACCGCTCGCCACCAGCACGATCAGATCGCGCATCCAGAGGCCGGCAGCCACGAAGGCCGCATTGACCAGGATGTTATCCGCGAAGAAGACCGAGCGGCCCCAGGAGCCGAGATATCCTACCAGCGTATGAGCGAGCGCGCCGGCCCCAAACCGCGCCGGGGTGAGCGTGTCGGCAATGAGTCCGACCGCAAAGCCGGCCAGAGCCGCCACGCCCGGGCTGCTCCTCATGGCGAAGAGCATCAGGGCGATCAGCAGGAAATCGGGGCTGATCCGTGCGTCCCACAGGCGCGGTCTGAGATAAAACTGGAGCACCAGGAGCAGCAGCATCACCAGCAGGAGCTGGACCCGGCTGACGCGGTTGGGGCTCATTGGGTCGAATCCCGCGCTGAGGGTCCAGGGGCCGGATTGCCGCCCAGGATCGGGGACGCGGGAGCGGCCCGCGGAGCCGGCGCTGCCACTCCGCCGCCCTGGAGCGGAGAGAGACGTGCCAGCGAATCGCGCCGCGCGGCCCGCGCCGCGCGGACGGCCTGGGCCACGGAGTCGGCCCGGCGGAGCCGTCCGATCGAATCCAGGCGCATCGCTTCGAGCTGCGAGTCGCTGGGGAACGCGGGGCCAGATCGTTGCTCCGGCCCGCCACCAGGATCAACACATGAGCGGCGGAGCCCGGATTAGCGGCGGGACGCAGCCGGTAGACCCGCTCCCAGCCGGCCTCCTCCCGTACCACGCCTATGACGGTGCCGACCGGGACTCCCTTGGGAAACACGCCGCCGAGACCCGATGAGAGGACCAGCGTGCCCAGTGGCACCGAGTCGCGGTACGGCACTCCCCTGAATTCCAGCGCCCCTTCCCCGTTGCGGCCCTCATTCGAGGGCGCCACGACGCCGAAGGCGTTGCCGGTCACGGTGAATGCGCTCACCCGGAATTCGGGGTGGGCCCACGACATCGCCACGCTGCTCTTGCTCGAGACGCTGAGCACGACGCCGATCAGCCCTTCGGGCGATACCACCGGGCTGAACACCGACACGCCCTGTCTGGCGCCGGCGCTGAGCAGCAGGGTGCGGCCGTCCATGGCCTGTGGCTGATGCAGAACTTCGGCCGAAACGTAGCCGGTGCCGAGCCGGCGGCTCAGCCGGAGCAGCTGGCGGAGCCGCTCGTTTTCCGCCCGCAGCGAGGGCAGGAACTGGGCGAGGTATGCGGTCGAGTCGCGCTCCGAGGTGACCTGGCCGGAAGCGCACCCGGCTGGTCCTGCCCTCCTCGGCCCGGGTCTGGAGCCAGACCAGAGGAGATAGCACCGTTTGGCGCAACGTGTCGGCTACGGCATGGCCCCGCTCGGCCGGAGAGAACAGCCCAAACAGCGAGAGGCCGAGACACACGAGGAAAAGAACTGTGTCCCGGCGGGTATAACGGCGGTCGGACGAGCTGACCATGCTCAGGTCGACAGTACGCTGCGGTATTTCTCGAAGTCGTCGAGGATCCGGCCGGTGCCCCGGACTACGCAGGTGAGGGGATCCTCGTCAACGTGGATCGGAAGTCCGGTTTCCTGCGCGAGCAGCAGGTCCAACCCCCGGATCAGCGCTCCGCCCCCCGTCATGACGATGCCCCGGTCCACGATGTCGCTCGCCAGCTCGGGTGGGGTGATCTCGAGGGCGCGGCGCACCGCGTCCACGATCTGCTGGATCGGCTCCTGGACCGCCTCGCGGATTTCGGTGGAGTGAACCCGTACCGTCTTGGGAATACCGGAGACCAGATCCCGCCCCTTCACTTCCATCTCGCGCTCGTCGCCGGTCGGCGCCGCCGAGCCGATCTTGATCTTGATGGCCTCGGCGGTCGGCTCACCGACCAGCAGGTTGTAATTCTTGCGCATGAACTGCACGATGGCCTGATCGAGCTCGTCACCACCGGTGCGAATCGAGGTATCGGAGACGATTCCGGACAACGCGATCACCGCGATCTCGGTGGTGCCGCCTCCGATATCGATCACCATGTTGCCGGTCGGCGTTTCCACCGGCAGCCCCACCCCGATCGCGGCCGCCATCGGCTCCGCCACCATCAAGACCTGCTTGGCGCCGGCGGTCTCGGCCGAGTCCCGCACCGCCCGCCGCTCCACCTCGGTGATGCCCGACGGGACGCAGACGATCACCTTGGGCTTTACCCGGAAGACGTGTTTATCGATGATCGTCTTCAGGAAGTACCGCAGCATCTTCTCGGTGACGTCGAAGTCGGCGATGACGCCATCCTTGAGGGGGCGGACCGCCAGAATTCCGTCCGGCGTACGACCCAGCATGCGCTTGGCCTCGAGCCCGATGCCCTTGATCTTCCCGGTCGACTTTTCGATCGCGACGACCGAAGGCTCGTTGAGGACGATGCCCTCGCCCTTGACATAGATGAGGGTATTGGCCGTTCCGAGATCCACCGCTATTTCATTGGCGGGCAACCAAGACATCAGATTCAATCCGGGAAATTTCATCGAGGAGCCGCTAGGCACATGGGTGGAGAAGGTACTAGGGCTCTTACCCGTCTGGAAGCGGGCCTGGTCGCCGTTACGTGCCACTGCTTCCGAATCCACCGGTGCCTCGTGCGGTAGAGGGCAACACTTCGACTGGTTGGAACTCGACCCGCTCGACCCGTGCTACGACCATCTGAGCGATGCGCATCCCGCGTGTCACCCGGAATGGCTCGGTGCCCAGATTCACCAACGCCACCATGAGCTCGCCCCGATAGTCGCTGTCGATGGTCGCCGGCGTGTTTGGCAGCGTGATCCCGTGTTTCAGGGCCAACCCGGACCGGGGCCGGAGCTGACACTCGTAGCCGTCCGGGACCGCGATGCTGAATCCGGTCCGGAACAGCTTCCGCTCCAAGGGAGCGAGATCACCATCTTCGGCGCTGGCGAGGTCGTACCCGGCTGATCCCGTGGTGGCGGGGCTCGGCAGGGGAAGGTCCGCTGCGTGGGGCAGGCGGGCGATCAGCACCTCGACCGGCCGGGCCCGGACCCGTTCAGACAACGCCAGCGACGTCGGCGAGGGGAAGTCGGAACGCTTCAGCCACCCCCGGGTAGACCACCTTCCCCTCGACCACGTTCAGGCCGAGCCGTAACGCCGGGTCGGACTTGCACGCCGCACGCCAGCCCTGCTTGGCGAGCTTAAGTCCGTATGGCAGCGTAGCATTGGTAAGGGCGAGGGTGGAGGTCCGGGGGACGCCGCCCGGCATATTTGCCACGGCGTAATGCAGAATGCCGTCTACGAAGTAAGTCGGGTTCTCGTGGGTGGTGGGTTTGATGGTCTCCACGCAGCCGCCCTGGTCTACCGCCACGTCCACGATGACCGACCCCGGCTTCATCAGCTTCAGGTCGGCCCGCTTGACCAGGTGGGGGGCCTTGGCCCCCGGGAGCAGGACCGCCCCGACCACCAGATCGGCCCTCCGGATCGCATCCAGGATGTTGTGCCGGTTTGAATAGACGGTATCCACGTTGGCGGGGAGTACGTCGTCGAGGTAACGAAGCCGGTCGAGCGAGATGTCCAGGATGGTGACATGGGCACCCAGGCCCGCGGCCATCTTCGCGGCATTGATGCCCACCACCCCGCCCCCGATGATCACCACCTCGCCTGGCGCCACCCCGGGAACACCGCCCAGCAGGATCCCGCTGCCGCCGAATACCTTCTCCAGATATTTGGCGCCCTCCTGCACCGCCATCCGCCCGGCGACCTCCGACATGGGCGTGAGCAGCGGCAACTCACCACTGGCGAGCTGAACCGTTTCGTATGCCACCGCAATCGCCCCTGAGTCGATCACGGCGCGGGTGAGATCCTCGGCGGCGGCGAAATGAAAGTAGGTGTAGATGACCTGGCCCCGACGCATCCGGGGCCATTCGACCGCGATCGGCTCCTTCACCTTCATGATCATCTCGGCCTGCTTCCACACCTCGTCGGCGCGTGGCCAGAATCGAC
Organism: uncultured Gemmatimonadales bacterium; assembly: GCA_963810165.1. Lineage (GTDB taxonomy): Bacteria > Gemmatimonadota > Gemmatimonadetes > Gemmatimonadales > GWC2-71-9 > CAVVWJ01. The sequence goes on from CAWEMG010000022.1 coordinate 16,034, forward strand.
GCTCCTACGGCGCGGTAGGCATCGTCGGCGAAGCCGCTGCCCTCCCCTGCCCCCTGCTCCACGAACACCGAATGCCCCGCCGCCACCAGCGCCTCGGCGCCAGCGGGCACCAGGGCAATCCGATTCTCGTTGGTCTTGATCTCCTTCGGGACGCCGATCTTCATAGGTCCTCGTGGATAAACGGCTTCAGGTGAAAAGCGTGAGCGGTAAGCGGTAAGCAGTAAGCGAGGTGACAGCCTGCGGGGTTCACGGGTGGCGCGGCGTCTCCAGGGGCGCCGAGGTTCTGCTCACCGCTCACCGCTTACCGCTTACGCTTCTAGCTGGCCCCAAACGTACCACCGTCTGCCGGTCCGGCGCGAAGAACTCGGCCGCGACGCCGGCCACGTCGTCCTCCGTAACCGCATCGATCTCGGCCAACATTTCGTCCAGCGGCCGATATCGGTCGCCGTGGAGGACGAAGCCGGCAAGGCGGCCCATGCGGGCGGCGGGGCTCTCCAGCGACAGCATGACCTGCCCCTTCAGCTGCTGCTTGCCGTTCGTCAGCTCGGTTGTAGGAAGCCCTTCCTGCGCCAACCGGGCGTATTCATTTCGGATCGCTTCCACGGCCCGATCAGCCGTGGCGGGCTGAGTTCCCACGTAGACGCCCAGCTGCCCGGATCCCTGGTAGAAATGCTTGTACGCGAAAATAGCATAGGCGAGGCCCAGCTCTTCGCGGACCCGCTGAAAGAGGCGGCTCGACATTCCGCCGCCGAAAACGTTGGTCAGGATGGACAGGGGGAAGCGGCGCTGGTCGCGAAGGGGAAAGGTGTCGGTGCCGAAGACGATATGGGTCTGAGCGGTGTCGCGCTTCTCGACCCGGCTGGCGCCCCGTACGGCTGGCGCCGGAGTTACCCCGCCGCGGGCCGGCTCGAGAGCTGCACCCTGGAACCAACCTTCCCGCTCCAGCACCGTCAGCAGCTGCTCATGGTTCACGTGGCCCGCCGCCGCGATGACGCAGTTGCCGCGGTAATAGCCGGCCCGATGCAGCACCTTCAGATCTTCGGCCGACAGCGCCTCCAGCGACTCGGGCGTGCCGAGAATCGAGTAGCCGTACGGATGGTCGGGCCAGAGCGCTTCGGCGTGCAGCTCGAAGACGAGGTCGTCCGGAGTGTCGGCGACCCCGTTGATCTCCTCCAGAATGACGTTGCGTTCCGGCTCCAGATCGCTCTGCCTGAGGAGGGGGTGACGGACAAGATCGGTGAGGATCTCGACTGCCAGAGGGAGGTCGGCGTCGAGAACGTGGGCCTGGTAGCTGGTGTAGTCGCGCCCGGTGAACGCATCGAGGCCGCCGCCCCGGATCTCCAGCTCCAGCGCCAGCTGCTGAGCGGTCCGACGCTCAGTGCCCTTGAACACCATGTGCTCGAGCAGGTGCGAGATGCCGATCTGGCGGCGAGGCTCATGCGCGCTGGCAGTGCGGACGTAAATCCCCACTGCAGCCGAACGGACGCCTGGCAGCGTCTCGGTCAGGACGACGAGTCCGTTCGGTGCAGTGGTGCGGCGCAACCCCTCGTCGAGTTGAACTGTTTCCACGAGGGTTATTCTCTGGGCAGCAGCGCCTTCCGGGAAAGCTTCATGCGGCCGCGGTCGTCGACCTCCAGCAACTTCACCTGGACGATATCGCCCTTCTTGACGACGTCCTCCGTCTTCTCGGTGCGTCCGTGCTGGAGCTCGCTGATGTGGAGCAGCCCTTCGACACCAGGAAGGATCTCCACGAAGGCGCCAAACGCGGTCGTGCTCTTCACCGGGCCCTCATAGGTCCGGCCCACCTCGGGCTCGGTGGTGATGGCAGCGACCATTGCCCGGGCCTTCTCGCCCGCTTCTCCACCGACGGCGGAGATGGTGACTACGCCGGTATCCTCGATGCTGATCTTGGCTCCGGTGGCGTCCTGGATGCCGCGGATGGTCTTCCCCTTCGGCCCGATCACGTCGCCGATCTTGTCGGGCTTGATCTGCATGGTGAAGATCCGGGGCGCGTAGCGAGAGAGCTCGGTACGCGGCGTAGGCAGCGCCTTGGCCATTTCCTTCAGGATGTGCAGCCGTCCCTTGCGCGCGCGCTCCAGCGCCTGTTCCATGATCTTGAGCTCGAGGCCCATGATCTTGATGTCCATCTGGATCGAGGTGATCCCCTTCTCGGTCCCCGCGACCTTGAAGTCCATGTCGCCGAGGTGATCCTCGGAGCCCAGGATGTCGGTCAGGATGGCGACCTTGTCACCCTCCTTGATCAGCCCCATCGCGACGCCGGCACAGGCGGCCTTCATAGGCACGCCGGCATCCATCAGCGCCAGCGAACCGCCGCACACGCTGGCCATCGACGATGAGCCGTTCGATTCCAGGATCTCCGAGACAACCCGCATCGTGTAGGGAAAGTCCTCGTAGTGGGGCAGCAACGGCTGCAGCGCCCGCTCGGCCAGGGCGCCATGTCCGATCTCCCGCCGGCTGGTGCCGCGCATCATCTTGACTTCCCCGGTGGCGTAGGGCGGGAAGTTGTAGTGCAGCATGAATGACTTGGTGGTTTCCCCAGCCACATCGATGCTGTCGATGCGCTGCTCGTCATCGGACGTACCCAGCGTCACGGAAACCAGCGCCTGAGTCTGACCCCGGGTGAAGAGCGCCGAACCGTGGGTCCGGGGGAGCACGCCGGTCTCGATCGAGATCGGGCGAATCGTCTCCAGGTCCCGCCCATCCACCCGCTCGGACCGATCCAGTACCTGCTTGCGCATGACCCGATACTCGATCTCTTCCAGCTCCTCGGCGATGTCTCGGCCCCGGTCGGCATGTTCTGCCAGCAGGGTCTGGAGGATCTGTTCCTTGACTGCCTTGACGCCGGAAGACCGGCCGGCCTTGTCCTTGGCGTTGATTGCCTGGCCCATGGACTCTTCGGCCAGCTGACGCACCTTGGCCAGCAGCACCGGGTCGGGCTCCGCCTTGGTCCACTTGAGCTTCGGCGCCGCGCCGGCCTTGTCGATGAGCTGCTTCTGGATGCTCAGCAGCTCACGGATTCCCTTCTGAGCCACCTTCAGCGATTCGATGATCTCAGCCTCGGAAATCTCGAGCGAGCCACCTTCGACCATCACGATCGAGTCGGCCGAGCCGCTCACGACGAGGTCGACGCTGGAGAACTCCAGCTGCTGGAACGTCGGGTTGAGAATCCAGTTTCCTTCCACCCGGCCCACCCGGACCGCGGCCAGGGGCCCATTCCAGGGCACCGCCGAAAGTCCCAGTGCGGCCGCGGCCGCCACCACACCGAGCACGTCGGCATCGTTCTCCTGATCGGCCGAGAGGACGGTGACGAAGACCTGTACCTCGTTCTTGAATCCGTCCGGAAACAAGGGCCGGATCGAGCGGTCGATCAGACGGCTGGCCAGAATTTCCTTGTCCGACGGGCGGCCCTCACGCTTGAGAAATCCTCCGGGGATCTTGCCCGCGGCGTAGGTCTTCTCGCGGTACTCGACGGTGAGGGGGAAGAACGGGAGGGTGGAAACGTTGGGGGAGACGGTCACTGCGGCCAGGACCATCGTATCGCCGTAGCGAAGCACTGCGGAGCCGGAGGCCTGTGTTGCCATGCGGCCGGTTTCCAGAGTAAACGGACGGCCGGCGAACTCGGTTTGGATCTTCTGTGCGGTCACTGCTGACTCTCTCTCTGTGTGAATGGCGTCTTTGCTGCAAGTCTCAGGATCTACGAGGGACCCTTGACCCTCCAATGCAGAGAGGGCGTCCCGAATCGTTCAGGACGCCCCTGTCGCGCGCGGCGGTTAGTGCCGGAGACCAAGCTGTTCGATGAGGGCTCGGTACGTCGGCAAGTCGCTTCGCTTGAGGTACGTGAGCAGCCGGCGGCGGGTACCAACCATCTTCAGCAGCCCACGGCGGCTGTGATGGTCCTTCGAGTGGGTCCGGAAGTGGTCGGTAAGGGAGTTGATCCGCTCGGTGAGCAGGGCCACCTGTACCTTGGTGGATCCGGTGTCCTTTTCGTGGGCCTGGTGCTTGGCCGTCACTGCCTGTTTGTCGAAGCTCATGCCGCCTGGTGTCCTCTATGCGTGGTGCGTCGTAATTCGTTGTAGCACGGAAGTATAAGCGGGGGTTAGAGGGCCAGGCAAGGGTCGGGAAGGGCTGGTTCTTGCTGCCCGACCTCGGATGAGATAGCATCTGCACCTCATGACCGCGCATTCCGACTCCCTGGCCGGCATCGTCCGGGTAGGACCCTTTGCGGGGTTCTACCAGCGCTTCGAGGAATTGATCGCCGAGTCCAAGAAGATGGTGCTGTATTTCATCCACTCGCGGCGGTGGCGGGAAAATCACGGTGCCGCGATCAAGGCTTTCCTGGGCCGCGAAGGAACCACTCTGGAGATCTTTCTCCCCGATCTCGAGAACCATGAGCTCATGTTTTCACTATCCCGGCGCTTCGAAGACGGCCCCCTGACCCCCACTCTGGTGGTGGATGCCTACCGGTATTGCGCCCGCATGGCTCGGGACTATGGCAAGCCGGCAGAGATCTGGCTGTTCAGCCGCTACCCCACCTACTCCTTCTACCAGTTCGACCAGCGCTCCGTTATCGCGCTCTACTCCAATACCGCAGCCAAGAAAGAAATCCCGGCTCTCGAGGTGAGTAACGAAGGGTTGTTCGGCAGGTTCCTCGCTACAGACATCGAGGACCTGAAGCGGGAATGCAGGAGGCGGGCGCCGGACACGCTGGAGGAGCTGACCGCCAACATTACCGGGGAGGTGACCTGAACCCGCTGCGCGAGACTATCCCCCCAGAACTCGTCGGATGTCGTTCGAGAACGCCAACCCCATCAGCAGGATGATCAGCACCATACCCACCGTGGTGAGCCGCTCCCGAAGCTTCATGGGTAGAGGACGGCGGATGACGGCCTCGGCCAGGAGAAACAGGAACTGGCCTCCATCCAGCACCGGAATAGGAAGCAGATTCAGAATGGCCAGATTGATCGAGATCAGGGCCATGAAGCCGAGGAAGGAGTCGAGCCCGAGGCGCGCGCTCTGCCCGGCCAGCTGCCCAATCAGGATCGGTCCGCCCACTGTGCTGCCCGAGATCCGTCCGGTGAACAGTCCGCGAACGGTGCGGACGATCTGGGTCGACGCCTTGATCGTTTCCCTCCAGCCGTCACCAGCGCCTGGCGGAACGTGAGCGGCTCGGAAATGAGCCGGATTCCCACCGCCACGCCGATCCGTCCCACCGCCCGCGGCTTTCCGTCGGGGCCGGGAATGGAGTCCACATAGGAGGTGACATCCAAGGACCTGCGGGCGCCGCCGCGAGCGACCTCTATCTTCAGAGGCTGCCCCGGGCTCGACTGGAGTAACTCCAGCACGTCATACCACTGCTGGACCGGCTTTGCCGTTCACCGCGACGATGGTGTCGCCCTCCTGCATGCCCGCCTTGGCCGCCGGCTTGTCCGGGCAGGACCTGCCCCACCACGGGGGCGCGGAAGGGCTGGAGCACCTGGGCTGCCTTGACCCGCTCCTCCAGCGCGTCGGGATGAATCGCCAGCACGACGGGCGACCCTTCGGAGAGCTCGATGCCGCACTTCGGGCTCGGGCGTGTTGATCATGGCGGACACGATCTCGTCCCAGGAGCGCACCGTGTCGCCATTGATACGCACGATCTCGGTGCCGGGCCGGATCTGCTTGAGCGGTGCCGCCTGCGGCAGGTGCAGAGTCAGCCACCACCCGGCCCACGCGGGTGACCGGATCGATCTGGCTGCCGTTCTTGTAGGCCAGGAAGGAGAAGGCCGCCCAGGCAAAGAGGGCGTTCATCGTGACACCGGCCAGGATGACCACCATCCGGACCCAAACAGGTCTCGCCTCGAACACCCGGTCCGGCGGCACCGGGGTCGTCGGCCTGCCACCCTCCAGCGCACTGTTGGCGATGTCCTCTTCCCGGCTCGCCATCTTCACGTAGCCGCCGAGCGGAAGCCATGAGACGGTGTATTCGGTTTCGCCTCGCCGGAAGGTGAGCCAGGGGATCGGAGGTCCCAGACCCAGCGAAAATCGATGCACGTAGATGCCGGCCAGCTTGGCAGCCACGAAATGTCCCGCCTCATGCACGAAGATCAGGACGCCGAGAACGACGATCAGGGCCAGGATGGTTACCAACACTATTGCCTCACACTCTGCAGGGCCTCTTCTCGAGCCCACCGATCAGCCGCCCGGACCTCCTCTACGGAGCCGGCCGGCGCGGGGGCGTGCGAGTCGAGCACCCGCTCGATGGTTTCACTGATCATCCCGAAAGGGATAGCCCCTTCGAGAAAGGCGGCCACCGCCACCTCATTGGCCGCGTTGAACACGGCTGGCGCAGTGCCGCCGGCGCGTCCGGCGGCGGTGCCCAGCGCGAGGGCCGGAAAGGCGTCGGCCCGAACCGGCTCGAACGTCAGCGGTCCGGCCGCGATCGGATCGAAGCGCCGCACTCCGGCGTCGGGGAGACGCTCCGGATGGGTCAAAGCATACAGGATCGGGAGCTCCATGGAGGGAAATCCCATCTGCGCCAGCACGCTTCCGTCATGGAACTCGACGAAGGCGTGCACGATACTCTGGGGGTGAACCACCACCTCCAACGCGTCATACGGAAGCCGGAAGAGGTGGTGCGCCTCGATCAGCTCCAGCGCCTTGTTGGCCAGCGTGGCGCAGTCAACGGTGATCTTGCTTCCCATGCGCCAGGTCGGATGCTGCAGCGCCTCCTCCACTGTCGCGCTCTGGACCCGCTCCGCCGGCCACTCGCGAAACGGTCCGCCGGAGGCGGTCAGAATGAGCCGCGCCAGGCCGTCGTTCCGCCCGGTCACGCACTGGAGCACCGCGCTGTGCTCCGAATCGATGGGGACGATCTCGCCGCCTCCGGCACACGCCGCCTGGGCCACGAGGTCTCCAGCCATGACCAGGGTTTCCTTGTTTGCCAGGGCGACACGCTTGCCGGCCCGCAGCGCCGCCAGCGTGGCATCGAGACCGGCCGATCCCACGACGGCGTTCACCACGATGTCCACGTCTGGATGAGTCGCGGCCTCCACCAGCACATCGGGGCCACTGGGCCAGCGGCGTTCATCGGTGAGACCCGCCAGGCCGGCGTAGCTGGGCCGCCAGGCCGCCACCTGGGCCAGGAACTCGTCTCGGTTGCGGCCGCCGGTAAGCGCCACCAGCCGGAAGTGTTCCGCCTGCCGGCGGAGCACATCCAGCGTGCTGCGCCCGATCGAGCCGGTCGAGCCGAGAACCGCGATGCCCCGCCGGGTGTCAGAGCCGCTCATCAGATGATTCCAAAGAGGCGATACATCGCCGCCGCCGCGGGGATGACGAAGTAGAGCGAATCGAACCGGTCCAGAACCCCCCCGTGCCCTGGGATCAGCTGGCTGGAGTCCTTTACGCCGGCTTCGCGCTTGAACAGCGATTCAGCCAGGTCTCCCACTTGCCCGATCACCGACAGCACGGCGGCCATCACCAGCAGTTGGGCCAGGGACGCCGAGATGCCAACTCGAGGAAACACGGCGGTGGTGAATATCGGCGCTACGATCAGACCACCGATCACACCCGCCGCCGCCCCGGAGCGTGTCTTCCCCGGGCTGATCCTGGGGGCAAGTTTCGGCCCGCCAAGGAGTCGGCCCCCGAACATGGCGGCGGTGTCACAAACCCAGGTGACGACCAGCGGAAAGAAAACCAGCCAGGCCGCGGCCCAGGACCGCTCGGGGAACTGCGCGTGGCGGATGACCAGCAGGAACGCCGGAAGGACGCTCGTGTACATCACGGCGAGCAGCGTTATTGCGGCTGCTTCCAGCGGTTTCTCATCCGGCGCCCGAAACACGAGAGCCCAGGTCAACAACGCCATCAGCCACACCGCCGCCAGATAGGGCCAGGCGGGCTGGACCAGGGCTCGAACGTCGGGAGCCGCGAGCGTGGCATAGATGACGGGAGCCATAGCCGCAGCGGTGACGAAGCCCAAGGCCCGGGCGGGGCGCACGCCTTGCCGCGCCGCGAGCCCGAACAGCTCTCTGGTTCCCAAGGCGCCCGCGAGTGCCAGCAGGAAGGCGAGGGGGAGGCCGCCATACCAGATCACCCCAAGGGCGAGCGGGATGGCGACGACGGCAAACCCCACCCGTCGAGCCAGATTTGCATCCATCAAACTGAAACGCGGCCGAACCGCCTGTCGCGCCGCTGGAACTCCAGGATCGCCTCGAAGAGATGGCGCCGGGTGAAGTCCGGCCACAGCACCGGTGTGACATAGAGCTCGGCGTAGGCCAGCTGCCATAGCAGGAAGTTCGAGATCCTCATCTCTCCCGACGTACGAATGAGGAGGTCGGGGTCAGGCCATTCGGCGGTGTACAGCATGCGGCCAACTGCGTCCTCGTCAATATCGCGCGGGTCGAGCAGACCGGCGGCGGCCGATTCGGCCAGAAGCCGGGCGGCGCGCGCGATCTCGGCCCGGGCGCTATAGGAGATGCAGAGGTTCAGAGCCAGCGATTGGCCGCCGGCGGTTTCCGCCATGATCCGGTCCACCGCCTTCCGGGCGCCGGGACCGAGGGGATCGAGATGTCCGAGGATTCGAACCGCCACGCCCTGAGTCCGGAGCTCGCTGGCCTCCTTGGCGATGTATTCCTCCAGGAGGTTCATCAGAGCCTCGATCTCGCCCGCCGGCCGTTTCCAGTTTTCCTGGCTGAAGGCGAAGAGGGTGAGCACGCTGACACCCGCCTCCAGGCAGCCCTCCACGACCTCCCGCACCGCCTTCATGCCGGCATGGTGCCCGAGCGGACGCGGCAAAGCACGGCCCTTCGCCCAGCGCCCATTGCCGTCCATGATGATGGCGACGTGGGCGGGAACGGCCCCATGTACCCGCAGCTGCTGGAGCAGGTCTGTGCTCATCGAATCAGACTTCCAGGATCTCCGCCTCTTTGGCGTGAATGAGTCCTTCGATCTGCTTGATGTGCTCGTCGGTGTGCTTCTGAATCTCCTTCTCGGCGCGCGTCTTGTCGTCCTCGGAGATCTTTTCCAGCTTCTTGATTTTGGAAAGGGTCTCGGTGCGCGCGTGGCGAACCGCAATGCGTCCTTCTTCGCCCAACTTGTGCACCACCTTGACCAGGTCTTTGCGCCGTTCTTCCGAGAGCGCCGGTAAAGGCACGCGGATCAGGTTGCCCTGGGTGGCAGGGTTGAGGCCGAGGTCAGAGTCCCGGATCGCCTTCTCGATGGTCTGGGTCAGTCCCTTATCGAAGGGCTGCACCGTCAGGAGCCGGGGCTCGGGTGCCGCCACCATGGCAACCTGATTCAGCGGCATCATGCTCCCGTAGGCTTCCACCCGAACCAGATCGAGCAGCGACACGCTGGCCTTCCCGCTGCGAATGGAGGTGAACTCCCGCTTCGTGTTCTCGACCGCTTTGTGCATCAACTCCCGGCCGTGCTTGGTCAGTTCGGGAATGGTGCTCATCGGACGACCGTCCCTACCCGCTCCCCCCGCAGCACGCGGGTGATGGCGCCGGGCTGGTTGATGTTGAAGACGACGATAGGCAGCTGGTTGGCCTTGCACAGTCCGAACGCGTTGGCGTCCATGACCGCGTAATTCTTGACGATCGCCTCCTGGAAGGTGAGCTCCGGGATGAACGTCGCCGTCGGGTCGGTTCGAGGATCGCCGGTGTAGATCCCGTCCACGTTGGTGGCCTTGAGTATGACCTGGGCCTCGATTTCGAGGGCCCGCAGGACGCCGGCGGTGTCGGTTGAGAAAAAGGGGTTGCCGGTACCGGCGGCAAAGATGATCATGCGGCCCTTCTCCAGGTGCCGGATGGCGCGTCGCCTGATGTACGGCTCCGCCACCGATTCCATGCGGATCGCGGTCATCACCCGGGTATCCACGCCGATTTTTTCCAGCACATCCTGCAGGGCCAGGGCGTTGATGACGGTGCCGAGCATTCCCATGTAGTCGGCCGAGACCCGGTCGAGACCTTCGCGGCTGGCGGTGGTGCCCCGGATGATGTTGCCGCCGCCCACGACGAGCGCCAGGCCCACGCCCAGGGCATGGACCGCCTTGATCTCTTCCGCGAAAGCCTCGACTACGGAGTAATCGAGGCCAAATCCCTTGTCGCCGGCCAGCGCCTCACCCGAGATCTTGAGCAAGGCCCGGGTGTAGGCGAGGGCCATCAGACTTCCCCGATTTTAAACCGCGCGAAGCGCCGGACCGAGATGGCCTCGCCCAGCTTGCCGGATGCTTCCTTGATCAGCTGCCCGACGGTCTTCTTGTCGTCCTTGACGAACGGCTGCTCGGTGAGGGTCCGCTCGGCGACGAACTTCTTGATCTTGCCATCGACGATCTTGGCCCGGATGTTCTCCGGCTTGCCTTCCTGGGCTACCTGCTCCTCGGCAATCCGACGCTCGCGTTCCAGCAGCTCGGCCGGGATGTCTTCGGGGGCAACGCCGATCGGGTCGGCCGAGGCCACGTGCAGCGCGATGTCGCGGGCCAGCTGCTGGAAGTCATCGGTGCGGGCCACGAAGTCGGTTTCGCAGTTGAGCTCGACCAGCGCGCCCACCTGGCCGTTGTGATGCAGGTAGCTCACCACCACGCCCTGCGGAGGCGACTCTGCCGGCGCGCTTCTCCGCCTTGGCAATGCCCTTCTTCCGGAGCAGCTCGGAGGCCTTGTCCATGTCGCCGCCGGACTCTTCCAGCGCGCGCTTGCAATCCATCATGCCGGCGCCGGTGCGGGTCCGCAGCTCGCTTACATCCTTCGGGGAAATCGTCGTGCTTGCCATAGTCTCCAGCTCGGTTCAGCTCAGGGGTGAATAGTAAAGCCGCCGCTCACAGCCCGCACAGGCCGAGAGCGGCGGAAATCCCACGGGCGTTGGACTACGCGCCTGCGTCGCTGGCCGCGCCCGGGGCGGCAGCTTCCGCGACACCCTCGGTGTCCGCGTCGGTCTTCAGACGGGCCGCGATGGCCTCCGGCTTCGGACGGCGCTTGCGGCGGGGCCGGCGTCGCTTGCGATCGGCATCGGCGTCGCCCTCACTGCCCGAGTCGGTGCTGTAGGTCTCGGCCTCGAGATCCTCAGTCACTTCCCGCATCGGCATCTGGGAGCGGGCTTCCTTGATGACGTCCGACAGCGCGGCGGTAATCAGCGACACGGAGCGGATGGCATCGTCGTTGCCCGGCACCGGAACGGTGATGACATCAGGATCGGCGTTGGTGTCCACGATGGCGACGACCGGAATTCCCAGCTTGTTGGCCTCGGCGACCGCGATCTTTTCCTTCTTGGCGTCCACCACGAAGAGGGCGCCGGGCAGGCGACCCATTCCCTTGATGCCCTCCAGGTTCCGGCTCAGCTTGACCCGCTCCCGCTCGAACAGGAGCTTTTCCTTCTTGGTGTAGTTCTCGAAGTCGCCCTCCGCCGCACCCTGTTCCAGCTCGCGCAGGCGCCGGATCTGCTTCTTCAGGGTCTGGAAGTTGGTGAGCATGCCGCCGAGCCACCGCTCCGTGACGTAGAAGGCGCCGCTGGTCTCCGCTTCGGCCTGCACGATGGCCTTGAGCTGCTTCTTGGTGCAGACGAAGAGCACGCCCTCTCCCTTGAGGACCACGCCCTTGAGAAGCTCCTGGGCCTTGCCGATCTGACGCAGGGTTTTCTGGAGATCGATGATGTAGATGCCTGAGCGCTCGGCAAAAATGAAGCGCCGCATCTTGGGGTTCCACCGGCGGGTCTGGTGACCGAAGTGCACACCGGCTTCGAGCAGGTCCTGCAGTTGGGGCTGTGCCATGCGTTCGATGATTTCCCGTCCAAATTGGGGTTAGGCGTCCACCGCGTTCATCTCCGGCTGCAACCCGTCAGGGCACCCACAGCCGGATCCCGCGGTGTGCGAGTTGGCGGAAGTAGCGGAATGAGCGGACGATTCCGCCTCTTCCGCTTATACCGCATCTACCGCTTAGAGAACTGGAACCGCTTCCGGGCGCCTGGACGACCCGGCTTCTTCCGCTCGACGGCGCGGGGGTCACGCGTCATCAATCCGGCGGCCCGGAGCTTGAGCCGGTGCTGGCCATCGGCCTCGACCAGGGCACGAGCAATCGCGTGCCGAAGGGCGCCGGCCTGTCCTGCCTGCCCACCACCATTCACGTGCGCCTTCACGTCGAACGCGCCCAAGGTGTCGGTGGCAGTGAACGACTGCTGGATGTGCTGCACCAGCGAGGGCCGGGGAAAGTAGTCTCCCAGGGTGCGCCCGTTGACGTCCCATTTGCCAGTGCCGGGAGTCAGGTAGACGCGGGCCACGCTGGTCTTGCGGCGGCCTACCGCCTGCCACCGGAACTGAGGTACTGCTGCGGTCATGCGCTCGCCTTGGACGGAGTGACGGAGAACGGTTTGGGCTGCTGCGCCGCGTGCGGGTGCTCCGCGCCGCCGTAGACCTTGAGCTTCCCACGCATGTGCTGCTTGGCGAGCGACGTCTTCGGCAGCATGCCGAAGACAGCCTTCTCGATAACGCGATCCGGGTGCTTGGCCAGCAGATCCCGGGCGGCGGTAAACCGCTCGTGCCCCATGTAGCCGGTGTGGGAGAAGTAATGCTTCTTGGTCAGCTTTTTCCCGGTCAACTTCACCTTCGAGGCGTTGATCACGACCACAAAATCTCCACCATCCATATGGGGAGTGTAGGTCGGCTTGTGCTTGCCGCGAATGAGCTGAGCCACCACGCTGGCCAGGCGGCCGAGCGGAACGCCCTCAGCGTCAACTACATGCCAGTCGTGACTGATGTCCGCCGGCGTGGCGGTAAAGGTCTTCATGTCGTATGCAGCCTTGGGCTCTGGACCGAGTCAAACCGAAACAGACTCACAAGATAGCTGAGTACGCCACCCTGGGTCAATACTCCGGTTGCGAGCTAGGACGGGTCGAGGGCGCTGCAGGGCGGGATGTGTGGAGAGAGGCGAGACGCGGTCGTTCGAGGGTGGCCCAGCCTAGGCGGAGGCGGCCCGTTTCGAGGCCCGGCGCTCTTTGCGGCGCCTCTCAGCCAGGGTGACCCACCGCTGGCCGGTGGTAAAGACGGCCGTGTGGTTGCTGCTCGGCGGAGAATTGCGCCGGCGCCACAGATAGAACAGGCCCACGATGTCCACCGTGGTGGCTACGGCTACGAAAACCCAAAAAAATGGTGAAGACAGCACGAGTTTCGACCCCCCTAAGCGTTCCTGAGGTGCTGCGGCGGCGGCGCCGGGAGACGTTTCGCATTTTTTGAGCCATCGCTCGGAGCAGCTTACGACCCCCCTGGCGGCTCGAACTCCACCAGGACCTGCCCCTTTTCCACTGCCTCGCCCGGGCTGACGCGCACCGCCTTGACCACCGCCGCTGCCGGTGCCTTCAGTTCGTTTTCCATCTTCATGGCCTCCAGGACTACCAGGCCGCCTCCCTCGGCGACCTGCTGTCCGACGGCGACCTGCACCCGAAGCACCAGCCCGGGCATCGGCGCCCTGAGTACGGCACTGACGGGTTGGCGCGAGTCGTTCCCGGACAGTGTTCGAATGTGACGGGCGCGCTCATCGAGAACCTCAACCTCCCATCGCTCTCCCCCTGGGGCCAAGGCCCACCGTCCCCGGCCCAGAGCCTCGACCGCAACGGTGCTGGGCCGTCCATCGAGAAGGAGCTGCCGGAGTGGTGTACCTGGAATGACACCTAGTGTGGCGGTGAATGTCCGCCCGTCTACAGTGACGCGCTCGCCTTCGATGACGACCTCGATGACCTGACCATCCAGGAGAACGGTGTACTTCACGCGGGCTCCAGCACCGCGACGGTCTCGACGTGGGTGGTCTGGGGAAAGAGGTCGAACGCCTGCACCGCCGCGAGTCGTAAGCTTGGCAGCCGCTGAAGGTCCCGCGCCAGGGTTGCCGGGTCGCAGGAGATATAGACCAGTCGCGCCGGCGCGAGCCGGTTAAGTTCTCGGCTTACGCTCTCATGCATTCCGATTCTCGGTGGATTGGCCACGACCAGATCGGGCCGATGCAGCTCCCGCAACAGGTCCTCGACTCGCCCGGTGTGCCGCCGAGCCCCTGGCCCCCGTGCTTCCGCCTCGGCAACCGCCCGCCGGTCGAGCTCTACACTCTCGACGACAGCGCCGTGCTGCAGGAGCTGGAGCGTCGTTTCGCCGATCCCCGCGTAGAGGTCCCACACCCGCCGCCCGGAAACATCGCCGAGCTGCGCGACCGCGAACGCACGCACCTGGTCTCCCATCTCCGGATTCACTTGCTCGAAGACCGTCGCGGGAAACGCCTCCGTGCTGCCGGCCACCGCCCGGGCGGCACCACCCTCCGGCTGGTACCAGATGGTAGCCGGGATTCCTTTGCGCTCCAGCTCCCGGCGCAGCCGCGCGAATCCCGACCACACTTCCCCTTCGCCGACGCGAAGCACCACATGCCTGCCTCCGGTACGGTCGAGTCGCAGTACAATCTGGACCAGATGGACCGGCAGGACCGCGCGCAGCGTGCGCACCACCTGCCAGAGCTCCATCAGCGCGGGCACGGTGATGTGGCACCAATCCAGGTCGAAAACCTGGTCCGGCCGGCCGTAGCGGTGAAGCCCAATGCGGCCGCTGGCTCCGGCGACATGAAGCGTAATCTTGGTGCGGTAGTCGTAGATCCGCGGCCGCCGGGACAATGGGCGGATCGTCGAGGTCGCGCTTGCCAAGCCGCCGAAGAGCATCGCCGACAAAGGATCGCCGGGCATCGAGCTGGGCCTGGTATTGGATGTGCTGGACCTGACATCCACCGCAATCGTCATCGACGTAGTGAGGACAGCGGGGCTCAACCCTGACTGGAGACGGCTCCAGGATACGGGCCAGACGTCCGCGGGCAAAACGCTTGTGCTCCCGAACTTCCGTCAGCTCCACCAGGTCATCCGGCGCGGTACGGGGGACAAAGACGGTCTTCCCGTCCGGGAGCTTGCCGATTCCGTCTCCACCGGCCGCGAGCCGGAGGACCCGCACCGTGGTCACCGCAGTCCTTCCACCCGGGCCTGCCGGGCCCATTCACTGGGGGAGCCGGGCTCCGCCGCACCGTTCGAGGTGCCGGCCGGCCGGCGATTCTGCCTGGCTTCGTCCTCGGCGAGGGCCGCGGCCACCGCGAGGTCCAGCATCCGATCGGGCGACCTGCCCGGCGCCAACAGGTTGGGGTGACGGTCAAGGAACTGGATGTCGATATCGCCCCGCTGGAACTCGGGGTCGGCCAGCAGGCGCCGGTGAAACGCCTGGTTGGTGGCCACGCCGGTGATGACCAGCTCGTCCAGCGCCTGCTGCATGCGGCGGATGGCCTGCGCCCGGTCGGGTGCCCACACGATCAACTTCGCCAGCATGGAATCGTAGTGCAGCGTGATCTCGTCGCCGATATCGACCCCACCATCCCACCTGACGCCGGGTCCTCCGGGCAACCGCAGGTACTCGATCCGGCCCGTCGAGGGCAGGAACCCGCTGGCAGGGTCTTCGCTGGTGATCCGGCATTCCAGAGCCCAGCCTCGGGGAGTGAGCGAACCTGCGGTGCACCCGCATCGTTTCACCGCTGGCGATCCGGAGCTGCTCACGCACCAGGTCCACCCCGTACACCAATTCGGTGACGGGGTGTTCAACCTGGATTCGGGTATTCATTTCCAGGAAGTAAAAGCTGTTGTCGTCGGTCAGCAGGAACTCGCAGGTGCCGGCGCCGCGGTAGCCCACGGCCTGTGCCGCCGACACCGCGGCCAACCCCATGCGCTCGCGCAAATCCACAGTGAGGGCGACCGACGGGGCCTCCTCAACCAGTTTTTGATGTCTCCGCTGGATCGAGCATTCGCGTTCCCCCAGATGCAGCGTGCGCTCGTCATCGGCCAGGACCTGGATTTCGATGTGCCGCGGCCGCTCGATGAACTTCTCCAGGTACACGTGTCCATCGCCGAACGCCTTCAGGGCCTCCGACGCGGACGCCTCCAGGGCTCCTTGCAGCGACCCGGGCTCCCTCACCACCCGCATCCCCTTCCCTCCCCCACCAGCCACCGCCTTCACCATCACGGGATATCCGATCTCCTGGGCCAGTGCTCGAGCGCCTTCCGGGTCCTCGAGCGACACGCTTCCACCGGGCACGATGGGCACGCCTGCCTCCTGCATCCGCCGGCGAGCCTCCGTCTTGTCGCCCATCGCACGGATGGCCGCCGGCGGCGGGCCCACCCAGACCAGCTCAGCCGCCTGGACTGCCTCGGCAAACGCGGCGCGCTCGGCCAGGAAGCCATAGCCGGGATGCACCGCGTCGGCGCCGGACTCGCGAGCCGCGGCGATGAGCCGCTCGATGGAGAGATAGCTTTCGGCCGGTGACGCCGGTCCGATCGATACGGCGCGATCCGCCGCCCGCACGTGCGCGCTCCCGCGGTCGGCCGCGGAGTAGACCGCTATGGCTTCCAGGCCTTCAGCGTGACACGCACGAATGATTCGCAGCGCGATTTCGCCGCGATTGGCGATGAGGACGGATTTCATTTGGCGGAAAGTGCGGTAGAGGCGGAAGAAGCGGAAGGAGCGGAGTGGCACTCAGCTTCCCGTCTCCCTCACGGCCGACAGGCCGGCGGGGGCGCGTCTCCGAACACGGGGAGAAAGCTGCTGCAGAGGAGCACGTTGTAGCGCGCGGCATCATCGTAAACCCGGCGCACGTCGCGAACCCACACCGACTCGCCCTGCCGCATGGCCGTGAGGAGCTCCGTAACCGACAGCGCCTCCGGTCCGGGCGGCGAAGGACGGCTTACGCGGGCCAGCCTGGATGTGGTCCAGCTGGCCGGCGGCGCTGCGGCGCTGTCGGCCGTAGGGGAGAGACAGAGTGGCCGGCGCCCGGCCACCTGCCCCAGGGCCGTCCGGATAGGAAGCCGGGCATCGGTGTCCATCGCCTCGGCGATGCGGCGGCGGTACAAGGAATCGGTGGCGTACCGATCGGGCCGGATCGGCAGGATCTTCCGGGCGCGAAGGTCTGACGTTGTCGTACCAGACTGAGAGCGCCTCGAGATCGCTGCCGACCAGCAGCACGCCCCCCACCGGGCAGGAGCTCAGCAGGTTGGCGCCCAGCTCGAGTATGAAACCGGGCAGCGCCGGGGCGCGGGACGAGCGCATGTGACCCCCGGCTGCCCAGCCCGAGTCCTCCAGGGACACAACCGACCGCTCCAACTCGGCCAGGCCGCGAAAGACCGCGCCGGAGTCAACCGACAGCCGGACCGCTTGATCGAACGCCGTCGCGGCGAAATCCAAATAGAGAAGGCCATCGGGATCGCCCCGGTGGCCCTGGAGGTGCCAGTCGCGTGCATCGAGAAGGTAGAAGCGACCCAACTGAAACCAGGCCCGGCCGTCGTCGGGCGCGGTGGCGAGGTAGCGGCCCAGCAGCCCGATGGCCATCCGCCGCTCGCCGGCGCGCTCCAGGGCTGCCGCCCGGGGGGCCACGTTCGGATCCACGGCGGCCTGCCCCCGCACCTCTCCCCCGAGGACGGCGGAAGCGGCCGCAAGCGCCGCCGCCCCTCTACAGGAGAGGCGAAGCACCGAGCTGGCTCGCGGCGATGTGCATGGAAAGCGTGCCTGCAACATGTGTGACAAAAATGCCCCGTGGTTCACCACTTAGCTAGTAGGGGGGACGCGGGAGGCCGCCAGCTCTGCACGGAAGCCGAATGCTATTGGCTCTGGGCCATGGGCTGTGCCGTGTAAGCTCGTGGCTCCTATTGGGGAGGCATGGTCCCGGTCGCAGCCCATAGCCAATAGCCCATGACCCTACAAGCGGAATATTCCCGTGTTTCTTGGGCGGGTTGCGGTCCCGCTTCCCCCGCAGGGTACGGAGGGCCTCGATCAGCCGGGGCCTGGTGTCCCGCGGGTCTATCACGTCGTCGATGTAACCCCGCTCCGCCGCCGCAAAGGGATGCGCGAACTTCTCGGTGTACTCCTCGATGAGCCGGCCCGTCGCAACGGACGGATCACCCGCGCGAGATATCTCCTCCTTGAAGAGGATCTCGACCGCTCCCTTGGGCCCCATGACCGCGATCTCGGCCGATGGCCACGCGAGGTTGATATCCCCGCGGATGTGCTTGGAGCTCATGACGTCGTAGGCGCCGCCGTATGCCTTGCGGGTGATGACCGTGAGCTTCGGAACCGTCGCCTCGCAGTAGGCGTACAGCAGCTTGGCGCCATGCTTGATGATACCGCCGTGCTCCTGCGCCACGCCGGGCAGGAACCCGGGCACATCCACGAAGGTGACTATCGGCAGGTTGAAGCAGTCGCAGAAACGGATGAACCGCGCCGCCTTGTTGGATGCGTTGATGTCCAGCACCCCGGCCAGCACGGCGGGCTGATTGGCGACGATCCCAACTGGGCTCCCGCCCAGCCGCGCGAACCCCACCACGATGTTATCCGCGTACCCACGCTGGACCTCGAGAAAGTTGCCATCGTCGACCACGCGGCCGATGACGCCGTGCATATCATAGGGCTTGTTGGCGCTCTCCGGGATCAGGTCGAGCAGCGCTTCGTCCCGGCGGTCGGCAGGATCGGCGGTCGGTCGCTCCGGTGGCTGGTCCAGGTTGTTGAGCGGGAGGAAGCCGACCAGCTCGCGAATGGCCTGCAGGGCCAGAGGCTCCGAGTCGTGCACGAAATGCGCGACACCGGACACCCCCCCATGCGTATCGGCCCCGCCGAGCTGGTCGAAGCTCACCTCCTCGTGCGTGACCGTCTTCACCACATTGGGACCGGTCACGAACATGTAGCTCACCCCGCGGACCATGAAGATGAAGTCGGTAATCGCGGGGCTATACACGGCACCGCCGGCACACGGCCCCAGGATCGCTGAAATCTGGGGGATGACCCCGGAGGCCAGCGTGTTGCGGAGGAAGATGTCCGCGTACCCACCCAGCGACGCGACGCCCTCCTGGATTCTGGCACCCCCGGAGTCGTTGAGCCCGATGACCGGGGCGCCGTTGCGCTGCGCCAGGTCCATGATCTTGCAGATCTTCTCCGCGTGGGCCTCCGACAGCGAGCCGCCGAACACGGTGAAGTCCTGAGAAAACACGTACACCACCCGTCCGTCGACCCTCCCCCAGCCGGTAACCACCCCGTCGCCGGGGAAGACCTGCTGCTCCAGGCCGAAATCGGTCGAACGGTGGGTGACGAAACGGTCCAGCTCCACGAAGCTGCCCTCATCGAGCAGCAGATCGAGCCGTTCGCGCGCCGTGAGCTTGCCCTTTTTGTGCTGCTGCGCGACGCGATCGGCCCCGCCGCCTTGCTCGGCCAGCGACTGGCGGTGGTGGAGGTCGTCGAGGAGTTTTCGGGGGTCGGGCATGGTGGGAGAAGATAGTTGTCAGCGGGGCAGCGGGGCAGCGGGGCAGCGGGGCAGGAAGGCGATGGCACCCTGAGCGAAGCGAAGGCGGCCGAGACTCGTGGTGCAGCCTCGATCCGCTTCATCGTTCCCACTGCCCTGCCGCCCCGCTGCCCCGTCCTACTCGGACGCCGTGGTCTCCTCGAAGACCGGCTTCACCGGCGGAATGATCGGCTCATCGGGATACCCGATGACCGCCAGGACGATGCGGTGATGAATCGGATCGACCTCGAGCACCTTGAGATCGAGGGGCTGGCCCTCCTTCACCGCGTCGCCGGGATTCTCGATGTTCGGCACCCCGAGCTGCGACATCGGAACGAAGCCCTCGATATCATTGCCCAGGTCGACTACGACACCCTTGTCCATAAGCCGGACCGCACGACCGCGGAGCTCCATGCCGATGGGGTAGGTCTCGCCGATCTTGAGCCACGGATCCTCCTCCGCCTGCTTGAGCCCCAGCGAGATGCGCTTGTTCTCGGCGTCGATGTTGAGGATCACGACGTCGACCGCATCACCCTTCTTGACCACCTCGGACGGATGCTGCACCCGCTTGGTCCAGGACATGTCGGAGATGTGGATCAGGCCGTCGATGCCCGGCTCGATTTCGACGAAGGCGCCGAAGCTGGTCAGGTTGCGCACCTTGCCGTTGATCCGGGTGCCGACGGGATACTTGAGCGGCAGCACCATCCAGGGATCCTGCTCCGTCTGCTTCATGCCGAGGGAGATCTTCTCCTCGGCCTCATCGACCTTGAGCACCACGGCTTCGATGGTTTCGCCGATGCTCACGATCTTGGACGGGTGCCTGACGTTGCGGGTCCAGCTCATCTCGGAGATGTGGACCAGGCCTTCGATGCCGGGCTCGATCTCCACGAACGCGCCATAGTTGGTGATCGAGACCACCTTGCCCTGCACCCGGGTACCGACCGGATACTTGGCGGCGACGTTCTGCCAGGGATACGACTGAAGCTGCTTCATGCCCAGGCTGATGCGCTCACGCTGCCAGTCGATGTCGAGAATCTTGACCTCGACTTCCTTGCCGATGGTGACCATTTCGGTCGGATGGGACACCCGCCCGTAGGACATGTCGGTGATGTGCAGCAGGCCGTCCACGCCGCCCAGATCGATGAACGCTCCGAAGTCGGTGATGTTCTTGACCACGCCCTTCCGGACCTGACCGACGGCAAGCTCCTTCATCAGGTGCTCGCGCTTGTGGGCCCGCTCGTTCTCCAGGATCACCCGGCGGCTCACCACGATGTTCCGGCGCCGCTTGTTGAGCTTGATGATCTTGAACTCGTAGGTCTGACCCAGCAGCTCGTCGATATTGGGCACCCGCCGGAGCGCGATCTGGCTCCCGGGCAGGAACGCGTCCACGCCCATCAGGTTCACCACCACGCCACCCTTGATCTTCTTGACCAGCGTGCCCTCCACCGGCTGATCGCTCTCGTGGGCCAGGCGGATCTTCTCCCAGACCCGCATGAAGTCGGCCTTCTTCTTCGAGAGGACGACGGCGCCCTCCTGATCTTCCAGGTGCTCCAGGAAGACCTCGACCTCGTCTCCCTCCTTGAGGGAGTGCGGATCCTTGAACTCATCCAGCGGGACCGACCCCTCGGACTTGAAGCCTACGTCCAGAATCACGGCATTATCGGTGACCCGAAGAACCTTCGACTTGACGATCTCTCCTTCGACGATCTGCGACATGGTGCCCTCGTACATCGAGAGCATCTGCTCGTAGTCGGAATCGGAGTAGTCTTCGTCGTAGAGGTCCTGGCGAACGCGGAGGCCGGTCTGAGTGATGAACTGGTCAGTGGAAGGATTGAGTTGGTCAAGCATGCGGAGGTATGCCGTCCTTTGAAGGCCGCGCCTGGGGAGGCCACGGGTTCGGGTAATCGCGCTGGTCGAAAGTGCCAGCGTCGAGAGCCAAGTAGGATAGCCGTCACGACTCTCCCAACGCAAGGCCCGGCAAGCAGTTGGCAGTGGCCCATTCTCAACGTTACAAAGCAGCCTTGCTAGAATGACTCCTGGCGAAGGATGACACGACTACTCACTAGGCAGAGCTGTGATTCGGGCCTCCGGGTGGGATAGAATGTTCCACAGGGTCAGGCGCGCAGTCGTCACACCCATCCCCTTAGTGCGCCAGATTACCGCCTTCCCGTCCTCTTCGATCTCCCACTGGTACCGCGCCTTGTACTCGGCGGCAGCGAGCACCGGCGAGATGGCGATGGGAACACACACCATATTCCCATCTGACAACAGGCAGAAGCAGATACTCCTCGCGAAAATGCACTCGGGAGATACGGAGACTATTGAGTTCTTCGGGTTTATAGCTGGGAGCTTGCCGCTTCGAAATCCGGCGCTCAATCGAATCCATGGCCGGGAAATTGGACCCGCGTACACTTGATGGGAAGTAGGTGGGAGCGCACCCGAGGGATTGTAGGGATAGGCAGCAGGCATTTTATGGCAGCATCGCAGCGCAGGCGTGGAACCTTTACAACGCCGTATCAAGTCGCATCTAAGGAGACTTGGGTAGTGCGTCATTCTCAACGTTACGCTCAAACTAGGCCACTACCCAAGCAGTTGGTGCCCACTCGTCCGCATTCGCAGAGCGGTTAGCATGCAGTAGAAGACACGGTAGCCGAACTCCAGGGAGAGGGTCTCATGATGGCCGGTATCGACGTAGCATCCGTGCGGTTTGTTCTTCTCGCCGACCACGAGTGGCACCGGGTAAGGGATGGTACTGCTTTCGAGGTAGGCACCTACAGCTTTACCAAGTCGGGCATGTCGCTGCCCGTCTACGATGGGACGGAGCCAAGCTTCCGGTTCACTGGTGATGCGGGGGTACACACTGGACCACTTTCCTCCGTGCTCGCGCTCCGAATCAGCTAGCCCGACTCATTCCTTTCAAACCCCGGCAGCGCGGTTTCGGCTAGGGCCGGGAAAATAGGGGCCGGGCCCGCCCGACGATGAAAGCGACCTGCTCCGGGAATCCCATGCTGGTCGTGTCGAGGTGCACCGCATCCTCCGCCGGCCTGAGCGGCGCTATTGCCCGGGTGGAATCGGCGTGGTCCCGCGCGGCGAGGGCTGCCGCCTCCGCGTCCAGATCTTCCGGCTGGACGGCAGCACCCCGCTGACTGATCCGGCGGCCCGCTCGAGCCTCGGGCGACGCGGTCAGAAAAATCTTGAGGTCGGCATCCGGAAACACCACCGTGCCGATATCCCGTCCGTCAACCACCACGTTCTGGCCCGCCCGTACCATCGCGCGCAGGCGACTGTTGATCCATTCCCGTACCACGGGGATCGCCGAAATCGCGGAAACGCGAGAGGTGACCGTGGCCGACCGCAGCTCGTCGTCTACCGGCTCCCCTTCCAGGTACGCGGCAAACCCGGCTCCGTCGGGCTGCAACATGAGGCCGCGATCTTCGGCAGCGCGTAGCAGGGTCTCGGGCGCAAGGTCGCGCGCCGGATCGTCACCCAAAAGTCCCTGGCGCGCCATCTCCCGCAGCCCCACGAGAGTGACGCCGCGGTAGAGAGAGCCGGAGTCGAGGTGGGAAAAGCCTAACGCTTCCGCCACGGCCCGAGCTGTGCTGGACTTACCGGAAGCCGAGGGGCCGTCAATGGCGATCACTCCGCCGCTCACCGGTTCCCTCCCCCGGCAATGGCGCGCAAAGTTTCGGGAAAGGCGGGAAAGCTCACGGCCGCACACTCCAGGTCGTCAATGCTGATCCTGGAGCCGGTGACGGTGCCGAGCACCGCGAAGGCCATGGCCAGTCGGTGATCGGCGGCGGTGCGCACGTTGCCTCGGGGTGACCGCTCGCTGCCCCGAACCACGAGATCGTCACCCAGGACCTCGGCCTCGGCACCGACGGATCTCAGGTTCTCAGCGATGAGGCCGAGCCGGTCGCTCTCCTTCACCCGCAGCTCTCCCACTTGGCGGAAGGTGGTAGTCCCCGAGGCCCGTGAGGCCAGGACAGCCAGCAGCGGAATCTCATCGATCAGTCCGGGTATCTCCCCGGCGGTTACTTCGGTACCCTGCAGGGCCGTGGGCCGAACGATGAGATCGCCCACCGGCTCCCCGAAATGGGTCGACCGGTTCTCGATCGCGATCCTGGCCCCCATCCGCCCTAGAACATCGAGGAAACCGGTGCGCGTGGGATTCACCCCCACTCCGCTGATGCGGAGCTCACCTTCGCTGGCCATGACCGCGGCGCCAACCAGAAATGCTGCGGAGGACGGGTCTCCGGGCACCTGGACCTCGAAGGGCTCGAGTCGCCCACCGCCCTGAAGGCGAATCCAACCCGCCTCCTCCATGATCCGATATCCAAACGCCTGGAGCAGGCGTTCGGTATGGTCCCTGGAGCGGCCACTCGGCTCTCTCAAAGCCACTTCAACCTCTCCCGCCATCCCGGCGAGGAGAATCGCGCTCTTGATCTGCGCGCTGGACACGGGCATGTCGTAACGCAGCGGTTGGAGAGGTCCTCCGCGAACGGTCAGCGGCAAGCCATCGCCCTTCTGTTCCGTGAACCGGGCACCCATGGCGCTGAGGGGAACCGTGACGCGACGCATGGGACGCCGCCGAAGAGAACGGTCGCCCGTGAGAGTGGCCGAGAAGCGGTGGGCCGAAAGTAGGCCGAGCAGGAGCCGGGTCGTCGTGCCCGAGTTGCCGCAGAAGAGCGACCCTTCTGGCGCCCGGAAGCGCTTTCGTCCTCGCACGGTGACAGTTGAATCCCGGCGCAGCGGCGACAGCTCAGCACCCAGCTGGCGAAGTACCCGCGCGCTCGACTGCGCATCCAGCGACGTCAGTGCGCCGCCGATCCGGCTGGTTCCGGGAGTGAGTGCCGCAAGCAGAAGGACGCGGTGGGTAATGCTTTTGTCTCCCGGCACTCTTACGCTTCCTCCGACTCTCACCGGTCGATGCCCCGGCGGAAGATTTGCGCTTCCGCGAGGTAGGAGCGGAGTCCCGCCGCATCTCCGTTGGCGAGCAGCCGTCTCAGCTCCACAATCTGCTCTTCCGTGCGCGCGAGCGCGTCCGCGACCGCCGGCTCATTGTAGAGGAGGATGTCCACCCACATGTCCGGATTGCTGCCGGCGAGCCGGGTGGTGTCCTTGGCACCGTTGCCGTACGACACGCCGGGTTGCCCGTGTCGCGCCAGGCTTCGGGCCAACGCGTATGCGAGGGCCTGCGGAAGGTGGCTGGTCCAGGCGAGTTGCCGGTCGTGGCTCCCGGCGCTGATCCGGATCGGTGACGCCTCGAGCGTGCGCTCCCAGAAGCCCGCGATGCCGTCAGCCGCGCGCTGTCCCGCGCTCGTTTCCGTCTCACAGATGTATACGACGCACCCCCGCAGCCGGTCCGGCCGGGCGGAGGAGAACCCGCTCTCGTGCGTCCCGGCCAGCGGGTGAGAACCGGCGAACCGATCGGCGATGCCGGTGGCCCTGGCCTGCGCCAGTACCGGTGCCTTCACGCTGCAGACATCCGTGAGCAGCGCCCCGGCGTCCAGTACCGGCGCCAACTGGGCCATCAGATCGAGCGTCGCCCGCGGGGGCACTGCCAGCACCACCAGCTCGGCGCCCCGAACAGCGCGGGCCGGGGTCTCCGCCAGATCGGTGATCGCGGAGACCTTGAGGGCCTCGATGCCTTCGGCCCGCAGCGGTGAAAAGCCGATCACCCGCGGGACGCCGGCCAAGCGAGCCTGCCAGGCCAGCGAGCCGCCTATGGCGCCCAGGCCGATTACCGCCAGCGATGTCGGGCGCACTTCATTCAGGCGGCAGAGGCCACCTACGTTGCCGGAGGTCAGCCAGGAGTGTACTGATAGGACACCCGATTCGAGCTGGGGTGGGGTATGGCAAGGATCCTGATCGTGGAAGATAGTCCGGACAACATGAAGCTGTTTCGAACCATCCTCTCCCTCAAGGGCCACGAGGTTATGGGTCTGACGGGCGGGGAGGGTTTGCTGCAGGCGATCGAGGAGCATGCCCCCGATCTGGTTCTGATGGACATCCAGCTTCCAGGCCGGGATGGCTTCGCCTTGCTGCAGGAAATCCGGAAATCGCCCTCGGCCGGCGTGCGCGTGATCGCCCTGACCGCCCATGCCATGACGGGTGACCGGGAGCGGGCGCTGGACGCCGGCTTCGACGGCTACATCACCAAGCCGATCGACATCCGCGCCTTTCCCGAGCAGGTGCAGCGCGCGTTAGAGCGGGGTGGCCTGGAATGACAGCAGGATCAGCGAATGAGCCGCCAGGTTGACCCGGTCTTCCCGGATGGTGCGTGACGGCTCGTGAGATGTGTCGAGCAGCTCGGTCCACCGTCCCGGCCGCTCCAGCACCGGCAGGTTGAACGGCTTGGACCGTGCCCCACCGTTCAGGAGCAGCAGCAGCGAGTCGCCCGTCATCGGGCGCCCTCTTTCGTCTATCTCCTCCGGCGCCTCACCCCGCAGCAGCATGCCGAGCACGTGATTGGCCTCGTCGCTCCAATCCCCGGCTGTCATCTCCGTTCCATCCGGTCTCAGCCAGGCGAGGTCCTTGGGCTCCCCCACGGCATCCGGCTCATGGCGGAAGAAGGTCCTGCGCCGTAGGACCGGGTTCTGCGCCCGGATGGCAAAAATACGGCGGACAAATTCCAGGAACTCGAGCTGCTGAGGAGTAAGCTGCCAGTCCACCCAGCTGACCGGGTTGTCCTGGCAGTAGGCGTTGTTGTTGCCGAGCTGGGTTCGGCCGAGCTCGTCGCCGTGGGAGATCATCGGCACGCCCTGCGAGAATGCCACGGTGGCAAGCAGGTTCCGCTTGATGCGCTCCCGCATCCGGATGATGTGCACTGCCTCGGTCGGACCCTCGGCGCCCCAGTTCCGACTGAGGTTATGGTTGGTGCCGTCGCGGTTCTCCTCAAGGTTGGCCTCGTTGTGCTTGACCTCGTAGCTGACCAGGTCCTGCAGGGTGAATCCGTCGTGGCAGGTCACGAAGTTGATGCTGGCCTGGGGCGGCCGGTTGGTGATCTCGTACAGGTCACTGCTGCCCGCCAGCCGGGACGCGAGCTCCCCCACCCGGCCAGGATTGCCCCTCCAGAAGTGCCGCACCGCGTCTCTGTACTTGTCGTTCCACTCGCTCCATCCAACGGGAAACTTCCCGGTCTGGTACCCGCCCGGCCCCAGGTCCCACGGCTCTGCGATCAACTTGGCCTGTGAGAGAATGGGATCCTGGCGGACCAGGTGGAAGAACTCGGCGTCCGGGTCGAAGCCCTGATCCTCCCGCCCCAGGACCGGCGCGATATCGAACCGGAAGCCGTCCACGTGCATGTCCTGAACCCAGTAGCGCAGGCTGTCGATCACCAGCTGCCGGACGCGGGCGTGCCGCAGATCGACGGTGTTGCCGCAGCCGGTGAAATCCTCGTGCAGCCGCCGGTTCGCGGCTTGGAGACGGTAGTAGCGGGCGTTGTCGAAGCCCCGGAACGAGAGGGTGGGACCGAGCTGGTTCCCTTCGCCGGTGTGGTTGTAGACCACGTCGAGGAGGACCTCGAGGCCGGCATCATGAAACGCCTTCACCATGGACTTGAACTCCGCCACGTGCTGCCCGGCGCCCACCGGTCCGCTGGCAAACCGAACGTCAGGCGCGAAATAACCAATGGAGCTGTAGCCCCAGTAGTTGGTGAGCCCCTGTTCCAGTGAGCCGGCGTTCGGTGGCGACGTGATGCACGGGCAGCAGCTGGACCGCCGTGACGCCAAGGCTGGTCAGGTGCTGGAGAATCGGATCGGTGACCAGACCCAGGTAGGTGCCCTTGAGATGCTCCGGAACACCAGGGTGCAGCATCGTCATGCCCTTTACATGGCATTCGTAGATCAGGGTTCGGTTCCACGGGGTCCGGGGAGCCCTGTCGCTACCCCAGGAAAATGCGGAGTCCACCACCAGGGACTTCGGCAGGACACCGGCACTATCGGTAGAGTCCGCCACGAGATCCCGATCCGGATCAGTACTCCGGATAGGATAGCCCGCCAGCGCGTCGTTCCATCCGATGGTCCCGCTGATGGCTTTGGCGTAAGGGTCGAGCAGGAGTTTGCTGGGGTTAAAGCGGTGACCCTGATCGGGAGCGTGGGGGCCGTGCACGCGATAGCCGTACGCCTGGCCCGGACGGGCATCGGGCAGATACCCGTGCCAGACATCGCCAGTGCGTTCATGCAGCTCGATCCGCTCCGACTCCTGCGGCGCTTCAGGATTGTCGAAGAGGCACAGCTCTACCCGCGCCGCGTGCTCGGAAAACACGGCGAAGTTGGTGCCCTCGCCATCCCAGGAAGCGCCCAAGGGGGCTGGCGCCCCGGGCCAGATTCGTGTCATCCAGGAATCAGGAGCCCACGTCACGCCTCGGGTGAGCCCGGATGCTCCTGATGCGGGTCAGTCCGCGCAGCACGATGAGGAGAGTGATGGCGGTCCACGCTACCGTAAAGGCCACTTTCCCGGCATCGCCGGCGCGCGCAATACCGGCCAGAAAATAGGCCCCGATAAACACGGCATCCACCGCCAGAACGAGTCCCACCAGGACCAGCGCTTCACGTCTGACCGTCATGGGCGTTGGATCAGAATGACGCCTGCGATCACCAGCACGGCGCCAAGGAAGCGGACCAGGGAGAGCGAGTGGACCGGAAAGCCGATGAGTCCGTAGTGGTCCAGCAGCAGAGAGGTGAACATCTGTCCGGCCACGACGGCCGCCACCAGCGTCCCGGCCCCGAGCTTCGGGGCCAGCACGACCGCGGCCAACACATAGACCGCGCCGATCAGTCCGCCGGTCCACTGCCACGGAGTGGTCTCAACCCATCGCGCGAGCCAGTGGAAGCGGGACTCGCAGCAGGACGGCGGCGGCCGCGAGGCCTGCGGTTCCGACCAGGAACGAGATGAGCGCCGCGGCCACTGGCGAGCCGAGTGCGGTTCTGAGCTGGGCATTGACGCCCGCCTGCACCGGGAGCAGAACGCCGGCCGCTATCGCCAGGAGCAGAAAGATGATCATCGGGCGGTGCTCAATTCGGCCGGCTGCATCGCATCGACGGCCGCGTCGTTGCCCGTCACCATCCTCCGATGGTAGTCCACCTGCCCGAGGTGATACGCGAAATGAGTCGTGAGATGCATCAGATACTCGCCGTTGTTCACTGTCTTTCCGGCTACGCGCTCCGGGAAGTCCGCGGCGAGGTCCGGCGCCCGCGAGCCACTCAAGGTCGTCCTGACGGCCACACGGGCGGCCTCGATCTCCCGGAGCAGCTCCGAACGGAGCACGTCTCGCCGGGCAAACTCCGCCGGACGATCCCGGACGTAGCCGGTGCCTCCCAGACGCGCGCCGACGTAATGCTGAAGGTTTCCGGCCAGATGGAGCACCAGTGTGCCTCCGACATTCTTGATGCCGGGCCGGGTGGCCCAGAGATCCGCGTCGGTGGGATAGGCTTCGACCTCGCGCGCCAGCGTGCGGAGATCACGATCGAGGATAGCGGCGACGGAGGCGAGTGTCATCATGGTACTCGATGGTCGTGGCGCTGAAATGCCAAGAACTGGTGGATCGCTTCGATGGCTACCGGATCGGAGCTCCACAGCCGAACCTGCCCGCCGCCCGGTAACGTGTCCGCCGTGTAGCGAATGCGTGATTTCCTCGCCGCCATGACCGGTGTTCCGGGGACGGTCCGGTCGTGGACGAACCCGGGGAGCTCAAAGTTGCCGCGCGCGAAGGCGCGGCGATGAGCCGCATGTGGCTCCTGATTTGAGCCACCCCGGCGGAATCGTCACTGTTGCGCTGGAGACTGATGCGTCCGCCGTCGGGCAGAGATTGGAAGGTGTGAGAGGAGGTGTACTGGTCGACACCCATAGCGACGTGGCCACGGGCCTGTACCCGGATGAAAGCGGTATCGGGTTGCGATGCAGAGGTGGCTGACTGGCAGGAGTGCTCCTGCCCGGCCGCTCAACACAGCCACTCAGGACCGGTGATCAGGAGCCAGAGATGCCGAGCCATGGCCCTCAAGCGATCAGTCTTCCAGCTCGATCTTGGAGATCTCGCGCTCCTGGGCACCCTGCCGCAGGCGGCGGAAGACCGACTCCAGCAGCTCGACGCCGAGGAGCAGCGCGACCGTGATGAGCGTGAGGATGATGGCTGCGGCGAGATGTCCCAGGCCGATCAGCGAGCCAAGGGCGGCGAGGACCCAGATGACGGCGGCTGACGTGACACCGATGACGGCACCCTCGCGGGCGAGAATCACTCCCCCACCCAGAAATCCGATGCCGGTGACGACCTGGGCCAGCACCCGGGTGGGGTCTACCCGATCACCCTCGAATGAAGCTCCCAGGCTGACGAAGAGCTCGGTGCCCAGGCAGATGAGAATGCTGGTGCGGATGCCGGCTGCCTTGCCCCGCAGCTGGCGCTCCAGCCCGATGATGCCGCCGCAGAGGATGGCGGTACCGAGTCGAAACCAGAACGCCGGGGAGTCGGGGTTGAGAGCATCGAACACGGGTGAATGCCCTCGTGCCGTTGAATTTTTGGGGTGTGCTACTTCCGTTGGCGCTGCAGCAGTACGGCCTTGCTCCCGAACACCTGCTCGTCCACCCAACGCAGCAGGGCGTCATCGAGCTCGACGAGCTCCTGCCCCGGCACGTGCGGGAGCACGGGTCGGCGCTTGCCTTCGATCATCAGGTACCACATTGGGGGAACCGCCTCGACCCCGCGACGCTCGTTGGCGATCTGCGCGTCGTACGAGACGAAGTGGAACTCCCGGCCCCGGTGGCTGAGGCGGCGCTGCTCGACTTTATGGCTGCTCACAAAAGCACTCGCTCGGTGTATGGATGCTGCAATCTAATCGCAGTCAGCCTCCTCCGAGTATGATCTGATCCCGATCGAGCATCTCCGGGTGCTCCTTCAGCCATTGGAGCACCCGCGCCCGCACCTGCTCCGCCGTGTCCGAGGCCGCCGCGGGGAACTTGGTCAGCGCTGTTCCCCCGATGGCGACGTGCCACATGGCGGCCTGCTCGCCCGGCAGCGCCTGGCCCGACAGGGTCTGGGTGCTGCTCAGAACAGCGGTGATCCGCTTGCCCTGGTACTCCACCGTCACTTCTTCCACGCAGCCTCGCCGATCATGAGGGTGGGCCACCATTGCGAGGGCGACCCCGGTGGCGATCCTGGCCTGGCCGCCGGGCGGGTTGGCGCTCGGAGGCGCGGCCTGGCTGCGCCGCCTTGCGCGCTGCCTTGGCCTGGGAGCGGGCCCGATCTTCCGCCTTCCGGGCCCGGATGGCCGCGATCCGCTCCGCCAATGGGAACCTCGAACCGAGCCGCAGGTTTGGCCTTGTAATCGAAGTCCGGGACGATCACCCGGGGGAGCCGCTTGCCCAGCGCCCGCTCGATGACCCGAAGCTCGGGTTCCTCCTCCGGAGACACCAGCGTGAAGGCATCGCCCGTAGCTTCGGCCCGCGCCGTGCGGCCGACCCGGTGAATGTAATCCTCGGCCGCCGTGGGCACGTCGAAGTTGACGACATGGCCCAGCGCCTCGACGTCGATGCCTCGCGCGGCGATATCGGTCGCGACCAGGACCCGGTACTTCCCGCTCTTGAATCCGGCCAGC
The DNA here is from genome assembly GCA_963810165.1 of uncultured Gemmatimonadales bacterium. Classification (GTDB taxonomy): domain Bacteria; phylum Gemmatimonadota; class Gemmatimonadetes; order Gemmatimonadales; family GWC2-71-9; genus CAVVWJ01. Next base: position 46,929 of record CAWEMG010000022.1, read on the forward strand.
GCCTCCGTCCGCTGCGGCTGGGAACGGTTACCGTGGATGCGCTCGGCCTTGATCCCATGCCTGGCCAGGTGCTCGGCCAGCCGGTTGGCCCGGTGCTTGGTGCGGGTAAAGACGAGGGCCTCCTGCATCTCCCCTCGCTCCAGGAGAGTGACCAGCAACCCGGACTTGAGCTCCTGCGACACCGGGTACACCGCCTGGGTAATCCCGACCGCTGGTGCGGGCTTACGGTCCAGCTGAATGGTCTCCGGATGGCGCAGCATCTCGCGGGTAAGTGCCAGGATCGGAGCCGGCATGGTGGCGCTGAAGAAGAATGTTTGCCGCTTGGGAGGCAGATGCCGGAGCACGCGGCGAATATCCGGCAGAAAACCCATGTCGAGCATGCGGTCCGCCTCGTCCAGCACGAGATACTCCACCCCGGGGAGCCGGGCATACGGCGCCTTGAAGTGGTCGAGAAGGCGGCCCGGAGTCGCGATCAGGATGTCCACCCCGCTGCGGAAGGCGTGCTCCTGCGGACCCATGCCGACACCGCCGAAGACCGCCGCGCCGGTGATCGGTGTGTGCACCGCCAGATCGTTCAGATCCTCCAGCACCTGCGCCGCCAGCTCCCGCGTGGGCGTGATCACCAGGGCCCGGGTGACGCCGCGAGGACGGTCGATGAGCCGGTTGAGAATCGGCAGAAGGAAGGCCGCGGTTTTGCCGCTGCCGGTCATGGCGCACGCGAGCACATCCCGGCCCGCGAGCGCCGGCGGAATGGCGGCCAGCTGTATCGGTGTCGGCCGGGTGAAGCCGAGCTCTCGGATTCCCCTGAGAAGGTCGGGGTGCAGCTTCAATCCACTGAACGGCACTGGAGTCCTTGGGTTATTCCGGGCGTGGCGGACGGCCGAAGACAACATCCACGGTGTAGCCGTCCGGGTGTATCAAAGCGCCGAGCAGTCTCCGGGCACTCTCCTCGGCATGCGCGGCCACGCCGAGCTCGCCGGCCGCGCTGATCAGCTGCTCGCGCGCGAGTTGATAAATCGTGTCTCGGTCTGCCGGCTGAAAGACGTTCCACAGTCCATTCCGCTCGTCGTAGGTGCGCATGTGGGTCACCTCTACACCGAGCACCTTGGCGCGGGGCAGCACCACTCGCACCCGGCGCGCCTCATGATCGACGTCTACCTGGTTACCCGTGTCCAGGTCGATTCCTGCCATGACCTTGCCGGTCACGACGACGAGCGAGCGTTTGGTGGAACCCAACCGCCGGTTCTGATAGACGACCACGTCTCGCACAGTGGTTTCGCTGGTGACGAGCTGTGCCACGGAGCGCACCCGCTCCACGACTACCCCGTGGCTGACCTCGGTACGGCCGCTCCCCGGCAGCAGCTGGCGAGCGACCGGGGAGAAACGCTGAAGGGCGACACCGATGAGAAGGAGAGCTCCGCACAGGAGCGCCAGGGAGAGAAAAACCGCCGCCACCGGACGGCGGCGCCGCGAGTCGGCCATGCCGCGACTCAGAACTCCCGACGCTTCATGTCCTTGAAGAGACGCTTGGTCTCGGCTTCCTCTTCCTCCGGCTTCTGGCGCAGCGTGGAATCGAATTGGGCAGCCCGGTCACGTCTTGGGAGGAACGACTTTCTCCGCGTTCTTCTTGGCCAGTGCCGCGATTCGCTGATCTTCACGCTTCGACATTCCACCTCCCGTGTGGACTCTACGACTACGCTAGAGCGGATATCGCTGTACCTGCTCGATGCTCTGGGTCAATTCCACTACCGCCTCGCGGAGCCCGGCCAGCTCGCGATGGCGTCCGCTCACGGCTCCGGTCCGCAGATCCCCGCCGAGACCGCGACTCATTTCCGTGGCGCGGCGAATCCGAAACCGCTCCTGAAAGCCCTTGTAGTCGTCGCCGCCGGCGGCGCTCAGCAGACCCCAGAGCCGAAGCCGCACGTCGTCGAGAGCGCTCTTGAAGTCCTCCAGTCCCTCAACCGGAGCCTTCCCGCCGGCCAGACTCTCTTCGATGGCGTTCAGAGTAGCGTTGAGAGTGGCTACCTGCTGCTCGAAGCTCGGCTCCGCCATTGGGCCTCCCGCGCCGGGTACGACCAGGTCGTGATCGGTAAAGAATCCCCGGTGACTGCGCCGAGGCAAGTCCCGGCAGCAGAGGCGACTAGGTGGGCTCGGTCGGCACGCCTTCCACCAGAATCATCTCGGTGCGGGTACTCGCCTGCCGGAGCGCCTTTGCGGCGGCGTATTCGGACGAGGCCCACCAGGCCCGGGCCGCCTCCATCGTCGGGAACTCCAGAATCACGAATCTCGACGGAAGCCAGGAGCCCTCCAGTGACTCCACCACACCACCTCGAACCAGGTAGCGGCCGCCATATGCGGCCACCGCCGGCGGCCCCAGCTCGCGGTACCTGGCATAAGTCTCGGCGTCCTTGACCTCCACATCCAGAATGACGTAGGCCGACATCGCTGGCTCCGGTTCTCTCAACTCTGGCGGTACAGTATGGCCCCGACTCGATGTTCTCTCAGTGGGACTGCGACAACACCCCAAAACCCCGAGCCATGGCCGTGGCGAGGAATACCATCAGCACGACCAGTCCGGCCTGCACGAAGCTGATCCGGGCGAGTGCCGGCGCGAGCGTCGTCACCGGCTGCCCCCCCGCCCCGGCCATACGGCGCCATGCCATGAGTGTGATCATGGGCCGTACTTCCAACGCCAGGATGATGGCAAGCAGCGCCATCTTCGTGAGGAAGAAATGATTCTGGAGGTAATAGTCAGTGTGCTTCTCGACACCCGCGAGAAGACGCCAGAGCCCGGTGCTGATCCACAGAAAGGCGGCGAATCCCCACCACGCATCCGCCTGGAACACGGAGCGGAGCCCGGCAGGATCGAGCCGTGATCTCAGCGCGCGGCCCCGAACCCACACCGCGCCGAGCCCGATGCCGAGCGCAAGGAGGTGGAGGCTGGCGAGCAACCAGCGGACGGTCATGGCGGTTGGGATGGGGTCGAGCCGCGAGACTCGACCCGTGGGTCCTTCAAGGGCGGTGGGCGCCGCTCGGGCTTGCGTCGCCGCGCGAACGCCGCCAAAGCATGATCAGCATGGCTCCCAGATTAGCGAACGCACAGGCGGCCCCGACCAGAATCAGTCCCCGCGCCACATAGCGGAGCACGGTCAGCGTCCGGATATCGATGGCCACCAGCAGCAGTTTGGCGCTCAGTAGAGCCGCGGCGCCGGAGAACAGCATTAACTGGAGCAGCAACAGCGGCCGATATCCCATGCCGGCATAGAGCCAGTACATGGCCAGCCCGACGAGGAGCCAGGCCACCAGCCCGGTGCGCGTGCTCTGGCCCAGCGGCAGCTCTTTGATGAGTGGTACGACCAGCAAGCCCAGTGCCGCAAGCATGAGAAGGAGTTTCCAGCTGGCCCGCCATAGCTCCCGGGGTGAGGCATCCTCCGCGGTATGCAGGGCCGGTTCGGTGCGCACGAGTCCTCGCTCGTCGTAGTGAGATCGTCCTACGTAGAATACAGCGTTCGCCCGTTTGATTCTACGGGTGTTCGCGTCTTTGGGGATCGCCTGGCCCAGGGTCCACTCAGGGGGGCGGCGGGGGTTCCAGGCTACCTCCCACAGAAATCCGTCGGGATCAGCGAAATATCCGGCATAGCCACCCCAGTCCGCCGGCTGAGCCCGCTTGACGATGCGGCCCCCCGCCGACACCGCATCCTCGAGAAGCTGCTCGGCCTCGCTGACGGAACCCACATTGCAGGCCAGGGCAAAACCGGCAAAACCCGACCCCTCGGGCGGGACCCCGGAATCAGCCGCCAGCAGCTCTCGGGGATAGAGCGCCAGCCGGATCCTGCCAATGTCGAAAAAGACCACGCCCGGCGGCGAGGGGACCCGGGAAAGCCGGAGAGCGGCCTCGTAGAACCGGGTCGACCGATTCAGGTTCGCGACGCCAAGGGTAATAAAGCTGATCCGCGGCTCCATCTCAGGTATCCAATGACATCTGCCACGTGTAGGGACCGGCCCCCGCGTCCGATACTTTTCAACGATGATACCTGCCTCCAGCGATCCTCGCACCGGGCTTGAGCGGATTCCCACCGTCATCGTCGACGATCATGATGATATGGGCCGCCAGGTCGCACGCCGCATAGCCGATCTGGTCCGAGGCCGCCGGGCGGCCGGGCAGCGGACCGTTCTGGGCCTGGCCACAGGTTCCACCCCCATCGGGGTATATCGCGAATTGATCCGCATCCATCGGGAGGAGGGGCTCAGCTTCGCCGATGTCCAGACCTTCAATCTGGACGAGTACTACCCCATGGATCCGGGAAGTATCCACTCCTACCATCGGTTCATGTGGGAGAATCTATTCTCTCACCTCGATATCCCGGCGGCTCAGGTCCACATCCCCCGGGGCGACGTTCGTCGCGACGAGGTCGAGCTGGAATGCCGGCGCTACGAGGACGCGATTCGCGCCGCCGGTGGGATCGATCTCCAGCTTCTGGGCATCGGCCGAACCGGCCACATCGGGTTCAATGAGCCGGGTTCAGGGGCGGAGAGCCGGACCCGGCTGGTGACCCTGGACCTGGTGACCCGCAAGGATACCGCGGCCGACTTCTTCGGAGAGGAGAATGTTCCCCGCGAGGCGATCACGATGGGCGTCGAAACCATTTTCGAGGCTCGCGAGATCCTCATGTTGGCGACTGGAGAGCATAAGGCCGACATCGTGCGGCGCGCGGTCGAGGGTGAGATCGATCATGAAGTCGCCGCGACGTTCCTCCAGCGCCATCGCAACACCACGTTCTACCTCGATCGTGCGGCCGCGGCCCGGCTCACGCGGGAGGCCACCCCGTGGCTGATCGGGCCCGTCGAATGGAATCCCGGCCTGGTAGTACGCGCGGTCGTGTGGCTTTCCCATCAGACCGGCAAGGCGATTCTCAAGCTGACCCAGGGCGACTACGCCGAGCACCGGCTCTCGGCGCTGGTGGCGCGTTACGGCTCGCCGGGGGCCTTGAACGGCGAGGTCTTCAATGCGCTCGGCTCCAAGATCCGGGGCCGCTCGAAGCTGCCTCGCGGAAAGCGGATCGCCTGCTTTTCGCCCCATCCCGATGATGACGTCATCTCCATGGGAGGAATCCTTCACAAGCTGGCGGTCAACGAGAATCAGATCACGGTTGCCTACATGACCAGCGGCAACCTCGCGGTGTTCGACCACGACGTGCGCCGGCACATCGACTTCCTGCGGCGGCTCTCCGATGAGCAGCATCTGCCGCGAGAAGCCGCCCACGCGCTGGGCGTTCGGATCGAGCGCTTTCTGGCCGCCAAGCGTGCCGGCGACGTGGACATCGCCGAGGTGCAGGACGCCAAGCGGATTATTCGAGAGTCCGAGGCGGTCGCCGGCATCCGGACCCTGGGGCTGGACGACCGGGCCGCCCGGTTTCTCGATTTGCCGTTCTATCACACCGGCAAGGTCAAGAAGGATCCCATCGGCCAGGCTGATGTGGCCATCGTGCGAGCCTTGCTGGAGGAGATCCAGCCGGATCTGGTATTCGTCGCCGGCGATCTCTCCGATCCACACGGGACCCACCGGCTGTGCAAGGAGGCCGTCGAGCGGGGGCTGGAGGAGGCCGTGGCTGCAGGTCTGACCCGGCCCGAGGTGTGGCTCTACCGGGGAGCCTGGCAGGAGTGGCCGGTCACGGACGCCACCTGGTTGGTGCCGCTATCGCAGGAGGAGTTGCGCCTCAAGATCCAGGCGATCTTCAAGCATCAATCTCAGAAGGACACAGCGCCGTTTCCCGGTCCTGACGAGCGCGAGTTCTGGCAGCGGGTCGAGGCGAGGAACAAGGGCACCGCTGCGGAGCTGGACCGGCTCGGCCTGGCTGAGTATTTCGCGATGGAGGCGTACGTCGTAGAGCACTGAACGCCGGCGTCGGCAATCACGCCCGGCCCCGCAGCTTTGCCACCCACCATCTGAGACCTACAAAGAGGAAGCGCCAGTCGTGCAGGAACTCGGGCGGCTTTCCTTCCACCGCGTGTCCCAGGAACTGGAAGGCCCAACCCACCATGAATAGCGTCAGCCCAACCACCCAAAGCCCATCCACCCAGATGGCCGCCACCAACAGCGGCAGCGAGAGGACGATGAGGGGGATGCCCAGGGTATGGCAGAACCGGTTGAACGGATGCTGATGACTGCGGCCATACTGGGTGATCCACTCGTCCCAACTCTTTCCTCCCAGCATTGTAGCCTCCGCGATTCTTCGTGGGCCTGCACTACGACGGGTCGAGCACCCGGTACACCACCCAGTGCTGAGATCCCGGAACGATGTAGGGCGCCAGCGCGTCCGAGTGCTGCCGGAACTGCGGCGACGCCATGCCGCCGAGCGCGGCTTCGAAATCCGCGAGTGTCTCGAAGGAGTACTCATCCACGATGTGCGACGCCGAGGGCCCGATCAGTCCGGCCAGCAGCCGGGAGCCGCGCGCCCGGCGGAACTCCGAGCCCGCGAACTTGTCTGCGCCCCACGCGCGCATGATGCGAATTGCGTCCGCTTGCTTGCCGTATACGATGTCCAGATGCCACTGACAGATGAGCATGCCTCCGCCTTTCAGCACGTGGTTGCTGTCATACCTTACCGTCGACCGACATCGGGCTACTCCCCACCCTTACTGGCTTGATCCGCCAGCCGTGCGGCGATACGTCGTACCTGGTCGGCGTGGCGGGCCTCGTGCTGTCCCACGAACAGAATCCATTGGTAGAGGTTCAGCATACCGAAGAACGGGTGGGGGTATGTGATCTCCCCCAGCGCCAGCCCGTTCCCTTGGCGTGCGGCATCCACGAGGTCATGGCGAGAGCGGTCCAGTGCAAGCAGGGCCTGCGCGGCATCAAGCTCACCGCGGGGCATCACCGGCTCGGGCGCGCGGATCGACCGTGTATGGTTGCTCAGCTCGAAGGCATCGAGAGATCCGAGGAGCGACTCCTCCTGGTCCTCGAGCTCGGCGCCAGCGGTGCTGGCGCGCTGGATGCCGTGGCGCAGCAGCCGGACGATGCCGCTCTCGACCCGATGCAAGTGCTCCAGGACTTCGGCCACCGACCACCCCGCCTGATCTGCCCGGACAGTCCCGCAGGGTGTCCGGGACCAAGGACACCGCGGTCAGCAGCTCGGCACGTTGACCCTGGGCGTACTCGACGAGTTCGGCGAGTCGATGATGCATTTTGGAAGCTACTATACTCCGGCATGGACCTCACGGTGCAGAGGGCTCTGACACTGTTCGGGCGCGCCGCCCGTCGTCGCTGCCCCAACTGTGGCGGCGGGCCCATCTTCGATTCGTGGCTGCGGATACGTCCCCGGTGTCCGATGTGCGGTCTGCGGCTGGAACGAGGGGAGGAGGGGTATCAGGTTGGAGCCTACATGTTCAACATCGTCGCGTCGGAGCTGGTTTTCGCGGCCGCTTTCCTGGGAGTCCTGGTGCTCACCTGGCCCCATCCGCCGTGGAATGCGCTGCTCTATGGAGGCGTAGCCATCATGTTGGTGGCACCCTTCGTGTTCTATCCATTCTCCAAGACACTGTTTCTTGGCTTTCGACCTCATCTTCCGTCCCCCGACCCAGGAGGACTTCGACCAACCGACCGTCAGCCGGCCATCCGCGCCGCCCGCACCGGTTCGACCTCATAAGTCGTAACTTCGAGCGGGTGGCCGTCCGGGTCCGTGAAGTACGCCGACCATGCCGCACCGTGATCCACCACCCGCGTTTCCAGGCCCAGACTCGGCAGCCTCGCCATGAAGGCCAGAAACTCCGTGGCGCTGACCCTGAAGGCAACCCGTTGATATCCAGCGGGGCGCCGGGTACCTAACGGCTCACCCGCGAACAGGGCCAGCTTGGTGCGGCCGCCATCCGGCGAAATCATGAGGGGACCCGCGGAGTCTGCTGCCCACGACTCGGTCCCTGCCACCGGCTCGCAGCCGAGCACGTCGGCGTACCAGGCAGCGGCTGCCTGTCGATCGGGGACGAACAGCTCCACGTGATCCAGCGTGAAGCGGCTCGGCTGGCGAGAAGGGCTCACGTGACGAAGGGGGCTAGCGGCCGCCCGAAAGGTCGCTCAGGCGGGTATAGACCGTCGCAGCGCTGCGCTTCGGGTCGCGCACCAGCTCGAAGCGGGTGAGACTGTCCTGCCACACCAGGCGCTCGAGCTCCTCGTCATTGGCCGGCTTCTGGTGCTGGCGGGGCGGCCCGAACAGCCGGCTGTATTCGGACTGCATGGCCTGGAAGTCGGCGGTCTGGGGGTAATCGAACATGATCGACGAGACCACGCCCGCGGGAGTGCGATGGACCCGCACCGACTGGGCCCGCTCGAATGTCCCGGGGGCCAGCGCCACGACGGTATCGCCTGGGTCGGCCCCGGGCACTTCCTCCGCGGTCCAGCTCTGTCCCAGCTGGATGTTGCTCACCTCGGTATTGAAATGGCGGAAGATCGGACGAGGCGCAGCGGGCCGATCCGAGGCGGGGCAGCAGGCCCCCGACGCGAGGAGCAGCAGGACCAGGACTGATGGCTTCATTTCTCCTCCAGCGCCGCTCCGGCCTCGCGAAGCAGCTCTCTCAATATGGAGCGGTGGCAGCGTGACTCGTCACCGCAGTAGCAGCCCACCGACAGATTCTGCCGCAATGATAACGCCGCCAGCAGCGCAATGAGCCGCTGGGCGGCGGGCCGGCCCATCTCCGACCGGTATCGCCGAGCGAAGGTGCGCCAGCGTGCATCGCTGAGGGTTTTGGACTTGGGCCAGGAGAGTAGCGGCGCGCTGGGCGCGAGCTCGGGAAGCCAGAGATCGTAGTAGTCTCGCTCGGCATACTCACCCCGCGGGACTCCTCGCGGGGGGCGTCGAACAGTCCCTAGCCGAAGCCCTTCTTCGGGGCCGCGCGTGCTGCCCAGGCGTACTACGTGAAGCGGCATGAGGTCGGCTCGGTCAGGATACCGTTCGATTCAGGCGAGCGGGCCTTTGCCGACGAACTGGATCAGGGTGGCCTCGGGTGTCCTGCTGTTGAAGTGCGTTTCACTGATGCTGGCCATGCCGCGCTGCCCATTGTCCAGCGTCACCCAGATCCGTTCACTGGGCAGGAAGCCATCGACGTTCTGGACATGAACTCCCCGCGCCAGGACTGGCGTCCCGGCACCGGAGTCCGTCACGGTAACCTGCACGTCAACCCGATCGACGGATTTGCGATTGGAACGCTCGATGATGGCCTTCAGGGACTGCATGCCGCACCTGCTTTCTCGAAATGGGTAGGTCACCGTTCCCGCTGGCCGGATCAACGGTCTGGTAGCACCGACGAAGACAGCGCCCTCGCATCGGTGCCGAACCGTGGGCCGGATGCATGACGTGCTCTTGTATCAGTCGCATCCGGGTCCTGCTACTCCTCGAGCCGCGTACCGTCTACCGAGGTGTTCTCCACCAGATTCTCAGCAGTCGGCTCCTTGGAGCGCTCCAGCTTTCGTTGCTTTTTCTCTTCTTTTTGACGCTGCTTGGTGAGCTCCTTCTGACGCTTCTCGAATCCGTAATTACGCTTTGGCAAGAATGCTCCCGGTTATATGGAGAGTTACCATTCCAGCAGGCCGTCTTCCTCCAGGAACGCCGCGACAGCAACCAGCGAAGGAATGCTGGGCGATTCCTTGAACACCCGGGCTGCTTCGCGCAAGGCGGGGGAGCTATGCTGGCCGCTGCGGAGCCGGAACTGGCGGTGGGTCACGGCCAGCTCATTGAAGACCCGGCGCAGCGAGCTGGCTTCGCGGGTGGGACCGACGGCGGGCGAAGCGGCGGGAGTTGACTCGGCCCGGCGGCCGCCTGCTGCGAGGCCGGGATGCGCGTGCCCGCTGGTCCAGGGCAAGGCCGACCTCGGCGACACGGGCCTGTACACGGTCGGCCAGCGGATGTGCCGAGCCGTTGGGCGATGAGCCGCGTTGAGCCTGATTCTTTTTTGGCATGGGGTCCCGCCAGAAAGGGAGCAACAGCGTGGTGAGTCGGAAGGAGAAACTTAACCTCATATGACCGGTTTCAGGAGGCCGGTGACTCAATCGACTGGCCTGTCAGGTGTTAGAGCGAGTCACCTCGGCCGAAGAAGCCCCGTAAGCACCCGATCGAGGGAGGCCGCAAAGGCGTGTCGGGCTCGAGCATCATAACGGCGGTGGACCCGAAGTGACGGTCCCGGCCATCCGGAGGGCCTCCATGTAGTCACGGACGGACAGACGCTCCCCGATCGTCTCGGCGGTGTGCTCTTCACCCCGGGGATCGAGCACGGCAACCTGCCTTGGCACCAGCATGCGCCGCCAGACGGAATGTCCTGGGTAATGACCAGATCGCCGGGCTGGGCGTGCTCGGCGATGTACTCGATCCGCCACATCGGGCCCGCCGTCGACGCGGACGGCAGTCACCAACCCATTTCCCGCCGGCGGTTGAAGTCGCTGGTTGGCCACCAGGATGGTCTCGATCCGGAGCCGCCTGGAAGCCCGAAAGACCAGCTCCTTTACATCCCGGGGCGCGGCGTCTGCATCAATCCAGATTTTCAGATTCGATCCCGCGCGGCGAGCTGTGGAAGCACTATCAATCAAGCGTGCTGGAGTTCAACTCGATGACATTCCCGTCGGGGTCGGTGACGTAGAGCTGGGGCCAGGCAGTGAGATTCTCGGGTCGCTCGCGGCATGGAATCCCCCGATCCTGCAGATGTCGCAAGGTTGCCTGGTAGCTTGACACCCGAAGCGCGTAAGTGCCCGTCGCGGGAATCAATGGCCGTGGTTCCCCGAAGGGTGCGGGGGTCCGGATGCACGATGAGATGTAGCTGTACCTCCCCGATGGCGTACCAGGCTCCGGGAAAGTCAAACGGCGGCCGTTCCATCTCGGACAATCCCAGGACATCTCCGATAGAACCGCCGGGCCCGCTCGAGGTCTGCCACACAAATGCTCACGTGATGGAGACCCTGAACGGCAATCACGGGAGATCGGGGTCCGGCGGGCGCCGTGCTTCCAGCTGACGAACCAGGTCGCGTGGCTTGGTGCCCAACAGATCACCCGTGGGGCTGACGTAGATCTCCGGCCCGCCCCGACCAAAGCCCCGGGCGTTGGGATACGTCAGAATCCAGGCCCGGGGCTTCGAAGGCAGGTTGGGAACACCAGTGAACGCAAAGCGTGCCGAGACCGGACCCAGCTGGTTCGGCTGAGGACCGGTCATCTTGCCCGCCGTGAAGCGGGCGCCCGCGTAGGACGCGCCGTAAAGGGCCGCGGCGATCACGATGATCAGAAACAGAGCGCGCATGAGATCTCCTCGGAAGACAGGTACGCGTTCCTCCTCAGGGAGTGCCTCCAGCTGAACGGCGAGCCTGCGCCAGGTAGGCCGGCTCGAGCTGCATCAGGCTGGCCATTTTGCGCAGGAGATGGGTCTCGTGATCCATCAGGCTCCCATCCGCGAGGATTACACCCCACATCAGCTCCGCCAGAGCCACCTTCTGCCGCAGGTCGTATTCTGCGGCGATCAGGCGAGTGAACTGAAAGTGGTCCAGCGACTGGGCCCGTTCCGCTTCAGCCAACCGCAACAGCTCCGCAACTTCAGCCTCGGTCGAGCGCGAAGTGCCTGCCGATTGCGGTCTCGATGTGGCGACGCTCCTCCGGCGTGAACTCATCATCCGCGTGAGCCAGCTCCAGCAGCAAGGCGCTGGCTGCGAGCTGAAGTTTGTGACCCGGGTCCGCCGTCGGTTCATCCGCCGTGCCGCGCGCGAGGCTGAGGCGGTCGCCGACGAACCGGCGGATGGCGTCAAGCACTCAGGTGACAGCGGGCAGTGGTATCTCGGCGTCTGGACCAACCACGGTCGTCCAGGGCCGAACCCGCCAGCTCGTCACCAATCCCTCCCGAACATACGGATCTCCCGCGGCAAAGGACTGGGCGACTTCGGGCGTCGTCCCCGAAATAACAGCACCGCGCCGTCCACCGGTTCGGCAAGGGCTCCGCCCAGCACCAGCTCACCCCGCTCGATAAAGGGCCGGGCAAATGCCAGATGTGCCGGCCGGAAGGGTGCCCGCCGGGTCACATAGTCGGGAACGACATCGTAGAAGAGCAGGTAATGCATGAACAGAGCGGCTTGGGGTTAGCACAAAATTCGCCGGGAGGACAGTGAAAAGCTAATCCAGTGATGACACCAGAAGACGAATTGGTGCACTGTCGTCCGAAAGCCGGATCATCCGATCGAAGGTCATGCCGATCTTCTCCAGCACCCTGAGAGAACCGGCGTTATCCGGGTCGGTGATCGCCACGATCCGCCGCAGCCCCAGCGTATGTTCGGGCGTACTCCACCACCGCCGAGGCTGATTCGAAGGCGTAACCACTCGAGCGGTAGCGGAGGGAGAAACGCGAACCCGATATCCACGTCGTCGAGCGCGTCCCGCTTGAGCAGCCCGCATATCCCGACCGGAGTATTCGAGCCCTTGAGCTCTACCAGCCACAGTCCGAAGCCATGTTGTGCGTAACTGGCGACCGGGCCGCTGAGAATGTACCCACGGGCGTCGTCCAGACTTCGTACGCCCTTGTCGCCAATGAACCGAAGGAAGTCAGGATCGTTCAACAGCTCGAAAATGAACTCCGCATCCCCGGTGGTCAGCCGGCGAAGAATCAGCCGTTCAGTGGAGAGCACGTTCACATCAGTCGCCAGAAGGGGCCGGTAAGGCCAAGTCCCTGGAACAACGCCTGAGCTTCCTCGGCAGTGCTGCGGCGCCATCCGGGACTCAGACGGTCGGCATACCAGGCTTGCGCCAATCTCCAGGCCGTCGAAAGTGAGATGATTGCCCCCACTGAACGGCCCCGGGAGGCACACCAGCGATGCACGTCCTCCTCCGACCGGAAGAGCAGGATGGTAGATCAGGTAAACCCGATGTCGTCCCACCAGGCGGCTGCAGGAACGGCATAATGCACCACACCCGAGCCCTGCTCCAGCTGATGTCCCGTGGTGCGGATGGTGGGAGGGCCACCGCAGTCGGCGCAGCTGCTGGTGATCTCGGCGGGCAGCTGCAGCATGGCCGAGATGCCCAGTGCATCCCAGGCACAGTTAGCCCACCAGTGCCGGGCGCCGGAGGTCACCCGAAATGTTGTCGGCACTGCCGAGAACGGCATTGCCATCCAGAGCCGCCGGGTAGCGGGATCCAGCACCAGGACATGCGCCGCCGCCAGACGTTCCAGACTATCGCGGACGGCGGACTCCGGGGCGTCTACATCCCTGGCGGTGTCATCCGGCCCAGGCGCCACGCCGGTGCGCACGAAATGGTCGTAGACCGAGAGGCGCACCCGCCGGTCGAGCTCCTCGGCCGCCACCAGTCAGACCGTCCGCTCGTCGGCCAGCTCTACCTCGATCCCTCCCACCAATCCGGACACGAGGTTGTAGATCGCGCATCCGAGGGCAGTGAAGAGGAAGCCGAACACCCCATACAGGATCGGCAACACCAGGGCGAAACCTGGTCCCATGCCCTCCTGCTTCGGAGTGAACATCGAGGCGATCAGGAAGATGGGTACGAACACCAGGCCGAGCAGTGCGTACAGAGTGCCGACCACTTTGGCCGTCTGGAGGACGCCGAATCTGCGGATCTGTTGCGGCATGGATGCTCCCGGCTGAGGGTGGGCCTACAGGGCGCGGAAAACACATCGTCTTGACGCAAAATCGACCGCTGAGGGCGGAAATGCGACACACCCGCTCTCAGCGGTGTCGTAAAAGTGGACCGCCAGTCGGAGTGGTGTTGGCAATCACCGCCGGCCGACGGCCAACCCTGGATCTTTCCGTGCCACCTAATGACGAGGTTTGATATGGTACGCTTCCTCCGGCTGCCGCTCCTGCTCGCCGTCTTCGCCCTCTCGTGCAGCAGCGGAAACCAGCCGACGACCCCAGGCCCCCATCCGGAGACCGATGACGAGGGGCGGGTCCGGATCGAGAACCGGGCCTCGATAGACATGGATATCTACCTGCTGCGGAGCGACGGCCAGGCCATGCGGCTGGGGTTTGTTGCCGGAGGCGATACCTCCACCTTTGCGCTGCCTGCCACGCTTACGGCTGGGGCCAACTCAATCCGGTTTCAGGCGCGGCCGGTTCGCCGCTCGGGAGAGCCCTTCACCAGTGAGCCATTCGGCATCAACCGGGGTGGCGAGATCAGCTGGTCGATCCCTCCGCAGTAGTGGCGAGGCGGAGTGCCGCTCAGAGCGTGAGTTGTGTGCTGGTATGGAATGCCCGGCGCGGGACTCGACCCGCACGGGATTACTCCCAAGGGGTTTTGAGTCCGATTCACCGGCTGAACCACCGAACACCAAAAGTAACCGGGCGCGCTACGCGATCGTTGACGAGCGGGATCTCAGAGAAGCGGTGTGGAAACTGGCGCGAACGCCGCGGTACCCCGCCGCCCACCGAGCTTAGGTCAGAATTGACTAATCAGGATCGCGGCCCATATCAGCAGGACCGTTCCCCAGAGAAAGACTCGCATACACGCCTCCTGCGGCCGTTTTCGGGGTAACTATCTCCGACATAGAAACAGTTTGGGGGCACAATCGTGATGAAAAGGCACGCTACGGGTACGGAGAGTGTTCCTAAGTTGTTGCATGGCTAAGTGCCCGGGGCGGGACTCGAACCCGCACGGGATTACTCCCAAGGGATTTTAAGTCCCTTGCGTCTACCGATTCCGCCACCCGGGCGTGGGTTGTCTGAATATACCGGTTCACACGGCAACCGTCTCGCGCCGCACCCCTCGCGCGGCCCGAGTGCTCCATGTGGCCGGCATCCGGCCAAAGCGCTTTTGAAAGTCGCTTCCCACCTCGGCCACCGTTCGCGCCTCTCGATCCGCCGGCGCCAGGAGCACGACCGCCCCACCCCAGCCTGCGCCGGTGAGCCGGGCACCATACGCCCCGTGCTCCACCGCCGACGCGACGAGAAAGTCGGCCTCGGAAATGGTGGATGCATAGTCCCGTCGCAGCGACTCGTGTCCCTCGACCAGGAGCTGCCCGAGCGTGGCCATGTCGGCGGCGCCGAGCGCCTGCGCCGCACGCCGGGTGCGGGCCGTCTCGGACACCACGTGACGGACGCGAGGGACCAATGGCGGCGGCAAGCGGCGCCCGACTTCGGGAAGGTCTTCAGGACTGAGCTGTGCCAGGTAGCTCAGACCCGGCCGCCATTCGCGGCAGAATGCCAGCGCCTCCTCACATTCACGGCGTCGCTCATTGTACGCGCTGCCGGTCAGCCGGTGCGACACGCCGGTCTCCAGAATCCAAAGGCGGCCGGGCAGCGGCACCGGCAGCAGGCTTCCCACGGCGGTCTCGAAGAGCAGCGCGGCGCCCCGCCGGCCATGAGCGGCGATAGTCTGGTCCATGCGGCCGCAGCGAACGCCAACCTGGTGGTACTCGGCACGAAACGCGATCTCCGCCAGCGCCGCGGGTGATAGCCGCCGGCCTGCGAGGAGGCTCAGCGCCTTGGCCGCCGCTACCGTGAGCGCGGCGGACGATGAGAGGCCGGCGCCGATCGGCAAATTACTGGCGACGGCGATCTCCGCGCCCGGCGGTGCCGCGCGAATCACCCGCAGCTCCCGCACCACCCCGACTAGATAGTCGGTCCATCCCTGGCGCATCGGTGCGTCCGGGTCGACTCGGTGAACATCCTGGTCGACGGCCGAGACGAAGGTCCAGCCGCTCGCCGCGCGGGCGGCGATTGCGGTGCGGCGCTCGATGGCCAACGGCAGAACCGGGCCGCCGTTATAATCGGTGTGCTCGCCGATCAGGTTGACCCGTCCCGGCGCCGACGTGGCGACGGTAGGATCGGCGGCGAAGCTGGTAGCAAACAGCGATGTTGCTACCCTCGCCGGCGACAGACGACGTGGGCCCAAGGACTTTTCTCGGGAGGAAATGTGGGGCATTACGTGCGCCGCCTTGGAATCGTGGCTTGCCTGGTTGTGCCATCCGGGCTGTCGGCCCAGCTCGCCCCGGTCGGTGTGCCCGGGGGCGCGGTGCGCGTGGAGCTCGAGGGCTACATCGAAAGCTTCGACCGCCGGTTCCGCAATGGCGAGCGGGAAGGTTACGGCGCCGATCTTTCCAGTCCGGCGCTGGGCAGCGACCGCATACCGTTCCTTACCGACGCCGACCAGCGCATCACCCGGATTACCGGGATCGCCAGCTATCGACTCAATCTAGGCGCGCTCACGACCGATGCGCTGGGCGATGTGGGTGCCGCCTCTCTGGGTCTGGGGCTGGGTCTCACCAACCGAATCACCATTTTCGGACGCATTCCGCTGGTCCGCACCAGGGTCCAGAATACCATGGACCTGAACAGCGCCTCAGCGGATGCGGGCCTGAATCCTGGCCCGGCGGGACAGGCTACTTTCTTTCAGGATTTCGACGCGGCCCTGGCAACGTTGAGTGAAAAGCTGGCGGCCGGCGATTACGATGCAGATCCAACCACCCGAGCCCTGGCCGAGGCCACGGTCGCCGACGCCACGGCCCTCCGAACCGACCTGTTCGGACTTCTGGCCGATCCCGGCACCGCGTCGCCAGTAGTTCCCACCGCGGGCAGTACCGCAGGCGCTGCGATGCTGGGGCGGGTCGGTGCCCTCCAGACCACCCTGGCTTCGAGTCTCGCCGTTCCCGGCTTTACGCTGGCACCCCAGCTTCCCGCGGCGCCGCTGGACGAGGATGGGCTGCAACAGGTGCTTAGCGGACCGTTGGCGCTGCGGACCGACGAGTCCTTAGTGACGTTCCGCGGCGACGCCGAGGCGGGTGCTGCGATTACGCTGATTGACGGCTGGGATCGCGACGGCCGGCGCGGCGGCGTTCGCGCCGCCCTCTCGGGGCTGGTGCGGTTGCCCACGGGAGTTCGGGAGCGCAGCGACCATCCCCTCGACATCGGCACTGGAGACGGCCAGACCGATGTGCAGGTTGACCTCACCACAGATCTCGGGGCCGGGGCGTTCGGAGCACGCTTGTCCGGCAGCTACGTGCGACAGCTGCCCGCCGATATCCAGACCAGGGTGACGGCGCCGGGACTTCTCGTCGGCCCCGAGCGGCTCGCGGTCGTCCGCCTCGACCCGGGTGACATCATTTCAGTAAACGTACTGCCTTTTTTTCGTCTGGCCCGGACGTTTGCGCTGCAGGCAGGAGTGCGGCACTGGTCGAGAAAGGCGGATCAGGTGGCCTATCGGTCACCGGCCGATGCCTTGGCTGGCATAGACGCATCGGTGCTGGCGGAAGAAACAGCTGCCAACGCCACGCTGATGTCGGTGGGGATGACCTACTCCAACCCCGGCCGTCTTGGCGCGGGCGGATCGGGCATGCCGATCGATGCAGGGTGGAGCTACGAGCGGGTGCTGCGGTCCGGAGGTGGGCGGGTAACGGATCCGCACCGGGTCCGGGCACGCTTCCGGTTGTACTTTGGCCTCTGGTAGATCGGCCTAACGCCGAGCGAGCCGCTCCTTCCGCAGCAGCGCCTGGGCGTGCCGGCGCGCTGCATCTCCCTCGGTATCGCCCAGCATTCGCGCGATCTCGTTCACCCGGTCCTCGCCGAAAAGAATCTGCACGTCGCTCGTGGCGATGCCGGCCTTGGCCCGTTTCGACACCACGAGGTGACTGTCGGCTCGCGCGGCGATCTGCGGCAGATGCGTGATGACCAGCACCTGGTGCCGTTCCGCGACTTCCGCGAGCGCGGACCCGACCTGCGCGCCGGTCTCGCCCCCGATACCCTGATCCACCTCGTCGAACACCAGCGTCGCAATGGCGTCGTGTTTCACGAGCACGACCTTGAGCGCGAGCATGAGGCGGGACAGCTCTCCCCCTGAAGCGACCTTCGCCAAAGGCTTGGCTTCCAGCCCCACGTTCAGCTGCACATTCAGTTGCACGCTTTCCTGCCCGTGACCTCCAGGCTCCGGCAGTGGCGGGAGCTGCACGCTGAGCTTTCCGCCCGGCAGGCCGAGCGCCGGCAGGAGACGGTTGACCCCGCGGGCCAAACGCTCGGCCGCCTCTTCACGCTTGGCGCTGAGCGCCGCGGCCGCCGATCGAAGCAAGGCCTCGGCGGCCGTACGCCGGGCCGCCAGCGAGCGCAGGTCGAGCTCGGCGGTGTCCAGCAGCTCCAGCTCGGCCGCCGCCTGGTCACGGGTCTCGAGAACGAGATCGAGGCTCTGCCCGTACTTGCCGCTGAGGCGGAAGAGGAGGTCACGCCGGCGCTCCACGAGGGCCAGGCGGTCCGGATCCTCCTGGACTGACCCGGCATACTCGGCGGCGAGTCGCGCCAGCTCGGAGAGGTTGGCGTACGCGGCGTCCAGCAACTCGCGCCAGGCGACCACCGCGGGATCCACCTTCTCCAAGGCGTTCAGCGCCTTGCCGGTGACACCCAGCGCGGCCAAGGCGTTGCCCTCGTCGCTCTCCAGCGCAGCCACGATTCGCTGTGCCTGCTCCACCAAGGTGCCTGCCTGGCTCAGACGCCGTGCCTCCACCTGGAGACCTTCATCCTCACCCACTTTGATCTTGGCGGCGTTGATCTCGTCCACCACGTGCCGCAGGTAATCGGCCCTGCGTCGAACCTCATCCCGGCGCGCCAACAGGCTCGCCTCTTCGGTCTTGAGTGCGGCCAGACTGTCATACGCGTGTCGGACGGCACCCGCCTCGGGGCCGGCATGCGCGAAGGCATCGAGGATCTCGCGTTGGGCCTCGGTGTGCAGCAGGGATTGGGTTTCGTGCTGTCCGTGGAGGTCCACGAGGAGGGCGCCGAGCTGCGCGAGCACGGCAGCGGTGGTGGGGCTGCCGTTGACCCAGGCCCGAGAGCGGCCTTCAGCCGCCACTTCCCGTCGGATGACCACACGTCCGTCCTCGACGTCCAGGCCCAGGTCTTCAATCTGGCGGCGGGTTGCGGCTTCGATCCCCTCGAATGCGCCCTCGACCACCAACTTCCCCGCTCCCGGCCGCACGCTACCGCCCGCGGCTCGCTCCCCCAACAGCAACGAGAGGGCGTCGACCAGCATGGACTTTCCGGCGCCGGTCTCGCCGGTCAGCACGTTGAGTCCCGGTCCCAGCTGAAGGCTGACGTCGGCAATCGTGGCGAGGTCTCGCACCCGCAGCTCGGTAAGCACTAGCGCCGCGACCTCACGGTTTCGTCTCTCTCCCCGAGAGATCGCCCCAGCCGAGCTTCTGCCGCATGCGGCCGAAGAAGCCGTCTCCACCAAGCCGGATCAGGCAGACCCGATGGTCCGCGCGGCATACGTCTACCGACTCGCCGGGTGCGAGGGTAGTACCGGTCTGCCCGTCGAAGGAGACCAGGAGATCGTCCGACCATCCCGCGATTGGCTCGATCACGATCCGGAAGGTCGCCGGGACGACGAGCGGGCGAACCGCGAGGGTGTGCGCGGCAATAGGCGTGACGATGAGGGCTTCGACGCCGGGCACGACGATCGGCCCGCCGGCGCTCAGGCTGTAGGCCGTGGAGCCGGTGGGTGTGGCGACGATGATGCCATCCGCACTGTAGGGGCCGACGTTCTCGCCCTGGATGAACACATTCACCCGAATGACGCGCGCCACACCGCCCTTGTGGACGGCGACATCGTTCATGGCCATCTGCGTGGAACGGATCTCGCCCTCCGCGTCGCGGATGGCGGCGCGCAACACCTGACGTCGCTCGACCAGAAACTTGCCGGCCACCAGAGCATCCAGGGCGGCATCCAGCGACTCACGGGTCGCCGTGGTAAGAAAGCCGACCCGGCCCAGGTTGACGCCCAGGACCGGGATTTCCCGGCCGCCAAGGAGCCGAGCCCCGCGCAGCAAGGTTCCATCGCCACCGAAGGTGATCAGGGCATCGAGGTCGACCGCGTCAAACGGCGGAACCTCGCGGTTCCAGAACGACTCCAGGCGGGGCTCGCTGTACAGCGTGATGCCGCGGTTGGGGGCCGCGACGGCTATCTGCTCCAGCATCCCCTTGAGATCGCCGTAGCGGGGGTTCCCGACTATGCCGACTTTCATCGGGCCTCCAGCGTCTCCTCGTGCTGCAGCGCGGTCACTCGGCGGGCGATCCCCTCGGCAGTGAGTCCGAAGCTGTCGAGCTGCTCGGCCCGGGGCGCCTGTTCGATCAGGCGATCGGGCACGCCGAGCGCCACGACCCGCACTTCAGGATGAGTGGTCTGAAGGGTTTCGGCGAGGTACGCACCGAAGCCGTTGACGATGGTCCCCTCCTCGACCGTCACCAGGATCCGGTGCTGTTGGGTAAGCGCCTCCAGCATGGCGGCGTCCATCGGCTTCATGAAGCGGCAATTCACCACCGCGCAGTCGATGCCATCCTGGGCCAGAAGTTCGGCCGCTCCGACCGCGGGCAGGACCATCGTCCCCACCGCCAGGATCGCAACATCCTTTCCGCGGCGGAGCTGTTCCCAGCTGCCATAAGGCACTGGCGCGATGTCCGCGACCGCATGCGGCTCGTCCGGCGCCTTGTCTCGAGGGTAGCGGGTGCTGAACGGGCCGTCGTGGATCAACGCGGTACGCAGCAGCCCCACCAGCTCGTCGCCATCCTTGGGCGCGGTCACCGTCATGCCGGGAACGGCCAGCATGTAGGCAATGTCGTACAACCCCATATGGGTCTGCCCATCCTCGCCCACCAGACCCGCCCGGTCCATGCAGAAGACGACGGGGAGATGCTGTACCGCCACGTCGTGGATGACGTTGTCGTAGGCCCGCTGGAGGAACGTGCTGTAGATGGCGCAGACCGGACGGATGCCCTGGGTGGCGAGGCCCCCGGCAAAGGTTACGGCGTGGCCCTCGGCGATCCCGACATCGAAGAACCGCTCCGGGTACTTCTTCTGGAACACGCTGGTCCCGGTGCCGGAGGGCATGGCGGCGGTGATGGCAACCACTTCCGGGTACTCGGCCGCGAGCGCGGTCAGGCCTTCGCCGAAGACCTGGGTCCAGGTTGGCGGTCCGCTGGATTTCTTCCGCGCCTCACCGGTCACGGGATCGTAGGCGGCAAGGCCGTGCCACTTCTCCTGGTTGGATTCGGCGAAGGAGAAGCCCTTCCCCTTCTGAGTCATGACATGAATGACCCGCGGCCCGGTCATCCCGCGCACGAACTTGAGCGTGTCGCACAGCTTTCCAAGGTCGTGCCCGTCGATCGGCCCGAAGTAGCGGAAGCCCAGCTCCTCGAAGAACATCCCTGGGGAGAACAGGTTCTTCACGCTTTCCTCTACATTGCGGGCGAAGTCCACCACCCCCTCGCCGAAGACCCCGCCGAGCTTCAGCGTCAGGCCCTTGATGAGCTCGCGCACGCGGTTGGTTCTGGGATCGGCCACGATGCGGCCCAGTGTCTTGCTGATGGCGCCGACGTTGGGCGAGATGGACATGCCGTTGTCGTTCACGATGAGGATGATGTCCCGGTCCGAATGGCCGGCGTTGTTCATCCCCTCATATGAGAGGCCGCAGGTGAGGGCTCCGTCACCGACGACAGCCACGACCTTGTGCTGCTCTCCCTTGAGATCACGGGCAGTGGCCATTCCGAGCGCGGCCGACATGGCGGTCCCGGCATGGCCGGCGCCGAAGTGATCGTGCTCGCTCTCGCTGCGCTTGAGGAAACCCGAGATCCCGTCCCGCTGCCGCAGAGTGGGGAACGGCTCGTCGCGGCCGGTGAGGAGCTTCCAGGCATACGCCTGGTGCCCCACGTCCCATACGATCTTGTCACCGGGGGAGTCGAACTCGTAGAGCAGCGCGATGGTCAGCTCGACCACGCCCAGACTGGCGCCGATGTGGCCGCCGGTTATCGAGCAGCACTCGATGAGGCGGTTGCGGATCTCCTGCGCCAGCTGCGAGAGCTGGTCGCGGCGCAGGCGCTTCAGGTCGGCGGGCGATTTGATGGTCGAGAGCAGTGTCATGGGCGTCGTTGTAGTGGTCAGCGGGGCAGCGAGGCAGCGGGGCGGTCACAGCACACCGACGAGGTACAGTCGCCGGTACACATCTGCCTCACTGCCTGCTGCCCCGCTGCCCCGCCGTTGTTACGAAGTTCTGCTTGCAATATACCCGGCCAATGCGCCCAGCGCCGTCGATGGAACCCCCGCCTCGTCGAGGTGCGCGACCGCACGGTGAGCCAGCCGCTGAGCCTCGGTCCGGGCCCCTTCGATGCCCAGCAGGACCACGTAGGTGGACTTGGCCAACTGGGCGTCCCGTCCGGCGGGCTTGCCCAGAACTTCGCTGGTGCCGGTGGCGTCGAGGACGTCATCAGCGATCTGGAATGCCAGGCCCACATCCTCTCCGTAGGCCGTGAGCGCTTTCAGGTGGCGGGGCTCCGCCTGGGCCGCCATGCCGCCGACGGTGCAGGCGCCGCGGATGAGGGCTCCGGTCTTACCCCGGTGTACCTGGATCAGCTCGGGCAGTGGAAGCCTGCACCTTTCAGCCTCCAGGTCGAGCCATTGCCCTCCCACCATGCCCTCGATTCCGCCGGCCTCGAACAGCTCGGTCGCCATCGACGCCAAAGTGCCGGTCGGGAGTCCCAGCTCGGCGGCGGATACCGCGAGGATCCGTGCCGCGACGGGTACCAGGAGATAGCCGGCGAGGGTGGCGGTAGTGACGTCGAACGCGCGGTGGGTAGTGGGTCGGCCGCGGCGGAGGTCATCGTTGTCCATGCAGGGGAGGTCGTCGTGCACCAGCGAATAGGTGTGCACCGTTTCGACCGCGGCGGCTACGCCCGCGATGGCCGGCGCGCGGCCGCCAACCGCCCGGTACGCGGCCAGCAACAAGGCGGCCCGCACTCGTTTGCCGGGCGTGCGCAATGCATAGGCCAGCGCCTGACCCTGGCGGCCTCCGACTTCACCCTCCAGCCGCTCGGCCCAGCGGCCCAGAATCCCGTCGGTGCGATCTCGTGCCTCGCTCAGCAGGTCCGGCACCACCGCCGAGGCGGTATCAGGCATCGAGATCGGTCAGCCTGATATCCCCCCCTGCCTCTTCCAGCACGGCCTGCACTTTCAGCTCGGCCGCGGACAGTCGCTCCCGGGCAGCGCGGAGGCGGGTCACACCTTCCTCGAAGAGCGCCAGGGCGGCATCGAGCTCGACGTCGTCGGCCTCGAGCTTCCGGACGATCTCCTCCAACCGTGCCAGCTCCTCCGCCAGGGTCGGCAGCGCGCGCTCGGGATCAGATTTCGGCACGGCTGCTACTCCGCCCGCGCGCGGACGTCGCCGTCGGACACGCGCAGGCGAAAACTCTCGTCCTGGGACAAAGTCCGCGCGGCGCTTGAGAACCCGGCCGGCGTCATCCCGGGCCACGGCGTAGCCACGCCCCAGCACCTTCAGCGGGCTCAGGGCATCGAGCTGCGCCGCAAGCCGATCGGCCAGGGTACGCCCTGCCTCGACGATCGCGTCCATGGAGCCGTGCAGCCGGTCACTGCTTCGTGCCAGGCGCGCCGCCGCGAGCCGAGTGCGTCCAGTGAGCCCGGATGCCAGCCGCACCGAGAGATCGTCCACGAGGCGCAGCGCGTCCCGGCGATCCGCCACCGCCATCTCCGCGGCCGCGGACGGAGTCGGTGCCCGGAGATCCGCCACCAGATCGGTGAGCGAGATGTCCACCTCATGGCCCACGGCTGAAATAGTGGGCACCCGCACGTCGGCCAGCGCCCGGCACACCGCTTCGCTGTTGAACGCCGCGAGATCCACCCGCGCGCCACCGCCCCGCCCCACGATGCAGAGATCGAGGCCGGGGATGCGGTTGACCAGACGAAGCGCCCGCACCAGCTCCTGAACCGCTCCTTCACCCTGGACCCGAGCCGGCAGGAACAGGATTCGGGCACAGGGCCAGCGTTTGCGGGTGACGGTCACGACGTCCTGAAGGGCGGCTCCGTCCGGACTCGTCACCAACGCGACCGTCGAGGCGTAAGGCGGGACCCGGCGTTTCCGGGCGGGGTCGAAGAGGCCGTCCTGCTGCAGCAGCGCCTTCACCCGCTCCAGCTCCTGCTGCTTCTGCCCCACCGCGCTGGTGGGAAGCATGCGCGAGACGACGAGCTGGAACTCCCCCTTCTCCTCGTAGATGCCGGGCTTGGCAAGCACGAAGACTTCGGTGCCGTCGGCCGGCGGCTTGCCCGCGCGCGCCGCGTTCAGCCGGAACATGCAGCACTTCACCTGGCTCTTGCGGTCCCGCAGCATGAAGTACCAGTGCCCGCTCGACCACACCTTACATTGCACCACCTCGCCCCGCACCCAGATCGGCGGGAAGTGGCCGTCGACGGCACGGTTGATCGCGGTGCTGAGCTGCCCGACGGACCAGACCTGATCAGCGGCAGAGGGGATGTCGAGAGAGAGCGATAAGGTCATAGGCGAAATCAGTGAGAAGTAAGAAGTGAGAAGTGAGAAGCGGGTGGAGATAGCCCTCTCACTTCTCACCTCTCACTTCTCACTAGTTTAATCCAGATCCGCCTGCTTCATGGCCTGCAGCGTGTTCTGAAGCAGCATGGCGATGGTCATGGGACCGACCCCTCCGGGAACCGGCGTAATGGCAGAGGCGATCGCCGACACCGGCTCGTAGGCAACGTCGCCCACCAGACGGTAGCCCTTGGGGCGCGATGCATCGTCCACCCGGTTGATCCCCACATCGATCACGACGGCGCCCGGACGCACCATGTCGGCGGTAACGAACTCCGCCTTCCCGATGGCGGCGACCAGGATATCGGCCGAACGGGTAACGGCGGGAAGGTCGCGGGTGCGCGAGTGACAGACCGTGACTGTCGCGTCGCCCCCGGGCCCCTGCTGGATCAGCAGATTGGCCATGGGTTTGCCCACGATGTTCGAGCGACCCACAATGACCGCGTGGGCACCCTTGGTTTCGATACCGGAGCGGATCAACATCTGCTGCACGCCATAGGGGGTTGCGGGACGAAACGCCGTCTTGTCGCCCGTGACCAGCTTCCCGACGTTCACCGGGTGGAAGCCGTCCACGTCTTTGCCCGGATCGATCCGCTGGAGCACCTTCTCGCTATTGATGTGCTTGGGGAGCGGCAGCTGAACGAGAATGCCGTGGATCTGAGCGTCGGCGTTGAGCCGGTCTACCGTCTCCAGGAGCTCGGCCTCGCTCGTCTCGGCCGGCAGGCGGAGGGTGAGCGAGTGCATCCCGGCTTCCTCGCAGGCCTTCCCCTTGGAGCGGACGTAGACGGCGCTGGCGGGGTCTTCGCCCACCAGCACGGCGGCCAGCCCGGGCTTGCGGCCGGTGCCGCTGAGCCGCTCCACCTCGGCGGCAACCTCTTCCCGGATGGCCCGGGCAATAGCGGTCCCATCGAGAATCCGGGCACTCATCGAGCGAAGTCCGTCGCCCGGGTTTCCCGAATTACCACGACCTTGATCTGGCCGGGGTACTGCAGCTCGTTCTCGATCTTCCGGGCGATGGATTCGGAGAGCTGCGCCGCGGCGCCGTCGTCAATTCGATCCGGCGTGACCACCACGCGGATCTCGCGTCCGGCCTGAATTACGTTGCTCTTCTCCACGCCCTCGAATCCGTTGGCGATCTCTTCCAGGCGGGTCAGCCGCTTGACGTAGCTCTCGAACGCCTCGCGCCGGGCGCCCGGCCGGGAGCCGCTGATGGAGTCCGCGGCCTGCACCAGCACTGACTCCGTCGTTTCGTGGGGCACGTCGTCATGGTGCGCCTGGATGCAGTTGATCACGGCGGCGGTCTCTCCGTACTTTCGCGCCACCTCTACGCCCAGCTCGACGTGGGTCCCCTCGCTGTCATGGGTGAGCACCTTGCCCACGTCGTGCAGCAGCGCGCCCCGCTTGGCCAGGAGCACGTCCAGGTGCAGCTCCGCCGCCATCATGCCGGCGAGCCAGGCTACTTCCTTCGAGTGCTCCAGGATGTTCTGGCCGTAGGAAGTCCGGTAGCGCATGCGGCCGATGAGCTTGATCATCTCCGGGTGCAGCCCGTGCACCCCGGTATCATAGGCGGCCTGCTCGCCCAGCTCGACCAGCTGGGTATCCAGTTCGGTGCGGATCTTGACGACCACTTCCTCGATCCGGCCGGGGTGAATGCGGCCGTCCACGATGAGCGCCTCCAGCGAACGGCGGGCCACCTCCCGGCGGATAGGATCGAAGCAGGAGATGATGACGGTGTCAGGGGTGTCGTCGATGATCACGTCCACCCCGGTCGCGGTCTCGAAGGCGCGGATGTTGCGACCCTCACGGCCGATGATACGACCCTTCATCTCGTCGCTGGGGAGGGCCACAGCCGCGACGGTGCTCTCCGCGGTATGCTCCGCGCCGAGACGCTGAATGGCCATGCCGATGATTCGTTTGGCATCGCGGTCGGCGGTGCGGCGTGCCTGCTCCTTGATGTCGCGGACGAGTGCGGCCGCCTGACCGCGGGCCTCGTCCTCGATTCGCTGGAGGATTTCCCGCCGCGCGTCTTCCGCGGTCAATCCGGCAATACGCTCGAGCTTGGCGCGCTGCTCCTGCGCCAGCCGGTCCGCCTCGCCTTCGCGGCTCCGGAGACTCAGCTCCCGCTGCGTCAGCGCCTCCTCGCGATGGGCCGCCCCACGCTCGCGGCCGTCGATCTCCTCCAGCTTCCGTTCCTGGGCCCGGGCCCGTTCTTCCGCCCGCCGCTCCAGCCGGTCCCACTCCTCCCGCCTTCGCTGAATCTCCCGGTCGCATTCCTCCCGAAGCTTCAGGGTTTCCATCTTGGCGGCGACCAGCAGTTCGGCCCGGGCGGATTCCGCTTCGCGCTGCGCCTCCAAGCGGAGACGCTCCGCGTCGGCGTTAGCCACCGTGAGGATGCCGGTGGCGCTGCGGCGCTGGCTTCGGGTGTAGAGCAGCGACGAACAGGAGGGCGCCGACAAACGCCGCTGCCACTCCCGCGAGAACCGGCAGGAGGAGGGACTGGAAGCATCTACGGTTCTCCCCTCAGGAAGCCGCGCGAGTACCGCGCTTGGCTGGTGGCAGGAGCCGCGCGAGATCGTCGGCCATGGCGGAAAGCCGGTCGGCCACCTCGCGGTCGCCGCGGCGGGCCTGGAACAGCTCGTCGGTGATGGAGAGGGCCGCCAGGATCGCCGCCTTGTGCGACTCGACCATCGGCAGGCTATCGCGCACTCGCTTCAGCGCCACGTCCAGGTACGCGGCGACCTCACGGGTGTATTCGGGTGGAAGCTCCGAACGAACGGTGTACTCTTCACCGCCGATGATCACTCGCACCGCGCTTTTGGTCGTGTTCACGCGGCGGTCCCTCCGCCCTGCTGCTCCAGGAATGTGAGTCGGCCCGCCAGGGTCTTGAGCCGCTCCTTGGCACCGTCGATGCGCTGTCGCAAGGCTTGATTCTCCATTTCCAGCTCGATGATGCGCTGGCGAGACTGGTTGAGCTCCGGACCCGCCAGGACGCCGCCGTTGGCCCGCATCTCCTGCAGCTCGCCCTCGGCCTTCAGGGTCCGCCGCCGCCAGCCGGCCAGCTCCTCGGCCAGGTGATGCAGCAGCTGCTCCAGATCGCCCATGGCCTTCTGGTCGGGACGCTCGTAGTGGTAGGTCACGTTCACTCTCCTGCGCTCCGGGCTTCGCCATCGCGGCGATGGATCCCCAGCTCAGTCGTCAGCGTGGCAAGTATGCGAGCCTCGATGGCATCGACCTCAGGGTCGCGCAGAGTTCGGTCCGCGGCCCGGAAGGTCAGCCTGAAGGCGACGCTCCGGCTGCCGGGCGGAAGCTCGGCGCCCCGATAATCGCTCTCGATGGACACCGACTCCAGCAGCTCACCACCCACCCGTGACAGCACCTCCTCCACGTCGCGCACCGGCGTCCCTTCGGCCAGCAGAAGAGCCAGAACTCGCTCGGACGAGGGCGTGGAGGGAAGCTGCCGGTAGCGCGCCGGCAGGCGTAAAGCCGGGTCGAGCAGCAACTCATAGCCGAACAGCGGGGCCGCCCAGGGCGGTGCGTCGGCAGCGATCGGGCCGGCCCGCCCGATGGTGCGCCCTTCGCGGTCCCGAGCGATCCATTCGGACCCTTCAAGCTGCACCGCGCCTCCGGGAATCGCCAGAGCGACGGCGGCCTCGAACTGGCCCTTGAGGTCCCACATGTCGATCCGGTCGCGCCCGGTGCCGCTCCAGTGGGGCGGCTCGCGATGTCCCGTCAGGACTGCCGCCACGTGACGCTCTTCCCGGGGCCGTTCCCCGGCCGGGGCCGCGCTGAAGACCGTGCCGATCTCGAACAGTCGCACGTCGACAACATGATGCGCCCAGTTGCGTTCCACCAGCCGCACCAGCCCGGGCAGAAGCCGGCGGCGAAGATAGCCGTCGTCACTGGACAGTGGATTGAGCAGCCGCACGCTGTCGGGACCATCGGCCGGCGCCGTCGGCAACGGGGATACCTCAAAGAGGCCTTGCTGCACCAGTCCATGGCGCAACTCACTGGTGGTCCGTTCGATCGCGGCGTCCGGCAAGGTCCCGGGACGGAAGGGTCGAAGCTCGGCCGGGAATTTTTCATAGCCGTGCAGCCGCGCGATCTCCTCGATCAAGTCCACCTCTCGGAGCAGATCGGGCCGCCAGCTGGGAGCCTCAACCGCTATGCGGCCGTCTTCCGGCTTGGAGACCACGGTCGCACCGATGGCCACCAGGTAATTCTCCAATGACTGCCACGGCAGCTCTACGCCCAGCAGCTGGGTGACCCGGGCCGGGCGCAGGAAGATACGGGGCGGATTCCCCGGTCCCGGGCCCACGTCGATCGGCGGGTCTGCCAGCTCACCACCGGCAGTGGCCCCGATAATGTCTATGCAGCGCCGCAGTGCCTCCACGCCGCCCCACCGGTCAATGCCGCGCTCGAAGCGGTAGCTCGCCTCGGTCGAGAGCGCGAGGGCTCTGCGAGTTCGCCGGATCCCGGCAGGCGTGAAGTAGGCGCACTCCAGGAAGACATCGGTCGTCTCGGCGGTCACTTCGGTCGCCGCGCCTCCCATGACCCCGGCCACGCCGATGGCGCCGGCATCATCGGCGATCACCGTCATCTCGGGGGTCAGCTTGCGCTCCCCGCCATCGAGCGTGACAACCGTCTCACCCGGCTTCGCCCGGCGCGCCACCACGCTGGGACCGCGCAGCCGCGCGATGTCATACGCGTGCATGGGCTGATTGAGCTCCAGCATCACGTAGTTGGTGGCATCCACCACGTTGTTGATCGACCGTACGCCTGCCGACTCGAGACGACGGGTCAGCCATTCGGGCGAGGGGCCCACCTTGACCCCACGGAGCACCGCCGCCAGCAGCCGGGGCAGCCCTCGACATCCTCCGTAGCAGTGCGAACGGCACCGACGTCGCCGCTGTTACCGACCCGCCGAACCGGAGGCACATCAATGGTGGGCGAGCCAGGAATTACGGGAAGGCGGAAAGGAGCGCCGTACGAGGCAGAGAGCTCCCGGGCGATACCTTTGTGGCCCAGCAGGTCGGGACGGTTGGGACCCACATCGACCACCAGCCGGTGATCGGCAATGGCCATAGCCTCGAGCAACCGGCTGCCGGGGGCGGCGTCGGTGCCGAGCTCCCAGATCCCGTCGCCATCCTGCCCCAGTCCCAGCTCCCGCGCCGAGCAGAGCATCCCCTCGGAGAGTTCGCCCCGAAGCTTGCGCTTCTCGATGCTGGAGTCCGCCCGGAAGCGTCGCGCCCACCGGCGCGAAAGGATACTTGCGACCGGCCTCCACGTTGGCCGCGCCGCACACGACGTTGCGCCGCTCGGGGCTACCATCGTTCACCGTGCACAGCCTCAGCCGATCGGCGTTCGGGTGGGGGCGCACCTCCTCCACCAGCCCGATCACGATGTCCTCCAGGCCGGCGTGCAGCGGCTCGACCGCATCCACCGGGGCGCCGAGCATCGCCAGCCGCTCGGTGACGTCTTTGACGTCCAGTCGGCGTCGCAGAAAATCCTCGAGCCAGCGCAGGGAGACGTTCATGACGTCTGCCGCCGCAGCGGGGACGAACTGCTCCAGGAACCGCATGTCCCCCTCATAGAGCAGCCGTATGTCGGGGATCCCATGGCGGAGCATCGTGATCCGATGGGGCCCCATCCCGAAGGCCCAGCCGGTGTAGCGCTCCGGATCGATGCCGGAGTGCTCCAGCACCGCCGGGTGGACCATGCCGCAGCCAAGAATTTCCATCCAGCCGGTCCCTTTGCACGCCGGACAGCCGCTGCCATGGCAGAGCTGACACTCGACGTCCATCTCGGCCGATGGCTCGGTGAACGGAAAGAAGGAGGGACGAAAGCGCACCTTGGTGGCCGGCGAGAAGAACTGATGCGCAAAGTGGATCAAGGTGGCCTTGAGGTCCACAAAAGAAATCCCTTCATCCACCGCGAGACCTTCAATCTGGAGAATGCGGGAGCGTGGGAGGCGTCGAACG
>CAWEMG010000023.1:0-93521 GCA_963810165.1 uncultured Gemmatimonadales bacterium
CGAATCCTTCAGCGGCTAAGGGAGCTGGCCGCCGACAGTGCCGCAGCCGCCGCCAAGGAAAGGTGACCGCCACGGCCGGCGCCAAGGATGGGTTCAGCCTCAAGTCGGCCGATGGGCGCTACACCCTCCGTTTCCGCGGCTATTTCCAGGGCGATGGCCGCATGTTTCCGACCACCGATGTCACCGCCGGGGTCGACAATCTTCTGATCCGCCGGGCGCGTCCCATCCTCGAAGCGACCGTGGGCCGATACTTCGACTTCCGGCTGATGCCGGACTTCGGCGGTACCACCCCCGCCATCTTCGACGCCTACTGGGACGGCAAGTTCGCACCCCAGTTCATCGTACGAGCCGGGAAGTTCAAGCCCCCGGTGGGGCTGGAGCGGCTGCAGTCCGCCACCGACATCTCCTTCGCCGAGCGCGGCCTTCCGACCAACCTCGTCCCCAGCCGTGATATCGGGCTCCAGGTCTCGGGCGACATCTCCGAGGGCCTGCTGGCCTACCAGGTGGGCGTCTTCAACGGCGTTCCCGACCTGGCCAACGGGGGAGACGACCTGAGCGACGCCAAGGACTTTGCGGCCCGCGTCTTCGTGCAGCCGTTCAAGACCGGCTCGCTTCGGGGCCTGGGAATCGGTGTCGCGGGAAGCACCGGCATCGAGCGCGGGTCCACCGCCACGCCGGGCTTGCCCACCTATCGGACCCCGGGGCAGCAGACCCTCTTCCGCTACAACAGCAGCTCCACAACCCCGGCGAACAACGTGTTCGCCAACGGGAAGCGCCAGCGGCTCTCTCCCCAGGGCTATTTCTACACCGGCCCCTTGGGGCTGCTTGGCGAGTACGTGATTACCCGGAACGAGGTGACCCGGGCCGGCGCGACCGCCGAGCTGGAGCACACTGCCTGGCAGGCCATCGGGTCGTTCTTCCTCACTGGTGAGCGGGCCGGTTTCCGAAGCCCGACTCCGAAGAAGCCCTTCGACCTGAAGGAGGGCGGTTTCGGCGCGCTGGAGCTGGTGGCTCGCTACGGCCAGCTCAGCCTGGATGAGGCATCCTTCCCGACCTACGCCACCATCACCGCCAGCGCCCAGCAGGCCGATGCCTGGGGTGTGGGGGTCAACTGGCACTTCACGCGAGCCGTCAAGGTAGCGGTGAACTACGAGCACACGACGTTCACCGGGGGATCGGCAACCGGCGACAGAGAGGCCGAGAACGCCGTTATCACTCGCTTCCAGACTTCGTTCTAGTCCTGAGTTCGTTTCTTCAAGGAAATCCGATCATGAAGATCCTTGCCCCAACCCTGCTCCTGGTCCTCTCGGCAGCCCCGCTTGCGGGGCAGTCGGCCCCAAAGGCCGCGACTCTGCTCAACGTGTCGTACGATCCCACCAGGGAGCTATACCAGGACATCAATCAGCAGTTCGCTACCTATTGGAAGGGAAAGACCGGCCAGGAGGTGAAGATCCGCCAGTCCCACGGCGGTTCGGGCAAACAGGCCCGCTCGGTCATCGACGGGCTGGAAGCGGATGTGGTTACCCTGGCCCTGGCATACGACATCGATCAGATAGCGGAGAAGGGGGGCACGCTGCCGGCCAACTGGCAGAGCCGCCTCCCCAACAACAGCTCCCCCTACACGTCCACCATCGTCCTCCTGGTTCGCAAGGGCAACCCCAAGGGCATTCGGGACTGGGGCGACCTGGCCAAGCCGGGGGTGTCGGTGGTCACTCCCAATCCCAAAACCTCTGGTGGAGCCCGGTGGAATTACCTGGCGGCCTGGGCTTGGGCCTTGCGTCAGCCCGGGGGCACCGAGGCAACGGCCAGGGAGTTCGTGTCCCGGCTTTACCGGAACGTTCCGGTGCTCGATGCAGGGGCCCGCGGGTCCACCACCACGTTCGTGGAGCGGGGCATCGGGGATGTGCTGATCGCCTGGGAGAACGAGGCCTTGCTGGCCATCAAGGAGTTGGGACCAGGCAAGTTCGAGGTCGTGGCACCAACGGTGAGCATCCTCGCGGAACCCCCGGTCACGGTGGTCGACAAGGTTGCGGGCAAGCACGGGACCAAGGCGGTGGCACAGGCCTATCTGGACTACCTGTATACCGAAGCAGGGCAGGAAGCTGCGGCCCGGCACTTCTATCGTCCCCGGCTCGCGAGCGTGGCGGCGAAGTACGCGGCGCAGTTTCCCAAGGTCACACTCGTGACCATTGACGAGGTCTTTGGTGGCTGGAAGCGGGCGCATACGGCGCACTTCGCAGATGGCGCGCTGTTCGATCAGATCTACCAGCCGGGCCGCTAGGCTCGGCGAGAAAGGGCGCCATGCGGCACAAGTCGAGAAGCGTACTGCCGGGATTCGGTCTGTCGCTGGGAATCACCTGCACCTATCTAAGCCTTATGGTGCTGCTGCCGCTGGCGACGGTATTTACCCGGACCTCTGAGATGACCGCCACTCAGTTCTGGTCTACCGTCACCGATCCCCGGGTAGTGGCCTCGTACCGGGTGACGTTCGGCGCGTCCTTCGTAGCCGCGCTGGTGAATACCGTCTTCGGGCTTCTGGTGGCCTGGGTCCTGGTGCGCTACCGCTTTCCTGGACGGAAAGTGGTGGATGCGATGGTGGATCTGCCGTTCGCGTTGCCGACCGCGGTAGCCGGTATTGCACTGACCACGCTGTACGCATCCAACGGCTGGATTGGAAGCGTCCTCGAGCCGGCGGGGCTCAAGGTCTCGTACACCTGGATCGGGATTACGGTGGCCCTCATCTTCATCGGTCTTCCCTTCGTGGTGCGCACCGTCCAACCGGTGCTCGACGACTTGGAGGTAGAGGTAGAGGAGGCCGCTTCCAGCCTGGGGGCACGCCGGTGGCAGACCTTCACCCGGGTAGTCTTTCCCACCGTCGCTCCCGCGCTGCTGACGGGCTTTGCCCTGGCGTTCGCGCGCGCCATCGGGGAGTACGGTTCGGTGGTGTTCATCTCGGGCAACATGCCGATGAAGACCGAGATCGTTCCCCTGCTCATCATTACCAAGCTGGAGCAGTACGACTATGCGGGCGCTACTGCCGTGGCGCTGGTGATGCTGGTGGCCTCGTTCGCCCTGCTGCTGACCATCAACCTGCTGCAATGGGCGGCGCGCCGCCGGGCGGCGGCCTGACGTGGCAACGACCGCTATCAACCACGCCACTCGCGCCCCCCGCGCGGTTACCCGCGCCACCGGTGAATCACCGGCGGTCCGCTGGACGCTGATAGGAATAGCACTGATTTTTCTCGCGCTGGTGCTGGTGCTCCCCCTGGTGCTGGTGTTCGTCCAGGCGTTTGCCAAGGGACTTCCCGCTTATTGGGAGGCGATCCGCGAACCGGATGCACTGAGCGCTGCCAAGCTGACCCTGCTGGTGGCTGCCATCGCGGTACCGGTGAACCTGATCTTCGGCGTGGCGGCCGCCTGGTGTATCGCCAAGTTCGAGTTTCCCGGCAAGCATCTGCTGATCACCCTCATTGACCTTCCGTTCGCGGTGTCGCCGGTGATCTCCGGCATGATCTTCGTGCTGCTCTTCGGGGCGCACGGCTGGTTCGGCGCCTGGCTCGGCGAGAATGACATCAAGATCATCTTCGCCGTTCCCGGTATCGTACTCGCGACCACCTTCGTGACCGCACCGTTCATCGCCCGTGAGCTCATCCCCCTCATGCAGGAGCAGGGGTCAGAAGAGGAGGAGGCGGCGATCGTGCTGGGCGCCAGCGGCTGGCACACCTTCTTCCGGGTGACACTCCCCAATATCAAGTGGGGCCTCCTGTACGGCCTCATTCTGTGCAATGCCCGGGCGATGGGTGAGTTCGGCGCGGTCTCCGTGGTGTCGGGACACATTCGAGGGGAGACCAACACCCTGCCGTTGCACGTGGAGATTCTCTACAACGAGTACGCGTTTGCGGCCAGCTTCGCGGTTGCTTCCGTTCTCACGCTTCTTGCGCTCGTCACCCTGGGCCTCAAGACACTGGTCGAGTGGCAGCAGCACCGGTCCAGTGCGGACGTCACCGTTCCCGACAGTACTCCCGGGCAGCCTGCCCTGAACCCAGAGAAGGGGATCGCCGCATGAGTATCCAGGTCAGAAACCTTCGCAAGACGTTTGGCAACTTTGTGGCGCTCGACGATGTAAGCCTGGACGTGCCCGGAGGCGAGCTGGTGGCGCTCCTCGGCCCATCGGGGTCGGGCAAGACGACGCTCCTGCGTATCATCGCCGGGCTGGAACCCGCCGATAAGGGGTCCATTCACTTTCACGGCGAGGACACCACCGATCAGCCGGTACGGGAACGCCAGGTTGGGTTTGTCTTTCAGCATTACGCGCTGTTCCGTCACATGAGTGTCTTCGAGAACGTGGCCTTCGGGCTCCGGGTCCGGCCGCGCAAGGTGCGGCCGTCGGAGAAAGAGATTCGCGAGACGGTGATGGGGCTGCTGCATCTCGTGCAGCTCGACGTGCTTTCCGATCGCCGCCCATCAGAGCTCTCAGGAGGGCAGCGGCAGCGGGTGGCGCTGGCCCGCGCGCTGGCTGTGAAGCCAAAGGTGCTGTTGCTGGACGAACCCTTCGGCGCCCTCGATGCCAAAGTCCGGAAGGAGCTGCGCCGGTGGCTGCGGCGCCTGCACGAGGAGGTCCACGTCACCAGTGTGTTCGTCACCCACGATCAGGAGGAAGCGCTGGAAGTCTCGGACCGCGTTGTCATCATGAACGAAGGCCGAATCGAGCAAAGTGGCACGCCGGAAGAGGTGTACGAGAAACCGGCAACCCCGTTTGTCTACGGGTTTTTGGGAGACGTCAATCTGTTCCACGGCCGGCTGGACCGGGGACTGGTAAGTATTGGGGGAAATCAGCTGGAAGCACCCGAGTGGGCCGAGGCGCAGGATCAGGCTGCCGTGGCCTACGTACGGACATACGATGTCGAGCTTACTCCATCACCTTCGGGCCGGTCCAGCATCGAGGCCGTGGTGCGCCATGTGCGGGCCTTTGGGCCCGTGGTGCGGCTGGAGCTCAGCCGGGTCGAGGACGGAGGTACCATCGAGGCCCACATCCCCCGGGGCCGGTTTGAGGGGCTGGGGATCACCAAGGGTCAGCGGGTATACGTGTCACCCACCAACGTACGGGTGTTCGCGCAGCCTTAGTCTCCCTAGTTGGAGCCTTCCGCTGAAGAAGCGGGCTGATGAGATTTGGCGTCCATGCTCCCCAACTTCATCGTCATCGGCGCCGCCAAGGCCGGTACCACCGCGCTGTACTGGTATCTTGCCGAACATCCGGCTGTCTTCATGAGCCCGGTCAAGGAGACGAATTACTTCGCCTATGGCCTGGACCCCAGCGGGCGGCTTCTCTATGGCGACCCGGATGTGCACCGCTTCCCGATAAAAACGCTGGGGGAGTACGAGAACCTGTTTGCTGATACGGGCGGTGCGGTGGCGGTGGGAGAAGCATCGCCCATCTATCTGGAATGTCCCCAAGCCGCCAGCCGCATTCGAGAGCTGATGCCTGCCACGCGGCTCATCTGCAGCCTTCGCCATCCGGTTGAACGGGCATACTCAGACTATCAGATGTACCTCCGCCGTCGCGGCAGGCGCTTCGATCCTGACCGCGACTTGACTCCCACGTCCGAGTGGGCACGGGGCGACTCGCGATGGATGCAGGTCGGCCGGTACCATCAGCAGCTGAAGCGCTACTTCGATGTGTTCCCCCGTAGCCAGATGCACGTATTCCTTTTCGATGACCTCAGGCGGGACACGCTGCAGGCTGTGCAGGGTGTATATCGCTTTCTCGGCATCGACCCTGCGTTTGTGCCTGATCTTGATGCACCGCACAACGTAGGTGGCATGCCGGAGAACCGGCTGCTGGAAGGGCTCCTCACGAACAGGACCATCAGGTCCGCGGTCGAACCCTGGATTCCGACGCGAGCGGCCAACTGGGTAAGACACTTTCGCGTCAAGAACATGCGGCAGGCCCCTCCCTTGCCGGCCGAGCTGAGGAAAGAGCTCACTGCCCCCTTCCGGGAAGACATCAGAAACACCTCGGAGCTGGTCGGACGAAGCCTGGATCACTGGCTCTAAGGGAGCTAGGTTCGCGGGTCAATTAGCGTTTCCCCGGGGCATACTGTCGCGTGTGCGCAACGCTGCCCCCGATGGAAAGCCCCAGCCCTGCAATACTTTAAGGCAGGCTGAGGCATAGATCGTGCGTCCACGCATTGCCTCCTCGAAAGGGAACCGAGCCTTTGGCTTTAGAGATAGAAGATGTCAGGGGAAGGCGCATCCGCTATGTATGCATGCCTGGAAGCCCATTCACTGGATCCACACTGCTCGGTACTCTTCTCAACGAGCATCCAGCCTGTGCCTCGATCGGAGCAGCCACCGGGCTGATCCGGAAAGTCGACCTGTCCACATATCAGTGTGGCTGTGGCAAGCCATTCCGCGAGTGCGAATTCTGGAAGTACATCGCCGACCGAACTCTGGCGCTGGGCCATCCGGTGAACGTGTTCGAGACCAACTTCTGGAACACTCACCTCCGGCTCTCCCACAATCGGCTGATCAACGCCCTCCTGGTACGCTCCCTCGGCTGGAATGGTCTCAACGACGCTCGCGATGCGCTGGTCGGAAGGGTCGCCACGGTCAGAAAGGCGATCTCAGACATGGGATGGCGTACGTGGAGTCTGGCGTCGGCCGTATTGGAGCGGACCGGCAAGAGCGTGTTCGTCGACACCGCTCGTGATCATCAGAGGCCCAAGTACCTCGCCACCCATCCCCTGCTCGATGTCAGAGTGATCCATCTGATCAGGGACCCACGAGGGAACGCGGCCAGTATCATGAAGCACAGCGGCGTCACCGCAGCTGGGGCCGCACGGCGATGGAGGCACTACAACGTCGAGGCGGCTCGGGTCAAACGGTATCTGCCGGAACAGTCTTGGATGACGCTGTACTATGAGGATCTCTGTGCGGATCCTGAGGGCGTGCTCGATCGGATTTCCGATTTCCTGCAGGTGGAGCGGGTCCGCTCGCGGCCCGAACCGCGCGACTCCCAGCGACACATCATCGGAAATCCGATGCGTCTGAAGGCCCTCAACGAAATTCGCGAGGACCGGTCGTGGCAGACCGATCTCGGCAGCCGCGAGCTGGATGTCATTGCTCGAATCGCAGGCTCCGCCAGCCGGGGCCTCGGGTTCAACTGGCCCAGCGCAAAATGACCGCGATCACCAAGCCGATCATCATCGTGGGCACCGGCCGCTGCGGCTCGACCGTCTTTCACCGGCTGCTGGCCAAACACCCCATGGTCATGTGGCTCTCGGGCTTCTGCGACCGCTACCCGACGCGGCCGGCATGGAACCGTCGCGCTGTTACCGCGGTGGGCAATCCAGCGCTTCGCCGGCTGCTCGGAGGAAAGATCCAACCGGGTGAAGGCTACCGGTTCTGGGACAAGTACGCCTACGGCTTCTCCGAGCCCTGCCGCGACCTTGTCCGGTCGGACGTAACCGTCCGAGTGAAGAGCCAGGTTCGCGGAGTCATGGGGGAAATGCTGACGCCAACCCGCCACCGGCTCCTCATCAAGATCACCGGGTGGCCGCGGATCGGCTGGCTGAACGAGATTTTCGAGGACGCAAAGTTCATCCATCTCGTCCGCGATGGGCGTGCGGTGGCCAGCTCCCTGCTACATGTCAGCTTCTGGCGCGGGTGGTACGGGCCGCAGGGCTGGCGCGCAGGGCTGCTCTCCCCGGAGGATCAGGCTACATGGCAGAGCTACGACCGCTCGTTCGTTGCATTGGCGGGACTCGAGTGGCGCATCCAGATGCGGGCCATGGAAATGGCACAACGATCCCTGGACCGGACCCGTTTCCTTGAAGTCAAGTACGAGACCTTCTGTGACCAGCCGCTGGAGACCAGTCGCCGGGTACTCGAGTTCGCCGAACTCCAATGCTCCCCACAATTCGAGCGCGATGTCGCGGCCACACCGATCAAGAACACGAGCCACCGCTGGCGGGACGGCCTGACCGCCGCGCAGCAGCACCTCCTCGACGACCTCTTGCGCGACGATCTGGTGCGCTACGGATACGACGCCTCTCCCCGGGGCTAGATGATCCATGAGACCGTGGCAAGCTGACTGCTGAAGCCAGGGGCCACCGATGACAGCAGACGGCATCGACCAGCCGCCCCCGCCGGCGGCCCAGGGGCTCACGGGACGGGCCCTCGGGGGCATGCTGTGGACGTTCTCCGGCACCGGGGTGCAGATGGCGGTGCAGTTCATCGCCATCATGGCGCTGGGACGGCTCCTCACGCCCACCGAGTTCGGATTGATGGGGGCCGCCAACGTCGTCGTGGGCATCTCGCAGATTGTGTCCCAGATCGGCGTCGGCCCCGCATTGATTCAGCGGCAGCACCTCGAGGCCAGGCACGTGCAGGTGGCGGTAACGCTTTCCTTCGCGCTGGGGCTCCTCCTCGGCGCGCTGGTGTATACCGGAGCCCCGGCCATCGCCGCATTCTATCGGATGCCGGAGCTGGAGCCGGTCCTTCGCGTGGTGGCGTTGCTGTTTCCTATCGATGGCCTGAACACGGTGACGAAGTCGCTGCTGACCCGCCAGCTGCGATTTCGCCTCTACATCGCCCTCGATGCCGGCAGCTATATCCTGGGGTACGCTGCGGTGGGGGTATTCCTCGCCTGGCAGGGGTTCGGGGTCTGGGCACTGGTGATTGCGAGTCTCGCACAGCACACGTTGCGGAGCGTCGCGATGTATCTGGCTGTGAGGCACTCGCTGCGGCCCAGCTTCGATCTTGCGGCAGCCAAAGCCCTGCTGAGCTTTGGTATCGGGCATTCGATGGCGCAGATCGGGACTCTTATCTCGCAGCAGGGCGACAACCTGGTGGTCGGCCGCTGGCTGGGACCGGCCGCGCTCGGGCTCTACGGCCGGGCCTACGGACTCATGGTGCTGCCGGCACAGGCCTTTGGTCGAATCGTCAATCGCGTCCTGTTCCCGATCATGGCCCAGGTGCAGAACGAGCGGCATCGGCTCGTGAACGCATACGAGCGCGGCGTGGCAATCGTCGCTTTGGCATCCCTCCCGACCAGCGCCTTCCTATGGGTAGTGGCCCCCGAGTTCATACTGGTGATCCTGGGCCCCTCCTGGGGTGAGGTAGTGCTGCTGTTCCGCCTGTTCAGCATCAGCCTGCTCTTCCGGATGGGCAGCAAGATCAGCGATGCCTGCATCAAGGCGGCGGGAGAAGTGTATGCCTGGGCGATGCTCCAGTTTCTCTACGCAGCGCTCGTGGTGGGTGGCGCGATCGTCGGCCAGCGCTGGGGGGTCGGTGGTGTGGCGGTGTGCGTGTCGCTCGCTATGGCCGTGGACTGGCTGTGCATGGCGCAGCTCGCCCGGAGGGTCACGGGACTCAGCTGGGGTCGCTTTGCCGCGGTGCATGGACCCGGTCTCTTTCTGGCGATCGTGATCGGAGGAGCGGGCGTGGCCGGCGCAGTCCTCGCGCGAGCCGCCCATTTCGGAGCGGTGCCGGTCCTCTTGGTTGCCGCGCTGGCCGCCGCGCTTGCCACTACAGCCGCAGTCCGACTCGCCCCTGGGATTTTCCTCGGCCGGCATGGAATCTGGGCCCTGAATCAGAGCCAGGAGCTGCTCCGCGGTCGGCTCCGCCGTCCCGCTCCCGATCTGCCCGAGGTGGAGTTGGTCAGTGTGTCCGAAAAGGGCCCGGAGCGGTGAGCCAAAGTCCCATCGCGTTCTTCCTGCCGTCGCTCTCCGGGGGCGGCGCGGAGCGTGTCATGGTCAACCTCGCCCACGCCATGACCCACCGTGGACTCATGGTAGACCTCGTCGTGGGCACGTCCCGGGGAGAGCTGTCGGGCCAGCTTCCGGCGGCGGTCCGACTGGTGGATCTGGGGGTGCCACGGGTACTCCGGAGTTTGGCGCCCCTCACCGCCTATCTTCGCCGCGAGCGCCCCCGGATGCTGATCTCATCCATGGGACACGCCAACCTCATCGCCCTCTGGGCCGGAAAGCTGGCCGGTCGGGGGACCCCGGTCGTGGTCACCGTGCATAACACGATGTCCCAATCGACCAGGGAACGAGGGCGGGTAGCTGCTTGGCTCTGGCCTCGTATGCTGCGTACCTTCTATCCCTGGGCTCATTCGGTGGTGGTGGTATCGGAGGGGGCCGCTGACGATCTGGCGCAGATGGCCGGTCTGCCACGGCGGCGGATACGCGTCATCTATAACCCGGTCATCACCCCCGCGATGCTCGCCCACGCCCGGCAGCCCCTGGATCATCCGTGGTTCGGGGCTGGACAGCCACCAGTCATCCTCGGGGCGGGCCGCCTCACACTGCAGAAGGACTTTGCCACTCTCATTCGCGCCTTTGCCGGCCTGCGCCGGCACCGTGAGGCCCGCCTGATGATCATCGGAGAAGGTGAGGAGCGACGCCCGCTGGAGGCATTGGTCGCCGAACTGGGCGTGGCGGACGACGTAGCCCTTCCCGGCTTCAGAGATGGTGCCGTGGCGTACATGGCGCACTCGTCACTCTTCGTGCTGTCCTCCGCCTGGGAGGGGCTGCCGACGGTCCTGATCGAGGCACTGGCGGCGGGAACCCGGGTGGTGTCAACCGACTGCCCCAGCGGCCCTCGCGAGATCCTGCAGGGAGGCCGCCTCGGTACTCTGGTGCCGGTGGGCGATGCCGGCGTACTGACCCAGGCCATGATGGAGACGCTGGCCCGGCCCCGGAGGGAGCTTCCTGCCGAAGCACTCGCACCGTTCACCCCGGACGCTGC
This sequence comes from uncultured Gemmatimonadales bacterium, assembly GCA_963810165.1. GTDB lineage: Bacteria > Gemmatimonadota > Gemmatimonadetes > Gemmatimonadales > GWC2-71-9 > CAVVWJ01. The sequence continues at coordinate 10,753 of CAWEMG010000023.1, forward strand.
CGTTGACAATTACCTCAGCCTGATCGAGGCGGCTCGATGACCACCCTCGCATACGGAGCGCTCTGGTTCTTCGTCTTCGCGGTGCCATGGGAACGCCTGGTGGCGTTGCCGGGATTGTCCATCGTCACCCGGGTGGCCGGAGCCGTGGCACTGGGCCTTACTCTGCTCTCCATCCTGGTGCTGGGACGCTTTCGCCGCTGGCGACTCTTTCACATAGCAGCATTCTTGTTCGTTGGCTGGGCCGGATTCGGGGTCTGGTATCTGGGCATGTCGATTGTTCCCCAGAAGTTTTACACCTTCGTGCAGCTGTTCGTCGTGCTGGTCATGGTATGGGAGTTGGCGTCCACCCCTCAGCGGCAGCGTGGGTTGCTGGTCGCGTACGTGCTTGGCGCAACCGTGCCGGCCATCGCGACCATCGTCCTCTACGTACAGGAGGGCGGTTCGGGTGTACGGTACTCGGCCGGCGGCGCGGATGCGAACAACCTCGCAATGACGCTGGCGCTGGGCCTGCCGATCGCGTGGTACCTGGGCATGACGTCCAGCCAACCGCTGGCACGATGGATCTTCCGCGCGTACATCCCTCTCTGCATTCTCGCTACCGCCCTGAGCGGTTCGCGCGGAGGGCTGCTGACATTGATGGTCGCGCTCCTCGTCGTTCCCTTGACGCTGACTCTCTCGGCCGGACGGCTCACGGCGGCAATTGCCCTCCTGTCGCTATCGGGGGCACTCGCGGTGGCGTACGTGCCGGACAGGGTGGTAGAGAGGCTTGGTACCACCAGCACGGAGGTCCAGGATGCCCGCTTCGGCGGTCGAATCAAGCTTTGGCGCGCGGGAGTAATCGCCTTTACCCGCAGGCCGCTGATGGGATACGGGGTGTCCAGCTTCGTGCCTGCTGTCAAACCCCAGCTCGGCCCCATGGCTCTCGTCGCCCACAACTCTTTCCTGTCAGTCCTGGTGGAAGAGGGAATGATAGGATTTTTGTTCTTTCTGCTGATGCTTCTCTCCGTGTTTCTCTCGATTCTGAAATTGCCTCATCTAGAACGGCGATTCGCGATGGTGCTGCTGTTGACGCTGGGTGCCGCTCTGACCCCGCTAACCTGGGAAGACAGTAAGGTGGCATGGCTCGTCATGGCGATACTCGTGGGGATGTCGACCGTACGGATGACGGCGGCAAGGTCTCAACGGCGCGCTCCGGCTCTGGCCCATCCGACTTCGCAACGGCGTCCGTTGGCCGGACGAGTCATGGAAGGCCCCTGGTCCTCAGCGCGGGCCCCGCGTGGGGAGGCTACCCCGTGACTCCACGGGTGAGTGTCGTGACCACGGTCTACAACGGCGAGCGGTACTTCGACCGGGCCATTCCCGGGATTCTCAACCAGACGTTTTCCGACTTCGAGTTCATTGTAGTGGACGACGGCTCGAGCGACGGCACTCTCGCCGAGCTTCGTAGGGTAGAGCAGCGCGACGACCGGGTCCGGGTGTTTGCCCCCGGCCGGCTGGGCCCGGCGGCGGCGTACAACTATGGGGTGGCGCAGGCCCGGGGCGAGTACGTCGCCCGACAGGATTTCGACGACCGCAGCTATCCCGACCGCCTCCGTCTTCAGGTAGAACTCCTGGACGCCCAGCCCAAAGTAGGCATCGTGGGCGGATACTATGTGCTGGTGGACGAGCGCCGCGGAGAGCGATACGTGCGGATGCCGCCCGCCGACCAGCCCGCCATCCGGGCCGCCATGGCAAAGGGCGTTCCCATCGCCCACACTCTCGCCACCTTTCGCAAGCAGGCATGGATCGACGCGGGTGGGTATCCACTCGTCAATAATCTGATCGATCTGCGTTTTTATCTCCGGGTGGCCAAGCGGGGCTGGCACCTGGCCAATGTGCCGGAGGTTCTGGGCGAGCACTATGTCCACGATGCCAGCTTCTTTCACACCACCCTTCAGTATGTCGAGCGCCAGCGCGATCTCGCCCGAGTGCAGGCCCAGAGTGTGCGAGAGCTGGGGCTTCCTCGCTGGATGTACCTGTACTCGGTGGCACGTCACGCTTATGCGTATGCGCCCCCGGGTCTGAAGCGGGTACTGCGTCGCGGAGCCGCCGGCTCCCGGGAGCGCGACATATGAGAGTGCTGTTCCTCTCGACCAGCATGGGGATGGGGGGAGCGGACAGCCAGCTGCTTGCCGCCGCTCAGGAGATGCGCACTCGAGGCCACCAGGTGCTCATCGTCTCACTGACCGCTCTGGGGCCGATGGGACTGCGTGCCCGAAAGCTTGGCATTCCTATCGAATCGCTCGAGATGCGGCGCGGCGTGCCCGATCCCCGGGGGCTGGCTCGCCTGAGCCGTATGGTTCGAGAGTGGCGACCCGACATCGTGCACAGTCACATGATCCACGCCAATCTGATGGCGCGGGCTCTGCGGCTGGTGGCGCCGGTTCCAGCCCTCGTGTCTACAATTCACAATATTTACGAAGGCGGCGCTCTGTGGATGGCTGCCTACCGCCTGACCAACGGCCTGGCCGACCACATGACGATCATCAGCGAGGCCGCGGCTGAGCGCTTCATCCGCGACCGCATCGTTCCCCGGGAGCTGCTTCGCGTGGTCCCCAACGGCGTAGATCCCGAGCTGTACGGCCGGGTGGCTCCCGGTGTGAGGGAGGAGTTGCGGCAAGCGCTGGGGCTGGGGGATCGGTTCGTGTGGTTGGCTGTCGGCCGGTTCGAGGTCGCCAAGGATTATCCCAACATGCTGCGGGCCTTCGCGATCGTGCTGAAACGGCATCCCGACGCAGTGCTGCTCCTCGTGGGCCGGGGCTCCCTTCAGGCGGAGACGGAAGCCCTGGCCCGGGAGCTCGAGCTGGATACAGCGGTTCGCTTTCTCGGCGTACGGGAGGACGTGCCGGCGCTGGTGAGCGCCGCCGACGGCTATGTCATGTCATCGGCCTGGGAAGGGATGCCGATGGTCCTGCTGGAGGCAGCGGTCGGCGGTCTCCCGATCGTCGCAACCAGGGTGGGTGGCAACCACGAGGCGGTGTTGGACGGCGAGACCGGCTTTCTGGCGCCACCGCGGGACCACGAGGCTCTGGCCGCTGCCATGCTGCGGCTGGCGGCGCTGGACCCCGCCGAGCGGCGCAGACTGGGAGAGAAGGGACGGGAACATGTCCGGACCCATCACGGCTTGACCCGTGTGGTGGAACGGTGGGAGGAGTTATATCGGGAGGTCCTCGCCCGCAAAGGTATCTCGCTGCAGCCCTCGTTGACGCCCCGCTGAACTGAGCCTGCTCAGCCCCCCTTCTCGGGCGGCTGAGCCGGACAGCGATAGACCTGCAGGTACTGTTGCCGGAAGTCGATACGGCCAACGCCAACCGTCTGCCTGAGCTGGCAGTTGTCCCACATCCAACGGGCCAGACCACCTTGCTTCAAGTCTGGGCGAAAGGCATGCCCGGGCGCGGGCGCGACGATCCACAGCGCGGCCCGGTCCGCGGCGCGGTGCAGCGAGTCCAGCGACTGCGCGAGCGGTTCAAGGGAGCGAAGCTTCTGAACCTGGATCTTTGGCAGATAGTGAGCCAGGACCATAGGCTGGTCGGAGAACACGGCATCGCCGGTCCTGAGGCGGGGCTCAATCCAGCGTGCCACACTCCTGAAGTCGAAGCGGCGGCCATTTCTGTGATAGGAGACCAGGGTGGGGGCTCCGGCAGAAATGATCATCACCGTTATGATGGCCGGGAGCACCCACCGGGGTCGCACCTTCCAATCGATCTCGAACAGCCGGTCCAGGAAGACTCCCGCACCGATGAAGAAGACCGGCAGAGCTGGCACGAGGTAGAACTGAGAGACGGCGGTGCGGGTCGAGAGCAGCGTGAGGAAGGCTATGGGAAAGAGAGCCAGACTCATTAAATAGGTGGCCAGGAACCGGTCGCGTCCTTGCCAAAGCACATAGATGCCCCCGACCCCGGCCAGCGTCACCGGCACCGTCATGCTTTCCACAAACGCCGCCAGATAGACGAGTTGCTTCAGCCCGTTCGATTTCGGGCGGGTGAGGAACTGCCCGCTCCCCGGGTTCTGGTCGTGCATCACGATCCAGTTCTGCAGCACGGGGATGAATCGCACCACGATCACCGCCAACAGAACGGTTACCAGCAAAGCTCCCCAGCGGAAGCCCCGGCTGGCCCACATCTGCCGTAGAGAGCTGGGTCGGAGGGAAGTCGCGATGAGCCAGACTACCGGCCCACCTACCAGGAGCACAGAGACAGGGTGTGCGAGCGCGGCCAGGAAGCCGGTTACCACCCCGATGCCGAGGGCTAGTGGGTCGCGCTGCCGTACCCCCAGATAGATCGCATAGGGGTACACGGCGCAGAGCAGGATCACCAGTGACCAGTACCTCGCGAACTGCGAGTAGAAGACGTGCAGCTCGCTGATGGTCAGCAACATCGTGCTGAAGAGAGCCGCTCGGGTTCCCGTCAGCCTGCGGCAGACGAAATAAAGCGCCGGAATGGTGAGTACGCCGAAGAGCACGGGAAGGAGCCGGAGCCCGAGCTCATCGAGGGGGGTGAACGGGCGCACCAGGTAATAGTTCAGCAGGTAGATGAGCGGTCGCGAATTGGTGGTGCGGAGCCGCAGGGAATCCCGCAGCGTGAACATCTCTGTCGCCTCGAAATTCCAGTCGCCGAGGTGCCAGAAGCGGAGCAGTAGCCCGATGACGATCAGGGCTGCCAGGAGGACCGGGACAGACAATCTCTGTCGTTCGGCGCGCTGCGGAGTGGTGGTCATCAGTGCCCGTGTCGTAGGTAGATCGGCCTCGCCGGACAGGCAGGCGATGGCGGCGCTGGACTAATGTAAACGCGTTGGGGTCTACCAGCCGCCGCGGCGCAGCAGGATGACGGGCACGGTCTTGAGCATGATGCGCAGGTCTTCGGCCACCGACTGGCGCCGGATGTACTCCAGGTCGTAATGGACCTTGGTGCGCACGTCCTCGAGCGAGCGGTCGTAGTGGTGGTTGATCTGGGCCAGGCCGGTGATCCCGGGCTTGGCCCGCTGGCGCAGGGGATACTCGGCGATGTGCTCGCGGAGCTCGGCGAAGATGGTGGGCCGCTCGGGGCGGGGCCCCACGATGTTCATCTCCCCCTTGAGCACGTTGAACAGCTGGGGCAGCTCGTCCAGCCGGTACTGGCGGAGAAACCGGCCCACCAGCGTCACCCGGGGATCCTGCCGTTGGGCCCACACCGCGCCGCAGCCCTGCTCCGCGTCTACCCGCATGGTGCGGAACTTATAGATCGTGAACGGCTGGCCGCCCATATCGAGCTGGCGGCGGCGATTCTGGCTGGGATCGATAGGGTCGCGCCGGTCCAGGCCGACCCGGGTCTGGGTATAGAGGACCGGGCCCCGCGAGGTGAGCTTCACCAGCAGTGCAATAATCAGCATCACTGGCACGAGAACGATCAGCGCGACAAACGCGAGAACCAGGTTGAGGAGCCGGTGAGCCGGGCTGTGGTCGGCGCTGGAGATGGGGTGGGCGCGCTCATGAGACCAGAGCTTCTGTATCGTCGGGAGCGAACCGCGGATTTCCAAGTGGCCTTCCCGGCGAACGGGTCGCGTAAGTCACAAGCGGAAACGTGCGGTCGGGGGAAGCACGATCTATGCCCCGGACGGGTGCGATGAATCCCGTTCCGGGTTCCAATGGCAAGGTGTTGGTCGGCAGGAGATTAGCGGACGAGATTTTCCGCTCGGAAGAGGCGATGTGAGCGCCGACCGTGTGGTGATCCGTCAACACGGTTTTCGCTTTTGCTACAGACTCACGCGCGGAGCGCCCACCAGCGGACCAGGAGGGTGGTGCCCACGGCCAGGAGCAGATGAATGAGACCGTTGCGAGGGGCGACGACGAAAGTCAGGGCCGCCCAGGCGACGAGCGAGGCCAGAGCCAGCAGGAGTGTGGGGAACATGGCGCATACCTCGTGGTTTGGTTGACGGTATCTGGGCGTCGTCCTATTTTACATCCGAGTGGGCGTCAGCGGGGAGCCACGTTATTGAGCCAACAGGTCCGATGAAGGGCCCGAATGCTGTGGTTGATGTCATGCCCCTCGGGGGAAGACAGATGTCATGGTGAGGGCGCCGCGCTTTCTCATTGGGCTTCAATAACCCTTCCCGCTGCCGTTCCGCTCTTCTTACGCCGGTCTTCGGATCGGCGTTTTTGTTAGGAGGCTGGGAGCTAGGAGCTAGGAGCGACTCCATGGACCGAGTAGTTTTGTACTCCATGATTCAGGCTCCAAGCCCCCAGCCCCTAGCTCCCAGCTCCTAGCTCACAATGCCCCGCTGCGCCGTGACCCGACGCGTGCACTTCAACGCCGCGCACCGTCTCTCCAACCCCCGGTTCTCCGACCAGTGGAACCGGGAGACATATGGCGAGTGCAGCAATCCCAACTACCACGGCCACAACTACGAGCTGGAGCTGACGGTCGAGGGGGAGATCTCGCCCGACACCGGCTACGTGATGGACCTGAACCACCTGAAGGAGCTGGCCCAGGAGCGGCTGCTCCGCCACCTGGACCACAAGAACCTGAACCTGGACGTGCCCTGGTTCCAGTCGCTCAACCCGACCTCCGAGAACATCGCGCTGGTCTGCTGGCGCGAGCTGCGCCCCGTCGTCCCGGCCGAGCTGGCCCTCCGCGTACGCCTGTGGGAGACCCCGAGAAACTATGTCGACTATGAAGGCGCCTAAAGACGGCGTCGCTGCCCGGCCCGAGCGCACCCGCGTCACCGACACCGGGGGCCCGGCGCCGCGTCCGGAGCCGTTCGCGGACAAGATTCGCGAGGTGCTGGCGGCCATAGGGGAGGACCCTCGCCGCGAGGGGCTGCTCAAGACGCCGGAGCGGGTCGAGTCCTCCCTCCGCTTCCTGACCCAGGGCTACTGGCAGACGGTCGAGGACGTGGTGGGCGACGCGGTGTTCGAGGAGAAGCACCAGAGCATGATCATGGTGCGCGACATCGAGCTCTACTCGCTCTGCGAGCACCACCTGCTGCCGTTCTTCGGCCGGGCCCACGTGGCCTACATCCCCAACGGCAAGATCCTGGGCCTCTCCAAGGTCGCCCGCATCGTGGACGTCTTCGCCCGCCGGCTCCAGGTCCAGGAGCGACTGACCGACCAGTCGCCGATGCGGTGATGGACGTGCTCAAGCCCACCGGCGTGGGTGTGGTGATCGAGGCGGCCCACTTCTGCATGATGATGCGGGGAGTGGAGAAGCAGAACTCGCGCACCGTCACCAGCGCGCTGCGCGGCATCTTCCGCGACGACTCGAAGACCCGGGACGAGTTCCTGCGCCTCGCATACGGAGGCCGCTTTCCCGAGTGACCCGGCTCGGCGGTCGGGTGGCCCTGGTCACCGGCGCCTCGCGCGGCATTGGGGCCGCCGTCGCCGAGCTGCTGGTTACGGAGGGAGCCGACGTCATCCGGGTGGCGCGGAGCCTCTCAGGCGGCTACCGGGGACGGGTGCACGATCTCCCCTGTGACCTCACCGATCCGGCCCAGGTCACCCGGCTCGGCGAGCTGGTGCTCGCGGAGCACGGCGCACCGGACATCGTGGTCAGCAACGCGGGCGCTTTCCTGCTCGCGCCGCTGGCCGACACTGAGCCGGCCGGTCTCGAGCTCCAGCTCGAGGTCAACATCAAGGCGCCGTTCTACGTCGCCCAGGCGTTTCTCCCCGCCATGCGCGCGGCCGGGAAGGGGTGTCTCATCACGGTGGGAAGCGTCGCCGATCACGTCGGGCTCGCGGGGAACTCGGCTTACGGCGCCAGCAAGTACGGTCTCCGCGGCCTGCACGAGACGCTGCTGGCGGAGTACCGCGGATCCGGCGTGCGGCTGACGCTGGTGTCGCCCGGCGCGACCGACACGGCGGCGTGGGACTCCGTGGACCCCGATCACCGGGAGGATCTTCCCCGCCGGGCGGACATGCTGCGCGCGGCCGACGTGGCGGAGGCCATCCTCTTCGTCGCAACTCGGCCCGACCATGTCCTCATCGACTGGGTGCGTCTCGGCCCCAACCCAAAACCATAGATCGCCGATGAACGCAGCTAAGAGAAGAAGCATTCGGTCCGCCGGTATGCGCCTGGCCGCGCTGGGGCTGTTACTGGCGCCCCCGATCCTGGCGCAGGCGCCCGGGGCACTCCCGCCGCTGCCTGACAGCGCCGGATGGGGCGTGCACGTGCTCTCGGTGGCCCGGGATCCCCGCGGCGCCATCTGGGTCGGCACCTACGGACATGGCATTTATCGCCTGCCGGTGGGGGCCACCGCCTGGGAGCCGATCCGCCACGATTCAACCGAGACCTCGATCTCCTGGGACTTCGTGCAGGCGCTGGCCTTCGGTGCCCGGGGCCAGATCTGGTATGGGACCCTGGGCAACGGGTGGGGGCTCTCGACCGATGGCGGCGCCACGTGGAAGAACTGGGCCTACAAGCAGCTGGGACCCCAGTGGCAGTACGTGACGCCGTCGGGCATCGTGGTCCGGGGCGACACCACCATCATCGGCACCGCCGACGGATTGCAGGTGACCACCAATGATGGCGCCAGCTGGACCGCGCTGGGCGACGGGGCGGGTCCACGGGCCAAGGGCCCGGCCGACAGCGTCTTTCCGGTGCTCCGAAGCGAGTACGTGCGCCGGGTCGCGGCCGACCGGCGGGGTTGGAACGTCTCCACCCTGCGCGGGAGCCAGCGGCTGCGCCGGGCCGCCGCCGGCTGGCAGGCCGAGCCGCTCACCGCCGCCGCGTTCTCTCCTGCCAACTCGCTGCTCATCGGCAACAAGCTCATCAAGGGAACTCAGTGCGGCCTCCGCCCCAACAGCGACACGCTGCCCTGTCTCAAGCCGGCCGGGCCCGCCGCCGAGGCGCCGCGCGCGCCGCTCACCACCTGGTTCAAGCGGCCCATCGCGCTGACCGACAACGCCTTTATCGATCAGACCTACCGCTATGGCTCCACCATGGGCGGCAACTTCCAGCAGCATCAGGGCGTGGAGTTCAACAACCCGGACGGCACGCCGGTCTACGCCATCGGCGCCGGCACCGTGGTGTACGCCGGCCCCGCGGAAGCGGGCGCGCTCACCGTTACCGTCCGGCACGACGCGACGATTACCGCCAACGGCAAGCGCCACCGGATCTACTCGACCTACTACCACAACTCGGCGCTGGCGGTGAAGGTCGGCCGCAAGGTGTCGAAGGGCACCCTGATCTCGCGGGTCGGCAACACCGGCCGGGCCACCAACGACCATCTCCACCTGGAGGTCTCTGCGTCACCCAGCGACTCACTCTCGCTGGTGGTGGACTCGTTGCAGCGCTTCCCGCCGTACACCACCAACCCTGAGCTCTGGATCGAGCCGCTGCCCGGCACCGGCATCGTCGCGGGGCAGGTGTTCGACACCAGCGGCGCGCCCCTCCCGCAAGCGCGGATCTACGGGATCACCAAGTCGAACCCGACCGAGACCCCGTTCTCCTTCGCCGAGACCTATGGCGACAAGGCGCATCCGCATCCGCTGTATGGCGAGCACTTCGCCGTGAGTGACGTGCCGCCGGGGTCGTACACGGTTGGGAACCGAGATCGGTGGGAAGAAGGTGTTCCGGCAGGTGGTGGTGGAGGAGGGGAAGCTGACGTGGGTGGTATTCAAGCCGTGAGAGGTGAGAAGTAATGCGAAGGATCGCTCTATGAGAGGTCCGATCCGAAATCTTTGTTCCGACGTAAACCCGAGCGATCCCTCACTACGTTCGGGATGACGATCACGCCGTCTCCCTCTCACTTCTCACTTCTCACCTCTCACGTGTTCATCGAGCTCACCGACCACCTCCGCTGCCCTAACGACCACGACGAGAGCTTCCTCGTCCTCCTTCCCGACACCATGGAAGGCCGCTCGGTGCGCACCGGGACGCTGGGCTGCCCGGTTTGTAATCGGATCTTTCAGCTCGAGGACGGCGTGTTCGACACCGGCGATGCCCCGGCGGCAGATGCGGGAGCGAATAGCGTGCTCGATGCCGATGCCGATCACCGCGCTGGTCGGCCTCACCGGGCCCGGCGGCTATCTGACGCTGGTGGGTGCGGCGGCTGCCCTCTGGAGCGAGGTCGCAAAGCGCAATCCGGGAGTGACCCTGGTGGCGGTCGACCCGCCGGCCGATGTGGCCGACGGCGGAGAGCTCAGCGTCATTCGGAGCGGAAGGCTGCCGATCAAGACCGGGTCGATGCGGGGCGTGGTGCTGAGCCGCCCGTTCGCGGACGATCCCCACTGGATCAAGGAGGCAGCGCGGGTGGTGCTGCCGGGGTTGCGGGTGGTCGGGGAAGGAAAGGATCCGGCCGGCGACTCGGTGGAGTTATTGGCGAGTGCCGAAGGTGTATGGGTTGGGACGCGTAAGCGGTGAGCGGTGGAGCGGTGAACGCGGGAAGAACTGATGTACCTCATCCCGAGCGAGCGTAGCGACAGAGCGGATCGCTCAGCAGTTCGATTACCCTCGGCTGGATTCCTCACGGGCTCGGGATGAGGTGCGTTCTCCGTCACGTCTCTCCCCCCGCTCACCGCTTACCGCTTACCCCGTTTCAAGATCTTCATCAGCACGAACGCCGCCAGCACCACACCCACCGCCACACCCGCAATGATCTCCAGTCCCATGGCTGTTACTCCGGCAAATGATAAAGCGCCTCGATCGCGGCGGCGTGACGCTGCTCCACCACCTTGCGCTTCACACTGAGCTTGGGCGTAAGCTCGCCGGTCTCGATGCTGAAGTCACGGGGCAGGAGCAGCAGCTTCTTGGGCCGCTCGAAGCCGGCCAGGTCGCGCAGGGTACCCTTGATCTCCTCTTCCATCTTCGCCTGCACCTCGGGCCTCGCCACCAGCGACGCGCCGTCGGTGTGGGGCACTCCCTCCTTCGTGGCCCACGCCTGCAGGTTCTCGAAGTTGGGCACGATCAGCATGATGGGGAACGGGCGCCGGTCGCCCAGCATGACCGCGCTGGAGACGAACTTGTTGGTCCTGGCCAAGGCCTCGATCGGCTGGGGCGAGATGTTCTTGCCGCCGGCGGTGACGATGATGTCCTTCTTGCGGTCGGTGATCCGGAGAAATCCGTCCTCATCCACCGCGCCGATATCGCCGGTGTGGAACCACCCTTCGCTGTCGAGCGCCTCGGCGGTGTCCTGCGGCCTCTGGTAGTAGCCGGTCATCACGTGGGGCCCCCGGGTGATGATCTCCCCGTCCGGCGCGATCTTCACCTCGACGCCCGGGATCGGCACCCCCACCGTGCCGAGCCGGAGTCGCTCGAAGGTGTTCACTGCGATCACCGGCGAGGTCTCCGTGAGCCCGTACCCCTCGAGGATCGGCATCCCCGCGGCGTGGAAGAACCGGGCGATGTCGGCCGACAGCGGCGCGCCGCCCGAGATGAAGAACCGGATCCGCCCGCCGGTGCGGGCCCGCAGCTTGGAAAAGACCAGCCGGTCGGCCAGGGCGTACTGGGCCCGCAGCAGCGGCGACAGCCGCCGGTTGGCCAGGCGCCGCTCCACCACCGCCTCGCCCACCCGCTTGCCCCAGTAAAAGATCCGGCGCTTGACCGCCGAGCCCGCCCGCACCGCATCCAGCACCCGGCCGTAGATCTTCTCGTACAGCCGAGGCACCGAGGCCATAAGCGTCGGCCGCCACTTTCCCATGTCCGAGGCGACGGTGTCCACGCTCTCGGCGTAGTTGATGATCACGCCCGAGTGCATCATGCAGTAGTGGCCGAACATCCGCTCGAAGATGTGGGACAGCGGCAGGAACGAGAGGCACTCGTCGTTGTCGGTGAAGCTGAACAGGGTGCAGCAGGTGGTGACGTTGGAGGTGATGTTGCCGTGGGTCAGCATCACTCCCTTCATCTGACCCGGTGGTCCCCGAGGTGTAGATCAGCGTGGCGAGATCGTCCGGCTTCACCCGCAGCGCATCCGCGCGCCAAGTCGGGTGTCGCGGACGCGCCGCTCGTCCCAGGGCGTACATCTGCTCGAGCGTCAGGACGCCGTCGCCTGAAGCATCGGATTCGAACGAGATGATGTGCTTCAGCCGGGGCAGCCGCTCCCGGATCGCCAGCAACTTCTCCAGCTGAGTTTTGGTCGAGGCGAACACCGCGACCGAGCCGGAGTCGCTCAGGTTGTGCTCGACCTGTTTGGCGGGAAGGGTAGGGTAGATCGGCACGTCGGTGCAGCAGGCGGTAAGGCAGGCGTAGTCGGCGATGGCCCACTCGGGTCGGTTCTCCGAGAGAATCGCGACCCGGTCGCCCGGGTTGACCCCCAGCTCGAGCAGGCCCAGGCTCAGGTCATGGATCCGGTCGGCCAGATCCTGGTAGCTCAGCTGGTACCACTCGCCATCCCGCTTGGCGCGCATCGCCACGGGTCTGGATCCGAACCGGTCGAGCGCTCCGAAGAGCAGCTCGTTCAGTGTGCGTGCGGTAGCAGCCACTTACTGGAACAGCACGATGAAGCGCTGGCCCGAACCAGGCGACGTCGGCGCCATTGGGGCGGTAGGAGCGCACCAGGAGAAACGCGGTGTCGGGCGACTCGACCCCGGCCACGCGGCTCACGGTGATGCTGGCCTGAAGCGTGGTCGCGTCCGTGGAGACGGTGTCGATCAGCACGCCTCCGGGGAGCTGCACCGGGATGTGGCCCACAACCGGGGGATGGGTCAGGGTGAAGACGACGGGACGAGAGGGCAGGGGCTCGCCCAGCGCGAAGTTTCTGACCTGCACCGCGACCGGGGCCGAGGTGCTCACGCCCGGCGCGATCGTGACCACCGAATCGCCCACCAGCATCACCGAGTCGGCCCGGTTGATGACGGTGAGCTGCACCGGGCTGGAGGAGAGCGAGCCGGAGAAGGCCTGGACCTGCCCCGGGCCGGGCGCGAGGCCGGTGACCAGCCCGGTGTTGTCGATGGCGACGGTGGGGTCGGCGGCAAGCCAGGTGACCGTCCCGTCCACCTCGTTGCCGTCCTTGTCGAGGGTCCGGGCGGAGAGCTGCAGGTTCTCGCCCACTTCGACCGTGGTCACCGCCGGCACCTGTACTTCCAGCGCGACGACGCCTCCGGCTCCTTCGGTGAGATCGCTGCAGCCCATCACCATCACCGCCAGGACCAGCCAGCGACTCACAGCGTCCCCGGCGCCGGGCTGTTCTTGATGTCGCGCAGCGCCGTCTCCGCGTGGCGCACCCAACGCTCGGCGTCGGGGCCCTTGGGAGGGCGGGCAAGGAAGGCGCGCAGGTGCTCGGTGGCCTGCTGCACGTCGCCCCGCTTGAGCAGGAGGAAGGCTACGCCGTAATGGGCGCCGCCGAGACTGTCGTCCAGCTCCAGGGCGCGCTTGTAGTGCCGGATAGCCTCTTCGGGCTGCCCCGTCTTGGTGAACGCGATCGCCATGTTCAGCAGAATGCGCGAGTCGGCGGGATTGTCCCGGAAGGCGAGCCGGTAGGACGTAAGCGCGGCCTCGAAGTCTCCCTGGCGTTCCAGAGCCAGGCCCTCGTTGAGATAGTCGAGCCGCTGCGGGTTCAGGTTTCCTCCCCGAGCTCCCTTACCGAACATGCGCTGCCAGAAGCTCATTTGAGGGGAAGGATTCTCCGGGCAAAGTCGAGCGGCATAAGGCGTTGGATTGGTTAAGATAGAGTCGCCAGTCGCCAGTCGCCAGTCATGAGGGCCAGTCGCGAGTCGCGGGTCGCGAGTCCGCCGATCGCACGTTGCCCGGTTCTCGTCCGCGCTGGTACGTTGCCACTAGCCAACTAGCCGGCAGCTCCATAGCCTCTCGGGATGATTCCCGCATGCAGCGTCGCTCCGCCCCGGTCACCCGCGGCACGCTCGAAGTCGATTGGCCCTTCTTCGGCGAGATCTGCCGGGCGCTGGCGATGCGCGTCGCCAAGGAATATCAGCCCGAGATCGTGCTCGGCATCGCCAAGGCGGGCGTGGTCCCCGGGGTGGTGGTCGCCTCCATCATGCAGTGCGACTTCGCCTCGATGGTGGTGACCCGGAACCAGGAGGGGGCCCAGCCGGTGCTGGTGACGGGCCCGCCGCCCAGCATCCGGGGCCGCAGCGTGCTGCTGGTGGACGAGACCTGCGACACCGGTAGCACCATGAAGCTGGCCCTGAGCGAGGTCCGCGCCCTGCAGCCGGCCGAGGTGATGACGGCGGTGTCGTTCAAGACCGGGGAGTACGCCCCCGATTTCCACGCGTTCGAGACCGACAACTACATCATCCTGCCGTGGGACCGAGAGGTCATTCGGAATGGGGAGCTGGTGAGGAGGTAAGGCGGTAGATAGTGCGGCGGTAGGCACGCTGAGCAGATCCCTCGGTCGCTACGCTTCCTCGGGATGAGGTGTGGTTTCCCAACTTACCGCCGCAGTACCTACCGCCCTACCGCCGCAGTATCTACCGCCTTACCGCCCGCCCCTGCAACCTTTCCTCCCCAACTCCCGTCTAAGTCGCAGTTAACCCTTCAGGAGCGACCTCAATGCAGGCGATCGCGATTCTCCTTCTCACCGCCACCGCCCTCTCGGCCCAGCAGGCCGAGCGCTACTCCATCCCCACTGACGAGCTCGCGATCTACAACCTGGCGGGCGAGGTGCGCCTGGAGCCCGGCAGCGGCGACATCACCGTCCAGGTGACCCGGGGCGGCGCCGACGCCGCCAAGCTCAAGGTCTTCCGGGGCGAGCGCGAGGGCACGGAGACGCTCCGGTTCGTCTATCCCGAGACCCGGATCCAGTACGCCGGCATGTCGGCCGGGTCGTCCACCCAGCTCCGGGTCCGGGACGACGGCACCTTCGGCGACGATGACGACGACGATGACGACCGCAAAGGCGACAAGGGGAAGCAGGTCACCATCGCCGGAAGCGGCGGCGGCCTGGCCGCCCACGCCGACCTCCGCATCGGGGTGCCGATGGGCCGGACCCTGGCGGTGTACCTGGCGGCCGGCAAGGTCTCGGTCACCAACATCAACGGCGATCTCTCGGTCAACGTCGCCTCGGCGCCGGTCACCACCTCCGGCACGCGGGGCGAGCTGGACATCCATGTCGGCTCGGGCGCGGTGCAGGTGACCAAGCAGACCGGCGAGCTGGAGGTGAACACCGGGTCGGGCGCGGTCACGGTGTCGGACATCCGGGGCGAGTCGATCTCGATCCGGACCGGGTCGGGCGAGGTGAGCGCCACCAACCTGCGCAGCAATCAGCTGGAGATCGACACCGGCTCGGGCAACATCGAGGTCACCGGACTCACGTCACCCCAGGTGGCGCTCCAGACCGGGAGCGGCTCGGTGAACGCCGACCTGAGCGGCGAGGTGTGGAACGTGAACGTGGAGACCGGCTCGGGCGACGTGACGCTGAAGGTCCCGCCCACGCTGGCGGCCGAGGTGGACATCGAGACCTCGAGCGGGGACATCGAGACCGACTTCGAGGTCGCGGTCACCCGGCACGCGCGGGATCACATGACCGGCAGGATCGGGGAGGGCGGGGGGAAGATTGATATCGAGACGGGGTCGGGCGGGATCAGGCTGGTAAAGAACTGCGGGAGGGCGGTAGCAATGCGCGCGTCATCCCGAGCGGATGCGAGGGATCGCTTAAAGAGACGTCAGTTCGAGATCGCTGTACCGACGTTTGCCTAAGCGATCCCTCACTGCGTTCGGGATGACAATCACGCCGTCATCGCCGCTTACCGCTTACCGTCTACCGCTCACGCCAATACCCCAATAGCCTCCAGATAGCCACTCCCCTGCGCCATCCGGTCGTACACCGCGCTCAGATTCTCGGGCGACCCGGCCAGGAAGCGGCAGCGGGCTTCTCCCCGCGACCGGCACTCCACCTCCATCACCGCCACCAGGTCCTGGGAGATCCGCCCCAGGAAATCCGCCAGCAATCCGCAGCTCAGGTGACAGGACGGAAACTCGGCGCCGCGCTCGTCCATCGCCTCGGCCCACTCGCGCGAGTCGAGCGCCAGCACCGCCGAGCCGAGCGGCGTGACCTCCATGCGGCCCCAGCCCTGCTCGGCGAAGAACTCGCCCAGCGTCTCTCCCAGAAACTCCATATCCAGCTCGGACGGCTGGTCCACGCCGCGGGTGCGCGAGAGCCACTCGCCGAAGGCGGCGTACATCTCTTCGCCGCCGGCATAGCCGGCTTCCTGGAGATACGCCGCGGCCTGGAGCCCGGTGTCCCGCTCCAGCGACGCGCGGAGCTGGTGGATCACTCGGCGGCCGAGCCGGAGGCCAGGTGGTGGGAGTTCGATGTCGGTGGGTTCATGGACAAAAAAGGTAAGGCGGTAGGGCGGCAGGCCGGTGATCGATGTCATCCTGAGCGGATGCGAAGGATCCCTTCTCGACACACGCAGCGATCCTTCGCTGCGCTCAGGATGACAATCACGCCGAGCCGCCTACCCGCCGCAGCAACTCGGCCTCATCGATCACCTCCACCCCCAGCTCCTTCGCCTTCTCCAGCTTGCTTCCTGCCTCCTCGCCCGCCACCAGCGCGTCGGTCTTCTTGCTCACACTCCCGGCGACCCGCCCTCCGGCCTCCTCGATCAGCGACGCGGCGCGGGACCGGGAGAGCGAGGGCAGGGTCCCGGTGATCACGTAGGTCTTGCCCGCGAGCGCGCCGTCGGCGTTGGCGGCGTTGGGCTCGACCTGGTTCACGCCGGCTGACTTCAGCGCCTCCAGCAGCTCCTGGTTCCTGGGCTCATTGAAGAAGGCCGATCACCGATTCGGCGATCACGGGGCCGACGCCGGGCATCCCCACCTGGCTCTCGCGTGCGGCGGCCGCGAGAGCGTCGAGGCTGCCGAACCGCCGGGCCAGCAGCACCGCCACCGTCTTGCCCACGTGCGGGATCCCCAGCCCGAAGAGCAGCAGCGAGAGCGGCCGGCTCTTCGACGCCTCGATCGCGGCAACCAGCTGGTCGGCCGACTGCCTGGCGAAGCGCTCCAGCTTCACCAGCTGCTCGGACGTGATCCGGTACAGGTCGGCCACGTTCCGGATCAGCTTGGTATCGAGCAGCTGGCGCACCCGCTCGTAGCCCAGCCCCCGGATGTCCATCGCGTCGCGCGAGGCGAAGTGGACGATGCTCTCCAGCACCCGTCCGGGGCAGGAGACGTTGGGACAGAAGCGCATCGCCTCGTCCGCGATCCGCTCCACCGGCGTGCCGCAGCGGGGGCACTTGTCCGGCATCTTCCACGGCTGGTTGCGCTCGACACCGGGCTGGATGATCGGCCGCACGATCTGGGGGATCACCTCGCCGGCCCGGATCACCTCGACCCGGTCGCCGATCCGGATGTCCTTGGTGGCGATCAGGTCCTCGTTGTGCAGCGTCGCGCTGGTGACGGTGACGCCGGTGATCTGCACCGGCTTCAGCACCGCCCAGGGATTGAGCGCGCCGGTGCGTCCCACGTTGACCTGGATGTCGAGCAGCTCGGTCTCGGCGACTTCGGGCGCGAACTTCCGGGCGATGGCCCAGCGCGGCTCCCGTCCGCCGACCACGCCGAGCTCGGTGTGGAGCGAGAGGCGAGTCGATCTTGACCACTACGCCGTCGGCCTGGAAAGGCAGGGTCGGGATCAGCGTCTCGTAGCTCTCGATGTTGGCTCTGCACCTCGTCGAGCGTATCGAACCGCTTGCGATTGGGCTCTGCACCTTGAAGCCCCAACCTCGAGCAGATCGAGAATCTCGTGACTGGCTGCGTGCTTCAGCCGGCCTTCGATGACCTCGACCGCGTAGGCGAACATGCCGAGCCGGCGGCGGCGGGTGATGGCGGGATCGAGCTGACGCAGGGCGCCGGCGGTGGCGTTGCGGGGGTTGGCGAAGAGGGTCTCGCCTTGCTTCTCCCGCTCCTTGTTGGTGCGGGTGAAGCTGGCGAAGGGGAAGTACACCTCGCCCCGGATCTTCCATCAGGGCAGGGGTGATCCTTGCCTTTAAGTGAAAGCGGGATGTCGTTGATGGTACGCAGGTTAGCGGTGACGTCCTCACCTATCATCCCATTGCCGCGCGTGGCGCCCACAACGAGCCGTCCCTTCTCGTAGGTCAGGCTCACAGCGGCGCCGTCGATCTTGATCTCCGGTGGTGTAGCCGCCGC
The DNA here is from genome assembly GCA_963810165.1 of uncultured Gemmatimonadales bacterium. Classification (GTDB taxonomy): domain Bacteria; phylum Gemmatimonadota; class Gemmatimonadetes; order Gemmatimonadales; family GWC2-71-9; genus CAVVWJ01. The sequence continues at coordinate 28,803 of CAWEMG010000023.1, forward strand.
GCTGGACCTCCGGTGTCAGCCGCGCGTTGCGCTCTTCCCACGGCGCTCAGCTCCTCGGCGCTGAACGCGTTCGCGAGCGAGAGCATCGGCCGGCGGTGGGTGTGCTTGGCGAGTGCGCTGGCTGCGATGGCGCCGACGCGCTGTGTGGGGCTGTCGGGGGACTGGAGCTCGGGATGCGTCGGCCTCGAGCGCCTGGAGCTCGCGGAAGAGGCGGTCGTACTCGGCGTCCGAGATCTCGGGCGCGTCGTTGACGTAATAGGCGTGATTGGCGCGCTCGATCTGCTCGCGCAATCGCGCGGCCTGCTCGGCGGGTGACATGCTGTGATTATAAACAGCGATTGCGGGCCTCGAGCAGAAGGTTACAATCTTCTCGACGGCCACTACCGATTTACGGCAATTTCACGCGTCCGTCCCATATTATTCAGACACTTCCCCAGCGCTGAACCCGACCGCACGTTCCAAGAGGCAGGTATGTCGCAGCACAAGTCCCCTGAGGCCGACACCTCGGCACTCCCGAGCACATCCGAACGCGAATTGCTGGAAAGGTTCAAAGGACGCCACAGCGGGTTCCAGGCGTCCGAGTCCGCAGCAGCTATCGACAACACGAACGCTGGCGCAACGAAGTACTGCGGGGACTGAAGCTCCTGGAGGCCGAGGGTCTGGTGGTGGTGCAGCCAGCTGGTTCCCTGTCAGCGTCATGGGAAGTGCAGTGGCCAACCGGTGGCCGCGGGCTGCGAGCTCACCCTCGAAGGTCAGAGAGTTCGAGGCTATCACGTCTCATTCTCACCACGCACACAATGACCATGCAGAATCCTATCTCACGAACGGCATACTACACCCTCGCTGTGCGCAACTGGGATGCGGCGCAGCCGAAGCCGATGTGTGGCGACTCGCTGGCCAGGTCATTCATGAACCCGGAGGCCGAGGGAGTCTGGCAGCAGTTCAAGCGCTATCACCGGGCGAACGCCAGCAACGCCGCCCGGCACGCCATCATCGATGAGCATTTGAGCACGGTACTGGAGGCGCAACCCCAGGCGCCGGTCATCGTCATCGGCGCGGGCTTCGACACGCGTGCGTTTCGCTTGAAGGGAGGACGCTGGATCGAGGTAGACGAACCGGCGATTCTCACCTACAAGGAATCGAGGCTTCCGGCTGCCCGCGCTCCGAACCGGCTCACCCGCGTGCCGATCGCGTTCTCACGCGAATCGCTGGCGGAGCGGCTGGCGCCGTTTGCCGGCCAGGAATCCGCTCACGTGATCATCGAAGGGGTGCTGATGTACCTGACTCAGAGTCAGCGCGAGGAGTTGATAGCGACTCTACGGAAGCTCTTTCCCAATCACTTCGTGTATTGCGACCTCATGCGGAAGTCTTTCTTCGAGAAGTACAGCCGTGACCTGCACGAGCAGATCGTCGGGATGGGGGCCACCTTCCGCGATATGAGTGAGACGCCGGAGAAGCTGTTCACCGATGCCGGCTATCGAAAACTGGCATGCACGTCGATTCCTCTCCGTGCAGCCCAGTCGGGTAGCCTCGACATCCCCGCCTTCGTCGTCAAATGGGTTCTGGGAACGTTGAGGAACGGCTACTGCATCTGGAAGTTCGGGCCCGCGAAATTAGAGGCACCGTCAAGCCAGTAGATGTTCGTCAGCGAGACGCTGTGAGCTCCGTCATCCAGACATCGCTCTGCAGGGCGCCAAGGGTGAAGTAGAATTTTCCGTCGTGGATCCGGAAGCCGTTCTGATGCCAGGGCCGAGCGGGGTCGTCGAAGCGTACGGCGAGCCGGGCCGGCCCGCCCGCGGCCGGAACGCGCCAGATGCCGATGGTTGGGTCCTTCGGGTCGCAGGCCGACGAAGTAGACCGTTCGCCCATCGGCTGACCAGAGGGACAGGTGGGGGCTGACCGGTGCCACATCCGTGGCCGGGTCACGAACCACAACCAGCTGGCGGCGGCTCTCCACCGGCGAGCGGGACGACTTCGAGTGACAACGGCGTTCCAAAGCCACCGGTCACGGTCAAAATGCGCCTGGCCGTCCGGTGCCCACTGTGCGGGTCCGCCGCCGCCCTTCACCAGCATCCGCGGGGCACTCCAGCGGCCGCGGCCGTCGCGTGTCGAAAGGTGCAGCTCCTGAGCGGGGGTTAGGGGAGCCTTTGCGAATGACAGCGTCCGGCCATCGGGCGACCATCGTGGCGCCCAGTAGTGCTCGCCCCCCGGCGTGATCTGAGTCGGGCTCCCACCCTCGGCCGGCATGACGAAAATCTGCCGGGTGCCATCCTTGAAGGCGTGATAGGCGATCTCGCGACCATCGGGCGAGAACGTGGGGACGAATGCGGGCTCCAGCACCCGAGGTGAGTTGCTCCACATCGCCACCCGCGAGCGGCATCCGGTAGATCTGGTGTACGCCGCCTCGATCGGAGTCGAAGGCGACCCACCGCCCGTCGGGCGAAACGTCGAAGTTCTCGACCACCTGAGCTCCCCCGCGTCACCGGCTCGGCCCGGCTCGCCAGAGCCACCCCTGATTTGCGGAACGGGGAGCGACCAGACGTTCGAGGTCTGGGTAAAGGCCGCGTAGGCGAGCCGCCGCCCGTCCGCCGAGACGCTGACCTGCGCCGCGTTGAGACCGGTCGTGAGCCGGGCGGGGGTCGCGACGGCTGCCCGTCACGCCTGAGCGCCACCTGGTAGATGTCGCGGCCTCCGTCGCGATCCGAGATGTAGACCAGCGACCGACCGCCGGGGAGCCACGCCGGACTCGTGTTGAGTGCTTCGCCCTCGGTCACCCGCACCGGAGTGCCACCGGCCAGCGGGGACGATCCACACACTGCTCAGCGCGATGTTGCCGAAGTCCTCGTTCCCCACGAACCGGCGGTTGCCGGAGACGCAGGCGAGCCAGCGCCCGTCCGGCGACCAGTCGCAGGAATGCGCTTCGGGGAGCCGCGCGAGGCCGCGCGCCGCGCCGCCCTCTACCGGGAGCACGTATACCGAGTCGCCACGAGCGTAGGCGATCGAGCGCCCGTCGGGCGACCAGGTGCCGTCGGCCCACGCGCCCTGTGGGAGCGGCAGGAGGAGCTTCGCCCGACCGCCGAGGGCGGGGACAGTCTCGAGGCCACGCGCGGAGAGGAAGAGCAGGCGGACGCCGTCGGGTGACCACCGCGGTACCCGTGCGAAGCCGGCCTCTGCCGATGTAATCGCGACAGGTGTGGCGCCATCCACCTGGCGTACGTAGAGCCGTGTCTGCCCCAGCGGCCCTGCGGTGTAGGCGACGAGCTTGCCGTCGGGTGAGAGTGCCGGGTCGAGCTCCAGACCCGGGTCGAGCGTGAGCTGAGACCGCCGGCCGAGCCGCAGCTCCGGCGGTGCGCGATTGAACACGAGCACGAGCGCGACGGCAAGCGCCGAAGAGCGCCGCGGCAGGCACGACCCATTTCTTCCAGCTGGAAGGTCGTGGCAGACTCTTCAGCGCCTCCACCGGCCGCGTGCGTGGTCGGAGTGGTCCCGCCGCTCGGCGTCGCCAGCGGCTCGAGCTGCGCCAGCAGTTCGTCGGCCGACTGCCAGCGGTCTGCGGGGCGTTTCTCGAGGCACCGCATGATGACGGCTTCCAGCCCCGGTGGGCAGGCGGTCCGCCGAGCGCAAAGCGGCAGGGGGGCCTGCATCACGTGCGCGGCGAGAACCTCCTGGCTGGTGCGGCCGGAGAACGGCGGCCGGCCCGCGATGAGCTCATAGCCCATCACGCCCACCGCGTAGATGTCGGCCCGGTGGTCAACCGCAGGGTCGGCGGTGGCTTGCTCCGGCGCCATGTAGATCGGCGTGCCGAGAGCGATACCCGCGGTAGTGATCTGCTGCCTTCCGGTTGCTTCGCTCACCGCCTTGGCGATCCCGAAATCGGTCACCAGCGCGTGTTTTCTGGAGAGGAGCACGTTGTCCGGCTTGATGTCGCGGTGCACCACGCCCTGCCCGTGCGCGAAGGCGAGCGCGTCCGTCACCTCGATCAGGATCTTGATCGCATCGTGGATGGGCAGCTCGCCCCCGCGGGCGAGCCGGGCGCGGAGCGACTCACCGTCGACGTAGGGCATGACGTAATAGAGGAACCCGCCCGCCTCACCGGAGTCATGCAGCGGCAGGATGTGCGGGTGCTGCAGCTTGGCGGCGAGCTTGATCTCACGCAGGAAGCGCTCGGCGCCGAGCGAGGCGGCAAGCTCGGGGCGGAGCACCTTGACGGCGACGTGGCGCTCGTGGCGGAGATCGCGCGCGAGGTACACGGTGGCCATGCCGCCCTGCCCCAGCTCGCGCTCGATAGCGTAGCGGTCGGACAAGGCGGCGGCGAGCGGGTCAGCTGCGGTCACAAGGTCTTCAGGTTGAGAGGACTAAAATGTGTGATGGGTCGGGGTGGATTGCCAGCAAGCTCTTCGCTACCGCTCCCGTCCCGCCGCCGCGGCTCGCGCTGGTTGTGGTCGCAGCCCTATGGAGCCAGGATCAGCTTACCGAGCGTCTCGCGCCGCTCCAGGCATCGATGGGCTTCCGCCGCCCGGGCCAGCGGGAAAGTCTGTCCAATCGTCACCCTCAGTTTTTCATCCAACACCCAGCGCTGGAGCGCACGCCGGGCCTTTGCCCAGCGCTCAGGTGGATCTGCGGCCAGCCAGAAACTGCTGACCTTGAGGTTGCGCGCGTAAAGCTCGTCCGGGTGTATCGGCTCGGGCGACCCACCCGCCTCCCCGAAGAACACGAGATGGCCGTAGAGCCCGAGTGAGGCGAGGCTGTCCGCCTGCGTCGCGCGTCCCACCGAATCGAAGACCGCATCCACTCCGCGTCTTTCCGTAGCTGCGCGCACCCGCCCTGAGAGATCGAGGCCATAGGGCAGCGGCACAGCGCCGAGCTGTGCGACCAAAGCCAGCTTCGCCGGAGACGACGCTGCCCCAAACACCCGAACCCCGCGATGTCGAAGGAGCTGAATGAGCAGCGCCCCCACGCCGCCGCCGGCCGCGTGTACCAGCGCGGTCTGTCCCGACCCGAGCGACGTCGCGACGTGGCTCAGGCCGTAAGCAGTGAGTCCCTGCGCCGGCAGGCTGGCCGCCCGGGAAAAATCCAGGTCATCGATCAGGTGGAACAGAGCGATCACCGGCACGCAGGCATACTCGGCGTACGTCCCGCTGGTGCGCGGAGCCCAGAATGCGACCCGCCGTCCGAGCCAGCGTGGATCCACGTCAGCCCCGAGGCCCTCTACTACCCCTGCGCCCTCGTTGCCGGGAATCCAGGGAAGCCGCGGCGGGTCGTATGTCCCTCGCCGCCGCTCTACATCGGAGAAGTTGACGCCGATTGCATGGAGGCGAACGAGCACCTCGCGTGGGTCAGGCCGGGGGTTGTCCGTGGTGCCGGGCGTCAGAACGTCCGGGTCACCCAGCGCCTGCACGATGATGGCTCGCATGCGGAGATTATACATCCCGCAGCGATCACGCGTGCTCCGACGTAGTCCTCGTTCCTACGCCTGCCACCTTCAGAATCCCTGCCGCTCTTCCATCCCCGCCGATATCCGCGTCCGAGCCGGTTTCCCATTGTTCACCCTGGGTGAAGGAGCAGGCCGACACCACCAATCCACGTGAAAGGATGCGGCAATGTCCGGAACGAATCGGAGCAGCAGAGGACCAGTGATCCTGCTCGTCAACACGGCGCTAGCGAGTATGGCGCTGGTCGGTTGCGGCAGTGAGGGGGGCGACCCATATGGCGGCCCCGACCCGGCAGCGCTGTCAGCCGCACGCTCGGAGCCGAGCGGAAATGCACAGTCGGGCGCACCGGGACAGGATCTCGCGAATCCGCTGCGGATTGTGATCCGCCGCGGCTCCACAGCGACGGCGGGTGCCGTGATTACCTGGAGCGCAACCGGCACCGGCGCGGTGATGACACCCTCCGTCGATACCACCGGACCCGACGGAATCTCCACCAGCATTTGGCATCTCGGAGACGCGGCCGGCGCACAGAGCTCTCAGGCGGTGGTCACAGGTGGTGCCGACGGCTCACCGGTGCCGTTCACGGCCACGGCCAGCGCTCCTGGCGGGCCCTCGCCGGTGCAGATCCAGCTACGGAACGACGGTGGCACCAACCGCTTCGAGCCGGCCAACATCACGATCCCCCTCGGCACGACAGTCACCTGGAGCTGGGTCGGTGGATTCCACGACGTGACGCCCACCGGCAACCCGGTGTTCACCGCGAGCGGAGCACCGGTCCCGTCTCCGAATGCATACTCGCACACGTTCACCAGTCCAGGCACGTACCTCTACTTCTGCAGCGTGCACGGGTCGGCGAACAGCGGCATGCGCGGCACCATCGTAGTCCAGTGAACAGAGCAATCCTCATCCTGGTGGCAGTCGTTCTCCGGTGGCCGGCCGTTGCTATCGCGCAGGACGACTGCTTTCCCGGCCCGGCGTCGAACGAGGCGAAGACGATGGCGATCTTCGCGGTTCCACTCGCGTTCGGCCGCGGGAGCGCGCCGGAGCTGTATCCGGGCTTCAAGGTCGGCCTGGAAGTCTCCTACATCCCGCAGGTCAGCGACGCCATCGCTACGCCCACGGTCTGCCGCCCCGGGAAAGGGCCGGAGAACACTGACTTGCTGTTTGCGATTCCCCGGCCGCGCATCGGGATACCGCTCCCGCTGGGGCTCGCACTGCAGGCGAGCTGGGTGCCGCCCATCAGAGTGAATGGCGTCAAGGCAAACCTGCTCGGGATCTCGCTGGAGAAGGCATTCGGCAGTCTCGACGGCTTGGTGGCCGCGGTACGGGTGCACGCGACCTTCGGCTCGGTACACGCTCCGATCACGTGCTCGGACGAGGAGCTGGACGATCCCACGACCGAATGCTTTCGCGGGACGAGATCGGATGATCGTCTGAGCCCGAACATCATGGGCGTGGATGTCGCCGTCGGCGGCTCGCTCGCAAGTGGACGACTGCGCCCGTACGGCGGCGCGGGCTACAACCGCCTTCAGCCACGCTTCCAGGTGAACTTCACCGACCAGGGCGGCGTGCTGGACGATCGTCGAGTCGAAGTGGACCTCGACCGGCTCATCGTGTTTGGAGGCGCAACCTGGGAGGTAGGGACCAGGCTCAGCATAACCGGCGAGGTGTACTCGGCTCCGGCCGACGCCGTGGCTGGACGAGTGGTCGTGCGGACCGCGGTCGGTCCTTAGTACAGCGGCGGTAGATGGAGCGGCGGCAGATCAATCATTCAGAGAGGTGTTCCATGATTATGAAACGAACCGCGTTGGTGTTGGCCCTCGTGTGGGCCTCGCTCCTCGCCTGGGGTTCCCTCGCGGCACAGGCGCCGGTGGCGCGCATCATTCCCGACGGCACCGTCCAACAGGGCACGCTCAGCTTCGACGCCCGGGCGTCGGCGGGGAACTTTACCGGCACGACCACCAGGGTGACCGGAGAGATGAAGGGCGGTGAGCTGGCCGATGTACGCGGCTGGGTCGAGGCGCCGGTGCGCACACTGGCGACCGGCAACGCGCGGCGAGATCGCGACCTGAACAAGTCGATGGAGTCCGAGACGTATCCCGTCATCCGCTTCGAGCTGACGAGTGTCAGTCCAGCTCAGACGGCGAGCGACACGATGGATGTGATCCTTCACGGACGCTTCATCATTCACGGCGTCACCCGGGAAGCCACAATCCCGGCCCGAGTGACGTTTCAGGGCACCCGTCTCCAGGTGAGCGCACAAACGCCGCTCAACCTGAAGCACTTCAAGATCGGCGGTTTGAGTAAGGCGCTCGGCATGCTGAAGATGCACGAGAAGATCGTGGTCCACATCGATGTGCTGTTCATCTCCGGGCCGAAATCGCCCTCCGCGCGTGTGCGTAGTCCGGCGTCCTACACCGAATTACGGGTGTTGGCGGTTGACCGCCGCAGTACTGCGCCGTAACCTCTCCCTACCATGACGACAACTCTGGATCTCGCGCCCGCCGGGCTGGCGCTGCTCGATGCCGATGGCAGAGTGCTGGGCGCCTCGCCGGGATTCTCGCCGGGTGCTGTCGTGCGGCTCGTCCGCGGTCGGGCTGGAGCTGGGCGAGCTGCTCGGCGGCCTGGATGATCCGGCTGCCGTCGAGGCCGCTCTCCAGGCGTTGCGTCGCGGCGAGGCGGTGGAGTTCGAGGCCTGGTGCTGGCGCAACGACGACGACCCCGTCGCGGTGTGCCTGATCGCCGCCCCGCTCGAGCTGGACGACCAGCGAGTGGTCTCCTACTGCCTGGTGCGGGACATCACCGAGCAACGCCTTGCGGTCGAGGAGCACGCGCGCGCGCGCTCGCTCCACCAGGCGACGCTCCGGTCCATGTCCGACGGGCTGCTGGTGGTGGACCCCGCCGGCCGGGTTCTGAGCTTCAACCAGCGCTTCATCGAGATGTGGCAGATCCCGCCCGAGGCCGCCGCCTCGGGCCGGGACGCCGACCTGCTGAACGCGGTGCTGCACCAGCTGGAGGACCCGCCCGGGTTTCTGCAACGGGTGGCGGAGCTATACGCCGATCCGGAGGCGTCGAGCTGCGAGGAGATCCGTCTCCTGGACGGCCGGGTGTTCGATCGCTGGTCCGAGCCGCAGCGGCTCGCCGGCCGGAGCGTCGGCCGGGTGTGGAGCTTTCGGGACGTCACCGAGTCGCGCCAGGCCGCGAGGCGCTGCGGGAGAGCCAGTATCTGCTGGAGCTGTTTTTCTCCCAGTCGCTCGACGGCTTCTTCTTCATGATGCTGGACCAGCCGATACACTGGAACGAGAGCACCGACAAGGAGGCCGCCCTGGACTACATCTTCACCCACGAGCGGATCACCAAGGTCAATGCCGCCATGCTGGCGCAGTACGGGGCCGCGAGGACCAGCTGATCGGGCTCACGCCCGCCGAGCTGTTCGCGCACGACCTGCCGGCGGCGCAGCTCCGGTGGCGGGAATTCCTGGACGCGGGGCATCTGCATCTGGAGACCGAGGAGCGCACCCTGGACGGCCGGCCCATCATCATCGAGGGCGACTACATCTGCCTGTACGACCCCGAAGGCCGCCTCATCGGCCACTTCGGGATCCAGCGGGACATCACCGACCGGCGGCAGGCGGAGACCGAGATTCTGCGATCGCGCCAGGAGCTGCGCGACCTGACGGCCCGCCTGCAGCTGGTGCGGGAGGAGGAGCGCACCTGCCTCGCCCGGGAGGTCCACGATGAGCTGGGGCAGGCGCTGACCGGTCTCAAGATCGACCTCGCGTGGCTCAAGTCGCGGGTGGCGGACCGGCCGCGCTGGTGGAGCGGGTGCAGTCGATCATCGTCCGCATCGACGGCGCCATGGACACGGTTCGCCGGATCGCCACCGACCTTCGGCCCAGCGTGCTGGATGACCTCGGGCTGGTGGCGGCGGTGGAATGGCAGGCGCAGGAATTCGAGCGCAGCACCGGCATCACCGCCCAGCTCGAGGTGCAGGCCGCACATCCCGAGCTGGATGATATCTGCGCCACCACGGCGTTCCGGATTCTGCAGGAGACGCTCACCAACGTCGCCCGGCACGCGCACGCCACCCGCGTGACCATCGCGCTTCAGGTGAGCGCCGAGGAGCTGACACTCGAGGTGAGGGACAATGGCCGGGGAATCAGCGAGAGCGAGCGGATGTCGTCCACGGTCACTGGGTCTGGTCGGCAGCCGGGAGCGAGCGATCGCCTGTGGCGGGGAAGCTGGTGATCCGAGGTAGTCCGGGACCAGGGCACCATCGGTCTGGCTGAGGATCCCGCTGCGTCCGGCGGGCGAAGAACGCATCATGATCCGACTTCTGATCGCCGATGACCACCCGGTGGTGCGCGAGGGACTCCGGCGAATCGTCGAGGACGCCCCCGGGCTCGAGGTGGTGGGCGAAGTCGCCAGTGGCCAGGAGCTGCTGGAGCGGCTTCCGCGGGTGCCGGCCGACATCGTGTTGCTGGACGTGACCATGCCGGGCCTACGGTTCCTGGAGGTGCTCCAGCGGCTTCGGGCGGAGCATCCCAGCGTGGCGGTGCTGGTGCTCAGCGTTCACCCGGAAGATCAGTACGCGGTGCGGGCCCTGCGCGCCGGCGCGTCGGGCTATCTCACCAAGGACCACTCACCCGAGGAGCTCACCGATGCGATCCGCCGGGTGCTACCGGGGCAACAAGTACGTGAGCCCCGGGCTGGCGGAGCGGCTCGCCGCCGACCTGGCGGCCGGATCGCGGAACATCCGGCACGAGCTGCTCAGCGATCGCGAGTACGAGGTGCTCTGCCTGCTCGGCTCCGGGCGCACGGTAAAGGAGATCGCCCGGTCGCTGGAGCTCAGCCCCAAGACCGTCAGCACCTATCGCACCCGGGTGCTGGAGAAGATGGGTGCCGCCAGCAACGCCGACCTGGTCCGCTACGCGGCGCAGCACGGCTTGATCGACTAGTCCCAGGTCACGGGTCGTCGCTGTCAGTCTGCGGTCCGACACCATTCCTCTGAAAATCCGAGCTCGATCCTCCCCGCCCGCCGATCACGGCGGGCGGCTCTGTTTCGTACCATTGGCTCACATGAATCACGGATGCAATCGAGACGTTCTCACCACCCACCGAGAGGTAACCATGCTGGCACGCGTCATCCGTTCCTCTGTCAGGTCTGATCCTGGCCGTCGCATGCAGCGACGGAGTCATGCCGACTGATTCGGCCGAGCCCAGCTTCAATGCCTCCGGACGGACCGCCTTCGGCTTCAACGGCACGGCGAGCGGGGCCCCGACCGGCGCGGTCCGGCTTACCGGCGGCGGCTCCTTCAATCCTGCAACGGCATCGAATGTGGTGCCGAGCGAGACCTCTGTCGTCGCGAGTGGCGGCTTTGACTGCACGGCAACTGTAGCGCAGGGCCCGCTGGCGGGATGTCAAACTGGTGAGGGCGTTCGCTGGGACACCGTCCAGCTGCTCCAGTCGACCAGCTTCAGATGCACGGGAGCGGATGCGGCCAAGGTCGGGATCACCGGCGCTACAACGGCCGTCCTCATTGCCGACTTCTACCGTGCCGGCGATGGAGTGGTCGAATCGTTCACGGCACAGATGATCGTGTCGGACACTGATCTCGCTCCCGAGATTCCCGGCACCCAGACCCTCTGGGTCCAGGGCGTGGGCTGCGGCGTGGCCAACGAGCACTTCAACCGGAGTTGAGTAATGCCTTGCTCGATTGAGTTCACGCGCCAGGACTCGCAACCCATCACAGGAAACGGATCGATATGAGCTCACGCAGCGAGGCCCTCGCCTTTCGCCTGGAGCACGGGGCCGCCAAACTGGCCGCGTTGGCGAGCGGCCTTACCGATGCCGAGTGGCACGCCCCGATTCCCGGAGACGGGCGTAAGATCGGGGTCGTGGTGCATCACGTCGCGACCATGTATCCGCTGGAGATTCAACTGGCGCAGAAGCTCGCCGCCGGCCTGCCGGTGGCGGGACTGACGTGGGACATGGTCCACGAGATGAACGCGAATCATGCCAAGTCGCATGAGGCCGTGACGAAGGAGGAGACGCTGGATCTACTGTGGCATAACAGCGCGATGGCGGCTGCGGCGATACGGGTGCTCAGCGATGAGGAGCTGGATAGGGCTGCTCCGGTGTCACTCAACGCCAATGCGCCACTCACCTGTCAGTTCATGCTGGAGGATCATGCGGTGCGGCATAGTTATCACCACCTGGCCGCGATACAAGTTGCGCTCGTTGCCGTGGTACGTGCGCTTAGGAGGCAGAGCACTGGAGAAAAGATCAGTTCGCCGGTTATTTTTCCAACTGTCCTCCGTCCACCCGGTTCCCGTTCTCGTCGTCGATGACGTGGGCGTCTCCCGTCGCCTCGCCTTGCGCATCTTCAGCGTGCAGGGCTATCGAATGCTCGAGTCCGGCGGTGCGGATGGGTGTCCCGAACCTCGGCCCAAGCCGTACACTCACGACAAGGCGCTCGCCAAGGTTCGGGAGGCGCTGGAGCTCGAGTAGCAGAAACGGACGAGATCAATCGACGACTGTTGAACGAACAACCGGGGGGAGACAGGTGCTGATCAGCAAGAACATGGCGGAGCAGATGAACGCCCAGGTCGGGAACGAGTTCGGGGCCTCGCTCCAGTACGTGAACGTCGCGGGGTACTTCGACGATGCCGGGCTGCCGGTGCTGGCGCAGTTCTTTCTCAAGCAGGCGGACGAGGAGCGGATGCACGCGATGAAGTTCGTGCGCTACATCATGGACGCGGGCGGCCACCTCGCCATTCCCGCGATCCCGGCCAGCCGGCACGAGTTCAAGAGCGCGGAGGAAGCGGTCGCGATGGCGCTCGAGTGGGAGTACACCGTCACCAAGCAGATCTCCGCCCTGCTCGACCGCGCCTCGCACGAGAAGGACTACGTGGCGCACGACTTCCTGGAGTGGTTCGCCCGGGAGCAGCTGGAGGAGGTGTCTACCATGGACACGCTGCTCAAGATGGTGCAGCGGGTGGGCGAGTCAGGGCCTGATCGACGTCGAGAACGCGGTCGCCGCGGGGCGGGTTCGCCGGGCGGCGGGGGCGGCGGCGAAGGACACTGAGCGGCTCGGGTCAGCGCCTTGCGGTGGGCGGTACCTGGCCGTTGAGCCGGAGGTAGACGGCGAGCTGGCTGTAATGGCCGGCCCACTCTTCGGCAGCCGCCACCATGACCTGCCCGCGGGACGCATCGGCAGCGAAGTACGCGATTCTCTCCTCCAGCCTCGAGTCATTCACCTTGGCCAGCGCCGACTGGCAGAACTGAAACGTTTCGCGCAGCCGGGCGATGAGCTTCTCTCTCCCGGCCCCGGCGGCAACCCCAGAGCGCTTGGGCGGCGCCACTCCGCCAATGCTGGAGCAGAGGGCATCGTTGCCCGCGCTCATGTGTCCGATCACGTCGCCGAAGCTCATCTGCACCGGGGTTGGCTTGAAGCCGTACTTGTCGGCCGGCATTTCCTCGGCCGCGGCGATGAAGTTGCTGGCCGCGCGGTCGGCAGCGGAGCGTACCGCGTCGGAAATGGGTGTGGCGGCCTGTGCACCTGCAGTCCCAGCGAAGGACCCGGTGGCCAGCGCTATGAGTAACAGTCTATGCATGTCGTGAATCCGGATGACGGTTCATCCTCAATTCGGTCGCGATCTCGTCCCGCAGACGGGCCATGCTCAGTTGCAGACATGAGCTGAACATAACGCCGGGAACCGATCCAGCGGTTTACGCTCGAGGGCCATGGCCTCTCCGCCTAGGCTTTCCCGGTGCGGATCAGCAGCCCGCTGCCGAAGTGGTACCCCGGCAGGACCAGGATTTCGCCTCCTATTCCCGTGAGGGCGCTGAGTCCGGCCTTGAACAGCAGATCGAAACCCAGCCGCTCCAATGCCTGGCGCCCGGCCGGTCACCTGCGCATCGTAGCAATCATGTCGGCGCCTCTCGTCAGACCCCAGGGCCGGAGCGACCCCTCGGCGGCGGCGCACGTCACTCTCCTGCATCCTACGCGGGTGAGCCGAGCGGCCGAGCGGCCTCCTCTCCACTGCCCAGCGACCTGGTCCGCCAATCAGCCCAGCGGCTTCTCGTCCTCGCCCTGCTTTACGCCTTCGTGTTCTTCATGGCCGGCATCTTCCCCCAGTTGCTCACTTCTGCGGGGCGGGCAGATCTGGTCGGGAGCTTCATGGCGTGGGTCCCCAGTACGATCTCGCTCGCCATGGCGCTGCTGGTGGCCGCTGTGGTCCGGAACCCGCGTGTTCCTCTTGCCACCGTCATGACCATCGGGCTCGCCTTCGAGGTCCTCGGCAGCTACGGCATCGCGACTGCCGAGTTTGCCGACCCGGACACGCTGAACTACCGCGGCGGCTTCTTCGGGCTTTCCTGGGTCGCCGTCTGGCCGCTCCTGTTTACGGTGGTCGTGCCGACCCGGCCGCGCCGTGCGGTCCTGGCCGCGCTGGCATCGGTCAGCGCGGTGCCGGTGGTCGTGGGCCTCATGTTCTGGTCCGGGCGCGCATGGAACCGTCCTGATCCGCTGGAATTTTTTCTGGCACTGGTGCTCCCCTACTTGCTGGTGGTGGTCATGGCCTACGTCGGCGCCCGCGTGATCTACACCATGGGCCGGGAGGTCAGCCGGGCTCGCGAGCTGGGGAGCTATCGGCTGGAGGAGAAGCTGGGACAGGGAGGCATGGGTGAAGTCTGGCGGGCGCGCCACCGCATGCTGGCACGGCCGGCCGCGATCAAGCTCATCCGACCTTCATTCTCGCAGGAGGGGCGAGGGGCTCAGTCGCCGGAGCTGCTGCGGCGGTTCGAGCGGGAGGCCCAGGTGATCGCCAGCCTCCGCTCGCCCCACACCGTGGAGCTGTTCGACTTCGGCGTCGCGAGCGACGGCACCTTCTATTATGTGATGGAGCTGCTGGACGGTCTCGACGCCGACACCCTGGTGAAGCGCTTCGGGCCGCTGCCGGCCGACCGGGCCGTATACGTCCTCTGCCAGATCTGCCACTCGCTGTCGGAGGCCGAGTCCCGCGGTCTGGTTCACCGCGACATCAAGCCCGCGAACATCTATCTCTGCCGCTACGGCGAGGAATACGACTTTGCCAAGGTGCTGGACTTCGGGCTGGTGAAGGCGTTCGACGAGCCGGCGGACGGGGGCGCGGAGATCACCCGGGAGAACGCGGTGCAGGGGACTCCGGCCTTCATCGCGCCGGAGCAGGCGCTGGGCCGGTCGACGCTCGATGGGCGAGTGGACATCTACGCAACTGGCTGCGTGGCCTACTGGCTCCTGACCGGCAAGCTCGTCTTCGACTCCGACACGCCGATGGGCCTTCTCATGCATCACGTTCATACGCAACCGGCACCACCATCGACTCGGTCGGAGCTCCCCATCCCGTCCGCGCTCGACACCCTGGTGCTTTCCTGCCTGGCGAAGGATCCCTCCGATCGGCCGCAGTCCGCACGGGAGCTTTCACTCTTGCTGAGCGAGGTGGAAGGTGTGGGTGGGTGGAGCCAAGAGCGGGCCAGACAGTGGTGGGCAACCCATCGGCCATTGTAGAAGCGGATCCGGAGCTGCAGCCCCTCCTGCCCTGATAAAATCCTCCGCCGATTGTGGCGTCTGCCCCAGGGGTTATCTTCTGCCGGTCCCCCCGTCAACCGGCTGGTTCTCTCTCCAATCCCACCAACGTCGCGCCCAGAACTCCCGCGTGAGCCCAGTCCAGATAGATGGCCAGCTGCGCGGTGAGCGGACCCGGCGCGAGCTGCGCCAGCGTCAACCCTTCCTTACCGTCCTGCGCCGAGACCCCGCCCCGCTTCTCCACCAGATCGCGCTGCATATAGCCGGTGAGCGCGATCGGTCCTCCGAAGCCGAAGATGCCGAGCCGCAGGAAGTAGAGCACGAGGTCCTGCAGCGACGCCGCTTGCCTGCCGGATCCCTCGGCCTTCAACGTTCCTCCTCACGGTTCCCATCTACGTGGCCTGTAACCCCGATTATACTTGGGGACATGCTTCTCCTGCGGCGGTCTTCGGTTCGCGCGTTGTGCCTCGCCCTGGTCATGGGACTGGGCCTGTCGTGGCCGAGCCTGGTTCATCACAGGTTGCACGAGCGGGCCGCACACGGGCACGATCACGACGAGGCGGGAATTCCCTCGTCGAATGCCCTGCTCGAGCTCGACCCGGCCGATCGGGGATTACGAGCATCCTCATCTGGACCTGACCACGATGCGTCCGGCCGAGTCCGGGCTTCATCTCGTGTTCCTGGTCTCCGACGTAGTGTCGCTCGAGCTGCCGGCCCTGGCCCCGCTTCGCAGCGGCATCACCGTTAACGGCGCGATCGGCCCGCGAAGTCCACCCGGCACGCCGCCGCCCTCGATCCGCGCTCCCCCCATCGCCTGACCCGACGCGCGTCGAGCCGTACGCTCGCCCGGCTTCTCCATTCGTCAACCGTAATACATCCGTCGTCTCGAGTAATGTGGCTCGAGGCACCAGGCACGTTCGAAGACAACCTGGGACAGGTGAACCCATGCGGTCCTTACTTGTGGCCCTGCTCGTGCTTCCTCTTTCCGCCTTGCCGGTCCTTTCGCAGCAGGATGGGGGCGAGCAGCAATCGGCATTGACGCTCGACCAGGCCCGCCGGCTGGCCGAGGAGGCGAGCCCCGAGATCGCGGCCGCGCGCGCGGCGCTGCGGTGCCGCCGAAGGGCGGGCGCGCCAGGCGGGTGCGTTCCCCAACCCGGTCCTGTCGTACAACCGCGAGCAGACGTCGGGCGGCGGCATCGAGGACTCCCAGGACATAATCGGCCTGGAGCAATCGCTGGAGCTGGGCGGCCAGCGAGGCGAGCGACGCGCGTGCGGCGGAACAGCTCAGGGCCGCGAGCGACGCGCGTCTTCAGGGAGCCCGCGCCCAGGTCGCGTTCGAGGTCACCCGGGCCTACGCCGAGGCGGTGGCGGCCGACCGCCGGGCGGCGCTGACCGCGCAGGCGGCGCAGGTGTTCAGCGAGGCCGGCAGAGTCGGTCGCGAGCGGCTCGCTGCGGGCGACATCTCGGGATACGAGCATCGCCGCATCCGGCTCGAGGCGGCGCGCTACAGCGCGCTCCACGACCGAGGCCGAGCTGGACAAGCGCCCGGGCGCGCCGCGCGCTGGCGGCGCTGTTGTCTACTCCCGATCGCCCCATGCCAGCGCGGGACACTCGTGCTCAGCGACACGCTCGCTGCGGGCCGGCTGCCGGTGAGCGTGGACAGCCTCGTGACGCTGGCGGTGGCGAGGCGCCCGGAGCTGCTGGCGATCGAACGCGAGGCCGATGCCGCCCGCGGCCGAGGCCCGGCTCGCCCGCGCGGAGCGGATCCCCACGCCGACGCTGGGCGGAGGCTACAAGCACGAACGAACCCCGGCGCGTCTCGCTCGACGGCTTTGCCGCGCAGGTGAGCGTGCCTCTTCCCCTCTGGGATCGGAGAGGCGGGGCGGTCGAGGCCGCCGAGGCCGAAGCGGAGCGGCGAACGGCGGACATCGCCGCGCTCCAGCGCCGCACCGAGCTGGAGGTCCGTGAAGCCCACGACTCCTACGAGGCGCTCGCCGTGCAGCTTCTCGTCCCTCGGCGCGCGAGTGCGGGAGGACGCGCGTCCCGGCATCCGTGCCGCGCAGGCGGCCTATCGCGAGGGCGAGACCTCGCTCATCGAATGGCTCGACGCGGTCCGCGCCTACCAGGAGGCCGAGTCCACCTACGCGAGACTCTCGGCGGAACACATCGTCCAGCGCGCCGCGCTCGAGCGCGCTCACCGGGCTCACGCTCTTCTGAGGACCCGATGCATCGCACTCGATTCGATCGCCACGCTGACCGGTCTCCCGCTCCGCGCTTCTGTTCGCTCTGGCAGCAGGATGCGGGCAAGAGTCGAGGAGACGGCTGCGGCCGAACGAGAGCTGCCGGGCGGCGCGGTCACGCTCTGGACCGACTCGACCGAGCTGTTCATGGAGCATCCCGGCGCTCATCGTCGGCGCGCCGGACAAGTTCGCGGTGCACCTCACCGACCTCACCGACTTCGCGCCGCTGCGCTCCGGGAGATCACGCTGCGCTTCGAGCCGCGCGACGGCGGCGAGCCGGTCGTGGTGACGCAGGACGACGCCGCGCGCGCCAGGCATCTACGGTCCGGCGCCGAGTTCAGCCGGCCGGGCGTCTACGACCTCACGATCCTCGTCGAGAGCCCGCAGGCGCGCGACAGCATCCGGTGCCGCGACCTCCGCGTGTACGCCACGCGCGGCGAGGTGCCGCGCGAAGGAGGAGGGCGGCGCGAGGCGGCATCAGCTTCCTCAAGGAGCAGCAGTGGAAGACGCCGGGCTTCGCACGGCGTTCGCCACGCCGGCGAGGTCACGCGAGTCGTTTCAGGCCACCGGGCAGATCGTCCCGGCGGCCGGCCGCATGACGCCGAGGTCACCGCGCCGATCGGCGGGGTGGTCGAGGCGCGGCGGCGTCGACGCAGTCGCCGGCGCCCGGCCAGCGGGTCGGCAAGGGACAGGTGCTGGCCTTGCTCACGCCGGCGCTCGGCGAGGGGGCAGCCGTACGCCGAGGCCCGGGCCGCGCTGCGCGAGGCGGAGGACGAGCACGCGCGGGCCAAGCGCTCTACGAGGCCGAGGCGGTCGCCCAGCGCCGGGTGCACGAGGCGGAGATCCGGCTGCACGGCGGCGCGCGAGGCGCTCGCCGGCATTCGGCGGCGGTGAGCCGCGCGAGCCGACGGGCGGATCGCGATCCGCTCGCCGCTCGCCGGCGTCGTCGCTCGCGCACGCATCACGCCCGGGAGCCGCGTCGATGCCGGCGCCGAGCTGTTCACCGTGGTCGATCCGTCGGTCGTCTGGCTCGACGCGTCAACGTGCCGGCCGCGAGGCGGCGCTGGTGAGCGCGCCGCGGCGACGCGACGTTCCGGGTCGGCGGGCAGCGACGAGCGCGCTACGAGGCGCGCCGCATGGTGTCGGTCGGCAGCGTCATCGATCCGCTGTCGCGCACGCGTTCCGGTGATCTACGAGGTCGCCAACCCCGACGGCACGCTCAAGGTCGGCGATGCACGCGCAGCGTGGCGGTCCGCACCGGCCAGCGAGCTGCGGCGTGGTGATCCCCTCCTCGGCCGATGCTCGACGAGGACGGCCGCCCGATCGTCTACGTGCAGCCCGAAGGCGAGCGCGTTCGAGAAGCGCGAGCTCGAGCTCGGCGGGCGCGAGCGAGCGACCGACGCTCGTGCTCTCGGGCATCAAGGCCGGCGAGCGCGTCGTGACCGGCGCGCGCCTATCAGGTGCGCCTCGCGTCGCTCTCGACGCCGTGCCCGCGCACGGCCACGAGCACTAGGAGACGACGTCATGCTGAACAAGCTCATCGCCTGGTCGCTCCGCAACCGCGTCATCGTGCTCGCCGCCGCGGCGCTCATGCTCGTGGCCGGCGCGTGGACCGCGTACCGCATGCCGGTGGACGTCTTTCCCGACCTCACCGCGCCGACCGTCACGGTGCTGACCGAGGCGCACGGCATGGCGCCCGAGGAAGTCGAGGCGCTCGTCTCCTTCCCCATCGAGACCGCCGTGAACGGCGCGACCGGCGTGCGGCGCGTGCGCTCGTCGACCGCGCAGGGCATCTCGGTCGTGTGGGTCGAGTTCGACTGGGGCACGGACATCTTCCGCGCCCGCCAGATCGTCAGCCGAGAAGCTGCAGACCGTCGCCGCCGCGCTGCCCGCCGGCGTCGTCGCGCCCGTGCTCGCGCCGGTGTCGTCGCGTGATGGGCGAGATCATGATGATCGGGCTCACCGGGACCGCAGTCGCCGCAGGAGCTGCGCACGGTCGCCGACTGGACGATCCGCCGGCGCCTGCTCGCCGTGCCCGGCGTGGCGCAGGTGGTCCCGATCGGCGGCGAGGTGAAGCAGTACCAGGTGCTCGCCGATCCGGCGCGGATGCTCGCCACCGGCGTCACGCTCGAGGAGGTCGTGCGCGCCGCGCGCAGGCTCGAACGAGAACGCGTCGGGCGGCGTGTACATGGACCGGGGGCAGGAGTACGTGATCCGCGGCATCGGCCGCGTGCAGAGCGCCGGAGGACATCGCGCAGCACGGTGGTCGCCGTGCGCGGCGGCGTGCCGGTGCTGCTCGGCCAGGTGGCCGACGTGCGCGTCGGCGCGGCGCCCAAGTACGGCGACGGCTCGGTGAACGCGAAGCCCGGCGTGGTGCTCGCGGTGCAGAAGCAGCCGGGCGCCAACACGCTCGAGCTCACCGGCGGATCGAGCGCGAGCTGGCCGACATCCAGCGCACGCTGCCCGAGGGGATGACCATCCACGCGGAGCTGTTCCGCCAGGCCGACTTCATCACGGTCGCGATCGACAACGTGATCGAGGCGCTGCGCGACGGCGCGATCTTCGTCGTCATCATCCTGTTCCTCTTTCTCTGGAACTTCCGCACCACCGCGATCTCCATCCTCGCGATCCCGCTGTCGCTCGTGGTGGCGATCTTCGCCATGAAGCTGCTCGGCATCACGATCAACACGATGACGCTCGGCGGCATGGCCATCGCGATCGGCGCGCTGGTGGACGACGCGATCATCGACGTCGAGAACGTCTTCCGGCGGCTCAAGGAGAACCACCACCTGCCCGACGGCGAGCGGCGCCCGGCGCTGCGCGTGGTCTACGAGCTCGCGGGAGATCCGGGCCTCGATCGTGAACGCGACGCTGATCATCATCGTCGTCTTCCTGCCGCTCTTCTTCCTGGGCGGCGTCGAAGGGCGGCTGCTCCGCCCGCTCGGCTTCGCCTACGTCGTCTCCATCCTCGCGTCGCTGCTCGTGGCGGTGACGGTGACGCCGGTGCTCTGCGCGTACCTGCTGCCCGAACGCCAAGGCGGTGCAGGACGGAGCGCGAGAGCCGCGCTGGTGACGCTGGCTCAAGGCGCGCTACGCGCGCGTGCTCGAGCGCGTGCTCGCGCACCCCAAGCGCGTGCTCGCCGGCGCGGTCGTGGCGCTCGTCGCTCGCGCTGGCCGCGCTCCCGCTCCTCGGCTCCGTCCTTCCTGCCCGAGTTCAACGAAGGCGCGCTGACGGTCTCCGTCGTGACGGTGCCGGGCACGTCGCTCGCGGAGTCGAACGCCATCGGCCGGCGCGTCGAGCAGATCCTGCTCGCGAATCCCGGCGGTCGCAGAACACCGACCGCCGGCAGGGCGCGCCGAGCTGGACGAGCACGCGCAGGGCGTGAACGCCGCCGAGATCGACGTCACGCTCAAGGAGGACGTCGACAAGGAGGCGCTGTTCGAGGAGCTGCGGCGGGAGTTCTCGGCGATCCCGGGCACCAGCGTCACCATCGGCCAGCCGATCGGCCACCGGATCGACCACATGCTCTCGGGCACCCGCGCCAACATCGCGGTGAAGATCTTCGGCCCCGACCTCTACGCAGCTGCGGCAGGTGGGCGCGCAGGTGCGCGACGCGATGCAGGGCGTTCCCGGCGTGGCCGACCTGCAGCTCGAGCAGCAGATGGACGTGCCGCAGCTCCGATCCGGGCCGACCGCGGCGCGCTGGCCCGCTACGGCATGACCGTCGGGCAGCTCGCCGAGGCGATCGACGTCGCGTTCAACGGCGAGGTCGTCTCGCAGGTGCTGGAGGAGGGGCGGAGCTACGACCTCGTGGTGCGCTTCCCGCCGAGCATGCGCGCCGAACGCGAGGCCATCTCGGCGTCATGTTCGACACGCCGACCGGGCAGCGCGTGCCGCTCGTCGCAGCTCGCGCACGGTCACGGTGGACCGCGGGCCGAACACGATCTCGCGCGAGAACGTGCAGCGGAAGATCGTGGTGCAGGCGAACGTCGCCGGGCGCGACCTGGGCAGCACCGTCGCCGACATCCAGCGGGCCGTGGCGCGAGCGCGTGCACGCTGCCGCCGGCTACCACGTCGAGTACGGCGGGCAGTTCGAGGCCAGGCGGAGGCCACGCGCACGCTCGGCGCTGCTCTCGCTGCTGTCGATCGCGGCGATCTTCCTGATTCTCTACGCCGAGTTCCGCTCGACGCGCACGGCGGCGCTGGTGATGGCGAACCTGCCGCTGGCGCTCATCGGCGGCGTGATCGCCGTCCTGCTCACCGGGCGGCGTCGTGAGCATCGCGTCGCTCGTCGGCTTCGTCACGCTGTTCGGCATCGCCACGCGGAACGGCATCCTGCTGGTCGCGCACTACCGGCAGCTGCTCGCTGGAGGGCGCGCCGTTCCGCGAGGCGGTGGTGCGCGGCTCGCTGGAGCGGCTGTCGCCGATCCTCATGACGGCGCTCACCGCCGGGCTGGCGCTGATTCCGCTGGCGCTCGGCGGCGGCGAGCCGGGCAACGAGCTGCAGACGCCGATGGCGATCGTGATCCTGGGCGGGCTGCTCTCGGCGACGGCGCTCAACATGGTGGTGCTGCCGGCGCTGTACTGGCTGTATGGTCATCCACCTTTCGCCGAGGCGGCGCGGGCCGAGCAGCGGGGGGAGGAATTCCGACTGGAGCCGGCAGCCGGGTGACGCACGCGTGAGAGGCGTCTGGCCGGCACTTCTGGCAGCGGCGCTCTTCGGGGCCAGCACTCCGCTGGCCAAGGGACTGCTGGATGCCACCAGCCCGCAGCTTCTGGCCGGCCTGCTCTATCTCGGCTCGGGCACCGGGCTCCTGCTGGTGTGGTTAGTCAGGCGGCGCCGGACTCGGCGGGAAGCGGCGCTCACCCGTCGCGACCTGCCCTGGCTTGCCGGCGCGATCGCGGCCGGCGGCGTGCTCGGCCCGCTCCTCCTCATGTACGGCCTGCTCGCTACCCCGGCCTCGAGCGCAGCGCTGCTGCTCAACCTCGAGGGCGTCTTCACCTCGGTCATTGCGTGGCTGGTCTTCCGCGAGCACGTGCCGCTGCGAATCGCCATCGGCATGTTGGCGATCGTGGCGGGAGGTGTGTTGCTCTCCGCGGATGGTCATGTTGCCTGGGGCGGCCTGGTGGGCCCGCTCACCATCGCGGGCGGCTGCCTCTGCTGGGCCATCGACAACAATCTCACCCAGAAGGTGTCAGCGGCCGATCCGGTGCAGATCGCGCAGCTCAAGGGGCTCGCGGCCGGAGCGGTCAACACCGTCGTCGCCGTCTGGCTGGGCGCCAGGCCCCCCGATACCATACCGCTGGCTGGCGCGCTGCTGTTGGGATTCTTCGGCTACGGGCTGAGTCTGGTGTGCTTCGTGCTCGCGCTGCGAAATCTGGGGACCGCGCGCACCGGAGCCTACTTCTCATTGGCGCCGTTTATCGGGGCGGCACTCGGACTGGTGCTGTTCCGCGAGCCGGTCACTCCGGTGTTCGTCGCCGCGACTGCGCTCATGGCATTGGGCCTCTGGCTCCATCTCAGCGAGCGGCACGAGCATTCGCACGACCACGAAGGGCTGGAGCACTCCCACGTACACCGGCACGACGAGCACCACCGGCATGAGCACCTTCTCGGCGACCCGCCGGGCGAGCCGCACACTCATCCTCACCGACACGAGCCGGTGACCCACTCGCATCCTCACTTCCCCGACATTCATCACCGGCACGGCCACTGAGACTAGCGGGACACTCCGCCAAGCTCCTCGGGCGGCTTGAGGTGTCGGAAGGCGCGCCACAGAAGGAGGTCGTAACCGATCTTCATGCCTGCGCCGATCACCAGGGGCAGCATGAGCGAAACGCGTTCCATCATGACTCCCGCAAAGGCCGGCGCCACAGCCCAGGCACCCATGCGCACCAGGTGCGTCACTCCGGACGCGACGGTGCGCTCTTCCGGCCGGACCATGGCCATCACATAGGACTGCCGGGTCGGGACATCCATCTCCACCAGTCCTTCGCGCAAGAGAAAGAGGACGGCCGCGACCGGAAAGCTGGGCGCGTACGCCACCGAGACGAGCAGCAGGCTCGACGGGATGTGGGTGAAGACCATGGTATTCACCAGGCCGATACGGCCGGCGAGCCAGGCGGCGCCGAGGTGAGAGAGCGCATTGGCCACGCGGGCGGCGAAGAAGATCGGCCCGATCACTGCCAGGCCAACGCCGAACCGCTGGTAGAAGAAATACGAGAGCAGCGCGGTGGTGAGAAAACCGCCGGCCAGGCTGTCCAGCGCGAACAAGGATGAGAGCTTCCAGAGGATGCGCCTGCTCCCGGGGGAGACCCGAGCCGAGCGGGACAATGCGGGCGACTCGGCGGCGGCCGAGAGCCGGAGGTAGGCCGCCGCGGGAGCCAGTGAGAGCGCCGCGTACCCCAGCACGGACCAGCGGAGCGCCGGCGCTCCAGTCAGGATGCCGCTCTCCTGCGCCAGGGCGGGAAGTCCGGCGGCCAGACCGCCGACCGCGTGGCCGATGTCCTGCAGCACGTTGTACCTGGCAAACGCCATCGTGCGTCCGGCATCTCCTACCATGGCGGGCAGCACGGCCTGCTCCACGACCAGAGCGGCGCCCCGGTCCCGGCCCATGCCGTTGACCATCCCGATCAGCGCCGCAAACCCGAGAGCCAGCGGATGAGAGCTCAGGGCCAGGCCGACTCCGCCGGCCGCGCCGAGCAACGTGACAGCCAAAAGGACGCGGCGGTGTCCCAGCCGGTCTCCGAGGAAGGTTACGAGGAAGGTTCCCGCCGCTGCCCCGGCGAGCCCGGCGCTGACGATGATGCCGATAGTGCCGGCATCGAGTCCCCGCTGGGACAGGTAGACGCCGAGCAGCACCCCGATCAGTCCCGTGGCCAGCGCTCGAATGAAGGTGGCCAGGTAGATGAGCTGCCGGTCGCTCAAGGGTCGAGAAGGAGGCGCCTGCACGCTGCCCCAGGGGTTATCTTTGCCTGTCCCCGTCCACCTGCTGGTCCTCTCTCGGAGTGCTACTACTCTGAACCATCCATTCTCCCGGTGACGCCAAGACCATTCTCGTTGTCGATGACGAGCGCGTCTCCCGTCGGCTCGCCTCGCGCATCTTCAGTGAGCAGGGTTATCGGCTGCTGGAGGCCGACGGCGCCGTCGAGGCTCTCCGGGTGCTGAGCGAGGCGCAGGTCCGCGTGGATCTCGTCGTCCTGGACGTGGTCATGCCGGACTGCAATGGCGTGGAGCTGGGCGAGCACGTACGGCAGCTATGGCCGGGCCAGCGGATCATGTACATGTCCGCTCATCCAGCCGAGGCGGTGCGGCATGGTGTCCCGAGCTCCGGCGTGCCGTATCTCTCCAAACCCTACACCCACGACGAGGCGCTCGCCAAGGTGCGGGAGGCGCTGGGATGGCGGCCTGCACCGACTTGCGCGCCACCGGCTGCACGATCCTCGCTTCGCCGTACTCGATCGCCGTCCGCCCGTCTCCCGCCCCGTATCATCACAACCCGAAACCTCCCAACGACAATCCAGAGCCTGGATGCGGCTGGACTGAGAAGGATCCGCGGCAATCGGCGTCATACCCCCAGGACCACGCGCTTTTGGTCCCTGCGGTTCCGCTTCTCGGCCCGTTCGAACCTCTGGAGCTCATATGCCGCGACTACTCCTGCGCCGCCCCCCGCCCCCAGTCTTTGCCCTGCTCGCACTGGCCATCGCCTGTGGATCGGGCGGTGACTCCACCGCCCCCAACCAGCCCCCGCCTGCGGCCAACCTCCCCGCCGAGCTCCTCGGCGAATGGCACTACCAGTTTCTGGGAATTCCGAATTGCGACCCGGACACCGGCCAGTGCGCGTCGACCGCCAACCAGAGCGAGACCCTCACCCTGTCCTCCAACGGCCAGTTCGAGCACGTGTTCGTGGGCGAGTCGAACTTCCCCCCCTGCCGCATGGAGGTGCTGCACCAGTCCGAAGGGACGGCCGAGGCGCAGGGCTCCAATCTGTTGCTCCATATCAGCGAGGGGACAACGCGGGTGACCAACACCTGCGGTGACAATGCGACCAACGACGAGGCCGGGAAGACCGACACCTATACCTGGGCTCTCAGCGACAGCAGTGGGACCCCGCAGCTCACCTTGACCAATGAGAACGGGACGGAGCTCGGCCCATTCGATAAGAGATAGTGAGCGCCCCGTTCGTGACTGTTGGATCTCTTGAATAGAGCAAGGAGAAAGCCATGAGGACCTCATACCGGCGGCTCGCAGGACTGTTCCACGCTCGCGGCGGCGGCGCTCCTGGCGCTTGCGCTCGCCATGCCGATCTCCGCGCAGGTCAATCTCAGGAAGCCGGTCAGCCAGAGGGGCGGATCGGACGTGGCCAGCGAAAGGGCACCTGTCGCCGCGACTGAGACGATCGTGCTCACCAAGGAGGTGGTAAGCCGGTTAATCAGCGGACTCAAGGCGGGCCAGGCGGAGCGCCAACGCGCCGAGCAGGAGGACACCCCCTACGGCCGGTACCAGAGGGCGCAGACCGCCTACGCCGCGGCCAAGTCCAAGTGCCAGGCGGCGCAGCAGGCCTTCGGCGCCCGCATGGCGTCGGACGAGAAGCTGATGGCCCGGTACGGGAAGATCCAGGAGCAGCAGCTCGCGGCCCTGGAAAAGGGCGACCAAAAGGCGGCGACCGCCTACCAGGATCAGCTGCTTGCGATGGCGGACTCCAGCTGCATCGTGAAGGAGCCCACCGGGCGACCAGACGGTTACTATGACGCCCAGCGCGAGATCGACCGCAGGGTCGACACGGTAGTAGTCAAGGTAACGGGCTTCGGCCCGGGCGAGCTGGCGATGCTTCAGGAGCGGGCCACCGCGATCCTGCTGGGAAGCACCGCGGGCGATGTGTCTGCCAGCGAGAAATCCGCAGTGTCCGCCCGATCGGCCGAGCTCAGACCGCTACTGGGAATGCCGGAGCAGACAACCGCCACCGCAACCCAGCCGGAGCCGGCGCCCGTTTCCACTCCCGCCCCCGAGACCGCTGCTGCTCCGCAGGTAGACGCCCGCGCAATGGAGATGAACGCCTGCTTGGTAAAGAACGTGCAGCGCCATCAGACAGAGCTCGAGGCACTGGGGAAGCGGATGCAGGCGGCCCAGGCGGCGGGCGACAACTCCAAGCTGATGGCCATGGCCGACACGATGCAGCGGATTCAGATGGCCGGCTGCCAGTCAGTAGACATGAGCCCAGGTCTGCGGGCCGTCGCCATCGCTGCCGCCGCCGTCCTCGGCACCGGAGCAATTGGATCTCGGCCGGACGGGGCGGGGGACACCCTCGCGGTCAGCGACGGAACTGGCTGGGTCACGTGGTGGCGCCGGGAAACCGCACCCCTCCGCTGGGGAAGCACTGCGCCGCTCGCCGGCCGGGTGGCCTGGCGCGCCAGTGCGACTGGGGTCGAGTGGGCGCGAGCTCCAGCTCCGGGGTGTAAAGGAGGCCTGGCGCACCCGCGTGGTGCTGGTGCGGATCGACCCGCGCCAGGTTGAGCTCTCTCTTGTTGCCGCCTTTACCCGGAACACGCAGCTGGACCGTGGCCGACGCCGACACCGGCGCCGCCGTCGCACTCGACGCCGGGCAGTTCCGCCAATCGTTACCATGGGGATGGGTGGTGAGCCAAGGGCACGAGGTGCTCGCGCCCGAGTACGCCCCGCTCGCCGGTGCGGTGGTGGTGGATCCATCGGGTGCGGTACGGGTGATAGCGCCGGACAGTGTCGCAGCAGAGCGCGACCGCGGGACGGCGCGCGAGGCATTTCAGAGCTACCCGATGTTGCTGCAGGATGGAGTGGTGCCGGCGCAGCTCTCGGAATCAGGTCGAGGAGTGAATATCGAGCACCGGGACGCTCGACTCGCGCTGGGGACCCTGGCCGACGGCCGGGTCCTCGTCGCTCTCACCCGGTTCGATGCCCTGGGCCCGAGTCTCGGTTGGGTGCCGTTCGGTTTGACCTCCGCCGAGATGGCCGCGGTCATGGGCGCGCTGGGCTGCCGCCAGGCTCTCCTGCTCGACGGCGGGATCTCGGGCCAGCTGCTGCTGCGCGAGACCGATGGATCGGTGCGGAAGTGGCCGGGATCGCGCAGCGTGCCGATGGGGCTGGTGGGACGGCAGAAGCAGCTGCGGTGAGGTTTGTCGCCAATGTGTCAGGCCTGATGCCATCATAGCAGGGTGGGACCCGGCGCCTCGTCGGCCGGGTCCCACACCATCCATCACCGGCTCTCCCTCCGCCAGCCCTCCCCGCAACTGCCATTCAGATCCTTGCTCACGGTTTTACGAAGTCGCGGTCTTCTCGTACTTTCCAGTATGGAACTCGAGCACACCCATGCTCCCGACCCCCTTTCGCCGGCGCTCGAGGCCGTGGTGAACAAGTTCGCCGGCCTGGTGCGCGGCGTCGGGTGGCGACACCGGCTCTCCGAGGCGGAGATCCACGAGGTCATGCAGCAGGTGCGGATTCGGCTGTGGCAGGCGCAGGGTACCAGTGAGCAGATCAGCCGCGTCTCTGCGTCCTATGTATATCGAACGGCGGTGTCCGCAGTGCTGGATATGATGCGCCGGCGGCGAACCCAGCGGACCGACCAGATGCTATCGATCGACGAGCCCGGCATAGTGGTGGCAACGACCGCGGATCCAGAGCGGGATCTCGAGTCCTCCGAGCTGGCCGCCCAGGTGGCCCGGGCCATCGACTCGATCCCGCTTTCGCGCCGAGCCGTCGTGCGGATGTATCTGGCAGGGCATCCGCGCGAGGAGATCGCCGACCTGCTGGGCTGGTCGGAGGCCAAGACGCGGAACCTGCTCTACCGCGGCCTGAGCGACCTGCGCGCTCGGCTGACCGAGCAGGGCATTGGATGGGAGGCCGACCGATGAACGAACAGCGGCTTCGCGAGCTTTATGAGAGGGCCCTGGCCCAGGGCTCCGGTTTGCCCGGCAGGCAGAGGGACGTCCTGCGTCACTCCCGAGCAACTGCTGGATCTCGTCCGGCGCGAGGGATCGGAGCAGAGCCGGCTTGCTACCCTGGATCACGTCATGGCCTGCCCATCGTGTCGCCATGAGTTCGATCTGCTGCGAGCGGTGGAGCAAGCCGGTATTGCAGCAGGGGCGCGCCGGCCGAAGGTGCGATGGCAATTGCAAAGGATTGCCCCCATCGGACTCGCAGCCTCGCTGCTGCTCGCGCTCGGAGTGGCGATTACGCTCAACCGTGCCCCCGAAGGGCCTGACCAGCCGCGCGGCGGTGCCGCTGCGGTGACCCTGCTCGCCCCTGGCGCGCAGGTGGCCGCAGATGAGCCGATCACGTTCGTCTGGCGGCCGGTCCGCCACGCCAACCGGTACGTCCTGGAGCTGCTGGAGGGCAGCGGCGGCGGAAAGACGGTGCTGTCGCGGGAGACACCGGACACCACGCTGGTGCTGGACCCGAAGCTATTCCAGCCTGGAGCGCAGTATCAGTGGTGGGTGCGCGCCGTCACTCCTGCGGGAGAGCTGGCGTCGCCGCTTCGATCGCTTGGGCTGCGAAGCCGCTAGGGCGAAGGAAAGGCGGCAATAGCTACGCGCCGCTGCGCCGTCTCTGCATCAGCAGGTAGGCCGCGAGCCAGGCTAACTGCCAGGACTAAAACACCGAGCACGGCAGGCCATCTCCGAGGGGGTGCCCGGAGCGGGACGGCAACCGCTGGATCTCCTACGGTGACGAACGCCGCCCACTCCCGGGGCGGAGCGCCACGGTGCAGGGACTCCAGCTTGGCTCGATGCAATGCATCTCCGACCGGCGCACCACCGGCCAGGTTGCGATAAAGCGACTCGATCAGCCGAACGGTATTCCGGTCGCCCACCTCCCATTGGGTTGCCACGACCGACCGAGCCCCGGCCTGGAGGAGTGGTGCGGTGAGACCCTGCACGCCCTCGCCCTGGAGGATGACGCCGCCGGCCGAGCGACAGGACGAGAGCACGACCAGATCGGCATCGAGGTGCAGCGCTGCCAGCTCGGCCGGCCCCACCAGACCACTCTCACCCCCGCCGGGTGAGAGCACCAAGGCAGTCCGGGCCGCCGCCTGCTCATCCACCAGCGTGTGGGTGGCGAAGTGCACGACCCGAAACGGGTCGAGGCTGGCCTGTTTGAGATAGGCCTCGCTCGCCTCCTCTCGGACCCGGATCACCGGGGCCGGGGAGTAGCTCGCCGCCAGGCGAGCCTCACGACCCGAGCTCGGGAGTCTCTGGTAGCCTTCGGTCGTATCCGCTCCAGCGGCGAAGGCCGGGTCGCCGAAGGCGAGCAGGCGCATGGGGCGGTCGCTCGGCGTTGCGCGGTTTTCTCCAGAGTGCCGCGAGTACCCCGGCCGATGGCGCCAGGCTGACGGCGTATCGCTCGGCGAGGTAACGGCCGTCGGGAAGTCGCAGTGCGTCGAAGGGGACCCGATGCACCGGCCCGTCAGGGATGATGATGAGATGGCGTACGCCGGCATCGAGGCCACTGAGGGCCGGCGCGAGCAGCGCGTCGCCGAGCGCGCTGGACAGGTCTCCTCCTTCAGAGCCGCCTTGAATCGAGGCCGCCAGCCGGCCGATCGGTGCCTTGAGGGAATCAGCCGGGGCCAGCTGGTAGGCGCGCACCCGGCCTCCCGCGGAGGCTCGCGTCACGACGAGCAGCGTGGTCGGCGCGCCCAGTGAGCCGGTCACGTACTCCAGGATCGCGGTGCTGTCGGGCATCAGCCGGGCGACCTCGTCGCTGGTGACCCGCGCCCCATCGGGTAACGGGTCGCGAGCCTCAGCCTGGTCGCCGCTCTGGAGCGTCCTCGCCTGGAGCAGCCGGTCCGCCAGCTCCCGCGCGCGGCGGCGCTCCGCCAGCTCGAACGCCTCTTCGGGCTCGCCTCCCTGGGCCAGCCGGGCGAGCACCCGGACCACGCCGGCATCCCGGTCGCTCATCTCGGTGGGCGAAGTCTGGAATGCCAGGACCCTGAGCTCACTGTCGCCCAGAGTAGTTCCGCCATCGCTCCAGCTCGTCCCAGGCCGCTCCGGCTTCGTGCCTGGCCCGGGCCAGCTGACCGCGGCGGGCATAGACATCGGCCAGGCGAACCCGGACGTCATGACGCAACACGTGCCGGCTGCTGTCCAGCGTGGCGAGGTATCGGGTCAGACCTCGCTCTGCCGCCGGCAGGTTCCCCCGAAACAGCGCGAGCCTGGCATCATCGTACGCGAGCTCCGCCGCCCACAGTGGCCGTCTGAGACGTCGAGCCAGGGCGTGCGCGTTCCGCAGGTGCCTGCTCCGCCGAGGTCCAGTCTCCCTCATGCATGGCGATGATGGCAAGGTTGCGGTGGGCCGACAGCTCTATCTGCGCCTCCTGGGTCCGGCGGTACCACTGGAGGACGTCGAGCGTCAGCCGGCGCGCCTCCTTGGGGTCTCCGGCCGCCAGGGCCGTCACCGCGAGATAGTCCCGCGCTTTCATGGCAGCGGCCGAGTCGCCTACCTGCTCGGAGATCTCGATGGCGCGGTCGAGATAATCCGACGCGGCGGCGAAGTCACTGAAGAAGATCGAGATCGCGCCCAGCGTGGTGTACGCCGAGGCGACGCTGAACCGATTGTGAGTCGCCTCGGCTTCGGTCAGGGCGAGATGAGCCAGCTCATTGGCCTGGCCCAGGTCGCCCTTTCCCAGCAGTGCGTTGACATCCCAGAGAAGGGCGCTCGAGAGCTGAGCCCGGTCGCGCCCCTTGCGATAGAGTTCCTCGGCCTGACGCAACACGGCGATGGACGAGTCGCGCTTCCCCTCGAACTGCAGCAGCTGCGCGGTGGAGCGCAGCGCCTGGGCCGCGAGCCGGTACAACCCTGTCTTGCCGGCAACGGCGAGCGCCGAGTCGGCGTCGGCTCTCGATCCGGGACGCCCGACGATCCCTCGCAGGGCCGCGCGCTGGCGCAGCCGCTCCGCGTGCAGGTCGTACGCATCGGCCGGCACCAGCCGAGCGACCGTGTCCAGAGTGGCGAGCCCGACCTCGATCCCCTCGGTGAAGGCGCGTTGCAGCGACAGGCCCAGCAGCGCCTCTCCCTCGACGCTCGGATCGCCCGCCGCCCGGCCAAGGGCTCGGGCCCGGATCAGCTCCGTCGTTGCCTGCGCGCTCAGGCCCTGGGCGTCGAGGCCCTGGGCCAGGCCCAGTTGAGCGTATGCCGCCAGCCGATCCGGCCTGGTCGAGTCGCCCTGGACCATGCGGTAGAGCCGCTCCGCCGTCCCGTAGTCGTAGCGCAGGCGAGCCAGCGTGGCGAGGCCGAAGAGGGCAGTGCGGTCGGAGCTGTCCCGGCCCACCCGCAGCTCCCATTCGCGCACCAGGCTGTCGGCCTGGCCTTGCTCGGTGGCGCGGAGAGCCGCCCTCACCAGTTCGCGCGGGGGGGAGATCGTGTCGGCCGGTGAGATTGAGAGCAGCCCGAGGGCTACCGCTACGAATGATCCGAGCATGACGACCGGCTGCGAAAAGCCAGCACTATGTTGCGGGAGACAGCACTATAAGGATGGCGGTCGAGCCCTGCAAGCGCGGAGAATGAGAAAAAAACGGTGGGTGGTGCGTTGGATGGTGAAGGAGATGGATTG
This sequence comes from uncultured Gemmatimonadales bacterium, assembly GCA_963810165.1. Taxonomy (GTDB): domain Bacteria; phylum Gemmatimonadota; class Gemmatimonadetes; order Gemmatimonadales; family GWC2-71-9; genus CAVVWJ01. The sequence goes on from CAWEMG010000023.1 coordinate 60,620, forward strand.
CATCCCCTCACCGATGACACTCAAACAGGAGTAGCCATGCGTTTCCTGCCCGCAACCGCCGCTGGGGTCGTAGCCTCCGCGCTCGCCCTGGCAGCCTGTGATGGACAAGGGTCAACCGCGCCCAGTGACACCCCCAGTTTCTCCAGGATCTCTACTGAAACCCGGTACACCGCCACTCTGAGCTGTAACGCCGCGGCCGCGGCCAGCCGTTCTTCTCTTGCCATAACCTTTCAGGGGGTCCTCAGCACCAACCTCTACTGTAATCCAGCGCTGCCCAAGCAGGTTACGGCGACGTCATTCAGTGAGTATTGGTGGGGTATTGCACTGGAGGACAATACAGGCCTGGTCGTGAAGGAGTGCCCCCGGGCCCGCAAAGACCAGGTGTTCGGCATTTCGACCCGCACGGGGCAGTTCACCTGCAAAGACGCCAAGACCGGCATGTCGGTAGTGTTGACCGTGGAGTCCTCATAAGCCAGCGAGGCAAGCACGTGCTAGAGAACGCCTCCTTGAACGGAGGCGTTTGCTTTCGACATCCATCGCCGGCGGGGCAGCGATTCTGGTCGATCCATTCGACGTGCCAGCATCGAGGCAGGTTTGGAACGGGCCCTGAACCCCGGGGAAGTTGAGCAGCTGAGGGCTAGGGGGCTCAGCCGAGTAACCCAGTTCCGGTGGGAAGCCGCTGCCCAGGCCACGGTAGAGCCTATCGGCGGGCGCTGTGCTCAGGAGTTGGCCGTCGTGGATTCGAACCACCATTAACGGATCCATGACGGATCCAAAGTCCAGGGCCCACCGTACGCTAGTCAAGGCACGCCCTCGATAGTCAACCACTTGCCCACGGATTTCCCGCCCCGAATCATGACCGGAGATGCTTCGGCAGGGCCTGAAGATGCCGCAGCCGCGTCGATGGCAATGCAGTGCAGGCCGGACCTCAATCCAGGATTGTCTGCGCTATTTGGGACAACGTCCATACCCCTACTGCTACCCGGCTGGAGGCAGCCTCCCCCGGGTCAGCGGATCAGGGTTTCCTGAGTCTGCGGGTTCATGGACGCGAGCTTGCGCGCTCCCGCTCGCAGCTCGGAACTCAGCAGCATCACGTCGACACCGCGGAGGATGTCGTTCGTGTAGATGAAGCCATTGTACCAGTATGACGACCACACGTTGCCGCCCTCGGGACGATAGAAGCCGACCTCCGCCTCCGCAGTCGACGCACCGAGCAGGATGCGGTCCACGTCCACGATTGTCGTTCCGCCGGTGTACGATGCCGAGACCAATACTTTTCGGCCCTTCGGAAGCGGCACAAAGTTGAAATAGTGGACGGTGCAAGTGCCTTCTTCAACCCGTGGAATCTTGTAGCTGCCGCGGGACTTGCCGTCCGCGACGTCGAGGAACCAGACGCGGCCGTGGTTGTCGTCAGGATCCGTGCACCACGCTTCGGAGCCGCCTCCTGCCTCATCCCCAAAGGCCACCACGCTGCCATTCCAGCTGAAGGCGGCCGAGTGCCAGATCTCGGCATCGGCGTGATCAAACCGCCACAGGAACACGGGTTCTGCCGGGTCGCTGATGTCCCACATCTGTGCTTCGCTCAGGCACGATGCCGCCGCCCGCTTGATCTCGAGGAACACGGTGATATCGTGGCAGGCTCGGAACGTCCCTCCGAACGGTGTTGAGTAGGACGACGTCTCGTCATCGAGCTCGTAGCGATCCACCGTCGCGACCGCAGGGTTGGCGAGCGGAACGGTAACAATCGAGATGATGCCGTGCGGCGCGTCGCAGTCGTCCCCATTGAACATGCTTGGATAAGACGACACGTATACGAAGGCGCGATTGTTCGCCGGGTCCGGCACGAGTGTGTTGGTATGGCTGCCGCACGCCGTGGCAACGGAGGCAAGCAGCGTCGGTGCGGCAGGGTTGCTGATATCGAAGATGCGGACGCCTTCCCATAGATCGACATTGGCCTGGCTGTCGTCGCAACCGCGTGCCGACGGAAAGTCGTCGACGGACTGGAACAGCAGGTTGCGGTAGACGGAAACGTCGCCCTGCGCGCCGGGACAATGAACAGTGGCGACCAGAACGGGCGCCTCGGGGTTCGAGATGTCGATCACTCGGAAGCCATCGTAATGACCAGCGTAGGCGTAGCCTCCCCAGAACGCGAGATCGGACTGTGTGGCGGAACCAGATCTCGGCACATTTACCAGGAGTTTGACGTTCTGGCTGTGCTGATCCGGTCCTGACGCGCCCTCGCCCGGATGCTTCTCGTGAAACTGCGGCGCTGACGGGATCTCCGCGTCGGGGGTGCAGCTCCAGACCAGGGCCCAGCCAGGACCAATGCGACACGTGGGTTGCAAGGCATGCGTTTACCTCGTGGGGGGAGCGAGGTGGAGGGTGCGCCGGTCCGAGCCCGGGGCAGCAGCACGGAGCTAGCTGTATTGGTGACAATGTTACGGGGCGATCATGCCATCCGCTAGGAGAGAACACCACTTGCCGAGCACGGTCCCGCTTCGCCGGCCAACGGTTTTTTGAGAAGCCCTCCTGGTGGCCGAACCTGCACGCGACCAATGCGCCAGGCCCTCCTTGCCCCAACTAGATCGGTGCCTCCTCCATCAAGCGAGACATCACCGAAGAATGTCGATTCCTCTTCTTCCAGAACGACAACCCAGTGTTCAAAGGCTCACGCCGAGAAGAGGAGGCAGGCGTGGAGCCGGGACGGCCCGGCAACGTAGCTTTCGCGCATGCCGCCGGAGCCCAGCAACATCACCGCCGTGTTCGGCGCGCACGACCCCGGGACCCTGGCCCAGCTCCAGGACGTCGCAACCCGAGCCGAGCGCGTCGCCCTCATGGCCGACGGCCACGAGGGCTACGTCATGCCGATCGGCGGCGTCGCCGCCTACGACAAGGCCGTGTGGTCGGCGTCGGGTTCGACATCGCCTGCGGCAACGCCGCGATCCGCACCGACCGGACGGTGGCCGACCTGGGAGCCACCGGCACCGAGGTTGCCGACGCTCGCACCTGGCCGACGAGATCGCGCGAGACGATCAGCTTCGGCGTCGGCCGGAAGAACCGGGCGGACGACGCTCCGACCGACGACCCGCTGTTCGAGGACCCCGGCCTGGGACGCGCCGTGCCGCCGGCAAGCACGAGCACGACGCGCTGCAGGAGAAGGCGCGGCAGCAGCTCGGCACGGTCGGCAGCGGCAACCACTACGTGGACGTGTTCGCCGACGAGACCGGGCGCGCTCTGGGTGGGCGTGCACTTCGGGAGCCGAGGCTTCGGCCACACCGTGGCCTCGGGCTTTCTCGCTCTGGGCCAGGGAGGGCAGTGGGGCGAGCGGGTGCCCGAGACCGAGGTGCTGCTCGACTCGGACAGCCGCTGGGAGACGACTACTGGTCGCTGATGGAGCTGGCCGGCGAGTACGCCTACGCCGGCCGGGAGTGGGTGGCCCGGAAGGTGGTGTCGATCCTCGGCGGCCGGGAGCTGGAGCTGGTGCACAACCATCACAACTTCGCCTGGAAGGAGCAGCACGAGGGCGAGGAGCTGGTCGTCGTGCGCAAGGGCGCCACGCCCGGCGTTTCCCGGCCAGCTCGGTTCATCGGCGGGTCATGGGCGACGACGCGTGATCGTGCGAGGGCGCTCGACGACCGGATGACCGAGGAGCAGCGGCGGGCGCTGTTCTCGACGGTGCACGGCGCCGGCCGGGTCATGAGCCGGACCGAGGCGGCGGGGAAGCGCAACTGGAAGACCGGCCAGGTGCTGGCGCCGGGCAGGGTCACGCCGGAGATGATGCAGGAGTGGGTCGGCGAGAAGGGCGTCATCCTCCGGGGCGGCGGACTGGACGAGAGCCCGCATGTGTACCGGCGGCTGCCCGACGTGCTGGCCGCCCAGGGCGACACGATCGAGGTGCTCCACACCCTCCGGCCGCTGATCGTCGTGATGGCCGGGGAAGACGAGTTCGATCCCTACAAGGATTGAGGCGGCTTCGAGCACGACGAGAGGCAGTAAAGAAGCCCGTCCTGACTGAATGTCGATTCCCGCCGGCTCTCAACGACTACCCAATGTCCATCGGAGATCGCGCCTACAGGAGAACCGACAATGTGCCCCAACTGCTTCAACAGCATCGCGATGGTCCTGGGCGGCGCCGGATCGGCCGTGATACTGGCCGCCGCCGGGCTCCGCTTCCGGACCGCCCGAGCACCCGAGCTGACCCAGTCCAACACCGAGGAGACCGCATCATGACCACGATCCAGACCGAGACGCCCCGGGTGGCGTCGCGCGCCGAATGGCTCACCGCCCGTAAGGCGCTGCTGCGGCAGGAGAAGGATCTCACCTATCTGCGCGAGGTGGTCGCCCAGGCCCGCCGGCAGCTGCCCCGGGTGCCGGTCGAGAAGGACTACACCTTCGAGTCGCAGGACGGCCCGGTGCGCCTGGCCGATCTCTTCGGGAGCCGGAGCCAGCTCCTGGTCTACCACTTCATGTTCCACCCCGACTGGGTCGAGGGCTGCCAGAGCTGCTCCTACGTCGCCGACCACTTCGACGGCATGCTGCCGCACCTGGCCGCGAGAGACGTGAGCTTCGTCGCGATCTCGCGGGCCCGGCTGGAGCACCTGTCGGCCTTCAAGCGGCGGATGGGCTGGAAGTTCGAGTGGGTCTCGTCGCACGACAGCGACTTCAACTTCGACTACCACGTATCCTTCACGCCCGAGCTGCTGGCGACCGGCGAGGCGTCCTATAACTTCGAGCCACTCCCCCGCGAGGCGCCGGCGGGGATGCCGCTGGAGCTGCCCGGCGCCAGCGTGTTCTATAAGGATGAGGACGGCGCGGTCTACCATACCTACTCGACCTACGCCCGCGGGCTCGACGCGCTGGTGGGGACCTACCAGTGGCTGGACCTGGTGCCGAAGGGCAGGGACGAGGCGGGCCTCAAGCACACCATGGCCTGGGTGCGGCACCATGATCGGTATGAGAACGGTGAGGCAGTGGATCGCCGAGGCGGGCTATCATCAGCCGGCGTCGAGACACGAGTGCTGTGAGTAGCTGTGGAGCTAGGAGCTGGGAGTCAGGATGGCGTCATTGTCATCCCGAGCTCGCAACTGCTGTCATCCCGAGCCGCACGCGTCATCCGAGCGAGCGAAGGATCGCTCCGAGACGTCGGTACGAGATCTATGACTCCGAGTGGTCCCTCGCATACGCTCGGGATGACTCGCAGTCGGCTCCAGTGACTCTTGACCCCAACCCCTGACTCGCGACTCGCGACTCGTGACTAGCTCATTCGTAACTCGCGACTGGAGAACCAATGAAATTCCTCTGCCTCATCTACAACAACGAAGCCGAGCGCGACGCCATCCCGGCGGAGCAGTGGGAGCCGCTGATGCAGCAAGGCTTCGACGATGCCGACGAGCTCGGCAGCGTGTTCCTCGGCGGGCAGGCGCTGCAGCCGGTGCGGACGGCGGTCACGCTGCGGCGGAAGCGGGGCGAGCGCTCGTTCACCGACGGACCCTTCGCGGAGACCAAGGAGCAGCTGGGCGGGTTCATCATGATCGAGGCGCCGGACATGGAGGCGGCGAAGGAGATCGTCCTGGGCCTGTCGGTCGGCGCCCTGGGCCCGATGGAGATCCGGCCGGTATGGGAGCGGGAGGATCTGGTAGCGCGGAGGGTGACTGCAGGCGAGACGGCGGTAAGGCGGTAGGCATGGTTCTAAGCAGAGAGAAGGTGCGGTAGCGAGCGGGCCTCACGGGAGACGCTAGAGCGGGTCAGAGATCGACCATACCCTCCAGATTGGGGGATTCCTCGATGGGTGACCCACACGCCCCGAAGCTTCGGGTGGTCAACCTCCACGCCGACCGCACTTGGGCATCGAGTTGTGCGCCCGCTGGACCAGCAATCCATTTGTTGGCCGCGACCCTTGCCTACACCCCGCGGCCGAGAAGCCTGCGATTAGCTGCTCCTTAAACCATCCTTCAAACTCTTGAAGGGTATAGAGATAATTCTGAAAAATTTCCAAACCGGTTCGGAGGTTCGTGTTAGCTTCCGCCAAATTCAAACCGTCACTCGACTCTGATCGCACCGTGTACATCCTGATAGGTTGAATCCCGCAGAATCCGCAGGTGAAGGACCCATTTGGAGAAGGAAGTCAGTGGCTGAGCAAATTGACCTTCCGGACTCGGGAAAGCTCCTGGATCGCGACCTTTCCTTGGCAATCACAGCAGAAGTTCGCCGTGTGGCTGGGCCGGTCCTTCGGGAGGTCGTCGATCAAGGATTAGCCGTTTTTCAACGTTGCAGTGCAACAGCCAAGGGCAAGGACGAGCAGATTGGAGTCCTTTTTCCTTTCATGCATGTGGTAGAAATGCTAGATGGGGTGGAAGTTCTGCTTGCCGCCGCCGCCGTCGCTCCTGCCCAGGTCGTACTCAGGGCTGCCTTTGAGGCTTTTCTAACTGTGGAGCACGTGACTGAAAGGGAGTCAGAGCGGCGAGCAGCAGCATATGTGGTCGCGGACATACATAAACGCATTCATGGGCTTGAACGCCTAGACCTGAAGACTCCGCGTGGCAAACAATTCGCCGCATCAATGGCGAAGGACAAGCACGGCGCCAATGTTAGCATTCCGAACCTCGAAGATCGTAGTGAAAGTCGAGACGGATATCACAAGCTGCTTGAAGAGCCGCACTTATCGGAAGCTAATGAGGAGTACGAGCGCACCCGCGCCCGTCTCAAGAAACATCCGCCCTTCCATGCTCTATGGAATGGGCCTCAATCGTTAGAGCAATTGGCCACCGTGCTTGGGCGTCCCGGCGAATACGACCTGATGTATCGCCAGTGGTCCAATACCGCACATGGTACTGATCTCCAGCGGCAACTCCGCGGAGCTGACGGTCAGCCGGCTATCGAGCGCGTTCGCAACGGCGAAGGTCTGGTCACTACATACTTGCACTCCCTGACCATGGGTCTCAACGCTATTCATCAGCTTTTATCACATTATCGTCCTGATGAGCTGAAGACCCTTTATGAGCACTGGTATGCCGAGAAGATTCGGCCGGTTTATATCAGACTTGCCCCCAGTTCGGACGACCCCACAAGGCAGTCTTGAAATAGCATGCAGCCGATGCGAGGTCCCGCTGTGTGGCATGCTCAACCGGGTTTGGGAGATCGAGGATTCTTTAAGCTTCCCAAACCTCAGTCTAAGGCCTGAACGCCCGGCACCCAGATGCTGGGTATGTGGGTCCAAACGGGCTGGTAGCCGTCTGTTGGTGTTCTGCGGCTTGAATTCGTATAGAGATAATTCTGAAAAATGTCCAAAATGCCCGAGTGGTCTCCTGGCAGTCGCTGTACTGCTCTGGTGAGTCTCTCGGGTGTGTTGTTTTTGTATAGAGATAATTCTGACAAATGTCCAAGCGGGTCCGGCAAGCTCTGTGGTGGGTGGTCCTGCAGTTTCCTCAATTTCGAAAGGAATGTCCAACCAGCCATCCAGCACTCTGCTAGAGGGTTGATCCGAATCCTCCAACCAGAGGTTTAGGCCGTCGAATTCAACTTCCCGGCTCTACATCTACCGGAAGGACCTTCAGGTTTCTATAACAGTGCAGAGCACCTCTTGCTATTCATGGGTGCTGTATCTAAGAACCCGTCCGCGTCATCTGGGGGCAGGCTTGTTCGCGATCACCTGCGTGCGGACATTCGGAATGCGAGTCGAGATCCAGCTCTTGAGGCGCGTGAACTCGCCCGAGCGAAATTCCCCCAGCAGGTACGGGTCTGCGTCGAGGGCCGGTTGCACCAGCGCCTGCGCGGCATCGAGAAATGCGTGCAGCTTCGCCTCGGCGAGAGGACCCGAAGGATCGATGAGCGCCAAAAGAGTCGCATTGTACTGCCGACGGAAGGTCGGATGATTGAGGATCGTCAGCTCGAACGGATGCTGGGTCAGCTTGTTCCGGCTCGATACGCTGCCGTAGATACCCGCCGTGGTGCTGCGGAACACTGCGTCGAGATCCCACGGGTAGTAGCGCCGCTTCCTGCCATCGGCGAAGTCCACGAAGCTGTAATTCTTGCTGTGGCTGAACAGCGCGTCGTTGTTGTCCATGAACGCATCGATGGCTCCCTGCGTCAGCATCGCCTGCATCTCGATGTACTGGTTCATCAGAGCCTCGAGCTGCGCGTCGGAAGGCATCGGGCAACCACCAGTGGCCTTCTTGCCCGAGTAGATCGTCTGGTTGAAGGGAGCGAAGCACAGGGCATTCCAGGTCGGACTGTGCGGATCGCCGACCTCGAGCTCCCAGACGTTCGCTTCGTCAACCTCGTACAGCCACTGTCCCGCGGTCGTGCCTAAACGGTTGCGCAGGAACTGCTTGTTGCGTTGCTCGGCGTTCACATAGACGCCGACATAGGCGCCGTTGATGTAGACGCGGACCCACGACGCCAGCGCCGGATGGTGATCCGGGCCGTAGAAGCCATCGATCGACGCGAGCTCGTGAAGGTTCCAGGCGACGCCCTCCGCCATGGGGCCAGCGTCGGCGCCATTCTCGAGGCTGAGCGTGGTTACCCCGTGCCAGGTACCCGAGACCGTTTTCACCTTCATGCCGATCTTGATCGGATTCGACTCCGACGGGAGCGCCCGACTCGACTTGCGCCTCACGGTAACCGCGATCGGCGCTTCACCTTCAGCGTGGAGCTGCGCTGGTACCTCGACAGTATTGGTCGCGTCGCGCCGGATCGTGTCCCAGTCGGAACCGTCCATCTGGATATGCAGCGAGAGCATGGTGAACGGGTCGAACACTCCCGGCCACGACTCGGTCGACGTGGCAACGACATCATGCACGGCGGACGGGGTGAACGATGGCTGGAGCGTGTTCTCACAGCCAGCCATCAGCGCCGCTCCAAGGACGATCAATGTCGATCCGCGGCGAGTTGCAGCGCTCATAGTTGACTCCCGAAGGTTGGTTGCCGGTCTCTCCCCGCACCATTTGGCGGGATCGTCCGGCTCGGAATCGGTCGACGAGGAGCCTGGCTCGTCGCGATCAGCGTGTAACGCGGCTGAATCGACTCGGAGATGACCGGAGCTCCACGGATTGTCGTTCGGCGGGTCGATATGGCGCGCGGACGTGAGGTCGTTTTTTTCATCGACCGGGGCCAAGGGTGCGTGGGCATGCACCTCAGGCGTGGGGTCGCCCTCTATGTTCCGTCCCGCGCGGGAAAGCGCAAGAGCGATGAAGTCCCGAAAGGACTTAGCCGACCGGCGGTGCTCTGGGTGCTCCTTGTGCTCGTAGCACGGCAAATCCTAAGTCAGGTGAACCTGGACCGCTGTCTTCGTCCCGATCTCTGGCCTCAACTCCGGTTCTTCGTCGAGGTGGAGCCAATCGATGATATCCTGCCCGTCCGAGCCCAGTACACGCCGGGAAGCCGGACCTTCACAATAGGTGTCAGTCGCCTATCCTGGGCAACACACTTTGGTACTCGGGGTTTAACCTAGCCTCGGAAGGGACTTTGCCTTGTCTCTTCGGACGCTAGTGCAGTACGCACAGACAATTTTGCTCCGCCGCCGGCTTTTGTCGCTGACGAACAGGCAGCCGTGATCCGGTCTGCACCTGCGCGTGCGCCTCTTCCATCTTGGCTCGTTAAGCCGTCTGCAAGCGAAGTTCAGCTTTTCGATTCGACCCATCCTTGGAGCATCGATGGTCCGATCGAGCCCAACCTAATGCCAGATGAGTATTATGGCGCCGATGCGCTAGCATTCTACTTGCCATTCTACTTTTATCGCGAACGCTGGGGTGTCTACATCCTGAGCTCCGGGTCGCTATCCCTTGCCGGCGTTCTTAAAGGAGGTCCCCTTCTTCCAGGTGATGAACAGTATCTGCATATGGCTGACCAGCTTCTTTTGGAGCACGAACTCTGTCGTGCTCATACAGAGATTGCATGTACCCGGTCCGAACTGGTTTCGCGCGCCGGTCTATACAGTCCGTATTTCATAGACCGACAAGCCTGGGAGCATGAAGAAGCGATAGCTAATGCTTCTGCCCTCCTTCGAACAGAGAGGATCCTCCCGCCTGATGGCCGTCGTAATGTGGAAGCGTGGATGGAGCGTCAGGGACCGGGCTACCGTGATTACAACCGTTGGTCGAAATGGCCGGCTCTAAAGCGGGGGCGCAACCGTGCTGCCTCCTTATGTTGGAAACACGGCCCGACCCGAGACCACAAGCCGTTGGTTCACCGCAGGACTTCCTCTACCGTGTGGAATATCTCTATAGGGTGCCGAGCTGGCGCATAGCTGACCTAGGCAGCACGGGTGCCGGCATACTAAAGCCATTTCCTAGGGACTTCGGACTTCAGGTCTTCGTATCCTCAATGACCATCCGCCCACGTCGGCGCCCGGGCGGAGCTGGAGGCGATCGCGGACGAGGTGCTGCAGCAGGTGAGACAGCTCGATGGTCTTATCCGCTTCCGCTTCGCCAGCGATCCCGAGGCGCTCGCGGCCTGGCGCAGCGCCAGCAACACGGTGGGGCCAGCGAGGGGCGGCGGGGCGGCGGGGCAGCGGGGCAGTAACGACGCCTCACCCGCAGCGGCTCCAGCCGCTGGCAGGATCGAGCCCGCCGCATGACGATGCTTCACCCTTCACGCGGCTGGCCCGCACGATGAGCCGCCGTCGGAGATCCATTCCGGCGGCGGCTCGGGTTTTAGGGATGGCCAGGGGCTGTCACTCGGTGGCGGCAGATCTCGTAGGCAGAACTAGACCCTCAGCCGGAGACTGTGAGATGTCAGACTATTCCGTCCTGGTATACCCGCTCATCGCTGCCCTCGGCACCCTATCGCCGGACACCAACGACCAAGGTCGGACCACTTGTGATACCGTGACCGCGGGCGCCAGGACAGTCTCGTCCAGGTACCTCTCTGACTTCACCGTGGTGCGGCAGCTCACCCTGACCCGCGGCGACAGCAGCCGGCCCTTCGGCACTCAGACCGAAACCCTCACCTCTGGCCGGCTCAACGGACGGCCGACGCTTCTGGACGTGCTCATCTTCGATACGCCGAGGGCCAGAACGGTAGACAGCTCCTGGATCGATCCCGAGACGCTCAAGCCGCTCCGATTCCAGTCACACAACGCCGCCCGCACGGTGAGAATCGATTTCGCGGCGGACCGGGTGCGCGGGCAGACCACACCGGCGGACAGCGCTCCCACCACCTTCGACCGGAAGCTCGGAGTAGCACCCTTCGAGTGGAACGTGCTTTCCCTGGCCGTCTCGGCGCTTCCCCTGCGGGAGGGTTACTGTGCCAACCTGCCGGTCTACACCGATCGGTTCGACCAGGTGAGCTGGTACGAGGTTCATGTAGTGGGGGACACGACCATCGAACGGAAGACCCGGGGACCGGAGCCGGTCTGGGAAGTGGTCGCCCGGGCCGGCACCCCTGCGCCCGAGGCCCGTTACTGGATCTCGCGGCGGCACCGCGTGGTGAGCCGAGTGCTGGTCTCCGAGCCCGGAATCTCGATCCTGTATGCTCGGGATTAGCGGTAAGGCGGTAGAGCCTGCCCTGAGCGCAGCGAAGGGTACTGCGGCGGTAAGGCGGTAGGGCGTGCGGCGGTAAGGCGGTAAGGCGGCAAGCGAGAAGCAGTCAACCCACGCTGAGTTTCGGCCCCTTGTGCGCTCGGTGACAAGCGACCGCTTACCGGCTTACCGCCTCCACCGCATCGTACCGCCCTACCGCCTTACCGCCTTACCGCCTTACCGCCTTACCGCCTACTTTGAATCCCATGACGTATCCCACCGGCCTCTTCAGTCAGTCCGACCGATGGTATCGCCCCCTCATCGTCACCGCCGCCTTCGTCATCATCGCGGCCGGCATCCGCACCGCCGCCCCGGTGCTCAACAGCATTCTGCTCGCCGCCCTGCTGACGGTGGCGGTCCTGCCGACATTCGATTGGCTGCGTCGCAGAAGGGTATCGAAAGGCCTGGCCGTCGCGCTGACCACCCTGCTCCTGGTGGCGGTGGTGCTGGCGCTGCTCGGATTCCTCGGCGTGGCGGGGACCCGGCTGGTCCAGACGCTCCCGCGCTATCAGGACAAGGCCGAGGCGCTGCAGCAGGGGCTCAAGAGCTGGATGATTTCGCGGGGGATCGAGCCCGACCGTGTGCTGTCGCTCGATCTGGTGAACCCGGGCCGGCTGCTAGGCCTCGCCGCGGGGTTCCTCGGCCAGGTGGGCAAGCTGCTCGGCGAGACGCTGCTCCTGGTCCTGATCGTGGCCTTCATCCTGGTGGAGCGGGGGTCGCGCGACAAGGTATTCGCGCCGGGCGGGAAGGTGGCAAGCGTGGCGCACGACGTCCGCCAATATCTCCTGATCACCTCCGCCACCGGCCTCGGCTTCGCCATCCTGGCATACGTGCTCTTGCGGGCGGTGGGAACCGACCTGGCACTGGTGTGGGCGGTGCTGGCCTTCGTCATGAACTTCGTGCCCAACGTCGGCATCATCCTGTCGGTGGTGCCTCCCGTCCTTCTCACGCTGCTCGAGCTCGGCTGGCAGCGCGCCCTGGTGATCCTGGCCGGCTACCTCGTGCTCAACTTCGTCGTGGATAACGTGATCAAGCCGCGCTTCATGCAGAGCGGCCTCGATGTCCCGCCGCTCCTCGGCCTGCTCTCGTTGCTGGTGTGGGGCTATCTGCTCGGGCCGCCCGGGGCGCTCCTGGCGGTGCCGCTGACCATCGCGATCCGGCGGGTGGTTCAGGGCGGTAGGTGAAGCGGCGGTAGGTGAAGCGGCGGTAGGTGAAGCGGCGGTAGATGAAGCGGCGGTAGGTACAGCGGCGGTAGGTATAGCGGCGGTAGATACTGCGGCGGTAGGGCGGTAGAGTACCAGAAATACCTCATCCCGAACGTAGTGAGGGATCTACCCGACGACGCCCACGAGCCGCTGAGTAGATCCCTCGTTGCACTCGGGATGAGGTACTTCTTGCTTCCGTCCGCCTTACCGCCTTACCGCCGTTGAGGTGCGCGTCCGCCCGCCCAGGTGCTATACTGGGTGCTGCACTCGACCTCGAATCAAGAGCGCTCAGCGTGGCACCCTCAACCGACAGCCAGCCGTATGCCGGCCCCGAGCGCCGGCGATCCGCCCCTGGTCAGAGAGTGGACAGGGAACTCGATCTCGTTCTGGACGGGTCGGGCATCGGCATCTGGGAGCTCGAGCTGACGGACCCGGCCCTCCCCAACGCTCGTATCGTCCACACCAATGTCTTTGAGCAGCTCGGCTACGGGCCCCCGGGGTCACGTCCGGACGTGCCCGCCATTCTCGCCCTGATCCATCCCGAGGACAGGGCTCGCATAGCAGAAGCCTATCAGGCGATCGTGGCGGGAGAGACCGACGACCGCGAGCTGGAGTACCGGCTGCGGCACCGGGACGGTTCCTATCGCACGATGCTGATGCGTGGCGTGGCGGTGCACGACGCCACCGGCAAGCCGACCCGGATCATCGGGAGCCGGATCGATATCACGGCTCGCAGGCGGGCCGAGGCCGCGCTGGAGCAGAGCGAGGAACGGTTCCGCCTTGCCACCGAGGCGCTCGCCAGTGTGGTCTACGACTGGGACCCGGTCCGCGATCGGGTGCAGTGTTTCGGAGGGTTGGAGGAGATCCTGGGCTTCCGGCCCGACGAAGTTCCCCAGGAAGGCGCGTGGTGGAGAGCCCGCATTCATCCTGAGGACGCTTTAAAGGCGGAGCCGCTGAGGGACGCAGCGCTGCGGGGCGCCGTTCCGTACTGGGTCGTCGAGTACCGGATGCAACACCGGGACGGCCGCTACATCGAAGTGGTCAACCGCGGTCGCGTGGTGTTCGACCAGGGCGGGCAGCCCGTCCGGGTGGTGGGGGGATGGTATGACGTGTCGGAGCGCCGGCGGCTCGAGCGGGAGCGCGAGGCGCTGCTCGAGCGGGAGCGCAAGGCGCGGGCCGCGGCTGAAGCGGCAGCTCACGAGCGGGACGCCGTGCTCGGCATCGTGTCGCACGACCTCGGCGCCCCACTCAGCACCATCGCGTTGGGCGCGTCAGCCCTCGGGAGTGGGGGTCAGCCCTTCGAAGTTCGGCGGAGGGCCGTGGACCTCATCGACCAGGCGGTCGCCTACATGCAGCACCTGATCAGGGACCTCACGGACGTGGCGAGCATTGAAGCCGGACACCTGGCGCTTGACCTGGCCGACGAGGACCCGGCTGTCATCCTGTCACGGGTGGGCGAGATGCTCGGGGCCGCGGCGGGGGACCGGGGTGTCGGGCTGGAGACCAGGGTCGGTGCCGGCCTTCCCCTCATCCGGGCGGATGCCGCACGATTGCTGCAAGCGCTGACCAACCTGGGGACCAACGCCGTGCAATTCACCGAGCGGGGCGGCTCCGTCTCCGTTCGAGCCGAGGCGGAAGCGGCCGGGGTCCGCTTTACCGTGGAGGATACCGGGCAGGGCATCTCAGCCGATGACCTCCCCCATGTCTTCGACCGCTACTGGCAGAAGCGCCACCGCACCAACCGGCACGGCACCGGGCTCGGCCTCGCGATCACGCGCGGGATAGTAGAGGCGCACGGGAGCGCGCTGCGAGCCGAGAGTACGGTGGGGGTGGGCAGCCGGTTCAGCTTTACGATCGCGGCCGCAAACCCGCGGCGGTAGGTCCGGCGGCGTAGATACGGCGGCGGTAGGTACTGCGGCGGTAGGGACTGAGGCGGTAGAAACTGAGGCGGTAGGTGAAGCGGCGGCCTTACCGCCTTACCGCCCTACCGCCTTACCGCCGCAGTACCTACCGCCCTTACCGCCTCTTGTGCACCCCGGTTTGCCGCGCCACTATCTCGCTAACAGACTCGATGCCATGAAGAAGCCCGTCATGAGACCTCCGCCACATGGCCGGAGGGCCCCTCCGAGGTGCAGCATGCGCTACCACGTCTTGAGCTGGGCCTGTCTGGGACTTGCCGGCTGCCGGTCCGGGACCCCCGCGCCACCCCCGCCGCCGGAAGTCACCGTCTCCGAAGTGCGAGCCGAAGAAATCACCGAGTGGGACGAGTACCAGGGTGAGTTCGAGGCGGTGGACGCGGTGGAGGTGCGTCCCCGGGTCTCCGGCTACCTGGTCCGGGTGGCCTTCACCGAGGGCAAGGAGGTCAGGAAGGGCGACGTGCTGTTCGAGATCGACCCCGAGCCCTACCAGGCGACGCTGGATCAGCGCCAGGCCGATCTCAACCGGGCCCGAGCCCGTCTGGAGCTGAACGAGCGCGACGCCAAGCGGGCCGAGAACCTGCTCGCGGCGCAAGCCATCTCCCAGGAAGAAATGGATACCCGGCTCACCCTGGTCTCCGAGTCACGCGCCGAGGTGGCCGCGGCGGAAGCGGCCTGGCGCGCGGCGAAGCTCGACATGGGCTACACCAAGGTGCGGGCGCCGGTGGCCGGCCGCACCGGGCGAGCCGAGGTGACCCAGGGGAATCTGGTGACCTCCGGTCCCGGCGGATCTACCCTGCTCACGACCGTGGTCTCCCTCGACCCGATCTACGTGTACTTCGAGGGCGACGAAGCCGCCTATCTCCGCTACAACCAGCTGGCCCGGAGCGGCGAGCGGCCCAGCAGCCGGACGGCACGGAACCCGGTGCAGATCGGCCTCGCCAACGAGGAGGGCTATCCCCACCGCGGCCGGATGGACTTCGTGGACAACCGCCTCGACCAGGCCACCGGCACCATCCGGGCCCGCGCGGTGGTCGCGAACAAGGACCGGCTGTTCACGCCCGGGATGTTCGCCCGGGTCCGGCTGATCGGCTCCGGGGTCCGGCGGGTCACCACGATTCCCGAAGCCGCCGTCAGCACCGACCAGGATCGCAAGTTCGTCTTCGTGCTCGCCGGCGACAGCGTCATCTACCGCAGCGTCACTCTCGGCCGCCAGCTGGACGGACAGCGCCGCGTCATCCGCGACGGGCTCGAGCCGGGCGAGAAGGTGGTGGTGAATGGATTCGCGCGGATCCGCCCCGGCGTGAAGGTCAAGGCCACCGAGGCTCCGCCTCCCGAGAGCGCCACTGCCGCTCCGGGCGACTCGGGGACCAAGCCGTGAACATCTCCCGGTTCTTCATCGACCGGCCGATCTTCGCGACGGTGCTGTCCATCATCATCACCGTGGCCGGGCTGCTGGCGATGCAGGTGCTCCCCATCAGCGAGTACCCCGAGGTGGTGCCGCCGACGGTGCAGGTCCGGGCCGTCTTCCCCGGCGCCAGTCCCGAGACCATCGCCCAGACCGTCGCCACGCCGCTGGAGGAACAGATCAACGGCGTGGAGAACATGCTCTACATGTCCTCCCAGGCCACCGCCGACGGGGTCATGCAGCTCACGGTCACCTTCGCGCTCGGCACCGACGTGGACCTCGCCCAGGTGCAGGTGCAGAACCGGGTCAACCAGGCGCTGCCGCGCTTGCCCGAGGAGGTGCGCCGGCTCGGCGTCACGGTCGTCAAGAGCTCCCCCGATCTGACCATGGTGGTTCACCTGACGTCGCCCAACCGCCGCTACGACCAGCTGTATCTCCGGAACTACGCCCTCATTCAGATTCGCGACGTGCTGGCCCGGCTGCCGGACATGGGCAACGTCCGGATATTCGGCGGCGGCGACTACGCCATGCGGATCTGGCTCGATCCGGCCAAGGTCGCGGCCCGCAACCTGACCGCCGCCGAAGTGGTGCGGGCGGTGCAGCAGCAGAACGTCCAGGTCTCCGCCGGTACACTGGGGGGCCCGCCGCTCACGGAGCAGGTGCCGTTCCAGCTCACCATCAATACCCAGGGCCGACTGCTGGACGAGGAGGAGTTCGGCGCGGTCGTGATCCGGACCGGCGCCGAAGGCCAGCTCACCCGCCTGCGCGACGTCGCCCGGATCGAGCTGGCGGCCCAGGAATATGCGCCTGCGGTCCGGTCTGGACAACGAGCCGGCCGTCCCGATCGCGGTGTTCCTGCTCCCGGGGGGAAACTCGCTGCGCCTGGCCGAGGCGGTCCGGACCACCATGGCGGAGCTGTCGCAGAACTTCCCCGAGGGGATCCGCCACCAGATCGTGTACGACCCCACCGTGTTCGTGAGCGAGTCGATCCGGGAAGTGGTGATCACGCTGTTCGAGGCGGTGCTGCTGGTGGTGATCGTCGTGGTGCTGTTCCTTCAGACCTGGCGGGCCTCGATCATTCCCCTGGTCGCGGTGCCGGTGTCCATCGTCGGCACCTTCGCTATCCTGCTCGCGTTCGGCTTCTCCATCAACACGCTCACCCTGTTCGGTCTGGTGCTCGCCATCGGGATCGTGGTGGACGATGCCATCGTGGTGGTGGAGAACGTGGAGCGGAACATCGCGCTGGGGCTGGAGCCCAGGCAGGCGGCGTACAAGGCGATGGAGGAGGTCACCGGACCCATCATCGCCATCGCCCTGGTGCTCTGCGCCGTGTTCGTGCCCGTGGCCCTGCTGCCCGGGTTCACCGGCCAGTTCTACCGCCAGTTCGCGCTCACCATCGCATTCTCCACCCTGATCTCCGCGTTCAACTCACTGACGCTGTCGCCGGCGCTGGCCGCGATCCTGCTCCGGCCCCACGGGGCGCCGCGCGACCTGCTGACCAGGGTGCTGGACCGCGGGCTCGGCTGGATCTTCCGCCCCTTCAACCGGCTCTTCCAGTCCGGGCTCGGAGCGCTACGGCAGGGGAGTGGAGCGTCTCGCGGTACGGCCGGGTCTGCCGCTCGTCGGGTACGTCGCGCTGCTGGTCCTCACGGTGGTGATCTTCCGGCTGGTTCCCGGAGGCTTCATCCCCCCGCAGGACAAGCAGTATCTGGTGGGGATCGCCCAGCTTCCCGACGCGTCATCGCTCGACCGCACCGACTCGGTGCTCCGGAAGATGACGGCGATGGCCCTGGAGCATCCCGCCGTGTCCCATGCCGTCCAGTTCACCGGACTCTCGGTGAACGGGTTCGTCACCGCCCCCAATCAGGGCATCGTCTTCTTCCCGCTCAAACCCTTCGAGGAGCGGGAGGAGCCGGAGCTTCATGGACAGGCGGTCGCCCAGGCGCTGAACGGCCGCTTCGCCTCGATTCAGGAGGCGTTCGTCGCGGTGTTTCCTCCACCCGCCATCCAGGGGCTGGGGTCCACCGGCGGCTTCAAGATGCAGGTGCAGGACCGCGGCGCACTCGGCGCGCCGCAGCTGTTCCAGGCGTCTCAGGCGCTGGTCGCCCAGGCCAACCAGCAGCCGCAGTTGCGGGGCGTCTTCTCCAGCTTTCGGATGAACGTGCCTCAGGTGTGGATCGACATCGACCGGGAACGGGCCCGGCGCCAGGACGTGGCGTTTCCCGATCTCTTCGGCACCCTCGCCGTCTACCTGGGCTCGGCCTACGTCAACGATTTCAACCGTTTCGGGCGGACGTACCAGGTGGTGGCCCAGGCCGACGCCCCCTTCCGGAGCCAGCTGGAGGACATCGGCAACCTCAGGGTCCGGAACGCGGCGGGAGAGATGGTGCCGCTCGGCTCCATCGTGCGGACCCGGGAGACCTTCGGTCCCGATCAGGTCATCCACTACAACTCGTTCCCCGCGGCCGATATCAACGGCAGCCTCGCGCCCGGCGTGAGCTCCGGTCAGGCGGTGGCGATCATGGAACGGCTGGCGGGCGAGGTGCTGCCGCGGGGAATGGGCTTCGAGTGGACCGAGCTCACCTACCAGCAGGTGCAGGAAGGGGCGACGCTGCTCCTGGTGTTCCCGCTCTCGATTCTGCTCGCGTTCCTGGTGCTGGCGGCACAGTACGAGAGCTGGTCGCTGCCGCTGGTGGTGATCCTGATCGTTCCGCTCTCGGTGCTGGGGGCGATGGGCGGCGTGTGGGCTACCGGTGGCGACAACAACATCTTCACCCAGGTCGGGCTGGTGGTGCTCGCGGGGCTGGCCTGTAAGAACGCCATCCTCATCGTGGAGTTCGCCCGCGAGCTCGAGCTTCAGGGCCGCAGCATCCTCGGCGCCGCGCTCGAGTCCTGCCGCATCCGGCTCCGGCCGATCCTGATGACCTCGCTGGCGTTCATCATGGGAGTGGTTCCGCTGGTGATCTCCAGCGGGCCCGGCGCCGAGATCCGCCGGGCGCTCGGCGTGACGGTGTTCGCGGGAATGCTGGGCGTGACCATCTTCGGTCTGATCATCACTCCGGTGTTGTACGTCGTGATCCGGTCGCTGGTGACGCGCCGGTCGCCGACGGCCATGCCGTTGCAGCCCGCGCCGGCTGGGGGGCGGTAGGTACTGCGGCGGTAGATACTGCGGCGGTAGGTGCTGGGCGGTAGGTACTGCGGCGGTAGGACTGCGCACTCGGGATGAGGTATATGCCTTACCGCCTTACCGCCTTACCGCCTTCTCCTCAGGCGTGAACCCGCTCCACATGCCGGGTGAAGTTGTCCAGGATGGCCTGCCACCCCTCGCGCTGCGTTTCCGGATCGTTCTCGGTCTCTGCGTCGAACGTCTCGCGCACCAGGACCGATTCGGCCGTCTCTAAGAACTCGACTTTGACCTCGCGGCCGTCTTCCATCCGGTATTCGATCAATCGCTGCGGCACCACCCGGGTGTAGGTCCCCTCGAAATCGAATCCCGCGCTGCCGTCCCTCGCCTCCATCCGGGCCGAGAACTTGCCGCCTTCGCGCAGATCGACGGTGCTTCGCGTCGTGTGCCAGTCGTCGGAGGCATTGTTCCACTGCTTGATGTCGTCGGGGTTGTTCCACGCCTGCCAGACCGAATCCAGGCTGGCGTTTACGACGCTATCTACGGTGATCTTCATCGGCGCGTCTCCTGAGTTCCTTCGTTGCACTCGGGATGAGGTCTTGCGGGCTGACTGTTCACCCGTCCCCCTAGCACTTACCGCCTTACCGCCTGTCCGCCTTACCGCCTTACCGCCCGTCCGCGTAACGATCTCGTAACCCGCTCAGGCCTATATACCATGGTACAATAGCCGCCTCCCCGCCGCCGCCAAATATTGGGGCCTTCTCACGCTGCCATGCCGTGCCCAAACCCAGGAGGTCACGATGACCCACGTCGCAACCGCGCCGCCCGCGGCGGCCAAAGACAACGCTGTTCGGCCCTTCCGCTTTACCGCTCCCGACTCGGCGCTGGTTGACCTCGGCCGGCGGCTGGCGGCCACGCGCTGGCCCACCAGGGAGCTGGTCGAGGATCGGTCACAGGGCGTGCAGCTCGCGACGCTCAAGGAGCTCGTCCGCTACTGGGCGATGGACTACGACTGGCGAAAAGCCGAGGCGAAGCTGAACGCCTTGCCGCAATTCGTGACCAAGATCGACGGCGTGGACATCCATTTCATCCACGTCAAGTCGCGCCACCCGAACGCGCTGCCGCTGATCATGACGCATGGCTGGCCCGGCTCGGTCATCGAGCTGCTCGAGACCATCGGCCCGCTGACCGACCCGACCGCTCACGGCGGCGCCGCCGAGGACGCATTCCACCTGGTGCTGCCATCACTGCCCGGTTACGGGTTCTCCGGTGAGCCGACCGAGCTCGGCTGGGACGCCGGCCGCACCGGACGCGCGTGGGCGGAGCTGATGCACCGCCTCGGCTACACCCGCTACGTCGCCCAGGGCGGCGACGTGGGTGCCCTCGTCACGGACCTGATGGGCCGCCAGGCGGTCGAGGGTTTGGCCGGCTACCACCTGAACCTGCTCACGGCGGTGCTCGCAATCGGCGATCACCTGCCCAGGGAATCCGAACAGGAACGTGCCGCGCACAAAGCGGTCACGACGTTCAGGCAGGACGGCTTCGGCTACTTCCTCGAGATGGCAACGCGGCCCCAGACGATCGGCTACGCCCTGCTGGATTCACCCATCGCGCTGGCGGCCTGGTTGCTCGACCACGACACGGACAGCTACTACAAGATCTCCCGCGCGTTCGTCGACGGCGAGCCTGTGGGCAATCTCACCCGGGAGACTATCGTCGACAACATCACGCTGTACTGGCTGACCGGCACCGCAGCATCGGCGGCCCGGTCGTACTGGGAGGACGGACGAGCGCTGGCCGCAGCGCTTGCGAGCGGCCAGGCTCCTCCGGCGGTCTCGGTGCCGGTGGGGTTCACGACGTTCCCCGGCGAGCTCTGGGCTGCCCCGCGCAGCTGGGTTGAGGCGGTCTACCCCGGCCTCGCCTACTTCAACGAGGTCGACCGCGGCGGACACTTCGCGGCATGGGAGGAGCCGGCGCTCTTCGCGTCGGAGCTGCGCGCGGCGTTCAAGTCGCTTGCGAGTAGATGGCAAAAGCTGCACAAGCGAGACACGGAAGACACGGAAGGCACGGAAGATCAGATCGCCCAGCTGGTCACCCACCACAGCTGAAATCAATGCTGCTCACCTTGTCGGTCTGCGTGAACATCGAAACATGCGCCTGCGACTCTCGGTGATTCGAACCTTCCGTGTTCCGTGGCTCCGTGTCTTCCGTGTTTCAGCTTTCGAGCCGAAAGAGAGGAGGCCATAATGACATCCATATTCTCCCGCGGGTTTCGGGGCCGGCCACGGTCCACCGTTGCCGCCGACCGGCTGCCGCCGGGCCAGTACGAGACGCGGGACTTCCCCGTACTCTCGGCGGGTCCTACGCCGCGCGTCTCGATCCAGACGTGGGACTTCACGCTCCGCGGTCCGGGCGGGCGGACGGCGCGATGGACGTGGGACGAGTTCAACGCGCTGCCGCGCGAGCCCGTCACCGCGGACATCCATTGCGTCACCAAGTGGTCCAAGTTCGGCACCGTCTGGGAGGGCGTTTCGATAGACACGCTTGTCACGGAGGCCGGCGCCCGTGGCGTCGCAGCCGCGCCTTACATGCTCGCAGTGTGCGACGGCGACTACACCACGAATCTGCCGCTCGCCGATGTGACCGGAGGCAAGGCGTGGGTGGCGCTGAGCTACGGCGGCGAGCCGCTCCCGGCGGAACATGGCGGTCCCGCGCGTCTGCTGGTGCCGCACCTCTACTTCTGGAAGAGCGCGAAGTGGGTGCGGCAGCTGCGCTTTCTCGAGAGCGACCAACCCGGCTTCTGGGAATCCTACGGCTATCACAACTATGGCGACCCCTGGCGCGAGCAGCGATATGCCGGTGACGAGTGAACCAGCGCCACCCCGCTCCGGGTTGGCGGCGACGCTGCGGCCGACGGCGCGGCCGATCGCCTGGCGGTTCGCCACCGTGGCCGACATCCTCTCGGAAACCCCGCGAGCAAAGACGCTGGTCCTCGACGTCCCAGGCTGGCCCGGCCACCGCGCAGGGCAGCACGTGGACGTACGCCTCACGGCCGAGGACGGATACCAGGCGCAGCGAAGCTATTCCATCGCCTCCGCGCCGGAGGACGCCCGCGTCATGCTCACTGTGGAGCGGCTGGACGATGGCGAGGTATCTCCCTATCTCACCGACGTGCTGCAGGTGGGAGACCGGCTCGAGCTGCGCGGGCCGATCGGTGGGCACTTCGTCTGGGACGTCACGATCGGCGGGCCGCTCCTCCTCGTTGGGGGCGGGTCCGGGATCGCGCCGCTCAGGGCGATGTTGCGCCATCGCGCGGCCGCGCTCGGGACCGCGGATGCCGGCGCTCGGCACCACATCCCGGCCCGGCTCCTGTACTCGTCCCGACGCTGGGACGAGGTGATCTACCGGGACGAGCTTGAGAGGTTGGTCGAGGACGACCCGAGGCTCGAGGTCACGCTCACGCTCACGCGCCAGCCGCCTCCGGGCTGGACCGGCTTTCGGCGCAGGATCGATCGCATGATGCTGGCGGAGGTAGCCTGGCCGCCGGCCGAGCGGCCCCACGTCTTCGTCTGTGGTCCGACACTGCTGGTAGAGGCCGTCGCCTCGGCGCTGGTCGCACTGGGGCACGACCCGGCCCGGGTCAAGACCGAACGCTTCGGACCCTCGGGACCGGGGTAGCACGCGCCGCACCGACCGGTGCGAGCAAAGGGAGGCAGCAATGGAGGACATCTCGAGGGAGAGCGTTGCGGACGCGCTCCGATTGGACGGGAACGCCGCGGCCGGCGTGCTGAGCGAGCTCTTTGTCCCGGACCTTACCGCCGCGCGCGCAACGTGCGCCGGCTGCGGGGCGAGCGGGGCAGTGGGCGCGCTGCTGGTGTATGCCCATGGCATGGGCACGGTCATGCGCTGCCCCAGCTGCAACGGCGTCGTCCTCTGCGTCACGCGGACGGCGACGCAGGTCTGGCTCGATCCGTCGGGTGCCAGGCGCATCATCATTGCTGCGGCAGCGCTGCCGGCGTGAGCTCGCTATTCAAGTCTCGAGATGCCCACGACTGTCAATGAAGTCTGGGCTGCCCTGGCGTGGGGCGCAGTGTCGTCCGTCGGATTGCTGATCGGCGCGGTCGCAGGGTCTTTCTCCCGATTGTCGCACCATGCGATCGCGATGGCCATGTCGGTCGGCGCTGGGCTGCTGCTTGCTGGTGTATCGCTGAAAGTCGCCGCGGATGCGGTAGGGAGTGCCGGCCCAATGGCGGCGGCGGTGTCGCTGCTGCTCGGGGCAGCCGTATTCAGCGGGTGCAACGCACTTCTCGCTCGGTCCGGTGCTGCTCACCGCAAGCGCTGCGGCGAATGTGTTCAGCAGCCGACCGAGTCGCAGCAGCCCGGCAGCGGAGCAGCCATCGCGTTCGGCAACGCGATCGATGCGGTCCCGGAGGCGTTGGTACTGGGGATCGCTCTCGGGGATCGGGCAGTCCCTCTCGCGCTGGTGTTCGCGTTCTCAGTGGGTAACCTCCCCGAGGCTCTATCCAGCGCGGCGGGTATGCGGCTCGCCGGCCGCAGTTACCGCTACATCCTTCTGCTCTGGACCGGGATCGCCGTCGGGGCAGCGGTAGCAATCGCGGTGGGGTACGTGGGGTTCAGCTCGCTCGGTCAGGCGTGGCCACCGCGGCTGCAGGCATTTGGGGCGGGAGCACTGCTCGCGATGACCGCGGAAACGATGATTCCCGAAGCTTTCCACAACAGCCCGCGTTTCTCAGGCTTGCTCGCCGCCTTCGGTTTCGGCCTCCTGCTGCTGGTGGACGCCGCGACACGTTAAGACTCTATCTAATGCGGAGACCAGGCACCTACTGCCGGTGCGGACCGCAGTGACTCTTCGCAGAAAACGGGGCGAGCTCTCCTTTACCGACTGTCCCTTCACCGAGACCAAAGAACAGCCAGGATGATCGGATCCGCTGCGCTTCCCGCCGTGGTGACCTCCTCGCCGCCCGGGTGCATTCTCTTGCACCATTGTGAGCTAAGGGTTTACGCCGTGGCATAGCGTTCGCATAGAAGACGGCCAGTCACCCACTCCTTGGAGGCCGTCATGAGGCACAGCATAAGGCTGGCATGGGTCGCCGGCTTCCTGGTCGCGAGCGCGCTGCCGCTACAGGCTCAGACCACGTATGAAAAATTCCAGAAGATCATAAACGGTGGGAATCCCGCTCCCGCGGCGCCCGCTCCCACGCCGCCTGTTCGCGTGACGCCCAAACCGGTGGAGACCCCTCGCCCGGCACCCGTCATCGTTCGCCAGCGCGAGATCCTCATGATCGAGCGGGTTCAGGCCCGGCACGGCTGGTGGAGGCACCCCAGCTACCGGGTGATCACGGTGTATTATGACGGGGCGCGCTTCTACCGTTACCCGTTCGATCGCCGACCGCTGCGCAAGGTGGTCGTCTACCAACGCGCCGGCCGCTACTACCTCGATGAGGTGGAGTGGAGGCGGGACCACCGTCGTCACTACGGCCGTGATTACGACGGATGGAGGGGCGACGACAAGCGGCGGCATGATGACAGGTGGAAGGACGACGACAAGCGGAAGAATGATGACAAGCGCAAGGATGACGACAGGTGGAGGAATGACGACCGGCGGAACAACCAGGACAACAACAAGGATGGATCAAAGGGGAACAACGGTCGTCACCTCGGTCACGACAAGGACAAGGACAAGGACAAGGATTAGGGATCAGGTCGAGGAGAACGAGTAACAAGCGAACGGGGCCGAGACTCTACATAGAGTTTCGGCCCCTTCGCCTACTCGATCCGTAGTCCCTTCAATGCCGCCTGGCCACTGGATGTCACCGCCAGCTCGGCAGAGAGCTGCCGGTTGCGAATCGCCTGCTCGTAGCGGAGCCCGGCGCCCTCCTGCACGTAGTACGCCTCGATCCCGAACTCGAGCGCCCCATAACGCTTCATGTGTCCCTTGAGGAACAGGCCGGCAGCGGGCTTTTCCACCGTGATCTTCCCGGCCCGCATGTGCCCCGGAACCGAGTCCGGCACCAGGGGCACATACACGGTCCGGCCCTCCAGGTTCTTCCAGCTCCTCCCGCGCTCCGCCTCGGAGAGCCCTTCGACACTATCCGGTCGAACCCGGCTGAAGTCGTAGCTCAGGATGACGTAGTCGCCCCGAAAGAGGTCCCGCGGATCCACCGGCTGCACCCGCACCAGCACGGTCTGCCCGGTCATGAGAGGAATCGCGCGCAGAACGGTCATGGCCAGCAGGATCACGACCTGAGCCGCCGCGGCGATCAGCAGGATTTTGCGCTCTCTGGCCTTGAGCCACCCGAACAGCCCAGGAGCCACCAGTCCTGTCACGGCCTCACGCATAGCGAACCTCCTTTCGGCTCTGCCAATAGCGGGCAACCATGAAGAGCGCGCCTCCGCACAGGAAGAACATCAGCGCCGCGCCGAGCATGCCCCCGAAGTCGCCGAAGAGATCGACGTATCGCATCACCGACCACAGCAGGAAGTAGAGGACGCCGGCGCCGAAGGGACGGCCCCGGTCCTCCTGGAGGCCGAGCTGCATCAGCCAGAACGCGGCGGCCACCATGGCAACGTTGACCAGGATGGTCGGCAACAGCGCCGCCGCATCAGCGCAGCTGGAGCTCTTGCAGCCCACGCTCATCAGTGGAAGGATCGCCATCAGCAGGGCCAGTCCCAGTGGGATCACCTGACGGCGAGGGATGGTCCGGTGAACCACCAGCACGGCGGCCACCGCGGCAAGCGCAAGCAGGGCGGGTGGACCAACCCGGGTGGCCCACTCCCCGACCAGGTGCTTGTTGAGATCGTAGAAGCTGAGCGGCACCAGCGCGCCCCCGACCAGCAGGCTCCCGTAATACCGATACGGAATCGCGAAGCGACTGCCCGCCGCATGGGCCTCGGCGATGACCAGCAGCAGTGCGCCGACGCTCCCCACGAAGTAGATCGGGTTCGACCCCAGCTTCCAGGCGAAGACCTGGAGCACCGTCCACCATGCCAGGAGCGGCACGTACAGACCCAGCGTCTTCACCGACTGCTTGCGGTAGGCCCACAGGATTCCCGGCAACGCCAGGCAGGGGCAGGCTGTATGCGCCGTTGGGGATAAAATCCCAGCGTCCGAACAGCCACCCGCCGAGGTGACCGAAGTCGAGGACCTCCATGTTGGCCCACAGCGCCAGGAGAACGACCAGCAGGAGGTGCAGCAGCCGGGTCTCGAGACAGAGGGCGAAGGGCAGCACTCCGACCGCCCACCACCAGACGCCGTCGGGGTAGTGCGCGTTGAGGTGGAAGACCTGGGCCACCAGCCAGATGCCCGCGCCATAGAAGAGACAGGCCAGGAAGAAGACGGTCTCCGAGCGGGCGAGGGCGTTCTGCTTATAACGCAGCCTGAATGCCAAGGCGTGGGTGAGGGCGATAGTACCCAGCACCATCACCAGCTTGATGTCGCGGGAAAGGGCGTCCCAGTTGTAGCCGATCAGGAGAAGAGCGGCGAGGCCCACCAGGGTGGCCGCCGCGGCCATCAGGACGGACACGGCTCGCGACCGCCCCCGCTCAGCCAGCTCGCCCGCACCCTCGTACAGGTCGGCGATGCGCTGGGCCTGCTGGTCGGTGACGATGGCGTCCCGCCGCCAGAGGCTCAGCTCGTCCAACAGCCAGGTTCGCTGCTTAGCGGTTATGGCTCGCTTCGACATGTGGCTCTCGCACGCGATCGGAGGAGGTGTGGGGACCCTGGTAGTTTCGGAATCCGGACGTCAAAGCTGAAGACGGCCCCTCAAGCACTCCCCTCCACCAGCCGAAGCCCGGGGAACCGGTCGCTCTCGAGCAGCTCCGCGATCCCCGCCGCCGGCAGCGCCGCCCAGAAGTGGTGGCCCTGGCCCAGCGTGCATCCCAGCTCGATCAGCGCCGCGCGCTGCTCGGCCATCTCGATCCCCTCGGCGATCGTCTCCAGCCGGAGCGTGTCGCCCAGCCCGATGATCGCCCGCGCCAGCGCCGAGCGGTCGGCCCCGTGGGCCACCTCCTCGACGAACGGCTTGGCGATCTTGAGGATGTCGATCGGGAACCGCTGCAGGTAGCTGAGCGACGAGTAGCCGGTGCCGAAGTCGTCGATCGCCAGCCGCACGCCGAGCGCCTTGAGCTGCTGCAGCCGCTCGAGCACCGAGTCGGTCTGCTGCATCAGCACGCTCTCGGTGATCTCCAGCACCACCGCCGTCGGGTCCACGCCGGACGCGGCCACCGCCTGGCGCAGCGCCTCGTCCAGCCCGGCGCCCTGGAGCTGGCGGCCGGAGATGTTGACCGCGATCGCGAGCGGGAGCCGCGGGTGCTCCGCGCGCCAGACCTGCAGCTGCCGGCAGGCCTCGCGCAGCACCCAGGACCCGAGCTGCACGATCAGGCCGGTCTCCTCGGCCAGCGGCATGAAGTGCTGCGGCAGGAGCCGGCCGAACTGCGGGTGGTCCCAGCGGACCAGCGCCTCGACCCCGTAGATCGCGCCGGTCTTGAGCTCCACGATCGGCTGGTAGTGCAGCACCAGCTCGTTGCCGCTCGATGGCGGCGGCGCAGCGCGGCCTCGAGGTCCAGCCGCTCGCGCAGGTCGGCGTACATCCGCGACTCGAAGGTCGCCGCCCGGCCCTTGCCCCGCCGCTTGGCGGCGTACATCGCGACGTCCGCGTTCCGGAGCAGGTCGTCCGCCCGTGTCGCCGGGCGAGGCGGAGGCGACGCCGATGCTGGCCGTGACCCGCACCTGGTTGCCGCTCAGCGTGAACGGGTGGGCCATCGCGTCGGCCAGCCGCTCGGGCAGCCCCTCCCGGCCGTCGGCGCCCTCGATCAGGATCGCGAACTCGTCGCCGCCGAGCCGCGCCACCGTGTCCGCGCTCCGGGCGCAGGCCAGGAAGCGCTCGGCCGCCGCGATCAGCAGCCGGTCGCCCTCGGCGTGGCCCAGGCTGTCGTTCACCGTCTTGAAGTCGTCGAGGTCGAGGAACAGCACCGTGATCGGAGTGCCGCGCCGCCGGGCCAGCGCCAGCGCGTGGCTCACCCGGTCGCGGAACAGCGCCCGGTTGGCGAGCCCGGTGAGCGGATCGTGGAACGCCTGGTGGGTGAGCTGCTCCTCCAGCCGCTTCCGCTCGCTCACGTCGCGGGTGTTGAGCACGATGCCCTTCACCGTCGTGTCGTGCAGCAGGTTGGTCGCCAGGATCTCGGCGTGGAGCCAGGAGCCGTCCGGCTGGCGGAAGCGCCACTCGACCGGGCCGGTGACGCCCGGGGCGGTGCCGCGGTGCGGAAGAAGCCGCGGCCCGGTCGCGGTCTTCGGGGTGCAGCAGGTCGGGCACGGTCTGGCGGATCATCGCCGCCGGATCGTAGCCGAAGACCCGCGCCGCCGACGGGCTCACGAACCGGATCGTGCCGTCCGCCCGGGTCACCAGGATCACGTCGGAGGAGTGCTGCACCAGCGAGCGGAACCGCGCCTCGTTCTGCCGCGCGGCGGTCTCGGCCAGGAGCCGGAGGTTCTCGCGCACCGTGAGGAGCTGGCGGATCACCACCAGCGCGGTGACCAGCAGCGCGCCGATCGCGAGCCCGCTCACCGGGTCGGTCCACGGGCGGAGCGCCACGAGCAGCAGCAGGCCGTACGTGGTGCCGACGGCGAGGTAGGGCAGGGGGCTGATCGCCTGGAACCGGGTGGGGGCGTCGAGGCCGCCCCGGCCGGCACCGGCCGGCGCCAGTACCGCTCCGCGCTCGCGATCAGCAGCAGGTAGCACACCAGGAAGACGCCGTCGGCCCAGCTCGCGCTCCGCCCGCCGACCTCGAGCTGCACCAGGTTGAACGTGAGGTCCGCGACCACGCCGACCGACACGCCCGTGAGCAGCAGGCCGAACGCCAGCCGGTTGCCGTCGGTCGGCCGGCGGAGCAGCACCGTGGTGACGCCGAGCAGCACCAGCATGCTCGCCAGCGGATAGGCGAACGCCAGCAGGGTGACGACGAGCGTGCTCTCCTGCGACGCGGCCGTCGGCCGGACCGAGAAGTACCAGATGGCCACGCCGCCGCCCACGAGCACCATCGCGCGCGTCGAGCACGAACTTCCACCGCTCGAGCCGGGTGCGCCGGGCCAGCGGGAAGGAGAACAGCGCGGTGAGCGTGAGCAGCGAGTCGGAGAGGTAGAACGGATCGGCCCAGGAGACCGGCGGGTTGTCGTGCCGGGCGAGCACGTACCAGGCGGAGATGGCGTTGCCGATGAACACCATGCCGCCGCCGAGCCCGAGCAGGCGGAGCGCCCGGCGGACGCGCGGGTCCAGGACTCCTGCCGGGAGGCGAGCAGGAACAGGACCAGCACGGCGAGGTTGAGCGGCATGAAGGCCACGTTGCCGACCAGGTCGCGGACGGCCTCGCTGCCCCAGTCGCTCTGCTCCCAGACCAGGTAGAGCACGCCGTACAGCGCCGTCAGGAACGCGATGGTGCCGACGGGGAGCAGACGGCTGGATGTGACCGGGACCGCCGGCTCGACCGCATTCTGCAACTCGGTCAGGGCTGGTGCCTTACCATGGGGCTCGGAGCGGCGTTGTGGAGGCATAGCTGGAGAATAAGGCAATGATGATGCCGGGGGGACGGGCGGTAGGTACTGCGGCGGTAGGTCCTGCGGCGGTAAGGCGGTAGGTGTCATCCTGAGTGTAGCGAAGGAGCCGAACAGTCGTGGCAGCCCAAATGAAGGAAGGGTCCGCCCGTTAGTCCCCCTCTTGACAATATTCCTCCCAACAGATAATCTGTGGCCCATGGCACAGACGATCGAGCGGGAAATCCGCCAGACCAAGCCCTTTGGCTCCCTGCAGGAGCAACTGGTCCTCAACCTGATGCTCACCACCCGGGTGGTCGAGGAGAACTGGACACAGTATCTGAAGCGGGCGGAAGGTATTTCGCCCAGCCAGTACAACATCCTGCGGATCCTCCGGGGCGCCCGCCCCAAGGCCGCCAGGATCAGCGAGATCTCGGATCGCATGGTTACGCGGGACCCCGACGTCACCCGGTTGGTGGATCGCCTGATCAAGCAGGGGCTGGCTCGGCGGGAGCGGGACAGCGAGGACCGTCGGGTGGTTCTGGTGGAGATCACGGCCGCGGGTCTCGCGCTGCTGTCGCGCCTCGATAGGCCGGCCGCCGACGCCACCGAAGCCGCCATGGCCGGGCTGAAGCAGCAGCAGTCAGAACCCTGGATACGCTCTTAGTTTAGGTCAGGGCCGGCATGAAGTCGTACCCCTGATCTTAGTGGGCATATCTGTGACAACGGATACCCTCAACACAAAGGAGCATGTCATGTGGTCGGCTGCCCTCTCTGCCCGGATCGTCGGTGTCGCAGCGCTTCTTGCCGGCCTTGGTGTCGTCATCTCGGGCGCAGTCACCGGGCGCGGAGCGAACCCTGCGGGGCAGGGTCGAGAGAATGGGCGCCGGTACGGTCCAGAGCTTCGTGACGCTGGATGCGGGCGGGGCTCCGGGCGCGATCGGGGTGACGCTGTCACCCGGCGCCCTCGAGCAGCTTCCCCCGATGCCCAATACGGTGAGCCGCTGCTTCGATCTCGACGGCGACGGCCGCCACATCGGGCACGAATGCATCGGCGACGAGGGAGCGGATCCTGGACGTTCCGGCCGATTCCTCGACCGGACTCCCGTTCCGTTGGATCTCGGTGAACTGGAATCCCGCCGGTCACCACAACACGCCATACGCTAAGGCGCATTTCGACTTTCACTTCCATACCGGCGATCGGGACCGGGTCGAGGCCATCCGGTCGGGACGCTGTGGCGAGCCCCGGCCGACTGCGGCGACTTCAAGGTTGCCACCCGTCCGGCCCGGCCTCAATATCTCCCCATCGGCTACATCGACGTCGGCGCCGTGGTGCCCAGGATGGGGAACCACCTGCTCGACTCCCAGTCGCCCAAGCGAGGGATTCGCTTCCGTTCACCAGCACGTTGATTTACGGTGCATATGAGGGGGACTGATCTTCTGGGAGCCATGATTACGCTCGAGTTTCTCCAGAAGACGCGGGATGCGTGTCTCGAGATCCGGCAGCCCCAGGGGTTCAAGGAGGCGGGTTACTATCCAACGCAGTACTGTGCGAGGCAGAATCAGAAGGGCGACCGGACGATATCGCTGGAGGGGTTCCGCTTTTGGCAGGCGAGTTAGGTTATGGCAAAAGCCTTAACACGGAGGACACGGAAAAAAACGGAGGACACGGAGGACGTTGTGGATCGCGGGGGAAGCTTTTGGTCAACAGCACACCATTCAGCCACGAACCCAATGCACAGGAACTCCGTTGGTGTGCAGTTGAATAAAAACATGTCATGGCTAACTGAACTCGAACTGTTTCCGGAGCGTTCCGTGCCCTCCGTGTTTCAGCTGTTGCGGAGCGTAATGGTACACGAATCTTGGCGACTTTGGAAATCTGACTCCACTTAACTAACGGAAGCGCTTGGTCATGGCGGAGAAGAAGATCATCGCCGTCGTCGGCGCCACCGGCGCGCAGGGCGGCGGACTGGTGCGCGCCATCCTGGCCGACCCGAGCGGCCCCTTCGCCGCGCGCGCCATCACGCGGAAGTCGACTCCGACAAGGCGAAGGCGCTGGCCGCCCCCGGCGCCGAGGTCGTGGCCGCCGACCTCGACGACGCCGGCGAGCATGCGCCAGGCCTTCGAGGGCGCCTACGGCGCGTTCTGCGTCACGAACTTCTGGGAGCACTTCTCGCCCGAGAAGGAGCTCGCGCAGGCGCGCAACATGGCCGCAGGCCGCGAAGGCCGCCGGCGTGCAGCACGTGATCTGGTCGACCCTCGAGGACACCCGGAAGTGGGTGCCGCTCTGAGCGACGACCGGATGCCGACGCTGATGGGCAAGTACAAGGTCCCCACTTCGACGCCAAGGGCGAGGCCGACGAGATCTTCACGCGACCTCGGCGTGCCGACCACGTTCCTGCTCACGTCGTTCTACTGGGACAACTTCATCTACTTCGGCGATGGGTCCGAAGCGCGGCCCGGACGGGAAGCTCGGCGATCACGCTTCCCGATGGGCGACAAGAAGCTGCCGGGCATCGCCGCGGAGGACATCGGCAAGTGCGCCTACGGCATCTTCAAGCGGGGCAGGGAGTTCATCGGGAAGACCGTGGGCATCGCCGGCGAGCATCTGACCGGCGCCGAGATGGCCGCCGGGCTCAGCCGGGCGCTCGGCAAGGAGGTCCGGTACAACGACGTCCCGCCCGAGGTCTACCGCAGCTTCGGCTTCCCCGGCGCCGACGACCTCGGCAACATGTTCCAGTTCAAGCGCGACTTCAACGACTACTTCGTCGGCGCGCGCGACATCGCCTTCGCCCGCACGCTCAATCCGGAGCTGCAGTCGTTCGACCAGTGGCTGGGAGGCACAAAGACCAGATTCCGCTACCGGCGGAGGTGTAGACGGACAGGCGGACAGGCGAAGACAGTCTCATCCCTCGGCATGAGGTGCTGTTGCCGACCGCCCGTCCGCCTGTCCGCCCGTCCGTCTACGGCCGTATCACCCGCTCCTTCCCATCCTTGTTCTTCAGTCTCACCGTCGTCTCCCCCTCTTCCGCCAGCACCTGGACGTAGGTCGGGTCCGACTGGCCGCCGATGAGGAGTCCCGATCCGTTCTTCCCGGCTCCCAGCTTCACGTTGGGCCGTCCGTCCGCGGCGTGATCAACCGCAGTAGGACAGTCTCCGGGTATGGCTTTCCCTTCCAGAGGACCTT